>NZ_JBXUHP010000018.1:251872-975114 GCF_057179845.1 Stenotrophomonas maltophilia group sp. SKK55
ACGGCTCACGCCCCCGCAACCGGACCCACCCCGCCTTCGACAGTTCTCTGCGATCTGTCGGAACAGCTCGTTGGGTATCGATATCTGACAGATTTCATCCAAGCACGGCGTGGATATACCCGATCGCGGGAATCTGTCAGAGGTGGGGCGGTGTCGGAGTGCGGGGTGTCAGCCGCATGGGCCCGAGGCATGCCTCGGGCGGGTTGGGCAGGACGCCCAACCCCGGTCTTGCCGTGTGCGCAGGAAAGCGCACACGAGCAAGCGGCTGCCAAGCCTACACGGACGTACTTGCGGCGTCCCCGCACTCCGACACCGCCCCGCCCATCCACGGAAGGCACGCTCTTGCTGCTGCTGTTGCTGTTGCCGGCCAGCGGCCGGCACTACCGTGGGTGCAGGGCTGCAAGCCCTGCACACAAAAAACCCCGCTTGCGCGGGGTTCTCTGTGTGTTGCGTGCAGCGCGAACGCTTATGGGCGACGGGCCAGGGCCTCGACGTCCTTCGCCTTCGGCAGCAGGTCCTGCTTGCTCACGCGCAGCACACCAATCGTCAGCATCGGCACCGCCACCAGGATCGAGGACAGCACCACGATCACCGCGCCGATCATGTGCGTCTCGGCCAGCCCTTCCATCGAGCTGCCGCCGTACAGGTACAGGGCAAGCGCCGACAGGAAGAACATCACGGCAGTGATCACCGTACGCGACAGCGTCTGGTTGATCGAACGGTTCAGCACTTCCATCGAGTCCACGCGCAGGCTGCGGAAGTTCTCACGGACGCGGTCGAAGACCACGATGATGTCGTTGATCGCAAAGCCCATCACCGACAGCAGGCCGGCCAGCACGGTCAGGTCGAACTCACGGCCCAGCAGGGACACGTAAGCGACCGTCACGATCAGGTCGAACATCGCCACGATGCTGGCGGTGACCGCGAACTTCCACTCGAAGCGCACCGCGATGTAGATCAGGAAGCCGGCCAGCATGAAGATGGTGGCATACAGGCCATTCATCGCCAGGTCCTTGCCTATCTGCGGGCCCACGAACTCGTTGCGGAGCACGGTGGCCTGATTGTCGGCAGTGGACAACGCCTTCACCACGGCAGCGGCCGTGGCCTTGTCCTCGTGGGCGGCGTCGCCGGTACCCGGAGCATGCTCGCCGTGCGGGGCCAGGCGGATCAGCAGGTCGGTGTTGCCACCGACGCTCTGCACCTGGGCGCCTTCGAAGCCACTCTGCTCGAGCTTGGTGCGGACCTGCTCAACATCCACCGCCTTGTCGAAGCGGGCTTCGATCAGGGTGCCTCCGGTGAAGTCCAGTGCGTAGTTGAAGCCCTTGATGCCGATGATGGCGACCGAGGCCAGGAACACCACGATGGTGACTGCCATGGCGACATGGCGCCAACGCATGAAGTCGATCTTGGTGTCGTTCGGGAGGATGTGCAGCGGAAACAGTTTCATTGTGCGTGTCGTCCCGTCAGATGGCCACGTTCTGGAGCTTCTTGCGGCGGCCGTAGATCAGCGTCGCCAGCGCACGCGACACGGTGATCGCGGTGAACATGGAGGCGAAAATACCGATGATCATGGTCAGCGCGAAGCCCTTCAGCGGACCGGTACCGAATGCAAACAGCGCCACGCCGACGATCAGGCCGGTCAGGTTGGCGTCGAGGATGGTGCCCGAGGCACGCTCGTAACCGGTCACGATCGCCGTCTTGCCCGGCACGCCGGCTCGCAGCTCTTCACGGATACGCTCGTTGATCAGCACGTTGGCGTCCACCGACAGGCCGACCGACAACGCCAGGCCGGCAAAGCCCGGCAGGGTCATGGTGGCACCGAACAGCGACATCACCGCCACTACGATCAGCAGGTTGAACAGCATCGCTGCCGAGGTGATCACACCGAACATGCGGTAGTACACGCTGAAGAACACCAGGGTGAACAGGAACGCGAACACCACCGCGCGCATGCCGTTCTTGACGTTCTCGGCGCCGAGGCTCGGGCCGACCACGCGCTCCTCGACGAAGTCCATCGGCGCAGCCAGCGAACCCGACTTCAGCAGCTTGGCCAGGTCTTCGGCTTCCTTCTTCTGCAGGCCGGTGGTCTGGAAGTTCTTGCCGAACACGCCGTTGATGTTGGCCACCGAGATCACTTCCTCGTTGACCTTGAAGCCACGCACTTCCTGGCCGTCGACGACGGTTACGGTCGGCACGCGCTCGGTGTAGACCACCGCCATCGGCTTGTTCACGTTGGCGCTGGTGAAGTCGAACATGCGCTGGCCACCGACGTTGTTCAGCGTCACGCTGACGGCCGGCGAGCCGCTGTTCGAATCGGTCACCGCCTGCGCACCGACCATCTGGTCGCCGGTGACGATCACGCGCTTGTTCAGCAGGATCGGGCCGCGGCCGTCACGCTGCTGGTAGACCTTCGCTTCCGGCGGAATGCGGCCGGAGTTGATGGCGTCCTGCGCATTGCCTTCAACCACCGCACGGTACTCCAGGGTGGCGGTGGCACCGATCATGCGCTTGGCTTCGGCGGTGTCCTGCACGCCCGGCAGCTGCACGACCACACGGTCGGCACCCTGGCGCTGGATGATCGGCTCGGCCACGCCGAGCTGGTTCACGCGGTTGCGCAGGGTGTTGATGTTCTGCTCGATGGCGCCGTTGGCGATCTGCGTGATCTCGGTCTCCGGCACGGTGACCGTGATGCGGTTGCCGCTGACGTCATAGCCGAGGGTCGGCTGTGCCTTGACCAGCGCGGCGCGGGCACGCTGCGCGGCGTCATCGCCGGCGGATGGGCTCAGGTTGGCCACGATGCTGTTATCGGCGCGGCGTTCCACCGACTGGTAGGCGATGCGCGCGTCACGCAGGGTGCTGCGCACGTCTTCGGTATAGGCATCCAGGCGCTTGTCGAGGGCAGCCTTCTGGTCGACCTGCAGCACGAAATGCACGCCACCCTGCAGGTCCAGGCCCAGCACCATCGGGCGACCGCCGAGGTTGGCCAGCCAGTCCGGCACGGTCGAGGCCAGGTTCAGGGCCACGGTGTACTTCTCGCCGACGGTGTCACGCAGGGCGTCGCTGGCAGCGGACTGCGACTTCAGGTCCGACAGGCGGACGATCAGGCTTTCCCCTTCCTTTTCGGCACCGATGGTGGCGATGCCGGCCTTTTTCAGGTCGGCCAGCACACGGTCGCGCAGCGCATCGTCGATCTGCCCGCCACGGTTGGCGGTGATCTGGATGGCCGGGTCCTTCTGGTAGATGTTGGGCAGCGCATACAGCGCGCTGAGCGCCAGTACGATCAGGATGACGACGTACTTCCAGCGTGGAAATTCGAGCATTGCTTGGGTCCCGCGCGGCGCCATCCCCGGCGCCGCGGTTGTGCTTCGGAAAGGGAGTGGCTTACTTGGCCGAATCCAGGGTGCCGGTCGGCAGCACGCTGCCGACAGCGCCCTTCTGCACGCGGATGCGCACGTTGTCGGCCACTTCGACGGTGATGAAGTGGTCGCCAATGTCGGTGACCTTGCCGGCGATGCCGCCGTTGGTCAGCACTTCATCGCCGCGCTTGATCTTCTCCAGCATGGCCTTGTGCTCCTTCTGCCGCTTCATCTGCGGGCGGATCATCAGGAAGTACATGATGGCGATCAGGATGATCGGGAACAGCAGCGTGGTCAGGCCCATGCCCTGCGGTTGGCCGCCGGCGGCCTGGGCGTGGGCGGCGGGAATCAGGAAAGCAAGCAGGTTCATCGTTGGTCCTTTGGTTGGGCGGCGCTCCCGTCCCTTGAGGGGCGGGGGTGTCGACCGCGGATCTGGGTCAGCCTTGAAGTATGCCACGGCCCCGGGCGTTCGTCCTTGGGCCGTTCGGCAGGGGGGCGTCGGGGTTACAGCGGCGGGGCCACCGCTCCGCGTGCCGCGTAGAAGGACTCGCGGAATGCCAGGAAGGTTCCCGCCTCGATCGCGGCACGGATGTCGGCCATGAGCTTTTCGTAATAGAACAGGTTGTGCAGGGTGCCCAGCATCGGCGCCAGCATCTCGTTGCAGCGGTCCAGGTGGCGCAGGTAGGACCGGGTGTAACCGCCGGTGCAGGCCACGCAGCCGCAGCCCGGCTCGATCGGGTCCATGTCCCGCGCGTACTGGGAATTGCGGATGCGAACGGTGCCGAACGAGGTGAAATAGTGGCCGTTGCGCGCATTACGGGTCGGCATCACGCAGTCGAACATGTCCACGCCGCGCGCCACGCCCTCGACCAGGTCCTCCGGCCGGCCCACGCCCATCAGGTAACGCGGCCGGTCGCCCGGCAGCTCCGGATCCAGGTGGTCGAGCATGGCATTGCGCTCGTGCTCCGGCTCGCCCACGGCCAGGCCGCCGATGGCGTAGCCGTCGAAGCCGATCGCCTGCAGGGCGTCGGCCGAGCGGCTGCGCAGGTCGGTGTGCACGCCCCCCTGGACGATGCCGAACAAGGCCGCGTCGTTGCCCAGCTCGTCATGCGCGTTGCGGCTGCGCTGGGCCCAGCGCAGGCTCAGCTCCATGGAACGGCGGGCAACGTCTTCGGTGGCCGGGTACGGGGTGCACTCGTCGAAGATCATCACGATGTCCGAATCGAGCACCTTCTGGATCTTCATGCTCTCCTCGGGACCGAGGAACACGCGGGCGCCGTCGGTGGGCGAGGCAAAGGTCACGCCCTGCTCGGTGATCTTGCGGCGGTGGGCCAGCGAGAACACCTGGAAACCACCCGAATCGGTCAGGATCGGGCCATCCCAGCGGCAGAAGCCGTGCAGGCCGCCGTGGTCGGCGATGATGTCCAGGCCCGGGCGCAGGTACAGATGGAAGGTGTTGCCGAGGATGATCTCGGCGCCCAGTGCACGCACCTGGTTCGGCAGGATGCCCTTGACCGAGCCATAGGTCCCGACCGGCATGAAGGCCGGCGTTTCCACCGTGCCACGCGGGAAGGTCAGGCGGCCACGGCGGGCACGGCCGTCGCGGGTCTGGAGCTGGAACTGCAGTCGGGACATGGAGCGGTCATTCAGGCAAATAGTCGCTCATTGTCTCCCAAAACCGGGGCGACCGCCCATTCAGGCCTGAACGGCACGGCAGGAGAGCCACGCCATGCGTGGCTTTCCTGGTCTCCAGGCACCTGCAAGTGCGCACCAACGGTGCGCACCCACCACAAGCAGGCAGAGGTCAGCGCCCTACCCCGCTTGCGGGAACAGCAGCATGGCGTCGCCGTAGCTGAAGAAGCGGTAGCGCTGCTCGATCGCGTGCTGGTAGGCCTCGAACACGCGGTCCTTGCCTGCAAACGCCGAAATCATCATCAGCAGCGTGCTTTCGGGCAGGTGGAAATTGGTCACCATCGCGTCGACGCTGCGGATGCGGTAGCCCGGGGTGATGAAGATCTGGGTCTCGCCGGCGAACGGCAGCAGTTCGCCATCGCGCATCGCGCTTTCCAGCGCGCGCACCACGGTGGTGCCGACGCCGATCACCCGGCCGCCGGCGGCGCGCGTGCGCCGCACCTGCTGCACCAGTTCGGCGCCGACGTTCAGCCACTCGCGGTGCATCACGTGGTCCTTCAGGTCATCGGCGCGCACCGGCTGGAAGGTGCCCGCACCCACATGCAGAGTGACGTGGCCGAACGCCACGCCCTTGTCCTTCAGCGCCGCCAGCAGCGGCTCGTCGAAATGCAGGCCGGCAGTCGGTGCCGCCACCGCGCCCACCTCGCGCGCGAACACGGTCTGGTAGCGCTCGCGGTCGTCCACGCCCGGCTCGCGCTGGATGTAGGGCGGCAGCGGCAGGCGGCCGGCGTGCAGCAGCCACTGTTCCAGCGATTCCGGCACATGGAACTGCAGCACGTAGAACTCGCCATCGCGGCCCAGCACCTTGGCTTCGCCACCGGCATCCAGCGCGATGCGGCTGCCGGCCTTCGGCGACTTGCTGGCGCCGACCTGCGCACGCGCCTGCTGAGCGCCGAGCAGGCGCTCGATCAGGATCTCCACGCGGCCGCCGCTGGCCTTCTGCCCGAACAGGCGCGCCGGAATCACCCGGGTGTCGTTGAACACCAGCAGGTCGCCCGGCTGCAGCAGCGACGGCAGGTCGCGCACCTGCAGGTCGGTGAAGGCACCGGGCGCCGGTGGTACCACCAGCAGGCGGCTGGCGGAACGTTCGGCCAGGGGAGCCTGCGCGATCAGTTCAGCCGGCAGGTCGTAATGGAAATCGGACTTCTTCAAGGCGGTGGGCGGCAACAGGTCGACAATGGCGCGCATTGTACGTCCAGCGTCTGCGAGCCGGCGCACTTCGCGGCGAACGTCGCGCAAAATGCTGCTATGCAGCAGGTTTCTACGGGGTTATCGCGCAAAAAAACAAGTGCTAGCATCGAACCGGAAGTCCGCTGCACGAGCCTGCCCCAAGCGCGCGTGATGACGCGCGTTTTGCTTTTGATGGCCCGTGCGACCCATTGTTTCAGGAGATCTGCAATGAGCTTCATCGAACGCCTCGCCCCCCTGCGCAACCAGCCCGGCACCCGCCTCACCACCGGCCTGGACGATGCCACCCTGACCGCCCTGTCCGCCAACCACCCGCAGCTGATCGCCGCAGTGGACGCCGCCGCCGAGGAATTCGCGCGCGTGCAGGCCGACCTGGGGCCGCTGCTGGCGCAGGACGAACAGGCACAGATCGACGCGATGCAGGACGGATTCGTCAATTTCTATGCCGATGACGCGGTAACCCCCTACGTGGCGCTGGCCGCGCGCGGCCCATGGGTGGTCACCCTGAAGGGCGCCGTGCTGTACGACGCCGGCGGCTACGGCATGCTCGGCTTCGGGCACACCCCGGACGCCGTGCTGGAAGCCATGGCGCGCCCACAGGTGATGGCCAACATCATGACCCCCAGCCTGTCGCAGCAGCGCTTCATCACCGCCCTGCGTGCCGAGATCGGCCACCGCCGTGGCGGCTGCCCGTTCGCCCGTTTCATGTGCCTGAATTCCGGCTCCGAAGCCGTCGGCCTGGCCGCGCGCATCGCCGACGTCAACGCCAAGCTGCAGACCGATCCTGGCGCACGTCACGCCGGCGCTGCGATCAAGCGCGTGGTGGTCAAGGGCAGCTTCCATGGCCGTACCGACCGCCCTGCCCTCTATTCGGATTCCAGTCGCAAGAGCTACATGCAGCACCTGGCCAGCTACCGCGGCGAGGACTCGGTGATCACCGTGGCGCCTTACGACGAGGCCGGGCTGCGCAAGGTGTTCGAGGATGCCGCGCGCAACCAGTGGTTCATCGAAGCCGTATTCCTGGAGCCGGTGATGGGCGAGGGCGACCCGGGCCGTTCGGTGCCGCCGTCGTTCTATGCCGTTGCCCGTGAGCTGACCCGTGCACACGGCAGCCTGCTGCTGCTCGACTCGATCCAGGCAGGCCTGCGCGCGCATGGCGTGCTGTCGGTGGTCGATTACCCCGGCTTTGAAGGCCTTGACCCGCCGGACATGGAGACCTATTCCAAGGCGCTCAACGCCGCGCAGTACCCGCTGTCGGTGCTGGCGGTGACCGAGCATGCCGCGCAGCTGTACCGCAAGGGCATCTACGGCAACACCATGACCAGCAATCCGCGTGCGCTGGACGTGGCCTGCGCCACCCTGGCCCAGCTGACCCCACAGGTACGCGCCAACATCGCCGAACGTGGCGCCGAGGCCGTGCGCAAGCTGGAACAGCTCAAGAGCGAGCTGGGTGGCCTGATCACCAAGGTGCAGGGCACCGGGCTGCTGTTCTCGTGCGAGCTGGCGCCGCAGTTCAAGTGTTACGGCGCCAACTCCACCGAGGAATGGCTGCGCCAGCACGGCATCAACGTGATTCACGGTGGTGAGAACTCGCTGCGCTTCACCCCGCACTTCGGCATGGACAGCCAGGAGCTGGACCTGCTGGTCGGCATGGTGGGACGTGCCCTGCGTGAAGGCCCGCGCCGCGAGCAGGCCGCGGCGGCGTAAGCCGCCGCTTACGTACGTAGAGCCGAAGGCAGCGGCAGGGGCCGCTGCCAACGTCGCTGGCGACGGCCCGAAGGGTGCCGGTCAGGACGACCGGCATGGCCCATTCTCGGCTGGCGTTTGCCGCGATCTGAACGAAGAGCAGCCGAGCATGGCTCGGCTCTACAGAAGGGCTCATAATCCAAGGACACCCCGTCTCTGACCGCCTTGCGGTCGGTGACGGGGCGTTTTCGTTTCCGGTCAAGAGACAGAAGATCCATGAAATCGATCTGTGTGTACTGTGGTTCCAACGCTGGCAGCAAGCCGGCCTACACCGAACGCGCCATTGCCCTGGGTGATCGCATCGCCCGCGATGGCCTGCGCCTGGTGTATGGCGGCGGCAACGTTGGCCTGATGGGCACCGTGGCCAACGCCGTGCTCGCCGCTGGCGGCGAGGTGACCGGCGTGATCCCGCGCCAGCTGGCCGACTGGGAAGTGGCCCACCGCGGCCTGACCGAACTGGAGATCGTCGGCTCGATGCATGAGCGCAAGTCGCGCATGTTCGACCTCGCCGATGGCTTCGTTGCCCTGCCCGGTGGCTTCGGCACCATGGAAGAGATCTTCGAGATGCTGACCTGGCGCCAGCTGGGCATCGGCAACAAGCCCTGCGCGTTCCTGGATGTGGAAGGTTTCTACGCGCCGCTGATCGGCATGATCGACCGCATGGTGGAAGAGCGTTTCCTGCATCCGGACCAGCGCCAGGACCTCTGGTACGGCTCGGACATCGAGGAAATGCTGGTGTGGATGCAGAACTACCAGCCGGCCCAGGCCTCGAAGTGGATCGACGAGAAACGTCGCTCGGCTCTGCGCTGAAGTGAACCGTCGCGGTGGCTCACGCCAGCGTCCGCGCCCACGGTGCGGGACGGCCCAGCAGGTATCCCTGGCCATAGTCGCAACCGAGTTCGCGCAGTGTCTGCCGCTGCGCCTCGGTCTCGATGCCTTCGCCAATGGTTTCGATGCCCAGGGTGCGGGCCAGTGACAGCACGCCTTCGACCAGCGCGCGCGTGCTCTGCACTTCCGGCCCGTGCAGGCCGGCGATGAAACTCTGGTCGATCTTCAATGTACTGATCGGGAATCGGTGCAGGTAGGACAGCGCAGAGAAGCCGGTACCAAAGTCGTCCAGCTGCACCTGGATGCCACGCTCGCGCAGGCCCTGCAGGATGCGCAGCGTGTGCGGCGCATCGTCCAGCAGCGCGACCTCGGTAATCTCCAGCCGCAGCCGGCGCGGATCGGCGCCACACGCGTCGAGCAGGCCGAACAGGCGGTCGCTGAACTCGGCCGAGCGGAAATGGCGCGGCGAAACGTTCACCGAGACATAGCTCTGCCCACCTTCGGCCAGGCGCGCGATGACCTGCTCGTAGATCAGCCAGTCGACCTGTTCGATCAGGCCGCTTTCCTCTCCCAGCTCCAGGAACGCGCCAGGCAACAGCAGGCCACGACGCTCGTGCTGCCAGCGGAGCAATGCCTCATGTCCCACCACTTCGCCATCGGACAGGCGCACGATCGGCTGGAAGAACGGAACGAAATCACGGTTGTTGATCGCGCGGCGCAGATCGGCTTCCAGGTCGAGGCTGCGCATGGCCTGTTCGCGCATGTCCTCGTCGAAGATCGCGCAGCGGTCATGGCCCTGTGCCTTGGCCCGGTACATCGCCGCATCCGCATCACGCAGCAGTTCCTCGCCGGTACGGTAGCGCGGATTCCACAACGCGATGCCCAGGCTGCCGGACGGGAACAACTCGCGGCCGGCGATCCATATCGATTCCTGCAATGCCAGCAACAAGCGCTGGCCGAAATCCAGCGCCTGTGCCAGGCCCTGCGGGCATTGCAGCAGCACCGCGAATTCATCACCGCCCAGCCGTGCCACTACGTCATCAGCACCGGCCATCGATACGATGCGCTTGGCCACCTCCACCAGCATGCGGTCACCCGCGGCGTGGCCGATGCTGTCGTTGACCAGCTTGAAGCGATCCAGGTCGAGGAACAGCACGGCGAACACCGGCCCACCCTCGCGCTTGGCCAGCGCAAGCGCATCCTGCAGGCGATCGAGCAGGTGCAGCCGGTTGGGCAGGCCGGTCAGCGCATCGTGCATGGCCTGATGGGTCAGGCGTTGCTCGGCCCGCAGGCGCTCGCCGATCTGGCCGAGCAGCTTCTCGTTGACCTCGGCCAGCTCACGCGTGCGTTCCTCCACGCGCTTTTCCAGTTCGGCATGCGCCAAACGCAGCCGTTGCTGGTCGCGCTGGCGCGCCAAGCCGGTTCCGATGTTCTGCGCAACGAACGTCAGCAGCCGCTGATCGTGCACGCTGAACGTACTGTTCTCGCTGTAACTCTGCACCACGATCGCACCGACCACCTCGTCATCGCGCAGCAGCGGCACGCCCAGCCAGCAATGCGAGCGCGCGCCGGATTCACGCACCTCGCCACTGGCCAGCAACGCATCGATCTGGGCGCGTGAGGCCAGTAGGGGCCGCCGGTTGCGCACCACGTATTCGGTCAGGCCGCGACTGAACGGACGAGGTGCACGGCTGGCATTGTGCTCGTCCACCGAATAGACGAAGTCCAGGCCGTTGCCGCTTCCGTTCACCAGCGCGATATAGAAGTTGCGCGCATCGAGCAGGCGCCCGACCACGCCATGCACCTGCCCGTAGAACTGGGCCAGGCTGTCGGCCGACATCGCCATTTCGGCAATGTTGTACAGCGCGGTCTGCAGTTGCTCGGCGCGCCGGCGCTCCGCCACTTCATCCTGCAGGCTGCGGTTGGCACGCTGCAGTTCCAGCGTGCGCCGCTCCACCTGTTGCTCCAGCCGGACCTGCGCCTGGCGCCGGTCCATCGCAGTCTGCACGTGCTGCGCGACAAAGCCCAGCAACGCCCGCTCGGCCTCGCCATAACGGGCCGCCAGCTTATAGCTCTGCACCACGATTGCGCCGCATACCCGGCCATCGCGCAGCATCGGCACACCCAGCCAGTCCAGGCTCTCGGGGCCACGCTGCGGGTCGTGCTCCTGCTCGACCACGCGTGCCAGAAGTTCGCGCGAGGGTCCGCTGAGCGGCTTGCCGTGGCGCAGCAGCGCGACGGTCAGGCTGCGCGGCATCTCGGCGGCGTCATGGCTCTGCGACGGGTCGGCGACGAAATCGTCGACCTGGTCGGCGAAGTACAGGAAGCGGATCTGGTCACGCACATCATCGTATTCAACGATGTAGCAGTTCTCCGCATACATCAGCGTGCCGAGCACGCCGTGCACGTGACGCAGCATCTCCGACATCTCCAGATCGGCGCCGGCCAGATCGGCGATCTGGAACAGCGCCTGCTGCAACCGTTCAGCCTCTTCCAGCGCCTTGATCTGCCCGGCCTGGCGGCCACGCTGCAGTGCCAGTTCCATGGCCTGACGGGCCAGCCCCCACCACGCCGCGGAAGGCACGGCGCCTTCCACCGACAGCTGCAGGCGTGCACCGTCATGTTTCCAGCCATGGCAGCCGTCGCCGATGCCCGGCGCAGTGAACGCGCCTGCCGCCCCGTCGGCCGGCCACCCGTCCTGACCACGCCCGAGCTGCGGGTCGTCCCAGCCGACGCGGACCACAGCCGTTTCCGGCAAAAGCGCATGCAACGCGCGCACCAGCGCCGTGCTCAGCACGGCCTCGTGTGGTGGCTCTTCCGCCGGTTCAGCATGCGTGGACAAATGACAATCTCTTGGCGCCGTCTATGCGTCGCCTCCCCTGAGCCGACGAGCATAGCGCGCCACCCGGGGGGCAATGGAAGCCCGTAAACCCCGAATCGTGCGCCCGTACGTTTTTCCTGCCGTCCGCAGCCCCTTCCGAGCCATGACCCTCGCCCTGCCCGCCCCTGCCACCGGCTATGCGCCATCGCCTGCAGGCCTTACCCTGTACGCCGTGGAAGCCAGCGCACTGCCAACCGATGAAGCCTTGATGCTGGCCTGGGCCGGCGGCGACCTGCACGCGTTCGAAAGCCTGTATGCGCGCCATCGCAAACGACTGTTCGGCTTCCTGCTGCGCCAACTGCGCGACAACGCGCTGGCCGAGGAGATCTTCCAGGACGTCTGGCAGCGGGTGATCAGCGCCCGTGCCGGGTGGCAGCCCGAAGCGGCGTTCAGCACCTGGCTGTTCCGCATCGCCCACAACCGCCTGAACGACCATTGGCGCGCCGCCCGCCATCGCCCTGCCGCGCCGGCCGACGCCGACCTGCGCCTGGCCGCGATCGAGGACGGGCAGACCCCGGAAGCCGAACTTTCCGAATTCGAACAACGTCGCCGCATCCAGCTGGCGATGGAGCAATTGCCGCCGGAGCAGCGCGAAGTGCTGCAACTGCGGCTGGATCAGGAACTGAGCCTGGAGGAGATCGGCCAGATCACCGGCGTAGGCCGGGAAACCGTGAAATCGCGGCTGCGCTATGCGATGGACAAGCTGCGTGCGGGATTGAACGCATGAACCGAGACGAACCGCTGACGCCGGAAGAACGCGAGCTGGCCCGGCTGCTCGGCCGTCGCGCCGAGCAGGCACCACCGGCCGCACTGGACGCCGCCATCCTGGCTGCGGCGCGTGCCGCCGTGGACGCTCCGGGTACCGATGTTGCCGCCTCTCCCGAGGCGCCGCGCAAGCAGCGCACAGGCCCGCGTTGGCCAGCGGTGTTCGGCATCGCCGCTTCGATGGTGTTCGCCATCGGCATCGCCTGGCAGCTGCGTCCTGAACCGCCGCCGGTTCCGGCGGGCGAGACTGCTGTTGCCGCAGCACCGGCTGCGGCAGAAGACGTCGCGGCTGCCGATCAGGCCGCTGGAAGTGGTTCGGCCCACAGCGCAGTGGCGGTTGCGGAACCAGCCGCTGCGCCGGCAGCACCCGAGTCCGCCCCTGTTTCCGCTGCCCCGGCACCGGCCATCGCGCGTGCGCACAAGCCTGCGCCGGCCAAGACCGCTGAAGTGCCTGCCCAGGCCGCACGATCCAAGGCTGCGGATGCGGCCGCCGACACCTCCTTTGCGACGCTCCCGCCCGCTCCGGCTGCAGCACCGCCAGCGCCACCTGCACCGACCGCCTACTCGGCACCCGCACCGGCATTCGCGCCAGCAGCGTCCGGGGCAATGAAAGCACGCACGGCCGAGGCCTCGGCAGCCAATGCCGCCGAGGCCTCGGCCGAGCGGGCGCAGGCGCTGGATCGGGTGGAGATCACCTCGATGAAGCGTGAGGCGCCCAGCCGTTCCGCACCGGGCATCATGCGCCGCGGCAGCGATGCGGGCCTGAGCGCGGATGCCGTGCAGGCCGAGGTGGACGCCGACGCGCGACTGCCGCGCCGGCAGTGGCTGCAGAAAATCCGCGCGCGTCGCGACGACGGCCAGCGCGATCTGGCCCGCGCCAGCCTGGAGCGCTACGTGCAGCAGTATCCGGAAGCCCGCCTGCCGCGCGACCTGCGCCCGTTGCTGGACGACTGAAGCAGAACGTGATCTCCGGCGACCCCGTAGAATGACGGGAATGCTCGATACCCTCGCCCAGCCTGTCAGCCACACGCTGGAAGTCAAACACAGTCGTTTCATCGCCCATGCTGCGCCGATCGACAGCGCCGCAGCGGCCATGGCGATCCTGCAGCAGGTTGCAGCAGCCGACGCGACCCACAACTGCTGGGCCTACCGGTACGGCCAGGACTACCGCTCCAGCGACGACGGCGAGCCCGCTGGAACGGCCGGACGACCGATCCTGGCGGCGATCGATGGCCAGGGGTTCGACCGCGTGATGGTGGTGGTGACGCGCTGGTTCGGCGGCATCAAGCTGGGCGCCGGTGGACTGGTGCGCGCCTACGGTGGCGCTGCCGCCGAGTGCCTGCGCACCGCCCCCCGCCTGCCCCTGGTGGCGATGGCCCGGCTGCAGCTGCTGGCCGGCTTCGAGGACCTGGGCACCCTGCACGCCACCCTGCCCGCCTTCGGCGCCGGGAAGCTCGATGAACGGTTCGATGCCAACGGCGTGTGCCTGCGGGCCGAATTGCCGGCCGATCAGGTCGATGCATTGAAAATCCGCCTGCGCGACGCCACCCGTGACCGTATCCGCATACAAGACGACACCCAGGATGACTGACAAGGACGACGCCCCTGCCTCGACCCCGCCGCTGCGCCGCCTCGGCAGCCTGCGGACGTTGTGGCCGTTCGTGCGCCGCCATAGCGGGTTGTTCACCGCCTGGCTGCTGGCCCTGGCGGTTTCTTCGGCCGCCACGCTGAGCCTGCCCCCCGCCGTGAAGCAGATGATCGACCACGGCTTCACCAGCGGTGGCCAGATCAACCGTGCCTTCGCCCTGCTGATGCTGGTGGCGGTGGTGCTGGCACTGGCGACGGCCGCACGGTTCTTCTTCGTGTCGCTGCTGGGCGAGAAGGTCGTCGCCGACCTGCGCAGCCGCCTGTACGCACACCTGATCCAGCTCGGCGCCGGTTTCCACGACCGCAGCCGCAGCGGCGAACTGGTCTCGCGCCTGACCGCCGACAGCGAACTGCTGCGCAGCGTGGTCGGCTCGACCATGTCAGTCGCCCTGCGCAGCAGCGTCACCGTGGTCGGCAGCCTGGCGATGCTGTTCGTCACCAGCCCGCGGCTGGCCGCGTGGTCACTGCTCGGCATCCCGCTGGCGGTGCTGCCGATCATCATCGGCGCGCGCAAGCTGCGCACGGTTGCGCGCAGCAGCCAGGACCGCATCGCCGATGCCAACAGCCTGGCCAGCGAGACGCTGGGCGCCGTGCGCACGGTGCAGGCGCATGCGCGCGAGCCCTATGAGCGCGGGCGCTTTGACAAGGCGCTGGGCGATGCCATCAGTGCCGCACGCCGGCGCATCGGTGCGCAATCGCTGGTTACCGCCAGCGCCATCCTGCTGGTATTTGGCGCCATCGTTGGCGTGCTGTGGCTGGGCGCGCACGATGTCATCGACGGACGCCTCAGTGCCGGCACGCTGGGCCAGTTCGTGTTGTACGCGCTGATCGGCGGCGGCTCGGTGGGCGCCCTGGCCGAAGTGTGGAACGAGCTGCAGCGTGCGGCCGGTGGCATGGGCCGTATCGGCGAGCTGCTGCAGGAAGACATCGAGATCCGTGCGCCGGCGCAGCCGCACGCACTGCCACAACCGCTACGCGGCGAAATCCAGTTCGACGACGTGGTGTTCCACTACCCGCAGCGCCCGGACCAGGCCGCGCTGGACCACTTCAATCTGCATGTGCGCCCGGGTGAGACCGTGGCCCTGGTCGGCCCGTCGGGCGCAGGCAAGAGCACGGTGCTGTCGATGCTGCTGCGCTTCCACGATCCGGCCAGCGGCCGCATCTGCGTGGATGGCATCGACGTGCGCCAGGTCGATCCGGCCGAGCTGCGCGCGCAGCTGGCACTGGTACCGCAGCAGCCGACGCTGTTCGCAGCCAGTGCACGCGACAACATCCGCTACGGCAGGCTGCAGGCCAGCGACGCCGAGGTCGAGGACGCCGCACGTGCAGCAGAGGCCGATGGCTTCCTGCGGGCATTGCCGCAAGGCTACGACAGTGAGCTGGGCGAACGCGGTGCGCGCCTGTCCGGTGGCCAGCAACAGCGCGTGGCGATCGCCCGCGCGTTGCTGAAGAATGCGCCGATCCTGCTGCTGGACGAAGCCACCAGCGCGCTGGATGCGCAGAGCGAGCATGGCGTGCAGCAGGCGCTTGAGCGGCTGATGGCCGGTCGCACCACGCTGGTCATCGCCCACCGCCTGGCCACCGTGCTCAAGGCCGACCGCATCGTGGTGATGGACCAGGGCCGTATCGTCGCCGAAGGTACCCATGCGCAGCTGCTGGCCGAAGGCGGACTGTACGCTGAACTGGCACGACTGCAGTTCATCGATTGATGACGGCCGGCTAACATCGGCAAGACCAAGCTGGCCGCGCACCCGCAGCATCCGCTGAAGGAGGTACGCGATGTCGTTCCGTCAGTTCCCCGCCGTCGACAGTAATGGCGAAAGCCACATCATTATCGAATTCAAGCCCGAGGCGAACGGCAGCGGGCACCACTCCGAAGCCACGCCGCGCTATGAGCTGGATGACGGGCGCCAGCTGGTGCGCAATGGACGCGAGTTCACCACCAGTGGTGGTGAACTGCGGTTGACGATTTGAGGTTCGCCGGGCATGGCCCGGCGCTACCGCATTCGTGCTGCTCCGCGCTCGCGCTACCGGATCTCCATCCTCCGCTCTGGTAGGTGTCGACCTGGGTCGACACGCTTGTCGCCAAAAGCAGTCGAGCATGGCTCGACCCTACAAAGAAGCGTGGCCAATTTTTCGCCAGGCATCTTGACAGCCTTTGCCAACAAGGGCTGAGCGAGGTTATCCACACATTTGCTCAGGATCCATCCACACCACCTGTGGATGAATGTAGTCAGCCGAGCACCCGCCCGATGCCGCTGGCATCCACTTCCGCGGCCGCCCGGGTGATCGCGGCCGGATCACTGCCGGCGATGAACCCGATGCGGAAGTGCACTTCGCCGCCGGGCGTACGTGAGGAATGGATCGAGGCCAGGCTGATGCGATGCTGCTCGAACACGTTCAGCAGCTCGCGCAGCGAGCCGGGCCGGTCTTCCGGCAGGTGCACCGACAGCGCGTTGCGCTCGGTCAGATCGGCCAGCAGATAGCCCACGCGTTCGAACGTATAGTTACCGTCCGCCAGCGCCTGCTCACCGAAAGCACTGCGATTGGCCGACAGCAGCTGCTCGCGGAAGGCATCACGTGCACGGTCGTCCCCCTGCCCGACCTGCGCCTGCAGGGCCTGCAGCTGGCCCACCAGCCGCTCCAGCATCGGCGCCACATACGGGTTGCCGAACTGGATGTCTTCGTAGATCGCCGGGTTGAGCGACAGGATGCGCGAAATGATCGCCGTATCCAGCTCGAACGATGCCGAACGGTACGGCATCATCGCAGCCAGATCGCCCAGCTGCGGCTGGTACTGGCGCAACACGCCGGCCTGGGCCAGATGGGTGGCATGCACCAGCGCCATCATCTGGTCGTGGTGCTGCGGCGTGGCCCGCACGCACTCGGCCTGCAGCGCAGCGCACAGCGTATCGACCCACGCCTGCCAGACCTGCAGCCGCGCTTCGCAGACCACCATCACCCGCCCCTTCAGGGTCGGCGCCTTGGGTGGCGCGGTCATCGGGTGCAGGCCGACCACTTCGGCCTGCGACGCCAGCATCGCCTGCACCGGCGCCTCCTTTACCGAGGTCACATCCAGCCACAGCCTGCCCTGCTCGCGGCCCTCCGATTGCCGCACGTACTCGGCAATCAACGCCGGGGTGTGCCGGATCGGTGCCGAGAACACCAGCACATCGGCCTGCGCCAGCAGGTGTTCCGGCGTGTGCGACCCAGGGTCGGCCGGATCGTGGCCGATCACCTGCAGCTGCAGGTGCTGCTGGAAGAAGCGGGTCAGCCAGCGCCCGTAGGCGCCAGCGCTGCCGACGATGCCGACCGTGCGCGGCGTGCGTGGGTCCAGGCCGCTCATGCCACGCGTTCGGCGCGGAAGCGCATTCCTTCGGCCAGCGCCGCCGGCGCGGCGGCGACCACGTCGAATTCCTCGAAGCCGTTGTCCAGGGTCGCCTCCAGCGCCGCATGGGTGCCGGCAATCGCACGCGAAATCGCCTGCTGCATCGATTCGCCGCGCAGCAGGAACGACACCACCAGCGACATCAGCACATCGCCGGTACCCGCCACGTCCACCGGCAGCAGCGGCGAGGTCCAGCGCCAGGTTTCCTCGCGGCCGACGGCCAGGGTCACCAGTTCACCCGGGGTGCCGCCCACGCTGTGCGCGATCACCCAATGCGGGCCGCGATCCAGCAGCGTGCGCGCGGCGGCGAGGGCATCGGCCTCGGCCAGCGCCGGCATGCCGGTCAGGCGATTCAGTTCGAAAGCGTTCGGCGTCACCAGCCAGGCATGCGGCAGCAGGCGCTCGGCGAAGATCGCTTCCAGCCCGGGTTCCACGTAGGGGCCGGTGTGCGTGTCGCCAATCACCGGGTCCAGGCAATAGCGCAGCTGCGGGCAGCCCGGCAGGATCTCGTCCAGCCAGTCTGCGAAGGCGGCACCGTTGGCGGTGCTGCCGAAGTAGCCGGAGACCAGCATCTTCGCCCGCTGCGGCAGGCCGCGTTCGTGGGTGCCCAGCAGCAGGTCGGCGAACCAGTCGGCCGGCAGCACGCGGCCACGCGTGGTGTCGTAGAACGGCGCGTTGCTGAGAAGCACCGTCGGAATGCTTGCCACACGCACGCCCAGCGCGCGCATCGGCGGTACGGCAGCGCTGTTGCCGGCGTGGCCGTAGACAAGTTGCGACTGGACCGAGATGACATCGATCGGCGACGGGCCGTCGGGCCGCTGGCGGCGGCCGTGGACCAGGTGGTTATCAAGGGATTCGCTCATGGTCGCATTCTACGCCCAAGGGGGTTTTCGGCAGGGCTTGCAGCCCTGCACCTGCCGAAGCTGCAAGCAACGACAACGGCAAAAGCGAGCTATCCGTGGGGTGGCGGGGCGGTGTCGGAATGCGGGGACGCCGCAAGTACGTCCGTGTAGGCTTGGCAGCCGCATCCATGCGGCTGACACCCCGCACTCCGACACCGCCCCGCCTTCGACAGGTTCACGCGGCTGTTGGTAACTGCGGCTGTTGGTGGGTGTCGACCTTGGTCGACACATCTGTCAGATATCGAATGAATTCATCCACGCATGGCATGGGTCTACCGTGTCGACCAAGGTCGACACCTACCAGAGCAGTACACCGTTCCGACAAATCGCAGGAAACTGTCGAAGGCGGGGTGGGTCCGGTTGCGGGGGACGCCGTGAATACGTCCCTGTAGGCTCGGTCGCGCCATCCATGGCGCTCACGCCCCCGCAACCGGCCCCCCCCCGCCAATCCACGGATAGCGCGCTTCGTCTGTTGCCGTTACTTCGGCAGGTGCAGGGCTGCAAGCCCTGCCCCCCCCTCAGTGAGCAGCAGGCCGCGACGGCGGCAGCCACGCCGCCACGATGCCCAGCAACGGCAGGAACGCGGTCAGCTGGTAGACGTACTCGATGCTGGTCCTGTCCGCCAGCAGGCCGAGCACGGCGGCACCCAGCCCGCCCATACCGAACGCGAAACCGAAGAACAGGCCGGACACCATGCCGATGCGGTGCGGCATCATCTCCTGCGCATAGACCACGATCGCCGAGAACGCCGAAGACAGCACGAAGCCGATCAGTACCGCGAGCACCGTGGTCCACAGCAGATCGGCATGCGGCAGCATCAGCGCGAACGGCGCCACGCCGAGGATCGAGGTCCAGATGATCGGCTTGCGGCCGATCCGGTCACCCAACGGGCCGCCGAGGAAGCCGCCAGCGGCCGACGCCACCAGGAACGCGAACAGGTGCAGCTGCGCCTGCGCCACCGGAATGCCGAAATGGTGGATCAGGTAGAAGGTGAAGTAGCTGCCGATGCTGGCCATGTAGAAGTACTTGCTGAAGATCAGCACCAGCAGGATCGCCAGCACCTTGGCCACCGTGCGTGGTGGATGGCGCGGCGCCATCGAGGCGGTACTGGCTGGGCGCGGCGTGCCCAGATGCAGCGCGTACCAGCGGCCGACATAGGTCAGCAGCGCGATGCCGATCAGGGCCGCGCCTGCGAACCACGACGCGGCATGCTGGCCGTACGGCACGATCACTGCCGCCGCAATCAGGGGGCCCAACGCGGTACCGAAATTGCCCCCCACCTGGAACACCGACTGCGCGAAGCCATGACGGCCGCCCGAGGCGAGCCGCGCGATGCGCGAGGCCTCCGGATGGAAGATCGCCGAGCCGATGCCGACCATTGCCGCTGCCAGCAGCACCATCGCGTAGTTCGGTGCGAAGCCGAGCAACAGCATCCCGCACAGGGTCGAAGCCATGCCGATCGGCAGCGAATACGGTGCCGGGCGGCGGTCGGTGGCTACACCGATCAACGGCTGGAAGATCGACGCAGTGAGCTGGTAGGTCAACGTGATCAGGCCGATCTGGGTGAAGCTGAGATTGAAGCCGCCCTTGATCACCGGATAGATGGCCAGGATCAGCGACTGCATCATGTCGTTGACGACGTGCGAGGTGGAAATGGCGGCCAGCACGCCGGGGGCCGCCGGGCGTGAGGTCGTTGCGGGAGAAGCCAGGGTCGACATGGACGCAGTCAGGTTGGGGGCGAGCCACGCATGCTACGGTTGCCCCTCCCTCCCTTCTGCCGCGTTCAGGTCATGCCCTATCGCAAAAAGGACATTGCCAGTGACGTCGATCCGGCCGCGCCCTGGCGGGAGGTTCCACTGCATCGCCCGGTCACCTATCGGGTTACCCAGTACCCGGTAGGTACCCACATTCCGGGGCACAAGCACCAGCGCCACCAGCTGGTCTACGCCATCTCCGGCCTGATGGTGGTGCGCTCGGAAGTCGGCCGCTGGGTGGTGCCCTCGAACCGCGCGATCTGGATGCCGGCCGGCATGGTGCACGCGGTGGACTGCATCGCCGCCGTGCACATGCGCAGCCTGTACATCGACCCGTCGTTCGCCCCGCACCTGCCGGCCGAACCGTTCGCGGTGCAGGTCTCTCCCCTGCTGCGCGAGCTGCTGCAGGCCGCCACGCTGGTCAAGGGCGAGCACATCGAGGACAGCCGCGATGGCCGCGTGGTCCGCCTGCTGCTGGATGAGCTGCACCGCATGGACGTGCTGCCGTTGCACCTGCCCGCGCCAACCGACCCGCGCCTGCAGCGGATCTGCCTGCACCTGCAGAAGCACCCGGGCGATGACGCCACGCTGCAGGACTGGGCGCAGGCGCTGGAGGTGGACGTGAAAACCATCCAGCGGCATTTCGCCAACGAGCTGGGCATGACCTTCGGCCAGTGGCGGCAGCAGGCACGGCTGCTGGCCGCGATGGAACGGCTGGCGGTCGGCGACAAGGTCATCGATGTCGCGCTGGCGACGGGCTACGACAGCCCCAGCGCGTTCACCAGCATGTTCAAGCGCCAGCTGGGGCAGACACCTGCGGCGTTTTTCCGGTAACGCCGTCCACGCATGGCGTGGATCCACCATCGCGGCGCATGCCCGGCGGAAACCATCGCGGATCGCAAACGAGAACGCCGGGCATGGCCCGGCGCTTCCGCTCAACGCTTCGGTTGAAAAACTCAGGACGTCATCCGGTCCCAGAAGCCCTTCACGCCGTCGATGAAGGTGGCCGACTTCGGCGAATGCTTGCGCGCTTCCTCGCCGACGAAGGTGGCTTCGAACTGCTCCAGCAGCTTGCGCTGTTCGGTGGTGAGGTTGACCGGAGTCTCCACCACCACGCGGCAATACAGGTCGCCTTCGCTGCGGCTGCGCACCGAACGCACACCCTTGCCGCGCAGGCGGAACAGCTTTCCAGTCTGGGTCTCGGCCGGAATGCGGATCTCCGCTTCGCCGCCGAGGGTAGCCACGCGCACGGTGTCACCCAGTGCCGCCTGCGAGATGCGGATCGGCACTTCGCAGTGCAGGTCGTCGCCATCGCGCTGGAAGATCGCATGCTCGCGCACGCGCACTTCCACGTACAGGTCGCCCGGCGGCGTACCGGCCGGCCCGGCTTCACCCTCGCCCTGCAGGCGGATGCGGTCACCGGTATCGACGCCCGCCGGCACCTTCACCGACAGCACCTTGTCTTCCTCGACGCGGCCGTTGCCGTGGCAGGTCTTGCAGGGCTTGGCGATGATCTGGCCTCGGCCGCCGCAGTTGTGGCAGGCCTGCTGCATGGCGAAGATGCCGCGCTGGATGCGCACCTGGCCGCGGCCATGGCACACATTGCAGGTCTCGACCTTGCCGTCCTCGGAGCCACTGCCATCGCAGTCGCTGCACTCGGCCAGGGTCGGAATCTCGATGCGGCGCTCGACGCCGCGCACGGCTTCTTCCAGGTCCAGCTCCATCACGTAGCCGATATCGGCGCCGCGACGGGCCTGGCGCGGGCCACCGCCGCCCCCGCCAAAGATGTTGCCGAAGATATCGCCGAAGATATCGTTCATGTCCGGGCCACCCGGGCCGCCGCCGCCCATGCCGTGCTCGAACGCGGCGTGGCCGTGGCTGTCGTACATGCGGCGCTTGTTGCCGTCGGACAGCACTTCGTAGGCTTCCTTGCACTCCTTGAAGGAGGCCTCGGCCGCCGCATCACCCGGGTTGCGGTCCGGATGGAACTTCATCGCGCAGCGACGGTACGCCTTCTTCAGCTCGTCGTCGGTGGCGGTGCGGGCAACGCCCAGCACTTCGTAGTAATCGCGCTTGCTCATATCGTGAATCGGGTTCCGGAAAGTCGGGATTCGTCAAAGCGGAAGAGCGGAACCAGGTCCGCTCTTGCGTCGGGCGCCCCGACACGCCGGTGGGCGGTCAGGACCCTGATGCGACAACGGGACGCTGGTGGCCAGCGTCCCGCGTCGGTCCGGATCAGGACTTCTTGTCGTCCTTGACTTCGGTGAACTCAGCGTCGACCACGTCATCCTGCGCCTTGCCGGCATTGCCGGCGTCGGCCCCCGGGGCACCGCCCTGGTCGGCCGAAGCAGCGGCGAACAGCGACTGGCCAGCTTCTTCCAGTGCCTTCGACTTGGCTTCGATCTGTGCCTTGTCGTCGCCCTTCATCGCGGTTTCCAGGTCGGCCAGCGCTGCCTCGACCTTGCCGATGACATCGCCGCCGACCTTGCTGCCGTGCTCGGTGATGGCGCTGCGGGTGCCGTGGATCAGGGCGTCGGCCTGGTTGCGGGCCTGCACCAGTTCCTGGAACTTCTTGTCTTCTTCGCGGTTGGCTTCCGCGTCGGCAACCATGCGCGCGATCTCCTCCTCGGACAGGCCCGAACCGGCCTTGATCTCGACCTTCTGTTCCTTGTTGGTCTTCTTGTCCTTGGCCGACACATGCAGGATGCCGTTGGCGTCGATGTCGAAGGACACTTCCACCTGCGGCAGACCGCGCGGGGCCGGCTCGATGCCGGACAGGTCGAACTTGGCCAGCGACTTGTTGAAGCGGGCCTGTTCGCGCTCACCCTGCAGCACGTGCACGGTCACGGCCGACTGGTTGTCCTCGGCGGTGGAGAACACCTGCGAGGCCTTGGTCGGGATGGTGGTGTTCTTCTCGATGATCTTGGTGAACACGCCACCCATGGTTTCGATACCCAGCGACAGCGGGGTCACGTCCAGCAGCAGCACGTCCTTGACGTCGCCGCCCAGCACGCCGCCCTGGATCGCCGCACCCAGTGCCACGGCTTCGTCCGGGTTGACGTCCTTGCGCGGTTCCTTGCCGAAGAACTCGGTCACCGCCTGCTGCACCTTCGGCATGCGGGTCTGGCCGCCGACCAGGATCACTTCGCTGATGTCGCTCGAACGCAGGCCGGCATCGTTCAGGGCGACGCGGCACGGCTCGATCGACTTCTTGATCAGGTCGTCCACCAGTGCTTCCAGCTTGGCGCGGGTCAGCTTGATGTTCAGGTGCTTCGGACCCGACGCGTCAGCGGTGACGTACGGCAGGTTCACTTCGGTCTGCTGGGCGCTGGACAGCTCGATCTTGGCGCGCTCGGCAGCATCCTTCAGGCGCTGCAGGGCCAGCGGATCCTTGCGCAGGTCGATGCCCTGGTCCTTGTTGAATTCTTCAACCAGGTACTCGATGACGCGGTTGTCGAAGTCTTCGCCACCCAGGAAGGTGTCGCCGTTGGTGGCCAGCACTTCGAACTGCTTCTCGCCGTCGACATTGGCGATCTCGATCACCGAGACGTCGAAGGTGCCGCCGCCCAGGTCGTACACCACGATCTTGCGATCCTTGTTGTCGCCCTTGTCCAGGCCGTAGGCCAGCGCAGCCGCGGTCGGCTCGTTGATGATGCGCTTGACGTCCAGGCCGGCGATGCGACCGGCGTCCTTGGTCGCCTGGCGCTGGCTGTCGTTGAAGTAGGCCGGCACGGTGATGACCGCTTCGGTGACCTTCTCACCGAGGAAGTCCTCGGCGGTCTTCTTCATCTTCTCCAGCACCTTGGCCGAGATTTCCTGCGGGGCCATCTTCTTGCCGTCGCTGGTGGCGACCCAGGCATCGCCATTGTCATGGGCCAGGATGCTGTACGGGACGTGGGCAATGTCCTTCTGCACCTCGCCATCGGTGAACTTGCGGCCGATCAGGCGCTTCACCGCGTAGAAGGTGTTCTTCGGGTTGGTCACGGCCTGGCGCTTGGCCGAGGCACCGACCAGGACTTCGCCGTCCTTGGTGTAGGCGACGATCGACGGGGTGGTGCGATCGCCTTCCGAATTCTCGATGACGCGGGCCTTGCCGCCGTCCATGATCGCCACGCACGAGTTGGTGGTGCCGAGGTCGATACCAATGATCTTGCCCATGGGGGAGACTCCTGAGGATGCTTGTTGGGGTCAGTCCGGCCGTTCGGCCGGTGGATGAATACGATGTGGGGGAGGCCCGTGGAACATTCAAGCCACCTCCCGAACGCTGTGTTTCCGGTCGCCCGGCGCGTTCAGCGTCGGGCCGGGTCGCAGGTCATTCCCGCCGCCCGGCCCGGCAGGGTCAGTCGGCGGCCACCACCACCAGCGCCGGCCGCAGCAGGCGCTCGTTGAGCAGGTAGCCCTTCTGGAACACGGTCACCACGCTGCCCGGGGCAGCGCCCGGGGTCGGCGCCTGGCTTATGGCCTGGTGGTGCTCCGGGTTGAACGGCTGGCCGATCGGGTCCAGCAGGACCAGGCCGTTGTCGGCAGCGACCTTGAGCAGCTGCTTGTAGGTCAGCTCCAGGCCTTCGCGCAGCGGGTGCGGATCGTCGCCGGCGGCCTTCAGGCCGGCATCCAGGCTGTCGAACACCGGCAACAGCTCGCCCAGCAGCTTCTCGTTGGCGAACTTGCGGGCCTGCTCGATGTCACGGGCAACGCGCTTGCGCTGGTTTTCCAGGTCGGCGCGCTCACGCAGCGCATCGGCCTTGACCTGCTCGACTTCGGCGCGCAGACGCTCGACTTCGTCGTTGACGCCGGCGGTGGCAGCCGCATCGGCGGCACTCTGCTGGGATTCGATATCTGGATGTTCGTGGTTCATGTCTGGGTCCCTGGCGGTCACTCTCCGCCTCCACCCACCCTAGTGTGGGCGGGATGCTGCGTTTCAAGCGTCGGATGTTCCCGGCGTGCGTCCGGCCGGCGAAAAGGCCGCGCCAAGCACATCGGCGGTGGCCTGGACCAGCGGGATCACCCGGTCGTAGGCCATCCGCTTGGGACCGATCACGCCCAGCACGCCCAGCACCTGGCCATTGGCGGTATACGGGGCGGTGACCAGCGAGACGCCCTGCAGCGGCATCATTCCGGTCTCTTCGCCGATGAAGATGCGCACCCCCGGCGCCTGGATGGTCCGCTCCAGCAGCTGCAGGATCTCGCGCTTGCTGGAGAACAGCTCGAACAGTTCGCGCAGGCGCTCCAGGTCGGACAGGTCCTGCACGCCCATCAAGCGGGTCTGCCCGGCCACCAGCATGTCGTCGGCCGCCGGCTGCAGGGCCTGCTCGGCCAGTTCGATGCTGTGGGCCAGCAACTGCTCCAGTTCGGACCGGGCGTCGCGCAGCTCCAGCAGCAGGCGGGTACGGATCTCGGCCATCGGCAGGCCGGCGAAATGCGCATTGAGGTAGTTGGCGACCTGCTCCAGCTGGCCCGGCGCAAACTCCTGCCGGGTCTCGATCACCCGGTTCTGCACCTCGTTGTCGGCAAATACCAGGATCGCCAGCACCCGGCGCCCGTCCAGCGCCACGAAATCGATCTGGCGGAAGGCGAACTGCTCGCGCCGCGGTGCGCTGACCACGCCGACGAAGTGGCTCATCGCCGACAGCAGCTCCGAGGCGCTGCCGAGCAGGGCCTGGGTACTGCCGCCGCCGGCCAGCTCCTGGCGCAACCGGGCCAGCTCGCCCTCGCCCGGCGGCTGCATCTGCAGCAGGCTGTCGACGAACACCCGATAGCCATGCGCGGTCGGGACGCGGCCGGCCGAGGTATGTGGCGAGGCCAGCAGGCCCAGATCCTCCAGGTCGCCCAGGATGTTGCGGATGGTGGCCGGGCTGACCTCCAGGCCGGCCACGCGCGCCAGCGTCTGCGAGCCGACCGGCTCGCCGTCCTGGATGTATCGCGCGATCAGCGTGCGCAGCAGGTGGCGCGCACGCGGGGCAAGCTGGTCGGGAGAACCGTGCATGGAATCAACCTGTGAGACACGGACACTAGATAATGGCGGCGCATCGCCTTGGCAAGTCATTGGACCTCCCGCGCCCGCGTGCTAGCGTTGCGCGGCTGCTGACACCCCCTTACCCATGCTCAGACATCTTTCGATCAAGGATTTCGCCGTCGTCCGCGCCACCGAACTGGAGTTCGGGCCAGGCATGACCGTGGTTTCAGGCGAGACTGGCGCCGGCAAGTCGCTGATGGTCGACGCACTGGGCTTCCTGTCCGGCCTGCGCGCCGACAGCGGTGTGGTCCGCCATGGCGCCGCACGCGCCGAGCTTTCCGCCGAGTTCGCGCTGGAGCAGCTGCAGGCCGCCCGCCAGTGGCTGGCCGACAACGAGCTGGACGACGAGGACCAATGCCAGCTGCGCCGCGTGATCCGCGCCGACGGCGGCTCGCGGGCCTGGATCAATGGCCGCCCGGTGACGCTGGCACAGCTGGGCGACCTGGCCTCGCTGCTGGTGGAGATCCACGGCCAGCATGAACAGCAGGCGCTGCTGGCGCGCCCGTCGCAGCTGGCCCTGCTGGATGCCTATGCCGGCAACGAGAACGAGCGCCGCCAGGTGCGCCACGCCGCCGCGGCCTGGCAGGCACTGGTCGATGAATCGCTGGCGTTGTCGCAACAGGGCGACGTCAGTGACCGGATCGGCTTCCTGGAGCACCAGCTGCGCGAACTGGACCGCGAGGACCTGGAACCGGAATCGATTGCCGCGCTTGGCGCCAGCCACCGTCGCCAGGCCCACGCCAGCGCCCTGCTGAGCGCCTGCCAGGCGGCCAGCAACCAGCTCAACGGCGATGACGGCAGCTCTGCGCTGGACCTGCTGCAGCAAGTGCGCCACGAGCTGTCGCGGCTGGTCGAGCACGACCCGCGCCTGGGCGAGGTGGACGGCCTGATCGAGAACGCCTCGATCCAGCTGCACGAAGCCCTGTCGCTGCTTGATCGCGTGCACGACGATCTGGATGCCGACCCGGAACAGTTCGAGGAGAACGAGCGCCGCCTCGGCCGCCTGCACGACCTGGCCCGCAAGCACCGCGTGCCGATGGACGAACTGGGCGCGCAGCGCGAGCGCATGCATGCCGAAGTGGAGCAGCTGCGTGGCGCCGACGAGCGCCTGCAGCGCCTGGCCGGCGAGATCGACAAGGCCGCCGCCGCCTGGCGCGTGCAGGCTGAAGTGCTGACCGCCAGCCGCCGCAGCGCCGCTGCCGAACTGTCGGCCACCACCACCGGCATCATCGCCGAGCTCGGCATGGGCGGCGGCCAGTTCCTGATCGAACTGGAGCCACAGGACAGCGGCAAGCCCGACGCGCAGGGTGCCGAGCGCGTCGAGTTCCTGGTGGCGGCCAACGCCGGCCAGCCGCCGCGCGCCCTGCGCAAGGTGGCCTCGGGCGGTGAACTGTCACGCATCTCGCTGGCCATTGAAGTAGCCGCGCTGGACCTGGATGCAGTGCCAACCATGGTGTTTGACGAGGTCGACTCCGGCATCGGCGGCGCGGTGGCTGACATCGTCGGCCAGAAGCTGCGCGCGCTCGGCGAGAAGCGCCAGGTACTGTGCGTGACCCACCTGCCGCAGGTCGCTTCCAAGGGCCATGCCCATTACCGGGTCAGCAAGGCCCCAGTGGAAGGCATGACCCAGAGCGCAGTGGAAAAGCTGGACAACAAGGCGCGCGAGGAAGAGCTGGCGCGCATGCTCGGCGGCGTGGAAGTGAGCAAGGAAGCGCGCGCCGCCGCCCGCAAGCTGCTGCAGGCCTGAGGCCGGCGGAGCCAAGCGCGGGCTCGGCTCTACAGGATTTCCCGAACGAACCGACGTGTAGCGCCGAGCCCATGCTCGGCTTCCGCGCACCAGCGTGGCACAGCTCACCCCAGCGGCCGGCATTACCCCCGTGGCTGCGTCAGGTCGACGTTCTCCACCAGGAAATCGAGGAACGCGCGCACCCGCAGCGGCAGGTAACCGCCCTGCCCCAGGAACACCGCGTGCACCTCTTCCAGGTCGCCGGGATTGGCCTCTTCCAGCACCGGCAGCAAGCGCCCGGCAGCAATGTCCTCCTGCACCTGGAATGCCGCCAGCCGCGCCATGCCCAGCCCGCCCAGCACCAGCTGGCGCAGCGCATCGCCGTTGCTGGCGCGGGCATTGCCACTGGGCAGCAGCATCCGCTCGCGCCCCTCCTGCAGCAACGGCCACCCCTGCATCGCACGCGCGTGGCCGATGTCCAGCCGGTTGTGCGACTGCAGCTCCTCGGCAGTGCGTGGCAGCCCGTGCCGCTGCGCGTAGGCCGGTGCAGCCACGATCATCATCCGCGTCGCGCCCAGCCGTCGCGCCACCAGACTGGAGCTCTTCAGCGGCCCGGCCCGCACTGCCACGTCGGTGCGCTGCTCCAGCAGGTCGATCACCTCGTCGTTGAGGGTCAGGTCCACGCCCACCTGCGGGTTACGCTCAAGGAACGCCGGCAGCAGCGGCAACAGGAAATGGCGGCCAAACGGCACGTTGGAGTTGACCCGCAGCCGCCCGCGCGGCTCGGCATGGGCGCTGGCACAACGCTCGGCCTCCTCCAGGTCGGCCAGCACGCGCAGGCCACGCTCGTAGAACGCGCAGCCTTCCGAGGTCAGCTGCAGCTGGCGGGTGGAGCGTTGCAGCAGGCGCGTGCCCAGCCGTTGCTCCAGCCGGGCCACCAGCTTGCTGACCGCCGACGGGGTCATGTCCAGCGTTCGGGCGGCGGCGGAGAAGCCACCGGTCTCGATCACGCGCACGAACACTTCCAGTTCGCCAGATCGGTTGATGTCAGGTCGCGCCATGGCAATGAATCCAGTTCACAGATGATTGTCCATGCGCAGTCTAGTTCACAGATAAGCACGGAATCACCATGGCGGTCCCTCCACTCGGGACTGCCCGATGAACCGCTTGAGCCAGCTCACCGCCACCGCCCTGCTCGCCGTGTCCGGCGCCGCCAGTGCCGCATCCGCCCCGCACTGGGTCGCCACCTGGCAGGCCAGCCCGCAGCCGGTCTGGAACGCGGATTTCCTGTTCCCGACCCTGGTCCCGGCCACACTGCAGGACCATACCTTCCGCCAGACGGCGCGCATCAGCCTGGGCGGCCCGCGGCTGCGGGTGCGGCTGAGCAATGCCTACGGCACCCAGCCGCTGCGGATCGGAGCAGCCAGCGTGGCCGCACGCGCGGGCGCCATCCCGCAACCGCTCAGCTTCGGCGGCCAGCCCGGGGTGTTGATCGGGCCCGGTCAGGAACAGCTGAGCGATCCGCTCCCGCTGGCCACGGATGACCGCCAGGCAGTGCAGGTCAGCGTCTTTGTGCCGGGGCCGGCAACCGTTCAGACGTTCCATTGGGAAGGCCGCCAGACCAGTTGGATCGCCCCCGGCGACCAGAGCCGGGCCCAGGCCCTGAGCGCAGCCAGCAGCACCACCGCCCGCCTGCTGCTGACCGGAATTGACGTCGAGGCCGGCGCCGACGCGCGCAGCGTGGTGGTGATCGGGGATTCGATCACCGACGGTGCCACCGCCAGCCTCGACCAGGACCAGCGCTGGACCGATCATCTGGCCGCGCGCCTGGCAGCGCGGGGCATAGCCGTGGTGAACGCCGGCATTTCCGGGGGGCGGCTGCTGCGCGACGGCATGGGTGAATCCGCCCTGGTCCGCTTCCGGCGCGACGCGCTGGACCAGCCTGCGGTATCCAGTGTGATCGTGCTGATCGGCATCAATGACATCAGCTGGCCAGGTACCGCATTCGCCCGGAACCAGGCCCGGCCCACGCTGGCCGAACTGCAGGCGGGGTATCGCACGCTGGCAGAACAGGCCCGCCACCGTGGCGTGCGGATCATTGGCGCCACCCTGCCGCCGTTTGCCGACGCCCTGCCCGGCACGCCACTGGACGACTACTACCACCCGGACAAGGATGGCCTGCGCCAGCGGATCAATGCCTGGCTGCGCACGGACAGCCCGTTCGACGCAGTGATCGACCTGGACGCGGCGCTGCGCGACCCGGCCGATCCCTCACGGATGGCCGCCGCCTACGACTCCGGCGACCACCTCCACCCGGGTGATGCCGGCAACCGGGCCATGGCTGAGGCGGTCGATCTTGAGGTGCTCATGGGGCCATCCACGCATGGCGTGGATCTACCGTAAGCAACGAAAAACCCCGGGCAGGCCCGGGGTTTCGTCGCATCCAGCTGGCCGGAACGGCTTACTTGCGCTTCTTGCGCACGTACAGCACCAGCGAGTGCTCTTCCAGCTCGTAGCCATGGTCTGCGGCGATCTTGCGCTGCAGCTCCTCGATCTCGTGGCTTTCGAACTCGATGATCTTGCCACTGTCCACGTCGACCATGTGGTCGTGGTGGCCGCCACGGTCCAGCTCGTAAACGGCCTGGCCGCCCTCGAAATTGTGCTTGAGCACGAGGCCGGCGGCCTCGAACTGGGTCAGCACCCGGTACACCGTGGCCAGGCCGATCTCGTCGCCATGCTCCAGCAGCTGGCGGTAGATGTCTTCGGCGGTCATGTGGTGCTGGGCATTGCGCTGCTCGAGCAGCGCCAGGATCCGCATCCGCGGATGGGTCACCTTCAGGCCGACTTTACGCAGGTCGTGGGTTTCCATAGGTCTCCGTTCATTGGCGATTTAGCGCCAGCTGCCTCGGATTGGGTCGCGGTGGCACGCCGGGAGTGTATCATCGGTTTGATTTCCCCAACCGCCAGTCCCGATGCGCAATCTCCTGTTGGTCGCCGCCGTCGCCCTGTCCACCACCGGGTGCGGCATCATCTACAAGCAACCCATCTATCAGGGCAACCTGATCCGGGAAGATGCCGTGGCCAAGCTGCAGGTCGGGCAGAGCAAGCAGCAGGTCACCGCGCTGCTGGGCACCCCGTCCATTCCCGACCCGTTCCACGCCCAGCGCTGGGACTACACCTCCAGCCAGCGCGTGAACCGCCTGGGCCGTACCGAAGTGAAGAACTTTGTGGTGTTCTTCGAGAATGACACCGTGACCCGCTGGGAAGGCGATTACTTCCCGGGCAACGACAAGGCCCTGGCCCAGCAGACCGTGCGCCAGTTCGGCCGCAATCTGCCGAAGGACAAGAAGAAGAAGGGCCGCTGAGCCCCCTGCCCGTCCGCAGGTACGGCTTCCGGAATCAACCGCCGAGCGCGCGACGCCGGCGGTTATCCTTCGGATCTGCCAGCAGCGGGCGCAGCAGTTCGATGCGGTCGCCGTCCAGCAGAACCTGGTGCGGGCGTGCCACTACGCCATGCACGGCGACGGCGGGACAATCGGCACTGCCTTCCAGTGCGGCCGCCGCGACAGCATCGGCGACGGTGGCCCCCTCTTCCAGCTGCAGGCGGCACGACAGCACCCGCTGCGGCCAGGCCAGTACCACCTCGACCTCGATCATCGCTCAGCCCTCGTCGGCGACGCGGACGAAATCGTTGACCATGCGATCGGCCAGCCCCTGGAAGCCGATCGCCAGCGCCGGACCGAGCAGGCGCGAGCTGGGTTCGAACTCCAGGGTCAGGGTGACCTTGCAGGCATCCTCGGCCAGCGCATGGAATTCCCAGCGGCCGTGCAGCTGCTTGAACGGGCCATCGCGCAGCTGCATATCGATGCTGTGCGGTCGCCGCAGGGTGTTTTCGGTCTGGAACCAGGTGCTGAACGAACCCAGGCCCAGGTCCAGGCGCGCCACCAGGCGGTCCTCGCCCTGCTCCATGATCTGGGCAGCCGAGCACCAGCGGAAACGGCTCGGATAGGCCTGGACATCATTGACCAGGTCGAACATGCGCGCGGCCGAATGTTCGACCAGGGCGCTGCGGCGGATAGTAGGCATGAATACAGGACGTTTCGGCAATCGACCGGGCGGGCCCGAATCGGAGACAATACGGAAATGAGCAAGAACAGCGGCAAGGATAAAGCAAAGAGCGCGACGGCCAACAAAACCATCGCGTTGAACAAGCGTGCCCGCCACGAGTACCACATCGAAGAGCGCTTCGAGGCCGGCCTCGCCCTGCAGGGCTGGGAGGTCAAGTCGATCCGCGCAGGCCGCGGCAACATCATCGACGCCTACGCCTATGTGAAGCGCGGCGAGATCTACCTGATCGGCGCACAGATCACCCCGTTGATCCAGGCCTCCACCCACGTGGTGGCCAATGACCGGCGCGAGCGCAAGCTGCTGCTGCACCGGAACGAGATCGACAAGCTGATCGGCAAGGTCGAGCGCGATGGCTACACGATCGTGCCCACTGCGATGTACTGGAGCAAGAACAAGATCAAGCTCGAAGTCGCGCTGGCCAAGGGCAAGCAGACCCATGACAAGCGCGATGCCGCCAAGGACCGCGACTGGGCGATCGAGAAGCAGCGTGTGATGCGTCGCGGCAACCGCGACGCGTAAGGCTGTAGCGCCGAGCCATGCTCGGCTTCGGCAAGAAGGGCAGCCGAGCGCAGGCTCGGCTCTACAAAAGGCGGGTCACCCCGCCAGCATGCCCTGCCCGCGCATGCGCGGTGCCAGCGCCGCGTGCATCACGGCCAGGTGCATTACGACCGCCAGTTCCGGGGCATGCCGGTCATCGCCCGCGCGCCACTGCTGTGCCATCTGGGCCGCATCGGCCGGCAACAGGGCCAGCAGCTGGGCGTCATCCAGCGAATCGGCAGCGCCCTGCAGCTGTCGCGCCAGCTGCCGCGACTGCCACACATGCACGCCGATGCTGAGGCTCGCCAGCGACATCAGGACCACGGCCAGCCCGTGCTCGAACCACTGCGACAGCACTTCCGGCCCCCACAGCAGGGCCGCCAACACCGCCATGCCCGGCAGACGCCAGCCCAGCCAATGGATGCGACCGCGCTGCGACCAATGCACCACCACCGCACTGGCGACCAGTGCTGCGGCCGCTGTGGCCGGCAGTTCGGTCAGCGCGGTGGCCGCAAGCAACGCCGCCAGTACCGCCCAGACCCAGCCGGGCGGCAGCGCGCGCCGCTGATAGTCGGCCCCGACGGGCCCGACCAGCTGTCGTAGGCTGCGTTGTTGGCTTGCCTCGGTCACCCACAGTCTCCGTGTTTGTCCTGGCCCGGATGGTCGCCGCCAGTGTGTCGCAAATTCGTGCCCATGACGTTACCAATCCGCTATGACGGAGGCTCTACAACTTGTTGCGGATTGCCAAGGTGACTGTTCAGCTGTTTTGCCGTAGCATTGCCACTGTTGGGCAGGCACTGACCGTGGCGACACGAAACAGGCCTTGTACCTTGCAGAACTTGAAGAAACCGGGGGTGCATTGGTTTCGACGGGGGTTGTGAAGTCGCCTGGCGCATGCCGAGGGGGTAGCTTTCCTCGTAAATCCAGCTGCAAAACTCTAGTTGCCAACGACGACAACTACGCTCTGGCCGCTTAAGGCCTAAGCCTCGAAACCGCTTGTGTCCATGCTCGCGGTGTAGAGTCACTATCATGGAATCGCGCTGGACGGCTGCCTGTCAGTCCGGCACTAGAACACAACAGGCTGGTTCCCGGATGCGCTTTGCGCACCGTGCTGTTCGGGGACGAGATCCAACGGTGAGCTAAGCATGTAGTGCTGGGGATGGAGTGCCTTCGGACGGCGGTTCAATTCCGCCCACCTCCACCATCTGTAAGGCCTGTCGAGGCCGCAAGAAGCCGGATCTCCCGTCAACTGGGGTTCCGGCTTTTTTGTGCCTGCCCGTCGCGCAGGACGTGTGGCGCATAATCGGGATGACACCGCCAACACAGCAGTCCCTTCATCCGCGACCGCCAGAAGGATCTGCCATGAAAGCCCCCCTCGCGATGTCCCTGCTCCTCACCGCGCTCGCCGCCGCCCCAGCCACGCACGCCGCAGCCCCGGCCATCGCGCCGCCCGGCATCGCCACGCTGGAGGCGCTGCTGGCCTGCAAGGCAGGCTCGGATTTCAGCGCGGCCGACGCCATCGATGCGCTGCAGGCGGCCGGCCTGGCCAAGAAGCCGGGCGGCACGTTCGAGCCGGAGGACAAGCCGGTCGCGCTGTTTGGCGGCACGGTCAGCAGTGCCGATGTGAATGTGGCCGAAGGCGAGAAAGGCCTCTTCGTGTACTTCAACGGCGTCGATCCCAAGCGCCTGGCCAGGGCTTGGTCGGTGACCGAGGTCAACGAGCATGCCAATACCGAGGAACCTTCCTACGTGAAGCGCATCGACAAGCGCCACACCCTGCACGTGATCGCGGGTGACGACTACGAGGGCTATTCGGCGGCGGTGAAGTGCCAGATCAGCCGCTGATGGGCTAGGAACCTGCAGCCGGCGCACGGAACTGCCCGAATCTACCAACCGCACTCGCCGCCAAGCCCGACCCAGCCGGTAGATTCCGCTTTGACAGGCCCACCGCTAGAGTGTCGCCACCGCGCAGGAGGATCGCATGGCTACCACGGGCTTGGGCTTCATCGGCCGCACGACCCTCATCATCACCGTGCTGCTCACCCTGGGCGGCTGCGCGACGCTGCGCCAGTTCGGGCCGTCGGTGCAGGTTGCCTCGGTCACGCCCGGCCAGTACATCGCGCTCAAGCGCGGTGACATCCTGACCTCCGGCAAGCTCAGCGCGGCGACCATTGAGACCCTGCGCGTGGCCGGGCTCGATGAGGGCGTCTGTGCCAAGCCCGGCCTGCCCTGCATCGAGGCCATGGAAAGCAGCATCGTGGTGCGCGAGGAAGACAAGCGCTCCAGCCTGGCCGAGTTGTGGCTGCAGTATGCGATGACCCTGCCGGCGCCAAAGCGCGAGTACTCGGCATCCGGCCGTGCCAAGACCGCCGTCACCGAGCTGGATGCCGACTTCCAGCCACGCCTCGATGCGTGGATGCAGGTCGCGCGCCAGGCCTATGCCTATCTGTTCTTCACCGAGCGCACGGCGAACCAGCGCGGCTTCGAAGACCGCCAGACCCAGGTGCGCGACTACTACAACCTGGCGGTGCAGGAAGCCTCGGTGCAGCTTTACAACGCCTATGCCACCGGGCGCGTGCACGGCCAGGCCAGCCATTTCCAGCTGGGCCGCTGGACCTTCGTGCTGGCCCCTTCAGACGAAGCATCGGCGCTGGACCAGCGTACCCCCAGCGAGCTGGTACCCGCCGCCTCGCTGTCGTTCACCGGCACGCTGCGAAGCGTGCATCGCCGCGATGGCTTCGGTGCCGAACTGGTGGCAGTGATGGATGACCCGGCCGGCAGCACGGCCACCACGCCTCCGGCAGCGGCGCAGGCGGCGCAGGCGGCGCAGGCAAGACGTTCTGCCACGCAGAGCTGGAGCGAGATGCCCTCGCCATCGATGACGGTGCTATTGCGCTTCTCGGGGAAAAACCTGTGGGAGGTGCTGCACGATGACGAGCCGGAGCTGGAGATCCACGATCCCTACCAGGTTTCGGAAGTGACCCTGCACGGCCAGCAGGTGCCACTGGCAGCCAACTTCACTGCCGGCTATGCGCTGTGGCTGGCCCGCTCCAACTTCAGCCGACAGTCGCTGCGCACGCTGTTCGGTGGCAAGGGCGGCATCGACACGCCGCATCTGTACATGATGCAGCCCTATGACCCGAACCGCCGCGTGCTGCTGATGATCCATGGCCTGGCCAGCAGTCCGGAAGCCTGGGTCAACGTGGCCAACGAACTGCTGCGCGACGACGAGATCCGCCAGGAGTTCCAGGTCTGGCAGTTCTATTACCCGACCAACATGCCCATCGCGATGAGCCACGATGCGATGCGCCACACGCTGGCTGAAGTGTTCAAGCACTTCGACCCCAGCGGCAAGGCGCAGGCCTCGCATGACATGGTGCTGGTGGGGCACAGCATGGGCGGGGTGATCGCACGGTTGATGATCTCCTCCTCCGGCGACCACCTGGTCGACACCCTGCTGGCCACCGCGCAGATGACGCCCGCCCAGCGCGAACTGCTGCGCACCAAAGGCGCACCGGTGCTGACCTTCCTGCCGGAACCGGAAGTGTCCCGCGTGGTGTTCATCGCCACGCCGCATCGCGGCACCGACGTGGCGGGCACCCGCCTCGGCCGGTGGATCGGCCGGCTGGTGCGGTTGCCACTGACCGTGCTGGAAGACGTCGCCACCATTGCCAACGACGGCCAGATCGACCGCAATGACGGCAAGCACGGCTACCAGATGAACAGCATCCAGAACCTGGACAAGGACGACCCGTTCGTCCGCGCCGTGGCTGACCTGCCGATGTCACCGAAGGTGCACTACCACTCGATCATCGCCCGCGCCAAGCCCGATGGCCCACTTGAGAAGACCGATGACGGGCTGGTGCCCTACTGGAGTTCGCACCTGCCGCACGCGGATTCGGAGAAGGTGATCGTGTCCGGGCACAGCGTGCAGGAAGCTACGCCGGCCATCGTCGAGCTGCGGCGGATCCTGCATGAGGACATGCAGGCACACGGGCGAACGGGAAAGTAAGCCGCCGTCCCGACAGATCAGGCACCGGCCGTACGCCGCGAGAACGTGCCATGCAGCGCCGCCGGAATCGCAAAGCCCTCCATGCGCACCTCGGGCCGATAGTCGGCGCTGGGGGTGAAGCGGAACTCGCGTGCCAGCAGCGCGCACAGCAGTACCAGCTGTGCATTGCCGACCGCCGATCCCACGCAGGAACGCGTGGGGAAGCCATAAGGCACATAGATGCCGGCGGTACGCTTGCGCCGTTCGGGCAACCAGCGATCGGGATCGAACTGCAGCGGGTCATCCCAGTACTTCGCCGAGCGGTGCTGGATGAACGAACTCAACTCGAACACTGTGCCTTCGGCGATGGCCTGCCCTTCCACCTGCAGATCGCAGGCGGCCACCCGGCGGTTGTTGAAGGGCGTGGAATACAGTCGCATCACTTCCTTCAGGAAGCGCATCGTGCAGGGAATCCTGGCCATCGGCAGCGCATGGATTTCCGCATCCGAGAGCGGTGCGAATTCCTCCTCGATGCGCTGGCGCCAGCGCGGATGCATCTGCATCGCCAGCAGCAGGCAGGCGGCCATCATGCCAGGCACGCCGGAAATGGCGATCAGCTGCACGGTGACCAGGTAGGTGACCTTGTCCAGGCCGATGCGCTCTCGCAGGCTCAGCAATGACTGCGCGTAGTCCAGCGCCGAACGTCCACTGCGGACCCGGCGCTTGAGTTCGGCGGCGATCGCCCGTGATTCGGCACGGCCGATGAGGAAGTTGCGCAGCAGGTGGCGCCGATGGATGACCTGCTCGACCTGGGTGGTGTAGCGCAGATGCAGGGCGCGTTCGATGGCTGCGGTGCCGCGGGCATCGAGCCCGTCGATCACCAGCGGGATCAAGGGATGGGCCATCACTTTCCACACCGCCGGCGTGGCATCCAGCGCGTGCCCGCATACCCCATCCAGAGCCTGCCTCATGCGCGACTGCAGTGCCTCCAGGGTCTGTGCTCCGGTGAGCTCAGCACTGCAGGCGGCGATCAGGCTGCGCACTTCGGTCCAGCGCACGCGTTCGTGCCGGCGGAACAGGTCGGCCAGCGACTCGACCACGAACAGGTGCTCGGAATTCTCCTTGTCGACCTTGCCGGCCAGTTCCGGGCAGAAAACCCCGATACCGCCGGTTTCCAGTTTCAGCACCGGCCCTTCGCGCTCCACGCGCGCAGCCAGGCGCTCGGCAGCAATGGCGCTGCCTTCATTCGACATCCCTTGCATGCAGTGCGTCTCCGGCAGGAAGGGACTCGAAAGACGAGTCCCTTCGTCTTGCTACCGCTCGATCGCGGGTTTGGCCCGCAGGATCAGAATTCGACCCACAGAGGCCAGGTATTCCACACGCTGCTCTTTTCGTTCGGATGAATATTCAGAGTGACGCGCAATGCTCGGGCGAATCTTTTCATTTTCATTCCTTTGCTTGCTGTGTGGTTATGCCGGGATTATCCCGGCACCGGCTAGATAACACGACATAATCCCACTGTCCAACCGGCCGGGTGGCGCGCTGCAGCATCCGGGTTGCGGCCGATTGAGGGGAATCCCTCATCGCGCCTGCGCATCCGGCCTCCTATGCTGGGCTCACTTTCCCCCAACGGAGGTCTGCATGAACACGCAAGAGCCCAGCCGCCAGCCCAGCCCCGATCCGGCCGAGCGCGATGCCTTCTTCCCGTCGCCGTATTCGCTGTCGCAGTTCACCTCGCCCAAGAGCGACCTGTCCGGCGCCGACTATCCGGATGCGCGCCGCGATGGTCGCTGGAAGGTGCTGATGATCGCCGCCGACGAGCGCTATCTGCCGACCGCCAATGGCCACCTTTTCTCCACCGGCAACCATCCGGTGGAAACCCTGCTGCCGATGTACCACCTGGACAAGGCCGGCTTCGACATCGACGTGGCGACGCTGTCCGGCAACCCGGTCAAGTTCGAATGGTGGGCCTTCCCACACAAGGACAGCGAGATCGGCGCCCTGTACGAACGCTACCAGGCACGCTTCCGCCAGCCGTTGCAGCTGGACCAGGTGGTGGCCGGCCTGGGCGCCGATTCGGACTACGCCGCTGTCTTCATTCCCGGTGGGCACGGCGCGTTGATCGGCCTGCCGGAGAGCGCGGCGGTGAAGGCCGCGCTGCAATGGGCCATGGCCGAGCAGCGCCACATCATCACCCTCTGCCATGGCCCGGCGGCGCTGCTGGCGGCGGGCGTCGACGAAGCCGAGGGTGCCTCGCTGTTCCGTGGCTACCGCATCTGTGCCTTCCCCGACGCAATGGACCGGCAGACACCGGAGATCGGCTACATGCCGGGGCAGCTGCGTTGGTTCTTCGGCGAACGACTGGCCCAGCAGGGCGTGCAGATCGTCAATGAGGGCATCGATGGCAGCGTGCTGCAGGATCGCCTGCTGCTGACCGGCGACAGTCCGCTGGCCGGCAACGCGTTGGGCAAGCTGGCCGCACGTACGCTGCTCGATGCGCTGGCGGGGCGCTGAGCCAATGCCTGCGCTGGTGCCCGCGCTGCTGGAACTGGAACAGGCGCGGTCATTGCCGGCGGTAGGCGGCGTGCTGCGCGCCGCCGCCTCGCCCTTGGGCTTCGACCGCCTGTTGGTGTTTGCCACCGGAACCGGGCTGGGGCGCGACGCACAACGTGTTTACTGGATTGAAGGTGACTGGTTTGGCGACGGCAGCGGTAGCGGACTCGCCCGCTACCTGCACGCCTGTCCGGTCAACCGCCATGTGCTGGACAGCAATGCGCCGTTCTTCTGGAGCAAGCGCCACGGCGTGCGTGGCGAGCGCTACCAGGTGGTGAAACAGCCTCGCGGCGATGGCCTGCATGGGTTGCAGGTGCCGGTGTTCGGCCCGACCGGTCTGGAGGGTGCGGTCAGTTTCGCCGGCACTTCGATTGATGCATCCGCCAGCGCGCGCCTGCTGCTGGAAATAGTCGGAACGTCAGCCTTCCGTGCGGCGCGCCAGCTTGCCGAAGCGCCTGCGGATATCCCCGCGGGCGCGCTGAGCGCACGCGAACGCGAGGTGCTGCGCTGGGTCGCCGCTGGACGGCGCCAGGCAGAGATAGCGGCCACGCTGGGGCTGTCTGCGCGCACCGTTGAGAACCACCTGCGGCGAGCACGGCAACGACTTGGCGTGGCCACCACCGCTCAGGCAGTGCGCGCGGCAGGCCGCCGTGGCGAGATTGAAGACTGATCAGGATGGAGGCACTTCCTGCTGCCTGATCAGCGTGCTGCATACGCGCTGTGCATCTGCGCGATTGCAGAAGGAAGGCGACGGGATGAGCTACGACCCATGATCGCCGGTGCGCGGTCCACCGCGTGGGACGTTCATCGCCCGCCCGGCATCCGCGAGCCACCCATCCCTGCATAACGCTGTCCGCGCATTCGTGGCATGCTCTGTGAAACCGTTTTCATGGAATGGAGGGATTCCACGATGTTGTCGCGTTTCCGTCGCCCCGCGCTGTCTGCGCTGCTGGCGCTTGCCCTGCCTCTGACCAGCGCCTGGGCCGCAGCCCCTGCGCCGTTGAAGGTGATGTCGTTCAATGTGCGCACCCCGGCCGATACCGAGCCCGGCAAGCGCTGGCCCGATCGTCGCGATGCGATGGTGAAGGTCATCCTTGATGCGCACCCGGCGGTGATCGGTACCCAGGAGCTGGTGCAGGAGCAGGCCGATTACCTCGCCCAGCACCTGCCCGGCTACCGCTGGTTCGGCGAGGGCCGCCGCGGCGGCAGCGGCGACGAGCACATGGGCGTGTTCTACGACAGCAAGGTGCTGGCGATCGAGGAATCAGGCAACTTCTGGCTGTCTGATACGCCCGATGTGCCCGGCAGCATCACCTGGGGCAACCTGTATCCACGCATGGTCACCTGGGCGCTGTTCCGCCGCATCGATGACGGCCGCCGCTTCTATTTCATGGATACCCACCTGCCCTACCGCGACGAGGACGAACCACGCCGGGTGAAAGGTGCCGAGCTGATCGGCAGGCGCGTGGCCGGCCTGCCGGCCGACCTGCCGGTGGTGCTGACCGGTGACTTCAACAGCGAACCCGGCGGCGACACCTACAAAGCATTCACCCGCGTACTGCACGACACCCGTACCCAGGTGAAGACACCGCAGGGCCCGCGACTGACCTTCCACGATTTCACTGGGAAGGCCACCGCGCAGCTGGACTGGGTGCTGGTGCGCGGTTTCCACGCGCGCAGCTTCCTGACCGATGACCGCCGCATCGATGGCGTGCTGCCATCGGATCATTTCCCGCTGGTGGTCGAACTGGACTGGCCGCAGCACTGACCCCGCACGGCAGCCACAGCTACGGCGGCGGCTGCCGCGACAGCAGGCGATACAGGGCCTGATGCTGATCGCGCGCCTGGCAGATGCGGGCCCCTATCGCCAGGAACACCGCCACGCCGATCAGGCCCAGTCCCAGCATCGAATCCTGCAGGCGCAGGAAACCGACCGCTGCGGCCATCGTCGCCAGCACCAGCAGCACCACGACTGCCACTGACAGCCCCGCACCCGGTGGACCCGGATCGCCGAACAACATCCGTTGGGTATCCCGCCTTCCGTCCGCCATCACCTGTCCTCCCGAGTGCCTGACCCACTAGTTACACGGCGGGCCCGCAATCCGGCAGAGTCAGAAGCGTCACCAAGGTGAAGACGTACGCGAAATGCACCGCGCTACCCTGCCGCGTACCCCTCGAACTGCGGAGCAGCACATGGCACACCAGAGCCGGCTGGCTGGATTCATCATCGACTGCCAGGACCTTCCCGCCGACGAAGGCGCCCGTTTCTGGGCCGCCGCGCTCGGCCTGCAGGCACAGGCGGCGCGTGCCGATGGGGGCGCCGAGTATGCCGACCTGCTGGGCGCACCGGCGGGCCTGGACGTTGAGGTCCAGCGGGTCGATCCCCCGTCACGGGTGCATCTGGACATCGAGAGCGACGACATCGATGCCGAGGCCGACCGCCTGGAGAAGCTCGGCGCGCGACGGATAGGCTTCGTCAAGCGCTGGTGGGTGATGGAAGCACCGACCGGCCATCGCTTCTGCATCGTGCGCATGCGCGAGCGCGAGGTGCCGGCCAATCAGTGGCCCTGAAAGAGCAAAGGGACGGAAGCCACGGCCTCCGTCCCCCCTGGAGTCATTGCACCTGCGCCACGCTCGGTTGCTGCGGTGATTGCCCCCAGCCGCCCAGCGCCTTGTACACGCCCACCACGCTGACGTTGACCTCGGACTCGGCCGCCGCCAACGCATCGTCGGCTGCCAGCTGCGTGCGCTGCGCATCCAGCAGGGTCAGGAAGTCCTCCGAGCCCTCGCGATAGCGGATCTGCGCCAGCGATTCGGCACGCCGTGCCGCCTGCGCCTGCTCGACCACGATCGCCAATCGTGCCTGCTGCTTGGAATAGCGGGTCAGCGCGTTCTCGGTGTCTTCCAGGGCCAGCAGTACCGCCTGCTCATACTGCGCGGCCACGCCTTCGGCTTCAGCCTTGCTGGCACGCAGGCGTGCACGCACGGTGCCGAAGTCGAATGCCGCCCAGCTCAGCGACGGGGTCAGCGACCAGGCCTTGTTGCTGCCATTGACCAGGCCGCTGGCATCGCCACCGAGGAACCCGACGAAGCCGGACAGCGACAACCGCGGGAACAGGTCCGCCGTGGCCACGCCCACGCGTGCGGTCGCAGCCGCCAGGCGACGCTCGGCCACGCGCACGTCGGCACGCTGGCGCAGCAGTTCGCGGGTATCGCCCAGCGGAAGTGCCTTGGCGAAGGCCGGTACGTCGTGCGGCGCGAGCATGTCAGTCAGCACTTCCGGGCGCTGGCCGAGCAGCACGGCCAGCCGGTTGCGCGACTGCGCCTCGGCCACTTCCAGCAACGGGATGTCAGCCTCGATCGCCTTCAGGCGGGCACGGCTGCTCTGCACATCCAGCTCGCTGCCTGCGCCCAGCTCCCAGCGCGCCTCGGTCAGCTTCTGCGTATCGCGCAGGTTTTCCAGCGTGTGCTGGGCCACCGCGATGCGCTTCTGCGTACCACGCAGCTCGAAGTAATTGCGTGCCACTTCAGCGGCGACCAGGACCTGCGCATCGGCCAGGTTGGCCTGCTCGGCACCGAGGTCGGCGCGCGCGGCTTCAGCAGCACGGCGCTTGCGGCCGAACAGATCCAGCTCCCAGCCGGCGTCGAAGCCGAGCTGGTAGCTTTCACTGAACACCCGCTGCCCACCCAGCTGCGGATCGGGTTGCTTGCGGCGGTCGTAGCTGCCGCCAGCGGTGACGTGCGGAGCCTGGTCGAGGCGGCTTTCCACGAACACCGCGCGGGCCTGGCTGACGCGGGCCACGGCCACGCGAAGGTCCAGGTTGTCCGACAGTGCGCCGTGCACCAGCTGTTCGAGCACTGGATCATCGAACTGCGCCCACCAGCTGGCGACCGGCGAAGCGGTACTGAACACCGGCTGCTGTGCGCCCTGCAGGACCACCGGTTCCTGCACCGGGGCCTTGTAGTTCGGGCCGACGCTGACACAGCCCGCCAGCACCAGGCTGGAGACGGCCATCGCCAACGTGCGGATCACCATGGCAGCACCTCGCCCAGGTAGGTGAAGCTGCCGCTGGCACCGGACTCACCGATCAGCGCCATTTCCACGCTGGAGCGTGCACCTTCGCTGATCTCGATTTCGCCGTTGCCACCGTTCATGTCGGTCTTCACGTAACCCGGATGCACGGTGTTGACCTTGATCGGGGTATTGCGCAGTTCGTAGGCCAGGCTCAGGGTCCAGCTGTTCACTGCGGCCTTGGACGCGTTGTAGGCCGGAATCTTGAAGTCGTAGATGCCCGACGAGGGATCCGCGTGCAGGGTCTGCGAGCCGAGCATGCTGGACACATTGACGATGCGTCCGGACTTGGACTGCTTGACCAGCGGCAGGAATGCCTGGGTTACCGCGACCAGCGCATAGACGTTGGTGTCGAAGGTGCGCTTCCAGGTGTCCAGCGACTGCTCCGACGGCGCCTGCGCCGGGTTCTCGATCATGATGCCGGCATTGTTGACCAGGATGTCGAGGCGACCGTGGCGCTGGCGCACCTGCTCGACCGCTTCGGCGATGCTGGCCGCGTCGGTCACGTCCAGCTGCAGGGCTTCGACCGGCAGGCCTTCAGCCTGCAGCTTCAGTGCCAGCTCCACCGCGGTATGGCGCTTGCGACCGGCCAGCAGCGTGTGCACGCCGGCCTCTGCCAGCTGGCGCACGGTTTCCAGGCCGATGCCACGGGTAGCGCCGGTCACCAGCGCGATCTTGTTCTGATGGGTGTTCATGGATGCATGCCTTGTCTGTGGGGAGAGTGGCCGCCGGCCAACGACCGGCGGCGGAGTTCCGTATCAGTGGTGGATGGTCGGTTCGCCGTGCTGCACCAGCTGGCCACCACCGTTGCGGGTGACGAACTTGCGCAGGGCCACGTAGAACACGGGGGTGAGGAACAGGCCGAACAGCGTCACACCCAGCATGCCGGCGAACACGGTGATGCCGGTCACCGAGCGCACTTCGGCGCCTGCACCGTGAGACAGCACCAGCGGCACCGTGCCGGCGATGAAGGCGATGGAGGTCATCACGATCGGGCGCAGGCGCAGGCGGCAGGCTTCCAGCGCGGCTTCAACGATGCCCTTGCCGCCCATCTCCAGCTCTCTGGCGAATTCGACGATCAGGATCGCGTTCTTGCACGCCAGACCCATCAGCACCACCAGGCCGACCTGCACGAACACGTTGTTGTCACCACCGGTCAGCCACACGCCGAACAGCGCGGACAGCAGGGTCATCGGCACGATCAGGATCACCGCCAGCGGCAGCGACCAGCTCTCGTACAGCGCGGCCAGCACCAGGAAGGCCAGCATGATCGCCACCGGGAACACGATGAAGGCGGCCTTGCCCTGGGTTGCCTGCTGGTAGCTCAGGTCGGTCCATTCGGTGGTCATGCCGACCGGCAGCACCTTGCCGGCGATCTCGGTCAGCTTGGTCATCGCTTCGGCCGAGGACAGCAGGCGCGGGTCGGCTTCACCGGCCAGGTCCGCTGCCGGATAGCCGTTGAAGCGCAGCACCGGGTCCGGGCCGAAGGTCTGCTTGATGGTGACCATCGAACCGATCGGCACCATCTCGCCGCGGTCGTTGCGGGTACGCAGCTTGCCGATGTCCTCGACCGTCTCGCGGTACGGACCATCTGCCTGGGCGATCACCTGCCAGGTGCGGCCGAACTGGTTGAAGTCGTTGACGTAGGCCGAACCCAGGTAGGTCTGCAACGTGTCGAACAGCTCTGTGAGCTGCACGCCCTGTGCCTTGGCCTTGACGCGGTCGACCTCGGCATCGAGCTGCGGCACGTTGGCCTGGTAGCTGGAAATCGGGAAGGCCATGCCCGGCGTCTGCGCGACGGTGCCCTGCATGGCCTGCACCGCATTCTGCAGCGCGCCGTAACCCAGATTGCCACGGTCCTCGATGAACATCTGGTAGCCATTGCCATTGCCCAGGCCAAGGATCGGCGGCGGCATCATCGCGAACGCGAAGCCTTCCTGCAGGCCGGCGATCTTCTGGTTGATCTCGGCATTGATCTGCGCGGCGGTGCGGCCATGGCGCTCGGCGAACGGCTTGAGCGGAATGAACGCCACACCGGTGTTCGGCGTATTGGTGAACTGCAGCGCGTTCAGACCGGGGAACGAGATGGTGTGAGCGACGCCATCGGTTTCCTGGGCGATCTTGGCGACCTTGCGCAGCATTTCATCGGTGCGTGCGATCGACGAGCCTTCCGGCAGCTTCACACCGGCGATCAGGTACAGCTTGTCCTGGGTCGGAATGAAGCCCGGCGGTACCAGCTTGAAGATCACGCCGGTACCGACCAGCAGGATCGCGTAGACCACGAACACCGCACCGCGGCGGCCGAGGATGCGGGCCACGCCACGCTCGTACTTCTCCGAGCTGGACTTGAAGAAGCGGTTGAACGGACGGAACACCCAGCCGAACAGGCGGTCGATCAGGCGGCTCGGGCCGTCCTTCGGAGCGCCATGGGCCTTCAGCAGGCGCGCGGCCAGGGCTGGCGACAGGGTCAACGAATTGATCGCCGAGATCACCGTGGAAATGGCGATGGTGACCGCGAACTGCTTGTAGAACTGGCCGGTGACACCGGACAGGAAGGCCATCGGCACGAACACGGCACACAGCACCAGCGCGATCGCCACGATCGGGCCGGATACTTCACGCATGGCCTGGTGTGCAGCCGCAGTAGGCGACAGGCCTTCCTCGATGTTGCGTTCAACGTTCTCCACCACCACGATCGCGTCGTCGACCACGATGCCGATCGCCAGCACCAGGCCGAACAGGCTCAGCGTATTGATCGAGAAGCCCAGCAGGTACAGCGCGGCGAACGTACCCACCACCGACACCGGCACCGCGATCAACGGAATGATCGACGCACGCCAGGTCTGCAGGAACAGGATCACGACCAGCACCACCAGGGCGATCGCTTCCAGCAGCGTGGAGACCACGGCCTTAATCGAGTCGCGCACGAAGATGGTGGTGTCATACACCGCTTCGTACTTCACATCGGCCGGCATGGTTTTCTGCATCTCGTCCATCGTCGAGATGACCTGGTCGCGGATTTCCAGCGCGTTGGCACCCGGCGACTGGAAGATACCGATACCCACCGCGTTCTTGCCGTCCAGCTGCGAGCGCAGGGTATAGTCGCCCGCACCCAGTTCCAGGCGGGCCACGTCGGCCAGGCGCACGATCTCGCCATCGGTGCCGCTCTTGAGCACGATGTCGCCGAATTCCTTTTCGGTCTTCAGACGGCCCTGGGCATTGATCAGGGTCAGGAACTTGCTGTCCGGCAGCGGTTCGGCGCCGAGCTGGCCGGCCGAAACCTGCACGTTCTGCTCGCGCATGGCACGCACCACGTCGCTGGCGGTCAGGCCGCGCGAGGCCACCTTGTCCGGGTCCAGCCAGGCACGCATGGCGTAGTCGCCGCCACCGAAGATCTGCGCGTCACCCACGCCCGGAATACGCGCCAGCGCATCCTTGACGTGCAGGCGCGCGTAGTTGCGCAGGTACAGGGTGTCGTACTTGCCTTGCGGCGAGGTCAGGTGCACCACCATCAGGAAGGTCGGCGACTGCTTCTGCGTGGTCACGCCCTGCCGGCGCACGTCCTCGGGCAGGCGCGCCTGCGCCTGCGCCACGCGGTTCTGCACCTTCACCGCCGCTGCGTCCGGGTCCGTGCCCGGGCGGAAGGTGACGGTCATCTGCAGCACGCCGTCCGAGCCGGCCACCGACTTCAGGTACATCATGCCTTCGACGCCGTTGATCGCCTCTTCAAGCGGCGTGGCGACGGTCTCGGCAATGACCTTGGGGTTGGCGCCCGGATACACCGTGCGTACGACCACCGACGGCGGCACCACTTCGGGGTACTCACTGATCGGCAGGATTGGAATCGTGATCAGGCCTGCGGCGAAGATCACGATCGACAGCACCGCCGCGAAGATCGGCCTGTCGATGAAGAAGCGGGAAAAGTCCATGGAGGAATTCCTGGGAAAGGCATTCGGCGGGCAACAGCCACCCCGCCCCTCGCCGGGATGACGAAGGCAGGGAAGGCTGCCGCTGGCGCCGGCAGCTAAGCGGAAACGCGGATCAGGAGACGGCGGATCAGTGCTTCAGGGCAGCGGTGGCATCGCGGCCCGGTGCCGGCGCCGGCTGTGGCTGCATCGCCACCGCCTTGGCCTGCACCGGCATGCCCGGCATGAAGACCTTCTGCACGCCATCGATGATCACCTTGTCACCGGCGGCCAGGCCGTGCTCGACGATACGCAGGCCGTCGGCGGTGCGGCCGAGCTGGATGTCACGGCGCTGGGCCTTGCCATCCTTGTCGACCACGTACACGTACTTGCGGTCCTGGTCGGTCAGCACGGCCTTGTCGTCGATCAGCAGCGCCTGGAACTGGCCGCTGCCAAGCAGCTGCACGCGGGCGAACAAGCCCGGCGTGAACTGGCGATCGGCGTTGTCCAGCAGCGCACGAACGCGGATGGTCCCGGTACTGCGGGCGACCTGGTTGTCGAGGAAGTCGACCTTGCCCGTGTGCGGGTAGCCTTCTTCACCGGACAGGCCGACCTTCACCGGCAGCGCGCTGTCACGCTCGCTCGGGCGCTCGCCCTTGCGTGCCATCTGGGCGTAGCGCAGGAAGGTGCTTTCGTCGGCATCGAAGTAGACGAACACCGTGTCCAGCGAGACCAGCGTGGTCAGCACGCTGGCGCTGTCGCCGGCGGTGACCAGGTTGCCGGCGGTGACCATCGCGCGGCCGGCACGGCCGTCGATCGGTGCCCGCACCTTGGTGAACTCAAGATTGAGGCGGGCTGCATCCAATGCTGCCTGCGCGGCCTGCACGGCGGCGCCGGACTGGTCGGCAGCCGCACGGCGCTGCTCGGCGGTCTCGGTGGAGATCGCCTGCTGCTCGGACAGCCGCTTGGCGCGCTCGGACTCGCTGCGGGCCAGCGTGGCCTGGGTACGGGCGCGGGCCAGTTCGGCGGCTGCCCGATCGTACTCGGCCTGGTAACTGCGCGCGTCGATGGTGAAGAGCACTTCGCCCTTCTTCACTTCCTGGCCTTCGACGTAGTTGACCTTGTCGATGTAGCCGGACACGCGCGGACGCAGTTCAACGCTCTGCACCGCTTCGACGCGGCCACTGAACTCGTCCCACTGGCTGACCTGCTTGACCAGCACCGGCGCGGCGCTGACCTGCGGCGGCGGCGGTGCACCGCCTTCTTCGGCATGGCCGCCGCTGCAGGCTGCAAGCACGGCCGCGGCGAGGATCGACACGCCGGCCATCGCAATGCGATGGCCGAAACGATGTGGGGTGGTATTGGGGGAAGTCATGGCATGCATCCGTACGGAGGGGTGGTACAGCGATATGAGAACGTGTTGCAAAAATCGGCGGCGAATACTGCGACCTCAACCATGGTCGAGGTCAAGCGATGCCTGCGGTGTCGCGCCACAGCGGAGGAACTTCCAGGTGCAGCAGGCCACGCGGCAATTCGGCATCGCTGCTGTCGCAGCGGACGATGGCGCGGTTGTCGCGGCACCCATCAAGCAGGGAGACCACACGACGACCGACCAGCAGCGAGCTGGGCCACTCGATGCAGGCATTGGCCGCGTTGGCCGGGGTACAGACGGGGCTGCAGACTTCCAGCATCTGCGCGCGCACGCCCAGCGCCTGTGCTTCCTGGTGCACCACCTGCGCGTACATGCGCAGCGCGGCAGTGGTGATCGAGGTCTCGCCGTAGCCCGCCCATGGCTTGGCGTTGGCCGGACTGCCGATCATCACATAGCGGCGCGCATGCACGTTGTCCTGCAGCAGCGGCAGCAGGTGGCGCACGGCGTGCACGTGCGGCATCAGGTCGGCCTGCATCGCGCCCAGCAACTCATCGCCGTTGCGGTCGATCACCCGGCCGCGACGATAAGGACCTCCCATTGCGGCGATCACGGCGGCCAGCGGACGCGGGCGCTGCGCGATGCGTTCGGCCAGCGCGCGTGCCGAGCCGTCATCGCTGAGCGAACCCAGCAGCGTCTCCAGTCCGGGCTCATCCGCGAACTGCTCATGCAGCGCGGCCAGCCGGCCCGGATCGCGGCCAACCACCAGCACCGGGCTGCCGGCTTCCAGCAACGCGCCGACCACGCCCTGGCCGACGGCACCGGTACCGCCAAGGACCAGGACTTCGGGCGTCAGTATCCCATTCACGGGACATTTCCTCCCAAATCCGGGATAGTCCCGATTCGACGCAGGCGGTCGCCCTTGTGTGGGACCAGGCGGATGGCACCGCCACGCTGCTGACGCATGGGCGCGGTAAACTCACGAAAGTCCTTGTGTACCAAGGAACTCGGACGGGCTTCGACGGTCATCGCCAGGTCCAGGGTGTTCTGGCCGGCGTTCCGGAGTCGGGCAAGAATGTTGCGCAGGCTCATGGCGGACGGGCTCCAATTAACGAATGGCGCCACGATAGACCTCAAACCTTTACTTGATTAGTCCTGATTAAGGGGAATAATCATCCCGCACCCGGTCCAATCATTCTGTCACGATTGTCCCATCCCCGACGTCCAGGACCCCCGACCATGTCGCACGATCTCAACGAGACGCTGATCTTCGTCAAAGTGGTCGAGCAAGGCAGCTTCATTGCCGCTGCCAAATCGCTCGGCCTGCCCAAGACCACGGTCAGCCGCAAAGTGCAGGAGCTGGAAACGCGCCTGGGCGCGCGCCTGCTGCACCGGACCACGCGCCGCCTCGGCCTGACCGAAGCCGGTTCGATCTATCACGAGCACTGCCAGCGCATCGCGCGCGAGCTGGAAGAAGCCGAGAGCGCGGTGAGCCAGCTGCAGTCCGGCCCGCGCGGCTGGCTGCGCTTCACTGTGCCCTACTCGATCGGCATCACCTGGATTGCGCCGCTGCTGGGCCAGTTCCATGCGCAGTATCCAGAGATCCGCCTGGACATGCACATGGGCAACGAGAAGCTGGACCTGATCGCCGGTGAAGCGGACCTGGCGCTGCGCGTGGGTGCCCTGCCCGATTCCAATCTGGTCGCGCGCAAGCTGGGCAGCCTGCGCACGCAGGTGTTCGCCAGTCCGGCCTACATTGAGCGCTATGGCGAACCGCTGCATCCGGAAGAGCTGCAGTTCCATCGCATCCTGGCGATGCGCAAGCCGTACCATACCGGCAACTCGCCGCGCTTCACCTGGCAGCTGGGCGAGAACGGGGGCGAACTGCGCGACTTCCCGGTCACCCCGCTGATGACCGCCAACGACATGTCTGCGTTGAATGGTGCATTGGTCTGTGGCGAAGGCCTGCTGCTGACCGGTGATGTGATGGCCAAGCCGTTCGTCGAATCGGGCATGGTGCGCCGCGTGCTGGCCGGCTGGACCGGCCCGGAAGTGGACTTCAATGCCGTATTCGCCGGCGGCCGCCTGGTCTCGCCGAAGGTGCGTGCGTTTGTCGACTTCCTGGTCGAGAAGCTCAACTTCGATGCCAACTACATGCTGGCGCAGTGCCCCGGCGCGAAGCTGGCGCAGCAGCAGAAGGCACAGGAAGATGCCGCGCTGGAGAACAGTGGCAAGCGGATACTGGAGAAGGTGGCCGCTTCGGCGGCATGACCGGCTCTACATACGCAATCGGTGTGCCGAGCAGGCTCGGCACCTACAAAAATGCCGCCTGCAAGGGCGGCATTTTCGTTCCGGCTGTGTGGCTTTCGGTAGATGCCGACCTTGGCCGGCGCCGTTCGGAGAAGCCGCGACCGGGAACGCTATCGGTGTGCCGAGCAACGCTCGGCACCCACAAAAATGCCGCCTGCAAGGGCGGCATTTTCGCTCCGGCCGATGGCCGGACCGGCTCAAGCAGTAACGCTACGCGTTATTGCTTGAGCGGAATCACGCGAATCTCGACGCGGCGGTTCTTGGCGCGGCCAGCATCGGTGCTGTTGTCGGCAATCGGGTACGCCTTGCCGGCGCCCAGCGTTTCGATACGCACGCTCTGCACGCCCTGGCCGATCAGGTACTGCGCGACCGAGTCGGCGCGTTCCTTCGACAGGCGGTTGTTGACCGCGTCGCTGCCGATGCTGTCGGTGTGGCCAACCACCTCGATCATGGTCTGGTTGTACTCACGCAGCGTACCGGCCACGCCGTTGAGCGAGCCATAGAACTGCGGCTTCAGGGTCGCCTTGCCGAAGTCAAAGGTAATGCCGTCCGGGAGGTTCAGCATGATGTTGTCGCCCTGGCGCTGCACATCGATGCCGGTGTTGGCGGTGCGCTCGCGCAGTGCGCGTTCCTGGCGATCCTGGTACTGGCCGACGGCGGCACCGCTGAGTGCGCCGATACCGGCACCGATCAGCGCGTGCTGGCGCCGCTCGGTAGCACTGTCGCCGGTCAGCAGGCCGGCCGCCACGCCGATGGCGGTACCGATCAGCGCGTTGCGGCCGGTCCGGTTCTGCTGTTCGGTCGGGTTGCCGTACTGGTCACTCTGCACATAGGAGCCGCCGGTGGCGCAGGCCGACAGGACGGCCGCACTCATCAGGGCCAGTGCGACGTTGCGGGTGGTGTTGCGGATCATGAGGTTCTCCTTGGTTTCCGGTCGGCCGGCGGCTTGCGGGCGCAGAGAGGATAAACAGCCGAATGCGATGTCGGGATGATGATCCGGTGCGCCGACAGGGCCGCGTTCAGCTAACTGACCGGATCGCTCGGGTCACCCTTTACCCCGCCCCCGACTGGCGGTATGCCGCCAGCGCAGCATGGCGGCCCTCAGCCAGGTCCACCATCGGCGTGCGTGGATAGTCAGGCGCGTGTGCGGCCAGGAGCAGGGGATGCTGCCACGGCGCAAACCGCGCCTTCACCGGCAGCGCCGCCAGCTCGGGCACCCAGCGGCTGATGTAGCGGGCCTGCGGATCGAACTTTTCGGCCTGGGTGACCGGGTTGAACACCCGGAAGTACGGCGCGGCATCGGCGCCGGTCCCGGCCACCCATTGCCAGCCCATCGTGTTGTTGGCCAGATCGGCATCGACCAGGGTGTCCCAGAACCAGCGCGCGCCATGCAGCCAGTGCGCGCGAAGGTGCTTGCACAGGTAACTGGCCACGATCATCCGAACCCGGTTATGCATGTAGCCGGTGTGCCACAGCTCGCGCAGTCCGGCATCAACGATCGGCACGCCGGTGTTGCCGCGCTGCCAGTCGTGCAGTTGCGCTGCAGTCGGCGCCGCCCAGGGGAAGCGGTCAAAACGCGGATTGAGGTTGCCCGTGGGCGTCTTCGGAAAGTGATGCAACAGGTGGTAGGCGAAATCACGCCAGCCCAGTTGCCGCAGATAGCCGTCGATGTCGGCATCGGTGCCGGCACTGCGCAGTCTTTCCAGCGCATGCGCGATGCGCCACGGTGCGATCTCACCGAAATGCAGGTGCGGCGACATCCGCGAGGTGCCCACGCGATCGGGCAGGTCTCGCTGCTCGCGGTAACCGCGCAAGGCGCCGTCCTCGAACACCGACAGCGCCTCCAGCGCACCGGCTTCGCCCGGCTGCCAGTGCTCCCAGAAGCCGGTATCCCAATCCAGCGTCGGTGCAAGCTGTAGATCATCAATTGCGAGGCTGTCGACCGCGTGCGTCGCCAGTGCCTCCGGTGCGGCCTGCAGTGCCGGCAGGCGCCAATGACTGAGTACGTTGCGCCAGTACGGCGTAAATACCTTGTACGGCTGGCCCTGCTGGGTGGCGATGTCCCAAGGCTCGAACAACAGGCTGCCATTGCAGCTCTGCGTGTCGATGCCCTGCTTGCGCAGCATGCGCTTGATGGTGGCGTCGCGTGGCTGGGTGGCCGGTTCGTATTTGCGGTTCCAGTAGACCGCCTCGGCGCCGGTCTGCTCGATCAGCAACTGCAGGGCCGGCAGGCTGTCACCACTGCGCAGCACCAGCGAGGAACCCCGCGTGCGCAGGTCCGCATCCAGCGCGGCCAGTGAACGGTGGCGCCACGCATCGGAGGCGGCACCCGGTGCCCACCCGCCTTCTTCGTGCGGCGCATGGATGTAGACCGGCACCACGTCGTGACCGGCATCCAGCGCGGCATGCAGGGCCGGATTGTCCTGCAGCCGCAGATCACGGCGGAACCATACCAACGCTACCGACACAGGCACTGCCTTCGTTGTGGAAGGCGCACATGATAGCCAGCGGTGGTGAAGGAGATGCGCGCGCCCGGCCATCCAGGCATGGCGTGGGTCTACTGCTTGAATCGCTCCATCGCTTCACTGATCAGCCCGCGCGCCTCGGCGGCGTTGCCCCAACCGTTGAGCTGCACCGGGTTGCGCCCGGCCGGCAGGTCCTTGTAGACCCGGAAGAACGCTTCGATGCGCTGCCGTTCGATCTCCGGCAGATCGGCCAGGTCGCGGATGTTGGCGTAGGTCGGGTCAACCTTGTCGGTCGGCACGCCGATGATCTTCTCGTCGTGCTCGCCGCCGTCGATCATCTTCAGGTAGCCAATCGGCCGGAAGCGTACGATCACGCCCGGATGCAGGGGTTCACGGGTCAGCACCAGCGCGTCCAGCGGATCGTTGTCGCCAGCCAACGTGCGCGGCATCGAACCGTAGTTGGCCGGATAGGCGACCGGCATCGACTGGAAGCGGTCCACATGCACCAGGCCGTCTTCCTTGATCTCGTACTTGGTGAAGCTGCCGGCCGGAATCTCCACCGCCAGATTCACTTCCTGCGGAGCCTGCTTCGGCTGCGCCGCCAGGAACGGATGCAGCACGCTATCGGCGGCGGTCACCGCCGTCGCGAGCAGGAGCAGGGCCCCGCCGATGGCAGCCATGGGGACAAGACGGCGTACGGTTTTCATCTGGATTTCCTCATTCCCAGCAGCGATCAGCGCGGCCCTTGGCAGTCTGCGCGCGCGGGCAGTCACGCGGCGTGATGCGGCCTTCGGTCAGCTCCGTGCGCTGCTTGCCACCCTTGGCATCACGGCGCAGTTCGAAGGCATCGTAGAGACGGCCAGTCACGGTGCGTGCTTCATAGCGCAGGTGCTGCGGATCGATGTTCAACACCTGGAACAGCTGGGTGTCTTCGGCCACCGGGTCCATCGTCCTGCGCGCTTCGTCGGAAAGGCGATACTGCTTCGGCCCCGCCACGGTGACCACATACTGCGGCGTCGCGGCCTGCCCTTCACCACGGCGACCATAGGTGTGATCGTGGCCCTGCAGCACCAGGTCGACGTTATGGCGGCGTACCACCGGCAGCAGCACGTCACGCAACGCGGCGTTCTCGCGTCCTTCGCGCGGCGAGTAGAACGGCTGGTGCAGCAGCACGATGGTCCACGGCTGCGGATTGCCGCCCAGTACCTTGTCCAGCCACTGTGCCTGTGCCTTGGCGGTGCCCAGGTCGAGTGCCGAAGTGCCATCGACCACGGCCACGCGCACGCCCTGCGCATCGAACCAGTAGCTGGTCTGCTGCGCGGCGCTGGCGCCATTGCCCGGCAGCGCAAACGTCACCGGCCAATGCTTGCCCAGCACGCGGCGTTCCTGCGGGGTGTCCTCGAACTCCTCGAAATACTCGTGGTTGCCGATGGCCGGGGCCACCAGGGTTTCCTGCGCCAGCCAGCTGGTCGCAGCAAACCACTCGCCCCACTCACTGTCATCCATGTTGTCGCCGCCGCTGACCAGGTCGCCGGCAAACAGGCTCATGCGCGCCTGCGGTGCGGCCTTCTGCGCCGCGCGCACTACCCGGCTGACATGGCTGACGTTCTTGTTCTGGGTATCACCGAAGTACAGCAGGGTCAGCGGCTGGTCGGCCGCGGCCAGTGTGCGCAACTGGTTCCAGGCGCTCCAGCTGCCGTTGCCCTGCACGCGGTAGACGTACTGGGTATCCGGCTGCAGGCCGCTGATGTCGGCGCGATGATGATGCGACAGACCATTCTCGGTCTGTAGCGAACGGGTCGTTGCGCGCACCTGGCGGATGCCCTCGATGGCCGGCGAATCTCCGGCGAGGGCAATCTCCAGCAGCGGTGCCTGCACGCTGCCGTCGGTACGCCAGGCGACAGCGAATCCATGGCTGGGATCGACCGCCGGCGAGGCGACGATGCGGTCAGGTACCGTCGTTGCTGCGTAGTGGCGGCTGCCCGCCGGCACCTGGGTATTCGGTTCGGCCGCTGCGAACGACAGCGACGGCAGCGCCAGCAGCAAGCTCAGCGCCAGCGTACGCATCACGCAGTGCCCGCTCATGCGCCACACTCCAGCGGCAGCGCCAACTGCTTGGCGATGCTCTCCCAGTCGAACGCAACCACGCCCTGGTCGTCGTGCACGGCATACAGCGCACCGTGCGGGAAGCGCGCGCTGGCTTGCTGCATCATCCAGATGCCGTCGGTGTTGGCCACGGTATTGCCCTGGAACGCGCCGACCGGCTTCAGCGTATGCCGGTCGAACAGATGGAACACGCTGCGCTGCTTGCCCTGTTCGGTGGTGATCCACCAGCCATCCTTGCCGCAGGTGCGCAGGGTCACGCCTTCGGCCTGGGCCTTGAACACGTCGCGACCGAAGGTGGTACCGGTGAAGCGACCTGACAGGGTGTAGACCTTGAACTCGCTGGCGTAGCTCTCGTCCTCTTCGGCAATCAGCAGGCGGTCGTTATCCGGGTCGCCCCAGATCGATTCGACTACGCGTAGTGCACCGGCTTCGCTGGTGTCACCGATGCTGGCGACGAGCTTCGCCTCGACCTTCGCACCATCGCGGGTCACGTGATACTGGCGCACGCGCTTGTCCAGCTCGGCCAGCGGCGGCAGGATGTCACGGCCCTGCGCATCCTCGCCGTTGTCCCAGGAGTCGGTGACGTAGACGCTGTAGCCATCGGCGCGGCGGTCTACCCACAGCCCGTACGGCTTGCGCAGGTCGTCCGCAGCGAACGTCGCCAGCGGTGCGAAGTCCGGCAGGCTCAATACCTGCACGCGATGATTGTCGCGCTCCACGATCCACAGCAGGTCGTCGATCACCGCGATACCATTTGGGCGGTCGAACTGCCCCGGTGCGGTGCCGCTGCTGCCGACGTCACGCAGGTGCTGTCCGGTGCTGCCGTCGTAGACCACCAGCTTGTCGGTAGCCTTGGCGGTGGCGATCAGCCACAGTGCGCCGTCCGGCGCGCGCCAGGCCGCCGGCGAGTCGATGTTGTCGGCCGGGGTCATCGGTGACAGGAAGGCTTCGGCGATGGTGGTCACCACGCGCTCGCCCCCGGCGGCCGGCGCGGCCGCTCCCGCAACCGGATCGCTGCCGGTGGCCGGCGTGCAGCCGGCGACCAGCGTAGCTGCCAGCGCGGCGGCCAGGACGGTGACGCCACGCACCATCACAGCGCCACCTTCAGGCCCAGCGCATAGGTGCGGCCGTACTCTTCCATCTGCAGGGTGCGCGAACGGGTGCCCTGGTACAGCTCCAGCGGCTTGTCCAGCAGGTTCTGCGCTTCGAAGTAGACGCTCACGCGCGGGGTGAACCTGTAGTCAAGCGAGAAATCGAGCTGGGTATTCGGCGCAACGTAGATATCGAACGCGCGGCCCTTGCCGATGCTGTCCAGGTACTCGCTGCGGTACACGGCCGCCAGGCGCGTGCTCAAGCCGTACTTCTCATAGCCGATGTGCGCGCTGTAGACGTGCTTGGAGGCGCGTGGCAGGGTGAAGTCCTCGCCCGCACGGTCCTTGATGCCGGCATCGAACTTCGTATCCAGCCAGGTGCCACTGGCGCCGACCAGCAGGCCATCCAGGCCGTCCGGCAGGAAGGCCAGCTGCTGCTGCCAGTTGAACTCCGCACCACGCACGGTGGCCTTGCGACCATTGATCGGCTGCGTCACATCGAATCCACCGTAGGCCGGATCATTGGTGCGCACGGTTTCGACAATGTAGCCATCGATCGACTTGTGGAACAGGCCCAGCGAAACGATGCCGCTGCTGCCGATGTACTTCTCCACCGACAGGTCGATGTTCTTCGACTCGTACGGATCCAGTTCCGGGTTGCCCAGGCGTACTTCCTCGTCACCGCGGCTGTAACCCACGCGCGGCGAGACGTCGCCGAAGGACGGGCGCGATACGGTCTTGTTGGCCGAGGCGCGCAGCACCCAGTCATCAGCCGCGTCATAGCGCAGGTGCAGGCCCGGCAGCACGTTGGTGTAGCTGCTGTTGGCCACGCGCGGGGTGACGGTGAAGCTGCGGCCGTTGGCGGCCACGTCCACCTGGTTGCCGACTGCCTTGAACTGGGTGTTTTCCACGCGAACACCGCCGATGATGCGCAGCGCGCCCACATCCCAGGTGCCCATCGCATAGCTGGCGAAGATGTCTTCACTGGCCACGTAGTCCTCTTCCAGCGAGGTCATCGCGTTGCCACCGACGTCCTGCGGACGGGCACTGTACTGGCTGCCATTGGCCGCCCAGAAGGCACGCATCGCGGCCGAATCCATGCCGTCGCCGAAGTTGCCGTGGCGATGTTCGGGCGAGGAGGTGGTCCAGCCCGCCAGCGCCACCTTCGGGCCGACGCGCAGTTCGCGCTCATCTACATTCACATCGCGGTCGCGCCAGCGGCCCAGCAGACCGAACTTGATGCTGCTGCTGTCGCCGTCGAAGCCCACGTTGACCTGCGCGCTGTGCTCCTTGTCGTTCACCTGCTTGGGCGAAAGCACGAAGCGGTCGAACGCGTAGTTGCTGTTGTCCAGCCACTGCGGGTTGTCGAAGCTGTAGCTCGGCAGTCGGCTGCTCTGGTCCAGGCTGCCGTTGAACGCCTTGCCGTTGAGCTTGAAGCGCGCCTCCATCTCGTCATTCACGCGCTCTTCGGTACGGGTGTAGCCGATCCGGTAATCGACCACGGCGTTGGTCAACTTGTTCTCGCCGCCCAGGCTGGCCGCGAAGGTATTTTCCTTCTTGGTGCGGTAGCGCATGCGCTTGTCGATCGAATCCTTCGGCATGCCATCCAGGCGGTACTGGTCGGTGCCGGTCTTGATCATCTTCGCGTCGTCGAAGTTGAAGATCACGCGCTGGCGGGTCTCCGCATCGTCGAACTGGCTGTACAGCGTGCGCAGGTAGTACTTGCTGTCTTCGTCCGGGCGCCAGTCGAGGTTGAGGTTGGCGCCGATGCGCTTGCGCTCGATCTCGTACTTGCGGTGCTGCAGGTTGATCGCGGTGACGTCACCGGGGGCGGCATCGTCCTCGCCGTCGTACTCCACTTCGGTGTTGTCCGACTCGAACCTGCGCTTCTGGTAGTTCACGCCCAGCGCCACGCCGAAGGTGTCGTTGAACACTTCGCTGTAGTTGAAGGCCGCCTTCGGGCTGGTCTCGCCGGACAGCTGCTGGTGACTGCCCTCGATCTTGCCACGCAGGCTGCGACCGTCGCGGTCGAAGGCCGAGGCCGATTCCACCAGCACGGCACCACCGATGGCATCACCGGGCATGTCCGGGGTCGGCGACTTCACCACGCGCAGGCGTTCGGTGGAATCGGACGGGATCACGTCCAGCGGCGCGGCACGGCTGGAATCCTCCGGCGTGCCCACGGCGATGCCATCCACGCTGACGCTGTTGAGATTGGCGTCCAGGCCACGGATGACCACGAAACGGCCCTCGCCCTGGTCACGGGTCACGCTGATGCCCGGCAGGCGCTGCAGTGATTCGGCCACGTTCTTGTCCGGGTACTGGCCCAGGGCATCGGAGGACACCGCGTCTTCGATGGCGTCGCTGCCGCGCTTGAGGTCGACCGCGCGGATCTGCGATTCGAGCTGGGCGCGCACCTCGATACGGTCAAGGTCGACCGCGTCTGCCGCCACGGCGCCGGTGGCGGCTACCGCCTGCTGCCCGGCGGCCTGCAGCGGTGCCGCAGCCCCCATTGCCAGGGTCAGGGCGATGGCAACGGCCAACGGAGTCTTGTTATGCACTGGGAATCCCCATTCCTGTTAAGAATGGGTCTGCACGGTATGTCCGCAAGGTTGCATGGCCGTGACATGCGTCTGCACATTTCATGTACGCCGGCCCCGGGCCCGGTTTGGGCTTCGCCGCGCCAATCCGGCAAAATGGCGGCCTCTCTCCCTATTCCCCTTCCCGACCATGAAGATCGTCGAAGTGCGCCACCCGCTGGTGCAGCACAAGATCGGCCTGATGCGCAACGCTGCGCTCAGCACCAAGGATTTCCGCGAACTGGCCAACGAGCTGGGTACGCTGCTGGCCTACGAGGCCACCGCCGACCTGGATACCGAGCCGCACACCCTGGCCGGCTGGGCCGGCCCGGTGACGGTGCAGCGCATTGCCGGCGCCAAGATCACCGTGGTGCCGATCCTGCGTGCCGGCCTGGGCATGCTCAGCGGCGTGCTGTCGCTGATCCCGGCGGCCCGTGTCAGCGTGGTCGGCCTGCAGCGCGATGAAGAAACCCTGCAGCCGGTGCCCTACTTCGAGCGCCTGACCGGCCGGCTGGAAGAGCGCGACGCACTGATCCTCGACCCGATGCTGGCCACCGGCGGCACGCTGATCGCCACCATCGACATGCTCAAGCGCGCCGGCGCCCGTCGCATCAAGGGCATCTTCCTGGTGGCCGCGCCCGAAGGCATCGAAGCAGTGAAGGCCGTGCACCCGGACGTGGAAATCTACACTGCGGCCATCGATGCCCAGCTCAACGACAAGGGCTATATCCTGCCCGGACTGGGCGACGCGGGTGACCGCATCTTCGGCACCCGCGTCGGCTGATCCGGCGAACCGGGGTCGGATCCCTCTCCGCAGGAGAGGGCTCTGACCCGACAACCGTTCGCGGGCGCGCTTCGCCGCAGCACGTGAACGCCCGTGGACGCGGGTGTGGCCGACGCGTGATTCTTCACGTGGCCTTGCCGGCCGGAGGCGAATGCTCCGCGCACCCGCCACCCTTGGAGCTCGCGATGAAGGCCTCATTCCTGCTGGCCGCCGTCCTGCTGGCCGGCCTGCCCCTGGCTGCCAACGCCACCACCCCTCAGCAGCAACGCATGGCCGAATGCTCGGCCAAGAACAAGGGCTTGAAGGGGGATGCCTACAAGACCGCGCAGAGCTCCTGCCTCAGTGGCCAGGCCGCCGAAACCAAGCCGGTCAATACGCAGCAGGAACGCATGCGCAAGTGCAACGCTGAAGCGGGCGCGAAGAAACTGGCAGGCGATGCGCGCAAGACCTTCATGAGCAGCTGCCTGAAGGCGTCGTAACGACGAGTGATGCAGAGCCGAGCCCACGCTCGGCTCTGCCATTACCCCAGGGCGCGCGCCTTCAGCTCGCCCTGTTCGTGCAGGGTCACGAAACGTCCCTTGTCATCACGGCCCAGCTGCGCCAGCGCCACCTGCGGGTCGTGGGTGAAGAACAGCCGCACGTTGCGCGCCAGCTTGTCTTCAAGGAACTGCCGTTTCTCGTCGATCAGCAATTCGGCATTGCGGTCATAGCCCATGGTGATCGGCACGTGCACCCATGAACGACCTGGGATGAGGTCGGCACAGAACACCACGCCACCGTGCGGATCTTCCCCGGCATGCGCGTGGCCAACGATCTCGGCCAGCATCAGCCCCGGCGTATGCCCATGGCTGTAGCTGAAGCGCACGCTGCGGCCGAGCGCCTTCGAGTACTCGCCATCCACCACTTCCAGGCGGCCACTGGCCTGCAGCAGGCCGGGCAGCTCAGGAATGAAACTGGCCCGATCGCGCGGGTGTGGCTGCACGGCGCGCTGCCAATGCTGCGCACCAACCACATAGGTTGCGTTGGGGAACAGCAGCTCGGGCTCACGCCCTTCGCTCCATGCGGCAAGCAGGCCACCGGCATGATCGAAGTGCAGGTGGCTGAGCACCACCACGTCGATGTCCTCGTGCTCGAAACCCGCTTCGCGCAGTGAATCGATCAGCACGTGCTGGCTTTCCTGCACGCCGTAGCGCTCGCGCATGCGCGGGTCGAAGAACGCACCGATACCGGTTTCAAACAGTACCGTCTTGCCTTCCAGCGGACTGGCAAGCAGCGCACGGCAGGCCAGCTCGATGCGATTGAGCTCGTCCGGAGCCGCCCATTTTTCCCACAACGCACGCGGCGCGTTGCCGAACATCGCGCCGCCGTCCAGGCGCTGCGAGTTTCCACGAATAGACCAGAGTTTCATGCGTCGATTATCGGCGCCGGACCGTTAAATAATCGCTAGAAAGGAAACAGGAAACCCCGCCGGTTGGCGGGGTCCTGGTGATCTGCGGATTGCCGGCCAGTGGCCGGCACCACCACATCAGTGGGCCGGCACGACCTGGGCACTGCCCACCGGATTGCGCGGGTCGCTGCCACCGAACAGCTTGTTCGCCTTGCGGTCCCATTCCACGGTCTGCAGGTTGCCCCACACGTGGCTGGAACCGCGACCGCCGGCGGCGACATTGCCCGGCAGGTCGATCCTGTGGCCCATCGCCTGCAGCTGCTTCACCGTCGCCGCGTCGAACGCATCGTCCTCGGCTTCGATCAGGTCCGGCAGCCACTGGTGGTGGTAGCGCGGCAGCGCGGCAACCTGCTGCGCGTCCAGGCCGGCGTCGTAGCCGAGGATGCCCAGCAGCACCATGGTGATGATGCGGCTGCCACCCGGGGTGCCCAGCACGATCACCTTGTCGCTGTTTTCCATGAAGGTCGGCGTCATCGAGCTGAGCATGCGCTTGCCCGGCTTCGGCGCATTGGCCTCGTAGCCCATCACGCCGAAGGCATTGGGCGTACCCGGCTTCAGCGCGAAATCGTCCATCTCGTTGTTCAGCAGCACGCCGGTGCCCTTGGGAATGAGCCCCGAGCCGTACAGCAGGTTGACGGTCTGGGTGGCGCCGACGCGGTTGCCGTCGCGGTCGATGATCGAGAAGTGCGTGGTCTCGTCGTCTTCCAGCGGCGTCGGGTTGCCCGACAGCAGGTCGCTGGGCGTGGCCTTTTCCGGATGGATGGTCGCGCGCAGGCCCTGTGCGTAGTCCTTGCTGGTCAGCACCTTCTGCGGGATCTGCACGAAGTCCGGATCGCCGAGGAAGAACGTACGGTCGCGGTAGGCACGGCGCATCGACTCCACCACCAGATGGGTACGGTGCGCCGGATCCATCTTCCTGATGTCCCAGCCTTCCAGGATCTGCAGCATGCTGGCCAGCGCGATGCCACCGGACGACGGCGGCGGCGCGGTGGTGATCTTCCAGCCGTTGTAGTTGAACACGATCGGCTCGCGCTGCTTCACGCGATAGCCGGCCAGCTCTTCGGCGGTCCACTTGCCACCGGCCTGCTTGACGCCCGCCAGCAACAGCTTTCCGGTCTGGCCCTTGTAGAAGCCGTCGAAACCTCCAGCGGCCAGGCGCTCCAGCGTCTGCGCCAGCTCCGGCTGCTTGAACAGGTCACCGCTGGCGATCGGCTTGCCGTTGCGCAGATAGACTTCACGCGTGCCGGGATAGCGCTCCATCACTTCACGGCGCGACGCGTAGCCCTTGGCCATGCGGTCGTACACCGGGAAGCCTTCGCGTGCGATGCGGATCGCCGGCTGCAGCGAGGCCGACAACGGCAGCTTGCCGTGCCGGGCCGACAGTTCGACCAGCGCCGCAGGCAGGCCGGGAATACCCGCCGACCAGGCACCGTTGACCGAGCGGTCGCGGTCCAGGTTGCCCTGCTTGTCGAGGAAGGCCTGCGGCGTGGCCGCCGCCGGTGCGGTCTCGCGTGCATCCAGCATCACGTCCTTGCCGGTGGCCGCGTCGTGCAGCAGGAAGAAGCCGCCGCCGCCGAGTCCGGAACTGATCGGCTCGACCACCGCCAGCGTGGACGACACCGCCACCGCAGCGTCGAAGGCGTTGCCGCCCTGCGCCAGGATGTCGATGCCGGCCTGGGTGGCCAGCGCATGGCCGCTGGCAATGGCTGCGCCGTCGGGGCGCTCGGCACGGGCCGGGCTGTCGGCCCAGGCCATCGGGCTCAGCAGCAGGCCGAGCAGCAACAGGGGGCGGACGATCAGCGTCTTCATTCGGATGGGGGCTCCGCATAGAGTTCGGGGTGATCGTGCTGCAGTTGGCGCAGCTTGGCCAGCAGCTGGTCTTCCGTTTCCACGATCTCCGGATCCGGGTCGATGCACTCGACTGGGCAGACGACCACGCACTGTGGCTCGTCGAAATGACCCACGCATTCGGTGCAGCGCGCAGGGTCGATCACGTAGATGGTTTCACCCATCGCAATGGCCTGGTTCGGGCAGGCCGGCTCGCAGACGTCGCAGTTGACGCAGAGCTCGTTGATTTTCAGCGACATGGCGATACTCCTCGCCCGCGCCTTGGGACAAAGGACCGGCCAGCGCGGGCGCGCGGGCCGGTCAGGTCATCAGCGGCGCCCTGGCAGGACGCCGCCCGGGCCATGCCGGAGCATGGCCGCCATGGCTCGGTATTACTTGGCTTCGACGAAAATGTACTCGGCACCGGTCGGCTGGATCGCAGCCTGCACGCGGGCGTTGTCGGCCGACTGGCCGATGAAGACGACGCGCACGCCCTTCATCGAATCCGGCGACACGTCCTTGAACACGGCCTGGATCATGTCAGCCATCTTGCCCGAGGCCGACGAACCGAAGGCCAGCATGTTGCCCGGCTGCACGCCACGGGCCACGGCCTGGGTCGCGCTCTCGGTCTGGCGCTCATACTTGGCCTGGAAGTCCGGGTCCGATTCCGGGGAGAGGTAGTACAGGAACGGGCTGTTGGTGATGTTGCCCATGTTCTGGATCGCCACTTCCTGCAGGTACTTCTTCCAGCCGGCATCGTCGTCCTTGGACGGAGCGACCAGGGCCTGCTTGGCCTCGTCGACCGGAGCGGCCTCTTCCTTCTTGCAGGCGGTGAAGGCCAGGGCCAACGAAGCGATCAGCATCGCGCGCATGGTGGTGTTCATGGATTTCCTCCCGGAATGGTGCGTGGTGTTGTACGTGATGGGGTGCAGGTACGGCGGGCTTACGACTGTGCCGCCTTCGCTTCGCGGACCTTGCGCAGGGCTTCGAGCACCGCGGCCGGCACGAAACCGGACACGTCGCCGCCCAGGCGCGCGATCTCGCGGACCAGCGAGGACGAAATGAAGCTGTGCTGCTCGGCCGGGGTCAGGAACAGGGTCTCGACCTCGGGAATCAGGTGGCGGTTCATGCTGGCCATCTGGAATTCGTACTCGAAGTCGGACACCGCGCGCAGGCCGCGCAGCAGCACCCCACCCTGGACCGAGCGTACGAAATGGGCCAGCAGGGTATCGAAGCCGATGACTTCGACATTGCCATGGTGGGCCAGGGCGCCACGCGCCAGCAGCACGCGCTGTTCCAGCGGCAGCGCCGGGCCCTTCGACGGGCTCTGCGCCACGCCGACCACGACCTTTTCGAACAGCGGCGCGGCCCGGCTCACAAGGTCGATGTGACCGTTGGTGATCGGGTCGAACGTGCCGGGATAGACGGCGATGCGGCGGTTGGCCACGGTCATGGGCGGTAGCAGATGTTCAGATGAGGTCAAAGTGTAGCAGTGGCACGGCGGTACAGGGCAAAGCGCACCTCACGGGTGCCGCCCTCACGGTGGAGCAGCCAGCCCTGCGGCAGCACCGGCACGTGGCCGGCCGGCGACTCCAGGTACAGCCAGGCGTCGGCGGTCAGGTGCCGCGGCAGCTGGGCCAGCACGTCCTGCCACAGGCCATCGGCGAATGGCGGGTCGATGAACACCAGATCGGCCTGCTGCGCGGGCGCACCCTGCAGCCAGCGCAGGGCATCGGCCTGCACGACGCTGATCTGGTCGCTGGCCTGCAGCTTGGCCACGGCGGCGGTCAGGTTGCGTCCCAGCTGCGCATCGCGCTCGACCAGGGTGGCGTGGGCGGCACCGCGCGAGACCGCTTCCAGGCCCAATGCGCCGCTGCCGGCGAACAGGTCCAGCACACGGGCCCCGCCGAGCTTGGGTATCAGCCAGTTGAACAGGGTTTCGCGCACACGATCGCTGCTGGGCCGCAGTCCCGGCAGGGTCGGCACCGGCAGGCGGGTATTGCGCCAGCGACCGCCGATGATGCGGACCTGGCCGTCATTGCCCCCGCGGCCGCTCACCGGCGCCCCCGGCGGGGTTCATTCGAGAAATTCAGCATGAGCGGGATTGTAGTTCGGCCGGGCGGCGCCCGGGGACGCGCCAACGCATGCGCGCTGTCGCTCCCACGCTTCGCTGCGCGAAACGCGGGCCCCACTTACCAGCTTCCACACCCCCGCCGCTTCGCGGCTGCCCCCTGACTCAGGGGGCTCCACCCCAGACGCGATCCGATGCTCGACATGCAGGCGGGGTCAGATCCGTTTTCCTGCGGAAAACGGATCTGACCCCATTGGATGTATCGATATCTGACAGATGTGCCGACCAACGGTCGGCACCTACCAACAGCCGAGTGAACCTGTCAGAGGCGGGCGGTGTGGGTTGGCAGGACCGTTGGCGCCATGGATGGCGCCATCGAGCCCCCATGGACGGGTTTACGGCGTGTCCTGCCAACCCACACCACCCCGCCATCCCAAGGATAGCCCGCTGTTGCTATTGCTGTTGCTGTTGCTTCGGCCTCTGCAGGTGCAGGGCTGCAAGCCCTGCCGACCAGCCCCTTGATTTCGGGACAATCATCCCTACCCCTTGGCGAGGCCGCACGCGCTGGCGCGGCATTGCACATGGAGCCCTATCGATGACCGAGACCACCCAGACCGAAACCCTTGGCTTCCAGACCGAAGTCAAGCAGCTGCTGCAGCTGATGATCCACTCGCTGTACTCCAACAAGGAAATCTTCCTGCGCGAGCTGGTCTCCAACGCTGCCGACGCCGCCGACAAGCTGCGCTTCGAGGCCCTGACCCAGCCGGCGCTGCTGGAAGGCGACAGCGAGCTGCGCGTGCGCGTCAGCTTCGACGCCGCCGCCCACACCATCACCATCGAAGACAACGGCATTGGCATGAGCCGCGCCGAAGCCATCGCCCACCTCGGCACCATCGCCAAGTCCGGCACCGGCGACTTCCTGCGGCAGCTGTCCGGCGACCAGAAGAAGGATTCGCAGCTGATCGGCCAGTTCGGCGTCGGCTTCTACAGCGCCTTCATCGTCGCCGACGAAGTGGAAGTGACCTCGCGCCGCGCCGGCCTGGCTGCAGCCGAAGGCGTGCGCTGGAGCTCGCGTGGCGAAGGCGATTTCGAAGTGGCCACCGTCGACAAGGCCGAGCGCGGTACCCGCATCGTGCTGCACCTGAAGGAAGGCGAGCACGACTTCGCCGATGGCTGGCGCCTGCGCAGCATCCTCAAGAAGTACTCGGACCATATCGGCCTGCCGATCCAGATGCCGAAGGAAGGTGAAGAAGGCGCCGCCGTCGAGTGGGAGACCGTCAACCGCGCCAGCGCGCTGTGGACCCGCCCGCGCACCGAGATCAGCGACGCCGAGTACACCGAGTTCTACAAGCACGTAGCGCACGACCATAGCGACCCGCTGGCGTGGAGCCACAACAAGGTCGAGGGCAAGCTGGAGTACACCTCGCTGCTGTACGTGCCCGGCCGCGCGCCGTTCGACCTGTACCACCGCGATGCGCCCAAGGGCCTGAAACTGTACGTGCAGCGCGTGTTCGTGATGGACCAGGCAGAGCAGTTCCTGCCGCTGTACCTGCGCTTCATCAAGGGCGTGGTCGATTCCAACGACCTGTCGCTGAACGTCTCGCGCGAGATCCTGCAGTCCGGCCCGGTCATCGATTCGATGAAATCGGCGCTGACCAAGCGTTCGCTGGACATGCTGGAGAAGCTGGCCACCGACAAGCCCGAGCAGTACGCCACGTTCTGGAAGGAGTTCGGCCAGGTGCTGAAGGAAGGCCCGGCCGAGGACTACAACAACCGCGAGAAGGTGGCCGGCCTGCTGCGCTTCGCCTCCACCCGCGGCGACGGCGATGCGCAGAGCGTGTCGCTGGCCGATTACATCGGCCGCATGACCGAAGGCCAGGACAAGATCTACTACCTCACCGGCGAGAGCTACAGCCAGGTACGCAACAGCCCGCACCTGGAAGTGTTCCGCAAGAAGGGCGTGGAAGTGCTGCTGCTGACCGACCGCATCGACGAGTGGCTGATGGGCTACCTGACCGATTTCGACGGTAAGGGCTTCGTCGACATCGCCCGTGGCGATCTCGACCTGGGCGCACTGGAAACCGATGCGGACAAGCAGGCACAGGAAGCTGCAGCAAAGGACAAGCAGGGCCTGGTCGAGCGGCTCAAGACGGTCCTGGGTGACGAAGTGGCCGAGGTGCGCGTGTCGCACCGCCTGACCGATTCGCCGGCGGTGCTGGCCATCGGCGAGCAGGACCTGGGCCTGCAGATGCGCCAGATCCTGGAAGCCAGCGGGCAGAAGGTGCCGGACAGCAAGCCGGTGCTGGAGATCAACCCGGGCCATCCGCTGATCGCCAAGCTCGACGCCGAAGCCGATGGCGCGCGCTTCGACGACCTCGGCCGGGTGCTGTTCGACCAGGCCGCACTGGCCGCCGGTGACAGCCTGAAGGACCCGGGCGCCTACGTGGCGCGCCTGAACAAACTGCTGCTGGAGCTGTCGGCCTGATCGAGGCGGTGGTCGCCGGGCATGGCCCGGCGGTGCCTTGGTAGAGGCCAACCTTGGTTGGCGCCCCAAAAGCGTGCCAACCAAGGTTGGCACCCACCAGGGGCGGCGGTTTGCGCCTGCGGAGGGGGTTCAGGCTTCGCGATCCAGCAGCGAGCCCAGCATCTGGTCCTGGCGGCGGATCACCGAGGCATTGGCGGCGAAGGCCACTACCTCGGCTTTCGCCGCCAGCAGATCTCCCAGCGGTGCACCGACATCGGCGCCGCCGGCAGTCACCGAGGCCTGCACCCCGCCCTGTCCAGTGGCACCGCGCTGCAACTGCAGGCGCTGCGCATCGGGGGTCGCCAGATTGGCCACGTTGTGCGCTGCCACCTGCACGCCCTGCTGGGCCGCACGCATGCCGCCTAGGGCGATTCCCATCACGTTGTTCATGGCGGTCTCCGGGCCGCTCCGCGCAACCCTCCGGACCGGTTAGCGGCCGGCCGGCCGCGACCTTGAGTCCACATCGGCCCGACAGGCCCGAGTGGTAGCATATCCCTCTGATTTCAGCGCCTTTTGCCAATGCTCAGTTTTTTCCGCCGCAAGAAGCCCCAGGATGCCCCCACCACGGAGGCGCCCAAGACCCAGCACTACTCGGCTGAAGAGCTGGCGGCGGCGTTCCCGTCGGCCGCCCCGGCCGAAGACGCACCCACCGCCGCGGTGGTCGAAGCCAAGGCACCGGAACCGGCCACCGTCGCCGTACAGGCCCCCGTCGCCGAAGTGCCTGCCGTGCCAGCTGCGCAGCCGGCCACCGCGTCCGAGGACGTCCAGGCTGAAGCGCTCGCTGCGGCCGCTGTGCTGGCTCCTCTGGCTCCGGTCATTCCGGTCGAGGAACCAACCGCCCCGGCCACCGACCTGCCGGCGCTGGTGGATGCCCCGCCGGCGCCCGCCGGCAAGCCCGGCTGGCGCGAACGCCTGCGCAACAGCGTCATCGCGCGCAGCTTCGGCGGCCTGTTCTCGCGCAACCCCAAGCTCGACGACGATCTGCTGGACGAACTGGAAACCGCCCTGATCACCGCCGACGTCGGCGTGGGCGCCACCACCGATCTGGTCGAGGGCCTGCGCAAGCGCATGAAGTCGCGCGAGTTCGCCGACGCCAATGCGCTGCTGGCCGCGCTGCGCGCCGAGCTGATCGCGATCCTGCAGCCGGTGGCCAAGCCGCTGGTGATCGACCGCAACGCCAAGCCCTTCGTGGTGCTCACCGTCGGCGTCAACGGCGTCGGCAAGACCACCACCATCGGCAAACTGGCCAAGCGCTTCAAGGATGACGGCCACAGCCTGATGCTGGCTGCCGGCGATACCTTCCGCGCCGCCGCCGTGGCCCAGCTGCAGGCCTGGGGCGAGCGCAACGGCGTGGCCGTGGTCGCGCAGGGGCAGAACGCCGATGCCGCTTCGGTGGCATTCGACGCGCTGCAGGCCGGCAAGGCCCGCGGCACCTCGGTGCTGATCGCCGATACCGCCGGCCGCCTGCACACCCAGTCCGGGCTGATGAACGAGCTGGGCAAGATCCGCCGCGTGCTCGGCAAGATCGACCCCACCGCCCCGCACGAAGTGCTGATGGTGATCGACGGCACCACCGGCCAGAACGCGCTGTCGCAGCTGCGCCAGTTCAATGCCGCAGTGAACGTGACCGGCCTGGTGGTGACCAAGCTGGACGGCACCGCCAAGGGCGGCGTGGTGTTCGCGCTGGCCCGCGAGTTCGGCATTCCGATCCGCTTCGCCGGCATTGGCGAGCGCCCGGAAGACCTGCGCGTGTTCGACCCGGAAGCCTTCGTCGACGCCCTGCTGCCCGAAGCATTGGGCGCCTGATAGATCGCGCAGCCACCGCAATCTGGTGCAGCCACCCATGGGTGGCTCCACCAGGGCGAAGCAGAGCCACCCCATGGGTGGCTGCCTCCTTCCGGAACACTCATGCCCCGCCAGCCGCACGCCAGCGCCGACACTGCCCAGGAAGACGACTTCGTCGCCCGCCTGCTGCACTGGTTCGACGACCACGGTCGCCATGACCTGCCCTGGCAGCACCCGCGCAGCCCCTATCGGGTCTGGCTGTCGGAAATCATGCTGCAGCAGACCCAGGTGGCTACGGTCATCCCGTACTTCCAGCGGTTCCTGCAGCACTTCCCGACCCTGCCCGACCTCGCTGCCGCCAGCAATGACGCAGTGATGGCGCAGTGGGCCGGGCTCGGCTACTACGCCCGTGCACGCAACCTGCATGCCGCGGCAAAGCGCTGCGTGGAACTGCACGACGGCGACCTGCCGCGCGACTTCGATGCATTGCATGCCCTGCCCGGCATCGGCCGCAGCACCGCCGGTGCGATCCTCAGCCAGGCCTGGAACGAGCGGTTCGCGATTCTCGACGGCAACGTCAAGCGCGTGCTCAGCCGCTACCACGGCATCGACGGCTTTCCCGGCCTGCCGGCCATCGAGAAACAACTGTGGGCGATTGCCGAGGCGCACGTCGCGCAGGTGCCGGCCGGGCGCATGGCCGATTACACCCAGGCGCAGATGGACCTGGGCGCGACGGTATGCAGCCGGGCCAAGCCGGCCTGCGTGATCTGCCCGCTGCAGGACGCATGCGTGGCGCGGCGCGAAGGCCGCACCGCTGAACTGCCCACGCCCAAGCCCAGCAGGACCCTGCCCAAACGCGAAGCAGTTGCACTGCTGCTGCGCGACGCCCAGCAGCGCGTGCTGCTGCAGAAGCGGCCGGACACCGGCATCTGGGCGCAGCTGTGGACGCTGCCGCAGGCCGAGGCCGGCAGCGACCTGCAGGACTGGTTCGACGCACATGTCGACGGCTCGCTGGAAGATGCGGAGGAACTGCCGGTGCTGCAGCACACCTTCAGCCACTACAGGCTGCACCTGCAGGTATTGTCACGGAAGGTGCGCGGCCTGCGCGTGGAAGAACCCACGCTGCGCTGGGTCGCCAACGACGAGCTACCCGCATTGGGCCTGCCGGCACCGATCCGCAAACTGCTCGACGGCGCCACGATCAAGACGCCGAAACGAAATTCCAGCAAACCCCGCAACCACGAGTGAGTGCCATGCCCCGAACCGTCTTCTGCCAGTACGAACAACGCGATGCCGAGGGCCTGGACTTCGTGCCCTACCCCGGCGAGCTGGGCCAGCGCATCTTCAACAACATCGGCAAGCAGGCCTGGGCCGCGTGGCTGGCCCACCAGACCATGCTGATCAACGAGAACCGGCTGTCGCCGCGCACGCCGGAACATCGTGCGTTCCTTGAAGGCGAACTGGTCAAGTTCCTGTTCGAGAAGGACGCAGAGAAGCCGGCTGGCTTCGTTCCGGAAGCCTGACCTGCCGGTAGCGCCGGGCCATGCCCGGCGTCCAGGCATCCGCCGGGCATGGCCCGGCGCTACCCGTTTATTTCCCGGATTCCTCGCGCTCCTGCACCTGCGCCTGTCGCAGCTCCTGCTCGGACGCACGCAGGGCCTTCACGTCCAGCTTGCGGATGCTGTTGATGAAGCACGGCAGGCGCGGGCCGCCGGTGGGGTCGCGCACCAGCACCTTGTCGAAGCGCGACGACACGCGGCCCATGCTGCTGGTCAGGCCGATGGCGGTCGCATATGGCAGGTCCTGGCAGGGACCATTCAACTCCAGCAGATAGGCTTCGCTGGGACGGGTCCAGACCGCCAGCGCACTGTCGCCCAGCTCGGTCCAGCCATTGAGGCTGCCAAAGAACTGCATGTCATTCTGCGGCGCGCCGGCGTGGGCACGGTACAGATCCAGTTTCTCGGTACTGCTGAGCCGGCCGGTGGTCGCACAGGCGGCCAGTGCCAGGCAGAGTCCGGCCATCAGGATCGGGGTCTTCATGGCGATCTCCTCGGGGAACTGTCGCCATCATGCGCCCGGGCTGGCAACGCCGGCGCGACGGCTCGCGCCCCATTCAGCCGCCGGTCGGCGGCTACTGGCCGGACCACGGTAGACGCCAACCTTGGTTGGCGCTTGCCCTGCAGGAGCAGCCACCCAAGGCCGGCCTCTACCAAAGCGGTCCCAGCGCTCAGACGTCGGCGTGGGCCAGTGCGTGCAGGCGCCCTTCGCGTAGCTCCAGCACCCGGTCCAGGCGCCGTGCCAAGCTGCGGTCGTGGGTCACCAGCACCAGGCTGGTATGACGCGCGCGGTTGAGTTCCAGCATCAGCTCGAACACGGTGCCGGCGGTGCGGTCATCCAGGTTACCGGTCGGCTCGTCGCCGAGTACGCAGGCCGGATGATTGACCAGCGCGCGCGCCACTGCGGCACGTTGGCGTTCGCCGCCGGACAGCTCGCCCGGCTTGTGGTCCAGGCGATGGCCGAGGCCGACCGCTTCCAGCAGCGTGGTGGCCCGGCTGCTCGCCTCGGCCACGGCGGTGCCGGCCAGCAGCACCGGCATCATCACGTTTTCCAGCGCGGTGAACTCCGGTAGCAGGTGATGGAACTGGTAGACGAAGCCCAGCGCCTGGTTGCGCAGCAGGCCGCGCGCGGTATCCGACAGCGCCGACATGCGCTGGCCGGTCACATAGACCTCGCCCGCAGTCGGAATGTCGAGGCCACCCAGCAGGTGCAGCAGCGTACTCTTGCCGGCGCCGGAGGCGCCGATGATCGCCACCGTCTCGCCAGCAGTCACGGTCAGGTCCAGCCCATCGAACACCGGGGTCTGCATGCGCCCTTCGGCGTAGGTCTTGCCCAGTGCTTCGGCGCGGATCACTTCGTCGCCGCGGTTGAAGACCTTATTCATAACGCAGGGCCTCCGCCGGCTGGGTGCGTGCTGCCCGCCAGGCGGGATACAGGGTGGCCAGGAAGCTCATCAGCAGTGCGACCACGGTGATCGCCACCACGTCGCCGGTCTGCATGTCGGTCGGCAGGCCGGTGATGTAGTACACATCCTCCGGCATCAGCTTGACGTTGAACACGCTCTCGATGGCGCCGAGGATCCGTTCCAGGTTGAGGGTCAGGGTGATGCCACCGATCAGGCCGGCCAGCGTGCCGAAGATGCCGATCAGCGAGCCCTGCACCATGAACACCTGCATCACCCCGCCCGGGGTCAGGCCCAGGGTGCGCAGGATGGCAATGTCGGCCTGCTTGTCGGTCACCAGCATCACCTGCGAGGACACCAGGTTGAAGGCCCCCATGGCGATGATCAGCGACAGCAGGATGCCCATCACCACCTTCTCCATGCGCAGCGAGTGGTAGAGGTTGGCGTTCTGCTGCGTCCAGTCACTCACGCGGTAGGCACCGCCGAGGCTCTGCGCCAGGTCCACGCCCACTTCCAGCGAACGGTCCATGTCGTGCAGTTTCAGCCGCACGCCGGTGGCGCCGTCACTGCGCAGAACACGCTCCAGGTCCTGCATGTTGGCGAAGCCGACGCCGCGATCGACCTCGTTGTACCCGGCCTCGAAGATGCCGCTGACGGTGAAGCGCTTCATCCGTGGCACCGCACCGGCCGGCGTGCCCTGCACTTCGGCAAAGGTCACCAGCACCTGGTCGCCAACGTCCACGCCCAGCCAGATCGCCAGCTCCTTGCCCAGCAGCAGGTTGAAGCTGCCCGGCTTGAGGCTGTCATAGCTGCCCTTGGTGACCTTCCTGTCGATCACCGAGACGTTCGGCTCCAACGCCGGATCGATGCCCTGGATGATCGCGCCCTGCACGCGCGGGCCGCTGATCATCGACTGGATCTCGATGTACGGCGCGGCACCCGCCACGCGCGGATCCTTGCGGGCAACATCAACCACCCGCATCCAGTCCGGCATCGGCTCGCCGTCGCGGCTGATGGTGGTATGGGCGGTCATCTGCAGCAGGCGGCTGCGGATTTCCTTCTGGAAACCGCTCATCACCGCCAGGGTGGTGATCAGCACCGTAACGCCGAGCGCGATGCCCAGGATCGATGCCATCGAGATGAAGGAGATGAAGCCGTTGCGGCGCTTGGCGCGCAGGTAGCGCAGGCCGATGGCCACGGGAATGGGTTTGAACATGCAGGCACGCCGGTCAATTCAGCTTATGGTGCCATTGACCGGGGCCGACGGGAAACGCTGCGTGTGGCCACGGCCAGTCGCAGTTCACGTCGCTGCCCTGAATCGAGCACATCCGGCCAGAACAGCAGGCGCCGGCGGCGCCGATCCTCACGCCACAGCAACAACAACCATGGGCCACGCACCACCAGCCGTGGCGTATCGACGTCCCGTCCGGCCACCTGCAATGCCTCGGGAAGCGGAGGCAGAAGCACCTGCACGCGCGGCCTGCGCTGGCGCCAGGCCAGTTCGGCCAAGCCGACGCCCCAGGCCAGCAGCAGCGCGGGCATCAGCAGCCGCGCAGGCAGATCCGAGGCGCGCAACAACCAGGGGGAGGCCAGCAGCACCGCCAACTGGGCGGCGGCCTGCAGCCGCGAGGGGCGCCACTCAAGGCTTGAGGGCGAGGATCTTCTGCATGAGGGGGATCGCGTGCGCATGCGGGCAGGCCTCATAGCCCATGAACCAGCGCCACAACTTATCGTCCTCGCAGTCGAGCAGGAACAGGAAAACCTCGCGCTCTTCGGTCGGCGCAGTGCGCCATTCACGGTCCAGGTAGCGGCCGAACAGCTGGTCCAGTTCGCGCATGCCGCGGCGGCAGCGCCAGCGCAGCTTCTTCAGCAGAACGTCTTCTTCCATCGTGCTCCTCCAGATACAGCAAAGCCACGCATGGCGTGGCTCTACTGAGGTGGTGCAGCCACGCATGGCGTGGCTCTACCGGGTACAGCCAGGCCTGATCAGGCGCGGCGTTCCATCATCAGCTTCTTGATCTCGGCGATGGCCAGCGCCGGGTTCAGGCCCTTCGGGCAGGTGCGGGCGCAGTTCATGATGGTGTGGCAGCGGTACAGCTTGAACGGATCTTCCAGATCGTCCAGGCGCGCACCGGTGTCCTCATCGCGCGAGTCGATGATCCAGCGATAGGCCTGCAGCAGGATCGCCGGGCCCAGGTAACGCTCGCCGTTCCACCAGTAGCTCGGGCAGCTGGTCGAGCAGCAGGCGCACAGGATGCACTCGTACAGGCCGTCGAGCTTCTTGCGGTCTTCCGGCGACTGCAGGCGCTCGCGGTCCGGCGGTGCCGGGGTCTGGGTGCGGATCCACGGCTTGATCGAGGCGTACTGCGCGTAGAAGTGGGTCAGGTCCGGAACCAGATCCTTGACCACGTTCATGTGCGGCAGCGGGTAGATCGGCACTTCCTTCTTGCCGCAGTCCGAGATGGCTCGGGTGCAGGCCAGGGTGTTGGTGCCGTCGATGTTCATCGCGCACGAACCACAGATACCTTCGCGGCAGGAACGGCGGAAGGTCAGGGTCGGGTCGATCTCGTTCTTGATCTTGATCAGGGCGTCCAGGACCATCGGGCCACAGGCGTCCAGATCGACTTCATAGGTATCGGTGCGCGGGTTGCTGTCGTCGTCCGGACTCCAGCGGTAGATCTTGAAGGTGCGCACATTCTTGCCGCCGTTCTTGACGGGGAAGTGCTTGCCCTTCGTGATCTTGGAATTCTTGGGGAGTGAAAACTCGGCCATGGCTGCTCTCGTTGGCTCAGGCGGCCCGCGCCCGTGGGCGCGGATTGCATGGTAGGCGGGGTCGGATCAGTACACGCGCGGCTTCGGCGGCACCACGGACACGTCGTCGGTCAACGTGTACATGTGCACCGGACGGTAGTCGAAGCTGCACTTGCCCTTCTCGTCGACGCTGACCAGGGTGTGCTTCTGCCAGTTGACGTCGTCGCGGTCCGGATAGTCCTCGTGCGCATGCGCACCACGGCTTTCCTTGCGCTGTTCGGCCGAGTTGATCGTCGCCACCGCGTTGAGCAGCAGGTTGTTCAGCTCGTAGGTCTCGATCAGGTCCGAGTTCCAGACCAGCGAACGGTCGGAGACCTTCACGTCCTGGAACGAGTCGAAGATCTTGTCCATCTTCTCGCAGCCTTCCTTCAGCGTCTGGCTGGTGCGGAAGACGGCCGCGTCGGCCTGCATGGTGCGCTGCATGCGATCGCGGATGACCGAGGTCGGGGTATCGCCGTTGGCGTGGCGCAGCTTGTCCAGCAGGCCCAGCGCCTTGTCGCAGGCATCGGCCGGCAGCGGCTTGTGCGCGGCACCCGGCTTGATGGTCTCGGCGCAGCGGTTGGCCACCGCACGGCCGAACACCACCAGGTCGAGCAGCGAGTTCGAGCCCAGGCGGTTGGCGCCGTGCACGGACACGCAGGCCGCTTCGCCGATGGCGTACAGGCCCGGCACCACGGCGTTGTCGTTGTCGCCGACCTTCTGCACCACTTCACCGTGGTAGTTGGTCGGGATGCCGCCCATGTTGTAGTGCACGGTCGGAATGACCGGGATCGGCTGCTTGTGCACGTCGACGCCGGCGAAGATGCGGGCGCTCTCGGCGATGCCCGGCAGCTTCTCGTCGATCACGCCCGGGCCGAGGTGGGTCAGGTCGAGCAGGATGTGGTCCTTGTGCTCGCCGACGCCGCGGCCTTCGCGGATCTCGATGGTCATCGAACGGCTGACCACGTCGCGCGAGGCCAGATCCTTGTAGTGCGGTGCATAGCGCTCCATGAAGCGCTCGCCGCTGCTGTTGCGCAGGATGCCGCCTTCACCGCGGACACCCTCGGTGATCAGGCAGCCGGCGCCGTAGATGCCGGTCGGGTGGAACTGCACGAACTCCATGTCCTGCATGGCGATGCCGGCACGCATGGCCAGGCCGCCACCGTCGCCGGTGCAGGTGTGCGCCGAGGTGGCGCTGAAGTAGGCACGGCCGTAGCCGCCGGTGGCCAGCACCACGCCCTGGGCGCGGAACAGGTGCAGCGTGCCATCGGACATGTCCAGGGCCAGCACGCCGCGGCAGGCGCCTTCGTCGTCGAAGATCAGGTCGAGCGCGAAGTACTCGATCATGAAGCGCGCATCGTGCTTCAGCGACTGCTGGTACAGGGTATGCAGCATCGCGTGGCCGGTACGGTCGGCCGCCGCGCAGGTACGCTGCGCCGCCGGGCCTTCGCCGTACTTGGTGGTCATGCCACCGAACGGACGCTGGTAGATCTTGCCTTCGGCGGTGCGCGAGAACGGCACGCCGTAGTGTTCCAGTTCGATGATGGCCGGGATGGCCTCACGGCACATGTACTCGATGGCGTCCTGGTCGCCCAGCCAGTCCGACCCCTTGATGGTGTCGAAGAAGTGGTAGCGCCAGTCGTCCTCGCCCATGTTGCCGAGTGCGGCCGAAATACCGCCCTGGGCGGCAACGGTGTGCGAACGGGTCGGGAAGACCTTGGTCAGGCACACGGTCTGCAGGCCCTTGGCGGCCAGGCCGAACGTGGCGCGCAGGCCGGCACCGCCGGCGCCGACCACGACCATGTCGTACTTGTGTTCGGTGATCTTGTAAGCGGACATCTAATCTGGATTCCTGTGTAGGTGCCTGGGCTCAGGCAACGCCGAGGGCGATGCGGCCCACCGCAAACACACTGACGATCATGCCGAGCACGGCGACGAACTTCACCGCGGTCTGCAGCACCAGGGCCAGCAGCGATTCGTGGATGTAGTCTTCCAGCACGACCTGCATGCCGAGCTGCGCGTGCCAGAACATGGCGATCAGCAGGCCGATCAACGGCACTGCATTCCACGGCTTGGCCACGGCGGCGGCGGCGGTCGCGTAATCCGAGCCCAGCAGGCCCAGCACGAAGACCAGGAACCAGATGCCCAGCACCACCAGCGCGGCGGCGGTCAGGCGCTGGTGCACGAAGTGCTCGGTGCCGGTCTTGGCCGAGCCCAGGCCGCGCACGTTCTTCAGCGGGGTACGGAACTTGCTCACGCGGCACCTCCGAACATCACATAGGCCCACACCAGCAGGGTGATCACCAGGCTGCCGATGACCGACAGCCAGCTGCTGCGGATGAAGGCAGGGATGCTGAAGCCGATGGCGAAGTCCTGCACCACATGGCGGATGCCATTGCACAGGTGATAGGCGAACGACCATGTCCACGCGAACAGGAACACGCGGCCATACCAGGCCCCGGCATGGCCGGTGAAGCAGTTCCAGGACTCGGGCCCCATCATCAGGGCCAGCAGGCCGGCAGCGATGATGAGGGCACCAACAGACAGAAAGATGCCGGTGGCTCGATGCAGGATCGAGGTGGCCATCTGAATCTGCCAGCGATACACCTGAAGGTGCGGGGAAAGTGGGCGTTGTCTGGTCGCCATTCGCTGGGCTCGTTGTCTCGGCTGGGCGGCACGCGGCCGCGTTGGCTCAATGCTGATCAGAAATCGATGCAGCGTCCGTTTTTCTCCCAATCGCCATACCGCACCGGATCAAGTCCGCCGCGGCCGCCGAATTCCTCTGCTTTTTCCTGTTCCACGGGCACGGGTGCCGCGGGGACCAGCGGGGCTTCAGATTCGTCGTCGGGAGTGGGGGTTGTTTGGCCTATCATGTTCGGTCTCGCAACGCACAAATTTTAGACCTCGTTCACGTGCCTGACAACCTGCCCCCTGCTTTCGTCGGATATCCGCGCCTGCCCGGCCACCAGCTGCTGAGCCTGCAGGGCCCGGATGCGGCCGCCTTCGCCCACGCCCAGTTCAGCAGCGACGTCACCGCGCTGCCCCTGCTGCACTGGCAGTGGAGCGCCTGGCTGAGTGCCAAGGGCCGCACCCTGGCAGTGTTCCAGCTGCTCCGGCTGGCCGACGATCACGTGATGCTGGTGCTGGCCGACGGCGATGCCGATGCGATTGCGTCGCAACTGCAGCGCTTCGTGTTCCGCCGCAAGGTGAAGGTGCAGGTGCGCAGCGATCTGGCGGTGGCCGGCGCGTTCACCGCACCCGAGGCCGCCAGTGGCGCCGCGATTGCGCAGACCGCAGGTGACGGTTGGGAGCTGGACCTGGGCAGCGACGCCTTGCCGCGGACCCTGCGCATCGGGGCGACGGATGCCGTTGCATCCGGCAGCGAAATCGATGAAGCCGCCTTCGCCCTCGCCTGGCGCCAGGCCGACCTGCGCTACGGATTGCCGCGCTTGGACGAAAGCCAGCGCGAAGTGTGGACCCCGCAGCAGCTGGGCCTGGACCGCCTGAATGGCTACAGCGTGAAGAAAGGCTGCTACCCGGGCCAGGAAATCGTCGCCCGCACCCACTTCCTCGGCAAGGCCAAGCGCGCGGTGCAGCTGCTGCATACCGCGGCACCGGCGCAGGCCGGCGATGGCGTGCTGCAGGACGGCGCGACGCTGGGCACGGTCGCCAGCGTGGCCGGCAACCTGGCGCTGGCGGTGCTGCCGCTGGAAGCCAGTGACGCCGACCTGCAGGTGGGTGGTGCGGTGGCGCAGCGTGTGCCGCTACTGGATGGATTGGCGCGCTGAGGTTCACGCCGGGCACGGCCCGGCGCTACCGCCGCCATGGTGGGTGCGGACCGTTGGTCCGCACCGCAACGAAGCAGCCGAGCGTGGGCTCGGCTCTACAGCGTCAGAGGCGCTCGCCGGTTTCCGGGTTGAAGAAATGCAGGCCCTGCGGGTGAATCGCCACGCGGATCTGCTCGCCCACTGCTGGCAGCGACTGCGGTGCCACGCGCATGGTCAGCGCATGCTGGCCACTGCTCAGATTGACGAAGATCTCGTTGCCGACCGGCTCGATGCCTTCGATGCGCGCGGTGAATGCATGCGCATCATCGGCAGCCGCCGGCTGCAGGTGCTCCGGGCGCACGCCCACCGCGATCGGCTTCTGCAGCCATGCCGGATCGATCATCGCCTGGCCCAGCGGTGCACGCCATTCGCCGTCGACCACGCTCACGCCGCCGGCATCGCCCTGCAGCGTGCCACGCAGCACGTTCATCGCCGGGCTGCCGAGGAAACCGGCCACGAACAGGTTGGCCGGGCGATCGTACAGCGCCATCGGCGTATCGATCTGCTGGATGATGCCGTCCTTCAGCACCACGATGCGCTGGCCCAGGGTCATCGCTTCGACCTGGTCGTGCGTCACGTAGATCATGGTGGTGCCCAGCTTGCGGTGCAGCTGCGCGATCTCGGTACGCACGCTGTGCCGCAGCTTGGCGTCGAGGTTGGACAGCGGCTCGTCGAGCAGGAACACCGCCGGCTCGCGCACCAGCGCCCGGCCCAGTGCCACGCGCTGGCGCTGGCCACCGGACATCGCCTTGGGCAGCTTGTCCATCATCTCGGTCAGGCCCAGCGTCTGCGCCGCCTCGGCAATGCGCTTGTCGATGGTCGCCTTGTCATGCCCGCGCAGCTTCAGGCCGAAGGCCAGGTTCTCGGCCACGGTCATGTGCGGGTACAACGCGTAGCTCTGGAACACCATGGCGATGTCGCGATCCTTCGGCGCCACGTCGTTGACCACGCGATCACCGATGGTCAGCGTGCCGCCGCTGATCTCTTCCAGGCCCGCCACCATCCGCAACAGGGTCGACTTGCCACAGCCGGACGGACCGACCAGCACCATCAGCTCGCCATCGGCGACCTCGAAGCTGGCGTCCTTCACCGCGACCTGGCCGTTGTCATAGACCTTGCGCACACCCTGCAACTGCACTTTTGCCATATCACCTATCCGGTCCGCCCGAAGCCGGGCTGTCTTTTGGGACTGCCTCGGCCCTCCCGATGGCAGTGATGATTGCGCGCTTGCCGCATGACGGCGAGCACTGCAATCGAATACAGTTGCCCATTCTGCCATGTAAACGTTTTCACGTGGCACTATCCGATGATCGGTGCGCACCGATCTGCGTCGGCGGTTGAACGAAGGTTCCGCCGAGGTAGTGGTTTCGAATGGAACGGTCTTCCGCAACCCCGGAGATCGCCCCTGACGAACCTCGGACAGGCAGTTGCGCGGATGTCCCCCGAACCCAGCCATGAAGCGATTGACAACGATGTCACCCGGATCTGAAACTCGAGCGATGCACGACACCCTCTTCCTGTTCGGTGCCACAGGTGATCTGGCCCAGCGCTACCTGTTCCCTTCGCTGCTTCGCCTGCTTGGCGACGGCCTGCTGCCGGAGGACTTCCGCATCCGCGCACTGGCCCTGTCCGGGCATGACACCGAAGCCTTCCATGACATCCTGCGGCCGCGCCTGCAGCAGGCCATGCCGATGGCCACGCAGGACGACATCGCTGCCCTGCTGCACCGCATCGACTACCGTTCGGTGGACCTGCGCGACGTCGACTCGGTTGCCGCCGCGGTCTCCGACCTGGTGCACCGCAAGTGCGTCAGCTACCTGGCCATTCCGCCGGGCCTGTACATTTCCACCTGCGAAGGCCTGGCCAAGGGCGGCGCCCTCGCCGCGCCGGCACGCCTGATGCTGGAGAAGCCGATCGGCAGCGACAGCCAGAGCGCCGAGGAAATCATCAGCACCATCGGCCAGTGGATCGACGAGGACCGCGTGTTCCGCCTCGACCACTACCTGGGCAAGGCGGCAGTGCAGAACCTGATCGCGCTGCGCTTCGGCAATACGCTGCTGGAAGCGGTGTGGAACCGCAACTACATCGAATCGGTGCACATCCTGGTGGCCGAGAGCGAAGGCGTGGATGGCCGTGACGCCTACTATGCCCGCTCCGGCGCGCTGCGCGACATGGTGCAGAGCCACATCCTGCAGCTGCTGTGCATGGTGGCGATGGAGCCGCCGGCGTCGCTGGAGGCCGACCGCATCCGCGACGAGAAGGTCAAGGTGCTGCGCGCCCTTCGCCCGCTCGACGCGAAGCACGCCGCGCGTGACAGCATCCGCGGCCGCTACACCGCCGGCACCATCAACGGCCAGCCGGCGCAGGCTTACCAGCCGCCGGAAGGCAGCGACGTGGAAACCTTCGCCGGTGTCACCGCGCATATCGACAACTGGCGCTGGAGCGGCGTGCCGTTCCATCTGGTCACCGGCAAGCGCCTGCCCGAGCGCACCACCCGCGTGGTGGTCACGCTGAAGCCGGTCACCCATTGGCTGTTCGAGCGCCCGCAGCGCGCGCAGGCCGCACCGAACCGCCTGGTGTTCCAGCTGCAGCCGCAGGAAAACATCGAACTGGGCCTGATGAGCAGCCTGGCCGGCCCGGAATGGGGCGCGCTGGAACTGCATCCGCTGGAACTGGAACTGTCGGTGCCAACCGGCCTGCATCGCCGCATCGCTTACGAGCGCCTGTTCCTGGACGCCTTCAATGGCAATCACACGCTGTTCGTACGCGACGACGAAGTGCGTGCAGCGTGGGCCTGGATCGACAGCGTGGCCGACGCCTGGAAGGACGCCAAGCTGCCGCTGGAACCCTACCCCGCCGGCCAATGGGGCCCGAGCAATGCCGGCGAGTTCCTGCCGCAGGGCGTGGACGCACCGGACAGTGGAGCGTCGGCATGAGGGCCAGTTCGCAGCCGGTGCTGGTGGCCGACATCGGTGGCACCAATGCCCGCTTCGCCCTGGCTGACACCTCGCAGGACGCACCTCTGCAGAAGGACAGCATCCGCGAGTACGCGGTGACGGAGTTCCCTTCGCTGGGTGATGCCGCGCGCCACCATCTGGAACAGATCGGTGCCACCGCAAGCCGCGGCGTGTTCGCAGTGGCCGGTCGCGTTGATGGTGATGAAGCACGCATCACCAACCATCCGTGGGTGATCTCGCGCAGCCGCACCGCAGCGATGCTCGGTTTCGACGAACTGCACCTGATCAACGACTTTGCCGCACAGGCGATGGCGATCTCGCTGCTGCAGCCCGAGGACGTGGTCCAGGTCGGCGGTGCCGCCTGGGTACCGGGCAAGCCGGGCCAGCCGCGCAACTACGCAGTGATCGGGCCGGGTACCGGCCTCGGCGTGGGCGGCCTGATCATGCGCCACGGCCGCTGCTACCCGCTGGAAACCGAAGGCGGCCATGTCAGCTTCCCGCCGGGAACCCCGGAAGAGATCCGCATCCTCGAGATCCTGTCCGAACAGTTCGGCCGCGTCTCCAACGAGCGCCTGATCTGTGGCCCCGGCCTGGTCAACATCCACCGCGCCGTGTGCGAGATGGCCGGTATCGACCCGGGCCAGCTGCAGCCGGTGGACGTGACCGCCCGCGCCCTGCACGGTGATCCGCAGGCAATGCGCACCGTGGACGTGTTCTGTGCCGTGTTCGGCGCCATCGCCGGTGACCTGGTGCTCACCCAGGGCGCCTGGGATGGCGTGTTCCTGACCGGCGGCCTGACCCCGAAGATGCTCGATTCGCTGCAGCACTCTGGTTTCCGCCAGCGCTTCGAACACAAGGGCCGCTTCTCCTCCATCATGGCGCGCGTGCCCTCATTGGCGGTGATGCATCCCCACGCCGGATTGCTGGGCGCCGCCGCCTATGCCACCGACGCCGAACGTGACGCACCAGGAGTTGCCGCATGAACCCCAGCTTCCACGACGATCGCATCGAGTTCATCCAGCACGGCGACGCCGACGGCTGGATCGAAGCGGTGGCCGCTGAGATGGCACGCACCCTCAACCACGACATCAATGAAGTGGGCCGCGCCCGCATCCTGTTGTCCGGCGGCACCACGCCGGCCCCGGTCTACCAGGCACTGGCCGAGCTGGACGTGCACTGGGACCGGGTTGAAGTGAGCCTGGCCGACGAGCGCTGGCTGTCGCCGCAGGATCGCGACAGCAACGCCTGGCTGGTGCGCGAGCACCTGCTCAAGCGTACCGAGGGCGCCCACTTCGATCCGCTGGTACGGATCGGCAAGCCACTGCCCGAATGCGTGTACACCGCCAACCTGCAGGCGCAGCACAGCCAACCGCCGAGCCTGGTAGCGCTGGGCATGGGCAACGACGGGCACACCGCCTCGCTGTTCCCGGGCTCGAAAGACCTCGCACGCGCACTGGAAAGCACCCTGCCCTACGCTGCGCTGGATGCCACTGGCTGCCCAGGCGCGAACCAGTGGCCGCTGCGCATCACGCTGACCCCGCACGGCCTGCGCCAGTGCCGCCAGCGCCTGTTGCTGCTGCGCGGCAAGCAGAAGCTGCAGGTACTGCGCCAGGCGCTGGACAGCAACGATGCCCAGCAGTATCCGATCCTCAATGCGATCAACCTGGAAGGCGCGCGCCTGCGCGTCCACTGGGCTGATTGATGTCGGCGGCGGCGCCGTGCCGCCGCTTGCCTCTCGCCACCACGAACGCCGGTAGCCAATGAGCCTCCATCCTCAACTGCAAGCCATCACTGAGCGCGTCATCCGCCGCAGCGCCGCCTCGCGCGCCGCCTATCTGGCCGCGATCGATGCCTCCCTGCGTGAGGGCCCGTTCCGCAGCCGCCTGAGTTGCGGCAACCTCGCCCACGGGTTCGCCGCCTGCGGCGGCACCGACAAGAGCCGCCTGCGCGGCGGCGTGACGCCGAACCTGGGCATCATCACCGCCTACAACGACATGCTGTCGGCGCACCAGCCGTTCGAGACCTATCCCGAACAGATCCGCGACATCGCCCGCGAGCTGGGCGCCACCGCACAGGTCGCCGGCGGCGTCCCTGCAATGTGCGACGGTGTCACCCAGGGCCGTGGTGGCATGGAGTTGTCGCTGTTCTCGCGCGATGTCATTGCCCAGGCCACGGCCATCGGCCTCAGCCATGACATGTTCGATACCACCGTCTACCTCGGCGTGTGCGACAAGATCGTGCCGGGCCTGCTGATCGGTGCGCTGGCCTTCGGCCATCTGCCGGCGGTGTTCGTACCGGCCGGCCCAATGACCCCGGGCATCCCGAACAAGCAGAAGGCCGAAGTGCGCGAACGCTACGCCGCCGGTGAGGCCACCCGCGAAGAGCTGCTGGAAGCCGAGTCCGCGTCGTACCACGGTGCGGGCACCTGCACCTTCTACGGCACGGCCAACTCCAACCAGGTGCTGCTGGAAGCCATGGGTGTGCAGTTGCCGGGCGCCTCGTTCATCAATCCGGGCACGCCGCTGCGCGACGCCCTGACCCGCGAGGCAACCGAACGCGCGCTGGACATCACCGCACTGGGCGACGACTTCCGCCCGCTGGGCCGGATCATCGACGAGCGCGCGATCATCAATGCGGTCATCGCGCTGATGGCCACTGGTGGTTCGACCAACCACACCATCCACTGGATCGCGGTGGCGCGTGCGGCCGGCATCGTGCTGACCTGGGACGACTTCGACGAACTGTCGCAGCTGATTCCGCTGCTGGCCCGTGTCTATCCGAACGGCGAGGCCGACGTGAACCGTTTCGCGGCCGCTGGCGGCCCGGCCTTCGTGTTCGGCGAGCTGATCAAGGCGGGCCTGATGCACGGCGACCTGGTCAGCGTCGCGCGTGGCGGCATGGCCGACTATGCGCGCGAGCCGCAGCTGCGTGACGGCCGGCTGGTCTACCTGCCGGGCCTGGAACACAGTGCCGATGACGAAGTGGTGCGTGGGGTCGACAATCCGTTCGAGCACCAGGGTGGCCTGCGCCTGCTGCGCGGCAACCTCGGCAAGTCGCTGATCAAGCTGTCGGCGGTGAAACCGCAGTACCGGACGATCGAAGCACCGGCGGTGGTGGTCGATGCACCGCAGGTATTGAACAAGCTGCACGCCGGTGGCCTGCTGCCGCAGGACTTCGTGGCGGTGGTGCGTTACCAGGGTCCGCGTGCCAACGGCATGCCCGAACTGCATTCGCTGGCACCGCTGCTGGGCCTGCTGCAGAACCAGGGCCGGCGCGTGGCGCTGGTCACCGACGGCCGCCTGTCCGGTGCGTCGGGCAAGATCCCAGCGGCCATCCATGTGACGCCGGAAGCGGCGCGCGGTGGCCCGCTGGCCAAGGTCCGCGAGGGCGACATGATCCGCCTCGACGGTGAGGCCGGCACGCTGGAAGTGCTGGTGGACGCGGCGGAATGGGCAGCACGTCCGCTGGCGCCGAACACCGCGCCGGCCGCGCATGACCTGGGCCGCAATCTGTTTGCGATCAACCGTCGCGTGGTGGGTCCGGCGGACCAGGGGGCGATTTCGATTTCGTGCGGGCCGGCGGCGGCCGATGGCGGGCCGTGGGACTACGACGCGGAGTATGAGCTGGGGCACGATGCGGCAGCGGCGGCGGCGCCGCATGAGGCCAAGGACGCCTGAGGATTGAAGAGCGTTGCGGCCGCGCGTTGGCGGTGAGTGTCCTGGTTGAGGCGACGGGTAGCCCCCACCAGGACACGCCGTAAACCCATCCATGGGGGCTCGGTCGCGCCATCCATGGCGCTCACGGTCCTGGTGGGGGCTACCCGCCGCCTCAGGACAGTTTCCCGGCGCCCTCGCGCCGCGAAGTGATCACTGAAAATCAAATTCGAAAGCAAAGGCAGAAGCAGAGCTATGGGTATCGAACGACATCAGGTGAAGGCGGCGGAGCTGTTGCATGCGGCGGGCATCCTGCCCGTGGTGACGATTCATACGCTGGACCAGGCCCGCGCGGTGAGTGCGGCGCTGCTGGAAGGTGGTCTGCCGGCGATCGAGCTGACGCTGCGCACGCCGGTGGCGATGGAAGCGCTGGCAATGCTCAAGCGCGAGCTGCCGGACGTGGTGGTGGGTGCCGGTACGGTGCTGACCGTGGAGCAGATGCAGCAGTCGATCGATGCGGGTGCGGACTTCCTGGTGACCCCGGGGACGCCGCCGGCGCTGGCTGATGCACTTGCCGCTGCGCCGCTGCCGGTGGTGCCAGGTGCGGCGACGCCGACCGAGCTGCTGTCGCTCTACGCCCGCGGCTTCCGCGTGTGCAAGCTGTTCCCGGCCACAGCCGTGGGTGGGCTGGCGATGATCAAGGGACTGGCCGGCCCGGTGGCGGACCTGAAGCTGTGCCCGACCGGCGGCATCACCGAGAACACCGCCGCCGAGTACCTTGAGCAGAAGAACGTGGTCTGCATCGGCGGTTCGTGGATGGTACCGGGCAACTGGATCGCCGACGGCGAATGGGACAAGGTGCGCGCCAGCGCCGCTGACGCCGCGAAGATCATCCAGCGCGTTCGCGGCCACTGAGCCGAACGCAGCTGTAGAGCCGAGCCCACGCTCGGCTCCACTCCAGCGGAATGGAGAGCAGCCGAGCATGGGCTCGGCTCTACGGAAGGCCGAAACCCTTACAACGGCCGCGCCGGATCCACCAGCCCGTACTGGCTGGCCATGCGCGCCAGCGCGATGTTGTCGTGGATCCCCATCTTCTCGAACAACCGCGCCTTGTGCGTGTTCACCGTCTTGGCACTCAGGCTCAGGCGCCGCGCGATGTCTTCCTGGCGCAGGCCCTGGGTCAGCAGCAATGCTACTTCCAGTTCTCGCGGCGACAGGCTGTCGAACGGCGAACCATTGCCCTCCACCGTCGACAAGGCCAGGTTCTGCGCGATGCTGGTGCCCAGGTAGCGACGGCCCATGGCCACATCGCGCACCGCGCGCAGCAGCTCCTGTGCATCGCAGCCCTTGCCGATGTAGCCCGCGGCCCCCGCCTCCAGCAAGCGCTTCGGCAGCGGCCCGTCTTCCAGCACCGACACGATCACCACGCGGGTGTTGCGGTGGCTGCGGACGATGCGCTCGGTCACTTCCATGCCACTCACACCGGGCAGGTGCAGGTCGCACAGCACCACGTCCGGCAGCAGCTGGCGGACGTCGCGCAGTGCGTCTTCACCGGTCTCGGCTTCGCCCACCACCTCGATGTCGGTCTCCCCCGACAGGATCATCTTCATCCCGGTGCGGACCAGCGCATGGTCATCCACCAGGTAGACTCGAATCGTCATTCACGTACCTCTTCGAATGCGGCCATTGCAGGTCAAGCTAGGCAGGACGCCGATACCCCTGCAAGCGCGTTCGGGACGCGATCCGGGCGTTCTGCCTTGCGCATCACAGTAACGCGCGTTGTGCTTGCCCCCTGTCTTGCAGAACCTGCTGCAACGAAACAACTGATCTATTACGTAGACGCCGCGGAAGGGTCATCCACGTCACCCCCCTGTGATGATGCTTCGCTGGCCGTCGCTGGCGGCGAATCCCGACGTCGCCAAGGATGCCGGCGACTGAACATGACCAGATAGCACCCTACCACCCAAACCAGCGCGGCACACCATCCGGCCAGGATGTCCGAGGGATAATGCACGCCCAGATAGACCCGTGAGACGCTCACCAGCAGGCTGAACGGGGGCGCCAGCAGCAGTACCGGCCAGCGCCAGCGTGTATTCCAGGCCAGCAGCACCAGGGTCGCGGCAAGGGTCATCGAGCCCATGGCGTGCCCGCTGGGGAAGCTGAACGTCGATTCCGGCGCAATCGACTCCCACAGGCTGGGGCGCTGGCGCTGGAAGAAGTGCTTGCTGCCCATGTTCAGCAACGCCGATCCCACGAAACTGACCGCGACGAAGGTCGCCTCGCGCCAGCGCCGGTAGCCCAGCAGCGCACCGATGATCAGCACGTCAGCAGGGATCAGGAACCACTCGTAGCCCAGTTTCGAGATGAGCACGAAGAAGCGGTCCAGCCATGGCGAATGCAGGCCATGCATCTGCCACAGCAGCGGCGCATCGAAATGGAACGATTCAAATTCGTGCACTTCGTCCGCCAGGGCGACGAAGCCGGCCAGCGGCAGCAGCACGCCGCCGAACAGCAGGACCAGGCGCCAGGCATTGCGCGCCATCCAGTGGCGGAAACCAGAGGCGGACTCCGGTGCGGCGAGGATCGCAGGCTTATCCGGCGCTTCGGACATATTTGTGTTCGACGTAATCGTCGATCAGGGCGACGAACTCCTGGGCGATGTTGTCGCCACGCAGGGTCACCTTCTTCTCGCCATCGACGAATACCGGTGCCGCCGGCGTCTCGCCCGTGCCCGGCAGGGAGATGCCGATGTTGGCATGGCGCGACTCACCCGGCCCGTTGACGATGCAGCCCATCACCGCCAGGGTCATGTTCTCCGCACCCGGGTGGTGGATCTTCCACAGCGGCATCTTCTCGCGCACGTGGTTCTGCACCACTTTGGCCAGTTCCTGGAAGAACTCGGAGGTGGTGCGGCCGCAGCCCGGGCAGGCCGTGACCAGCGGCGTGAAGGCGCGCTGGCCGGTGGTCTGGAGCAGTTCCTGGGCGACGATCACTTCCTGCGTGCGCGACTGGCCCGGCTCCGGGGTCAGCGAGATGCGGATGGTGTCACCGATGCCTTCCTGCAGCAGCACGCTCAGCGCTGCCGACGAGGCGACGATGCCCTTGCTACCGATACCGGCTTCGGTCAGGCCCAGGTGCAGGGCGAAGTCCGAGCGCTGGGCCAGGTCGCGGTACACCGCGATCAGTTCCTGCACGCCACTGACCTTGGCCGACAGCACGATGCGATGGCGCGGCAGGCCGAGTTCCACCGCCTGCTCGGCCGAATCCAGCGCCGAGCGGATCAGCGCCTCGCGCAGCACGCGGCCGGCGTCCCAGGGCTGCTCGCGCAGGCTGTTCTCGTCCATCAGCCTGGCCGCCAGGGCCTGGTCCAGCGAGCCCCAGTTGGCGCCGATGCGCACCGGCTTGTTGTAGCGGATCGCAAACTCGATCAACTGCGCGAACTGCAGGTCCTTCTTCTTGCCGAAGCCGACGTTGCCGGGGTTGATGCGGTACTTGGCCAACGCTTCCGCACATGCCGGCTCGGCGGTCAGCAGCTGGTGGCCGTTGTAATGGAAGTCACCGATCAGCGGCACGTCGATACCCATCATCGCCAGCTTGTCGACGATGCGCGGGATCGCCGCAGCCGCTTCCACGGTGTTGACGGTCAACCGCACCATTTCCGAACCCGCGCGCCACAACTCGGCCACCTGCTTGACGCTGGAAGCCACGTCGGAGGTGTCGGTGTTGGTCATCGACTGCACCACTACCGGCTTGCCTCCGCCTACGGTGACCCCGCCGATCTGGACGGCATGGGTCTGGCGACGGGGCCAGGCGGTGGCATCGGAGGGGGGAGTCGGGCGGGTGACGGCGTCGTGCATGGGCGCATTCTACCGCCCACTCCCGCATTCGGGGTGACTCGCATTCAGCCTGCGGCACGGCTGCGGCCGATTGTCGCAGGCATGTACACGCATGAACGCATACGATGAGCGTGAATGACCGGTCCCGACGCCCCGTTTCTCCGTACCCTGTGCAGCCTGCGCTGGCTTGCCGTAGGCGGCCAGGCCGCCACCATCCTGGTCGCGACCTGGGTGCTGGGCCTGCCGTTGCCGCAGCTGCCGTTGTGGGCCGGCGTGGCGGTGCTGGCCCTGTTCAACGTCTACACCCAGCTGCGCCCGGAAGCGGCCGACACTGCGCCGCTGACCGCATTCGGCCATATCCTGGTGGACGTGATCATCCTGACCTGGATGGTGGGCTGGAGCGGCGGCATGGCCAACCCGTTCAGTTCACTGTTCCTGATCCTGATCGCGCTGGCCGCGTTCGCCCTGCCCCTGCGCTGGGCACTGGCGGTCGCGCTGGCCTGCCTGCTCGGCTACGCCGCCAGCGGCATCTTCGGGCAGGCGCTGCCGGACGGCTACTTCCGCGCTCAGGACCTCAATCGCTGGGGCGTGGTCGCCAACTTCCTGATTTCCGCCACAGTGGTGCTGGCCTTCTCCACCCGCCTGGCACTGGCCCTGCGGGAGCGCGAACTGGAACTGTCGGCGCTGCGTGAGCGCTTCGCCCGCAACGAGGGCATCGTCGCCCTGGCCACCCATGCCGCCTCGGTGGCACATGAGCTGAACACACCGCTGGCGACCATGACCCTGCTCGCCGATGACGTCGCCGAGCGCAGCGAAGAGCCGGAAGTGCGCGAGGACATGGAGACCCTGCGCGAGCTGCTGGTTCAGTGCCGCGAGCGCGTGCTGGCACTGGCCGCCCCGGCTTCGGCCGATGCACCGGGTCGCAGCCACTCCAGCGCCCAGCAGGTGCTGGAGCAATGGCGCCTGGTGCGACCGACCATCGACCTGCATCGCAACGACGATGCGCCGCTGCGGCTGCCGCTCGACCCGGGCGTAGGCCACCTGCTGATGGTCCTGCTCAACAATGCCGCCGATGCCGGCGAGAAGGCCGGCCGGCCGCGCGTGGACCTGGACCTGCGCATCGAGGGCGACGACCTGATCGGCGAAGTACGCGACTACGGCCATGGTTTCGACGCCCGTGCCGCCGTGCTGCCGGGCAAGCTGTTCGGCAGCAGCAAGAGCGAGGGCATGGGCGTCGGCCTGGCCCTGTCCCATGCCACCATCGAACGCCTCGACGGCGAGATGTGGATGCGCCCGGCCCAGGGGGCCGGCAGCCGCGTCGGCTTCCGCCTGCCGCTGGCCCCACGCGAGGAAACCCCATGAGCGCCTCAACCCTTGGTCTGCTGGTCGACGACGACGAGCTGTACCTGCGTACCCTGCAGCGCAGCCTGGCCCGCAAGGGCCTGGAAACACAGACCGCACAGGATGCCGCCAGTGCCCTGGCACTGGCCCGCCAGCATCCGCCGGCGTTCGCGCTGATCGACCTGAAGCTGGGCAGCGATTCCGGCCTGGCGCTGATCCAGCCGCTGCGCGCGCTGCGCGCGGACATGCGCATCCTGCTGGTGACCGGCTATGCCAGCATCGCCACCGCAGTGGAGGCGATCAAGCTGGGCGCGGATGATTACCTGCCGAAGCCGGCCACGGTGCCGATGATCCTGCGCGCGCTTGGCGAGGAGGACGACGGCCCGGCCGACGACGGCGAAATGGAAGTGCCCGATGCGATGACGCCGATCAGCCGCCTGCAGTGGGAACATATCCAGCAGGCAATGCACGAGACCGGCGGCAACGTGTCAGCGGCCGCACGCCTGCTCGGCATGCACCGGCGCTCGCTGCAGCGCAAGCTGGCCAAGCGGCCCAGCCCGGAACGCGATCCGAGCCGGTGAGACGCCACGCCGTGCACCGGTAGTGCCGGGCATCAGCCCTTCAACTGTGCCAGGATCTCGCGGGTCATCGGATCGGCAACCGCCACATCCTCGCCCTGCAGCGCCGGCAGCAGGCCACTGGCCAGCTGCTTGCCCAGCTCGACACCGAACTGGTCGAAGGCGTTGATGTTCCAGATCACCGACTGCACGTATACAGCGTGCTCGTACATGGCGATCAGTGCACCCAGCGCCTGCGGGGTCAACGCGTCGAGCAGGATCAGCGTACTCGGCCGGCCTCCCGGGTAGTCGCGGTGCGGATCTTCGCTGCCCTGGCCATTGGCCAGCGCTTCGGTCTGCGCCAGCAGGTTGGCCAGCAGGGCCTGGTGATTGATCGTGTAGGGATCATCGTTGTGCACGCAGCCGATGAAATCGGCCGGAACGATGCTGGTGCCCTGGTGCAGCGCCTGGAAGAAGCTGTGCTGCACGTCGGTCCCTGCCCCGCCCCACCACACCGGCACGGTGTCGACGGTGACCGGCTGGCCGTCGCGCTGCACGCGCTTGCCCAGGCTTTCCATCACCAGCTGCTGCAGGTAAGCCGGCAGCAGCGCCAGGCGCTGGTCGTAGGTCATCACCGCGTGCGTGGCATGGCCCAGCAGGTTGCGGTTCCAGATGTCGGTGAGGCCGTGCAGCACCGGCAGGTTGCGCTCCAGCGGTGCATCCAGCGCATGCGTATCCATCTGCGCGGCGCCTTCCAGCAGCTGTTCAAAACGTTCGAAGCCGATCGCCAGCGCGATCGGGAAACCCACTGCCGACCACAGCGAATAACGGCCACCAACCCAGTCCCACATCGGCAGCACGCGATCGGCGGCGATCGCGAAGGCCTTGGCAGCGCGCTCCGGATTGGCGCTGACCGCATACAGGCGCTCGCTGCCGCCCAGCCAGTCGTGCAGGATCTGGCCGTTGAGCAGGGTTTCCTGGGTACCGAAGGTCTTGGAGATCAGGATGCCGGCAGTCTTCGCCGGATCCAGCGTGGCCAGCGTGCGCTGCATGGCGGCGCCGTCCACATTCGACACGAAATGCACACGCAGGCGCGCACCGGTGACCGGGCGCAGCGCATCGGCGACCAGGCGCGGGCCGAGGTCGGACCCCCCGATGCCGACACTGACCACATCGGTCACGCCACTGTCTTCAAGCGCGCGCACCAGCACGCCCATGCGCTGGCGGATGCCGCGCGCGGTGGCATAGGCCTCGGCCGCCACCGGCGCATCGACCACGTCGCCACGCAGCGCGGTATGCAGCGCGGCGCGGCCTTCGGTCAGATTGACCTGCTCGCCGCGGAACAGGCGGGTGATGGCGCCGCCGACATCACGGTCGGCGGCCAGCGCCAGCAACGCCTGCAGCGCCGCGGCATCGTACTTCTGGCGGGCGAAGTTGACGTACAACGGACCGACCCGCAGCGCCAGGTCCTGCACGCGGCCGGGTTCGGCGGCGAGCAGGCTGGGAATGCTTGCGCCCTTCAGGCGCTGGGCGTGGGAATGCAGCGAGTCGAATCCGTTGTTCGTTGTCATGCGGCCTGGGTCGGGATCGTGTCGTTGGTGTGGGTGATCTGGTTGTTGCCATCAACGTACACCAGCTTCGGCTTGAAGCTGTCAGCTTCCTGCTCGGTCATGCTGGCGAACGCGGCGATGATGATGATGTCACCGACCTGCACGTGGCGCGCGGCGCCACCGTTGAGCGAGACAACGCCGCTGCCGGCTTCGGCGCGGATGGCATAGGTCGAGAAGCGCGCACCGTTGGTCACGTCCCAGATATGCACCTGTTCGAACTCGCGGATGCCCGTGGCAGCCAGCAGGTTGTCGTCGATGGCGATCGAGCCTTCGTAGTTCAGCTCGGAATGGGTGACGGTGGCGCGGTGGATCTTGGTCTTGAGCAGGGACAGGTGCATGGGGGGCGCTGCAACGGCAAAGGAAAGAGCGGATTCTAGCACCCGCACAGCGCGGGGCATTACGGCCGGCAACCTGTTCAGATAGGCGGTGAAACCGGGGGCGGATCCCTTTTCCCCTGGGAAAGGGATCTGACCCCATGCATCGCGCGGCACCGCCGGAACTCAGAACTCCAGGTTGTCGATCAGCCGGGTGGTACCCAGCCGCGCGGCGATCAGCGCCACCCGGCCGCCGCCGTCGAAGGTCGGCTCGGCCAGCTCCGGAGTGCGCAGCACCGCGTAGTCAACCTGGAAACCGGCCGCCTGCAATGCGGCAGTGGCCTCGGCCTCGATGCGTTCACGTGCCTGCCCGGCCACGTAGCCTTCGCGCATGCCCAGCAGGGTCCGGTGGATGGTGGTCGCGACCGGACGCTGTTCGGCGCTCAGGTACTGGTTGCGCGAGCTCTTGGCCAGGCCGTCCTCGTCGCGCACGATCTCGGCGCCGACGATCTGGACCGGGAACGACAGCTCGGCCACCATCTGCTTGATCACGGCCAGCTGCTGGTAGTCCTTGCGACCGAACACGGCCACGTCCGGCTGCACCTGCAGGAACAGGCGTGCCACCACCGTGCAGACGCCATCGAAGTGCCCCGGACGGCTCGCACCTTCCAGCACTTCACTCACGCCCGGCGCGTGCATGCGCGTGGTCTTGTCCACGCCCAGCGGGTACATCGCCTCGACGCTGGGCAGCCACACCGCATCGCAGCCAGCCTGCTCCAGCCCGGCCACGTCGGCCTCGGGCGTGCGCGGGTAGCGGCTGAAGTCCTCGTTCGGCCCGAACTGGGTCGGGTTGACGAAGATGCTCGCCACCACCTTGTCGGCGTACTGGCGGGCCAGGGCCACCAGCGAATGGTGGCCCCCATGCAGGTTGCCCATGGTCGGCACCAGCGCCACGCGCAGGCCCTCGCGCTTCCACTGGGCGATCTGCCCGCGCAGCGCGCCGAGCTCGTTGAAGGTCTGGATCATTGGGCGTAGGCGTGCTGTTCGTCGGGGAAGCTGCCATCGCGCACGGCGTCGGCAAACGCGCGGGTGGCACCGGCCACCGAGCCGCCTTCGGCAAGGAAATCCTTGACGAACTTGGGACGGCGATGGCCACTGTCCAGGCCGAGGAAATCGTGCAGCACCAGCACCTGGCCATCGCACTGCGGGCCAGCACCGATACCGATGGTCGGCACATCCACCGCAGCGGTCACTTCGGCGGCGACGGGGGTCGGCACGCATTCGAGCACCATGATGCTGGCGCCTGCGGCGGCCACCGCCCTGGCATCCTCCACCAGCTGGCGCGCAGCATCGCCGCGGCCCTGGATCTTGAAGCCGCCCAGGCGCAGCACCGATTGCGGGGTCAGGCCCAGGTGCGCGCAGACCGGAATCTCGCGCTCGACCAGGTAGCGGATGATGTCGACCTTGAAGCCGGCACCTTCGATCTTGACCATCTCGGCACCTGCCTGCAGCAGCTGCAGCGATGCATCCAGCGCGCGTTCCGGGGTGGCGTCGGCGCCGAACGGCAGGTCGGCCACCAGCAGCGCACGCTGCAGTACGCGGGCCACGGCGCGGGTGTGGTAGACCATGTCGGCCACGGTCACCGGCAAGGTCGAATCATGGCCCTGCACGACCATGCCCAGCGAATCGCCGATCAGGATCAGATCAACGCCATTCGCGTCGAAAGTGCGGGCGAAGCCAGCGTCGTAGGCGGTCAACATGACCAGCTTCTGGCCATTGCGCTTGGCCTCGGCCAGGGCGGGAACGGTCCAGGGCTTGCTGTCTGCGTGGGTGCTCATGTGCTGATAACCGGGGGAGATAACCCGGTCATTATCACCCTATCGGCGCAATCCCGCAGGCATCCACCCGCACCACTGCATCCCGCACGCTGCCATGACCGGGAATGGCCAGATCAGGCGCGATTTCGGCCAGCGGCACCAACACGAAGGCGCGCTCGTGCAGGTAGGGATGGGGTACCTGCAGACCGGGCTGATCGAGGACCTGCGTGCCATACAGCAGCAGGTCCAGGTCCAGCGCGCGCGGCCCCCAGTGCACCGCCGGATCGCGCACGCGGCCAAAGCCCCGCTCCAGCGCCAGCATCGCCTGCAGCAACTCATCGGCCGGCAAGGTGGTTTCGACCGCAGCCACGGCATTGACGAACGGCGGCTGGTCTTCATTGCCCCAGGCCGGCGTTGCATAGAGCCGCGAGGCCTGTCGCAGGCGCGTTCCCGGCAGGCCATCCAGCGCGGCAATCGCCGCGCCCACGGTCGCGGCCGCGTCGCCAAGGTTGGCGCCGAGGCCGATCCAGGCGAGGGTCATCGCTTACTCGCCCGCCGCAGCAGCACCGGGACGTCGACGGCGACGGCGGCGCTTGCGCGGTGCCCCGCTCTCGTCATCGCCGTCTTCACTGTGCATCGCATCCAGCGACGACTCCAGCTCGCGACCGGACTGCGCCTGTGCTTCGCGCCAGAACTCGACATCCACTGCATGCTCGGACGAAGCGACCTGGCGCAGGCTGAGGAAATCGAACGCGGCGCGGAAGCGCGGGTGGGTCAGGGTACGGAACACGCGCTTGCGCTGGCGCGAGCTGAAGCGCGACTGCAGCAGCCAGATCTCCTGCATCGGCAGCGAGAAGCGGCGCGGCAGCGCGATGGTGCTGAGCTGCTGCACGGTGACCCGGTCGGCGGCGCGGCGTTGCGCCTCTTCCGCTGCCACCCCCTGCTTGAGCAGGGTCGCCTGTGCGCGGCAGAACGCCGGCCACAGCAGCAACGCGAACAGGAACGCCGGCGAGACCGGCTCGTCGTTGGCCACGCGCGCATCGGTGTTGGCCAGGCCTTCGACCAGCATGCGGCGCAGCGCGCCGGTGCGGTTGGACTTCAGCGCCTTGGCGCTCTCCGGGAACAGCACGTCCAGCAGGCCGTAACGCTCAAGGCCTTCGAAGCTGGCCACGCCGTGCCCGGACAGGAACAGCTTGAGCACTTCCTCGAACAGGCGCGCCGGCGCGGCCTCGTTGAGCAGGCCGGCCAAGTGCGGGATGGGCGCGGCGGTCCCCTCTTCGATCTGGAAGCCGAGCTTGGCCGCCAGGCGCACCGCACGCAGCATGCGCACCGGGTCTTCGCGATAACGCTGCTCGGGATCGCCGATCAGTTTCATCAGGCGCGCCTGGACGTCTTCGAAGCCGCCGGTGTAATCACGCACCGAGAAGTCCTCGATGGCGTAGTACAGGGCGTTGCAGGTGAAGTCGCGGCGGATGGCGTCGTCTTCGATGGTGCCGTACACGTTGTCGCGCACGAGCATGCCGTTTTCCATCTCGCGGTCGCCGCTGCCGTCATCGCTGTTGGCACGGAAGGTGGCGACTTCGATGATTTCGCGGCCGAACACTACGTGGGCGAGGCGGAACCGACGACCGATCAGGCGGCAGTTGCGGAACAGCTGCTTGACCTGTTCGGGCGTGGCATCGGTGGCCACGTCGAAATCCTTGGGTTGGCCATTGACCAGCAGGTCACGCACCGCGCCGCCGACAAGGTAGGCGCCGAAGCCGGCATCGCGCAGGCGATAAAGCACGCGCAGGGCGTTCGGGCTGATGTCCTTGCGGGAGATCGTGTGCTGGTCGCGCGGGATGACGCGCAGGCTGAACGGTGATGTAGCAGGGGAAATGATGTTGGCGCTTCCGGTTGAAGTTTCGGGATTGCCCAATGGCATCGAGGTGCATATACTAGCGCTCCTGCCTCGGCAGCGACACAGTTACGCTCCCTTCGTCTAGTGGTTAGGACGTGGCCCTCTCAAGGCTAAAACAGGGGTTCGAGTCCCCTAGGGAGCGCCAGTCGCCGCAGCAGGAACCGAAAAAGCCCGCCTCGTGCGGGCTTTTCTGTTTTCCGGGGTTTGCATTGGCATCGGTCGGCCTGGTCGCAGTAGCGCCTCCCTGTCCCTGCGCGGGAGGGGGCGGGCCACCCTGGCCTGGACACGCAAAAGCCCATCCATGGTGCTCGATGGCGCCTTGCTCGCGTGCGCTGTCCTGCGCACGCGGCAAGACCAGGGTTGGGCTCCTGCCCAACCCGTCGGGCGCATGCGCCCAACCCCTGGCGCCAACGGTCCAGTCAAGGGTGACCCACCCCCTCCTGACAGTTTCCCGCGACGGCGGCACGAACAGCCTCGTTCCTCCGCAGCCAATTCAATCCCGACGCGCAGACCTGCGTCCGCCACCCGCAATGTGTCGAGAGGCTGCAGGCCAGCCGATCCAGGACCGTTGGCGCCATGGATGGCGCCATCGAGCCCCATGGATGGGTTTACGGCGTGTCCTGGATCGGCTGGCCTGCAGCCTCCCCACGGAGAAAGGAGGCGCTGAAACACGGGCCGGCCGTCAGCCTTCCATCTGCTCCAGCTCCTTGCCCTTGGTCTCGCGCACGTAACGGACCACGAAGACGATCGAGAGGATCGCCGCGACGGCGTAGATGCCATAGGCGCCGGCCAGGCCGATGCCGGCCAGCAGCATCGGGAACGTCACGGTGATCGCGAAGTTCGAGGTCCATTGCGCCGCACCCGCCACCGCCAGCGCCGGGCCGCGGATCTGGTTGGGGAACATCTCGCCCAGCATCACCCACATCACCGGGCCCCAGGACATATTGAAGAACACCACGTAGACGTTGGCTGCCACCAGCGCCAGCCGCCCCATGCCATCGGACAGCTGCAGGCGCCCATCGACAAGGCTGCCGCTGGCAAACGCCACCACCATCAGCACCAGCGCCACCGACATGCCGACCGAGCCGACCCACAGCAGCGGCCTGCGCCCGATGCGGTCGATCAGCAGCACCGTCAGCAGGCAGGCACCGATGCTCAGCGCGCCGGACAACACGTTGATCAGCAGCGCGTCGCTTTCCGAGAAACCCACCGCCTGCCACAGCACCGCGCCGTAGTAGAACACCACGTTGATGCCGACCAGCTGCTGGAACATGGCCAGGCCGATACCCACCCAGAGGATCGGGCGCAGCTTGCCGGTGGCCTTGTTGCGCAGGTCGCCGAAGCGCGGCTTGTGCTGGTCCTGGGCCAGGCTCGCCTCGATCTCGGCCTGCTTTGCGGTGGCCGCGGCCTCGCCGTACAGCCGCGCCAGCACCGCCCTCGCCTGCCCCTGGCGCCCCTTCAACACCAGGAAACGGGGGCTTTCCGGGATCACCAGCAACAACAGCAGGAACAGCCCCGAGGGCAGCGCCTGCATCCAGAACATCCAGCGCCAGGCCTCATGGCCCAGCCACAGGGGCTCGGTCGAGGCGCCGGCGGCACGCGCCAGCAGGTAATTGCTGAGGAAGGCCGCAAACAAACCGCAGATGATCGCCATCTGCTGCACCGTGGCCAGCCGGCCGCGGTAACGCGCCGAGGCGACTTCGGCGATGTAGGCTGGTGACATCACGCTGGCCGCGCCCACCGCGAAACCGCCCAGCACGCGGGCGGCGATGAACAGCCAGGACGCGTGGGCCGCGCCGGCACCGAGCGCCGAGACAAGGAACATCAGCGCGGACACGATCAGGACACCGCGGCGCCCCAGGCGATCACCCAGCCACCCGGCCAGGAAGGCGCCGATCGCGCAGCCCAGCAGCATCGAGGCGACTTCGAAACCGAGCGCCGCCTCACTGGAGTTGAAGGCCTGGCGGAGGCCATCGACCGTGCCATTGATGACACCACTGTCGAAACCGAACAGGAATCCACCAAGGGTGGCCACGCAGCTGATCAGGACGATGAATGCAGTGTTCTCACCGCCATGGGGCGCGGTGCTGGGCTGGGTTTGGGACATGGACGATCCTGCTGGGAAGGGAGTCCGGCCACGGTGAGCGACCGAGTGCCCCGCAGCGTCGCACAGCCCCCGCCGTGCCGCCAATCACTCCCACGGTCGCGCCTGCCAGACGCCCGTTTTCCGCCCCGCGCCGACACCGGGGGCCAACCTGTTCTAGAATTGGCGGGTTCAGGAATCGATCCACCCCCAAGCCCATGCCCTTTGTCGTCACCGAAAACTGCATCAAGTGCAAACACACCGATTGCGTGGAAGTGTGCCCCGTGGATTGCTTCCACGAAGGCCCGAACTTCCTGGTGATCGACCCGGATGAGTGCATCGACTGCACCCTCTGCGAGCCGGAGTGCCCGGTCAATGCGATCTTCCCGGAGGACGATGTTCCTGCCGGACAGGAAGGCTTCGTTGCCCTCAACGCCGAGCTGGCGAAGGAGTGGCCGGTGCTGACCGTGCGCAAGGACCCGCCCGCCGACGCCGGCGAATGGGATGGCAAGCCGGACAAGCTGAAGCTGCTGGAGCGCTGAGAAGCGCCTGCTGCGACAACGAAAAAGGGCGCCTTGGGCGCCCTTTTCCATTTCCGGTAGCGCCGGGCCATGCCCGGCGGATCCTGGGCCGCGCTTCAAGCTCGCCGGGCATGGCCCGGCGCTACCCAAGGCGGGTGCGGACCAAGGCCCGCAGCCACCCGACCAGCCCTTACTGGGCGAGCTTCGCCTTCAGTGCGGCGATCAGCTTCACCGGCGCTTCGGCGGTGGCCGGCAGGCCACGCGGGTCAACCGCGGAGATGTAGGCGCCGGCATCGACGGCCACTACGCGGACCAGGAAGTTGCTGCCCTCGTAGGCCACGTCGTACGAACCCAGCAACTGCGCGCGGCTGGCGATGGTCACGCCCTCCACGCCTTCCAGCGCGGTACCGACCTTGGCGAAGGCTTCATCCTTGCCACCGGCAATGGTGAAACCGGTGCTGCCGGCTGCCGGAGCCGCAGCAACCGGCGCCGCCGGCTTGGTGGCCGAGGCCAACGTCGGCACCTTGTTGTCGGTGGTGGCATTGGGCAGGTTCAGGTCCGGCGGCACTTCCAGCGGACGCATTTCCGGGGCCAGGGCGTAGTCGCCCTTGGCGCCGCGCTTGAAGCAGCCGGTGGTGCCGGCAGCGACCGCCACAGCAAGCAGGGCATAGGACAGCACGCGGACGGTGGAAACGGATTGACGCATGTGAATCTCCTGGGTCAGACCAAGACGGAAGGTCAGTGGCTGGAAAGGGCTTCGAGGGCGGCGATGTCGCCGGCAAGATGGTCGGCAGCCGGATGATGCGCTGCCGACAACGGCAGCAGTGGCAGGCGCAGGTCGTGACCGATGCCGATGCGGCGCAGCAGCGCCTTGACCGGGATCGGGTTCGGTTCGACGCCGCAGAAATCATGGAAGGGATGCAGGCGCGCATCCCACGACGCGGTGGCTTCGTGGTCGTGTGCGGCGGCCAGCTCGCACATCCGGCGGTAGGCACCGGGAAGCACGTTGGAACCCACTGAGATCAGGCCGTCGATACCGGCCTGGATCGAACGCGCGGCCGTACCGTCGTCACCGCTGAGCACGGCGAACTGTGGGCTGCGCAGAGCGAGCAGCGCCTGCACCCGGCCGGTGTCACCCACCGCCTCCTTGATGCCGACGATGTTGGGGTGGCTGGCCAGCTCGGCCACGGTCTCAGGCTGCATGTCGCAACCGGTACGGCCGGGCACGTTGTACAGCACGACCGGCAGCCCGCCCTGGTCGGCCACCGCACGGTAGTGCGCGATCAGGCCGGCCTGGGTGGGGCGCACGTACGGCGGCGTGACCACCAGCGCGTGGCTGGCGCCGAGGGCGGCGGCACGACGGGTCTGTTCGATGGTCTTGGCAGTGCCCGAAAGACCGGTACCGGCCATGACCGGAATGCGGCCGCCGATGCGCTCGACCGCGCTGGCCAGCAGCAGGTCGTACTCGGCGTCGGTGAGGGTTGCCGCTTCGCCGGTAGAGCCGGCTACGACAACACCATGGACGCCACCTTCCAGTTGCAGGTGCAGCAGGCGCTGCCAACCGTCGGGATCGAGGGCGCCGTCGGCCCGGAACGGGGTCGCCAGCGCGGTGATGAGGCCGGAAAGGGACAAGGACGTGCTGCTCTTGGCTGGGAAGGGAAAACGCCCGCCACGAAAGGCCGGGGGCGACTTGAATGTTACTTGCGGCGCGAAAGCACGGGCAAGTATGCTGGACACCGGTGGATCCCCGCCTCTGGCGGGCATTCAGACTAACGCATGCATTACCCGGAATCGCCTTGACCGACACCACCCCGCGCCCCGCGCCGAGCGAAAACCACCTCCTGATCAACGCCTATACGACGCATCCGGAGTCCCCCCTGCTGTCCGTCACCCGCCGCATCGCCGACAGCGGCTGCAATCTGGTGGATGCACGCCTGGCCACGGTCGGCCGCGATGTCTCGGTCACCGCCCTGGCCACCGGCTCCTGGGACTCGGTGGCCAAGCTTGAGGCGATGCTGACCCGGCTGGAGCGCGAGGAAGGCCTGAAGCTGGTCTGGTACCGCACCGCCGCCAAGCAGGCGCAGTCCAACCTGCTGCCGTACATCGTCGAAGTGATCGCCGCCGACAAGCCGGGCATCCTGTTCCAGCTGGCCGACTTCTTCGACCGCCAGGGCATCACCATCGAGAACCTGCAGAGCACGCGCTACCGCGCCATGCAGACCGGCGCGGAAATGTTCAGCGCACAGGTCACCATCGGCGTGCCGGCCAACATGCATATCGCCGCGCTGCGCGACGATTTCCTCGAGTTCTGCGACCACCTGAACCTGGACGCGATCATGGATCCGATGAAGTTCTGATTCTTCGCGCGTCTCTCACGGGCGCGTGGCGTTTCATGTAGCTGTAATGGCAAGAACCCAGGCTCGACAGAAGGACCTCATGAACAACGGCGACACCCTGGACAGCACCACCCTCTCCCTGCCGCTGGCCCTGTCCGGCGGCGACCAGGCCACCCTCGGCGACTATGCCGGCCAATGGCTGGTGCTGTACTTCTATCCCAAGGACAGCACCCCGGGCTGCACCACCGAAGGCATCGACTTCAACGCCCTGCTGCCGAAGTTCAGGAAAGCCGGCGCCGTCGTGCTGGGCGTCTCGCGCGACTCGGTGAAGTCGCACGACAACTTCTGTGCCAAGCAGGGCTTCAATTTCCCGCTGGTCAGCGATGGCGACGAAGCGCTGTGCACCGCCTTCGACGTGATCAGGATGAAGAACATGTACGGCAAGCAGGTACGTGGCATCGAACGCAGCACCTTCCTGATTTCCCCCGACAGCCGCATCGTGCAGTCCTGGCGCAAGGTCAAGGTTGCCGGCCATGCCGATGCCGTTCTCGCCGAACTGAAGGCCTCCCAGTCCAAGTGAGTCCCACTGCCTACTGTGTCTGCCATCACCCTGCCCCGCAGCAGGCCGTGGTGGTTTTTCCCTGTCCGTAACCAGGAATCGACGATGACCCGAGGCAAGCGCATCTACGTGCTGGATACCAACGTGCTGATGCACGATCCGACCGCGCTGTTCAAATTCGAGGAGCACGACATCTACCTGCCCATGCAGGTGATCGAGGAGCTGGACAACGGCAAGAAGGGCACCTCCGAAGCGAGCCGCAACGCCCGCCAGGTGAGCCGCTTCCTCAACGAGCTGGTACAGGAATCCGGCCTGGACAACCTGGCCGACGGCATTCCGCTGCAGCGCCCCAACGGCCTGCAGCTGCGCGGCAAGCAGAGCGCCGGCAAGCTGCGCTTCCAGACCAGCCATTTCGACGCGGGCAAGAGCTTTGGCAAGGTCATTCCGGACAATGCCATCCTCGGCGCGATCCTGGCCCTGAAGGAAGAAACCCCCGACCTGCCGGTGGTGTTCGTCTCCAAGGACATCAATCTGCGGATCAAGGCCGCCATCGCCGGCATCGTGTCCGAGGACTACGAGAACGATCGCGCGCTGGACGATTTCAGCCTGCTCTACACCGGCGCTACCGAGCTGCCGGAAGACTTCTGGAAACGCCACGGCGACGACCTGCGCAGCTGGAGCGACAAGGGCCGCTCGCATTACGAAATCCAGGCGCAGGACGGCGAGGAGTGGTATCCGAACCAGTACGTCTACCTGCCGGGCGAGGATGAAGTCGAGCTGCGCGTCAGCCGCGTGGTCGGCGATGGCAAGGTGGTGCTGTCGCTGGTCGATGATTTCCGCCACGGCAGCCACGCCGTGTGGGGCATCAGCGCACGCAACCGCGAGCAGAACTTCGCCCTCAACGCACTGATGGACCCGGAGATCGACTTTGTCACGCTGCTGGGCACCGCCGGCACCGGCAAGACCCTGCTGGCACTGGCCGCCGGCCTGGCGCAGACAATGGACCAGCAGCGCTACCGCGAGATCATCATGACCCGCGCCACGGTCAGCGTCGGCGAAGACATCGGCTTCCTGCCCGGTACCGAGGAAGAGAAGATGACGCCGTGGATGGGCGCGTTGACCGACAACCTGGAAGTGCTCACGCACAACCAGGAAGGCGGCACATGGGGCCGCCAGGCCACCAACGACCTGCTGGCCAGCCGCATCAAGATCCGCTCGATGAACTTCATGCGCGGCCGCACCTTCCTGTCGCGCTACCTGATCCTGGACGAGGCGCAGAACCTCACCCCCAAGCAGATGAAGACGCTGATCACCCGGGCCGGCCCCGGCACCAAGATCGTCTGCCTGGGCAACGTCGAGCAGATCGACACCCCGTACCTGACCGAGACCACTTCGGGCCTGACCTACGCGGTGGACCGCTTCAAGAACTGGCCGCATAGTGCGCACATCACCCTGCGCCGTGGCGAGCGTTCGCGCCTGGCCGATTACGCTTCGGAGGTGTTGTGAACCGCTGCACGCGCCTGTTGTTGCCCACGGCTGCGATCACCCTCGCCGCCGTGCTCGGTGCCTGTACGACCACGCGCGGCCCGGCCAGCGTGCCCACCGCCGAGCGCACCGGCCAGTCCTGGGTGGTCACCCGCCCGATCATCGCCGCGCAGGTGCTCGACACCTGCTCGCGCCCCAGCCCCGGCCGCGAGGCCGGGCGGGTGTCGGGCTACTGGGCGCCCAGCCGGCAGCAGGTCGACCAGCTGGAGGCGAAGCTGTCGTCGCTGGAAGCGCAGGTCCCGAAGGTGCTGGGCTTCGACCGCCAGTACGTCGGCATCGAAAGCGCCGGCAAGCGGCTGATCTACATCAACGCCTTCCACCTGCCCGACGACAGCGGCATCAATCCGGCCCGCGAAGCGATCCGCGTCTGCGATGGCGGCGCACAGTTCTGGGGCGCCGTGTTCGACCCGGCCAGCAACACCTTCAGCGAGCTGCAGTTCAACGGCGGCTTCGGCGGGCCCTGAGGGGCCTCGCCGATGGGAATACGCCTGCCCACCTGGGTCTGGATCGGCGCGGTCGCACTCTCGTGCGTGGCCGGCATGGTCAACGTGGTCGGCTTCCTCGGGTTCGAGCATCAGGCGGTCAGCCACATGACCGGCAGCACCAGCCAGCTCGGCATGGCATTGGCCCAGGGCGACTGGCGCGCGGTCGGCCACCTGTGGGGCCTGCTGATCGCGTTCTCGCTGGGCGCGATGCTCAGCGGCCTGCTGATCCAGGACAGCACCCTGCAGCTGGGCCGGCGCTACGGCGTGGCACTGGCGCTGGAATCGGCTCTTTTGCTGGTGGCCATTCCGCTGTTTGAAAAGCACCAGATCTGGGGCGCACTGGCGGCCGCCATGGCCTGCGGCCTGCAGAATGCAATGGCTACGACCTTCAGCGGCGCGGTGGTACGCACCACCCATCTCAGCGGCATGTTCACCGATCTCGGCATCGGCCTGGGCCACCTGCTGCGCGGGCTGCCGCTGCAGGTACGACGACTGACCCTCAGCGGCCTGATCATCAGTGGCTTCCTCGCCGGCGGCGTGATCGGCGCCTGGCTGTTCGTGCGCTGGCAGTACGACGCCCTGCTTGCTCCCGCCCTGCTCACCGGCCTGACCGGCCTGGGCTATGTGGTGTACCAGCAGTGGGCGCGTTGGCGGCATTGAGGGCCGCGCTGCGGGGGTCAGTTCCCTTTTCCTGCGGAAAAGGGATCTGACCCCATCTACCGGCAGTGACGCTACCGCCTTTGCGGTGACCACGGCACAATCGCCTGATGAGCCCGACCACTCCCGTATCCGCCCTCACCATCGCCGGCTCCGACTCCGGCGGTGGCGCAGGCATCCAGGCCGACCTGAAGGCCTTTGCAGCACATCGCGTGCACGGACTCTCCGCGATCGCCGCACTGACCGCACAGAACACCCGTGGCGTCATCGCCGTGCACGTGCCGCCGATCGATTTCCTGCGTGCACAACTGGATGCCTGCTTCGATGACTTCGACATCCATGCGGTGAAGCTCGGCATGCTGGCCAACACCGAGGTGATCAATGCCGTCGCAGATGCGTTGGAGCGCCATCGCCCGCCACACGTAGTGCTGGACCCAGTGATGGTCGCCACCAGCGGCGCGCGCCTGCTGGAAGACAGCGCTCTGCAGGCCATGCGTGAGCGGCTGATCCCGCTGGCCACGCTGATCACGCCGAACACGCCGGAAGCGGAGCTGCTGGCCGGACGGAAGATCGGCAACGGCGATGACGCCGAACAGGTGGCCTCCGCCCTGCTCGACCTGGGTGCCGGTGCGGTGCTGCTGAAAGGTGGCCACCTGCAGGAAGGCAACCGCGTAATCGACCGCTACTTCGACGGCGTGAGCAGCGAAGAATTCATCCACGCCCGCCTGCCGCTGGATGCACACGGCACTGGCTGCACGCTGGCCTCGGCCATCGCTGCACAGCTGTGCAACGGCCTGAGCCTGGCCAACGCCTGCGAAGCCGGCATCGACTACGTTGCGCGCGGCCTGCAGCAGGGCTATGCCCCCGGCCGCAGCGAGGTACTGGTGCTCGACCACTTCGGCGCGGCACCGCACGCATGAACCTGACGCCGGCCCTCCTTCCAGTGCAGTGCAACGACGGGCATCGCTACGAAGTGATGGCCTGCATGCCCGCACAGCCCATCGCCCGCTTGTTGTGGCTGCCAGCGCTGGGTGTGGCCGCGCGCCACTACCTGCCGCTGGCACAGGCGCTGGCAGCGAAGGGCGTGGCGGTCTACCTGCATGAGTGGCGCGGCAACGGCAGCAGCTCACTACGCCCGTCGCGCGCGCAGGACTGGGGCTATCGCGAGGTACTCGAGCAGGATCTGCCGGCCAGCCAAGCGGTCATGGCGGCCGCAGACGAGGAAGCAGGCCCCCTGCCCTGGATCATCGGTGGCCACAGCCTGGGCGGGCAGCTGGCCTGCGTGCACGCCGGCCGCAACCCTCTGCACTTCCATCACTTGTGGTTGGCGGCCAGCGGCTCACCGTTCTGGCGTGGATTCCCGCCACCGCGCGGCTGGCTGCTGCCACTGGTCTACCGCTTCCTGCCGTGGATCGCGCAGCGCCAGGGCGTGCTGCATGGCCGTCGTCTCGGCTTCGGTGGCACCGAAGCACGCGGACTGATCGCCGACTGGGCGCGCGTCGGCCTGAACAACCACTACGCTGCCGCGGGCATGGGTGAAGACCTCGACGCTCAGATGACGCGCGTGCACGGCAGCGCACAGGCCGTACTGATGGAACACGACTGGTTGGCTCCGACCGGATCGATGCAGGCGTTGCTGGCAAAGCTGCCGAATGTGGACGCGAAGCTGCGCGTGCTGTCCGCGCAGGAACTGGGCACGCGCGCCGATCATTTCGCCTGGCTGAAGGCACCGGATGCCGTGGCGAACAGCTTTTTCATTCAGTTGGATGAAAATTTTCACAAAACTGTTGACGGTGTGCGCCGACATCCGCATAATTCCGCTCCTGTCGCAGGGCGCCCGTAGCTCAGTTGGATAGAGTACCTGGCTACGAACCAGGCGGTCGGGAGTTCGAATCTCTCCGGGCGCACCACTCGACAGGTTTTCAGCATCCGCCGCTGAAAATGCAGTAAAATTAGGCAGTAAGTTGATTGTGTACCGCGCGCCCGTAGCTCAGTTGGATAGAGTACCTGGCTACGAACCAGGCGGTCGGGAGTTCGAATCTCTCCGGGCGCACCATACACAGTCGGCACAACAAGTTTATGTAATTGGCGCCCGTAGCTCAGTTGGATAGAGTACCTGGCTACGAACCAGGCGGTCGGGAGTTCGAATCTCTCCGGGCGCACCATTACACCAAAACAGCAGGCCTCGGCCTGCTGTTTTTTTATGTGTGTTTTTTCGGCAGGGCTGCGCCCTGCACCTGCAGATGCTTCAAGCCAAGGCAACGACAACGGCAACAGCAAAAGCTGGCATTCCGTGCTTTGGCGGGGCGGTGTCGGAGTGCGGGGACGCCGCAAGTACGTCCCTGTAGGCTTGGCAGCCGCATCCATGCGGCTGACACCCCGCACTCCGACACCGCCCCACCTTCGACAGGTTCACGCGGCTGTTGGTAGGTGTCGACCTTGGTCGACACATCTGTCAGATATCGAGTGAATTCATCCACGCATGGCATGGATCTATCGTGTCGACCAAGGTCGACACTTACCAGAGCAGTACGCCGTTCCGACAGATCGCGGAAAACTGTCGAAGGCGGGGTGGGTCCGGTTGCGGGGGCGTGAGCCGCATGGATGCGGCGACCGAGCTTACATGGGTGAGGGCGCTTTGCTTGCGAAGCATTGCTTCGCAAGCGCCCGAACGCACAGCCGCCAGCGGCTGGGCCGGGCCCCGGAGGGGGACTTGCAGCGGCCCCCGCAACCGGACCCACCCCGCCTACCCTCAGGAAACCAGCTTCTGCTGTTGCTTGGTTTTTGCTGTGGCCGTTGCCTCTGCGGGTGCAGGGCGCAGCCCTGCCAACCCCCTACCCCCTGGCCATTGCCTGCCACCACTGCGCCATCAGCTCCGGCCTGCGTAGACGCTCGCGCCACCAGCGCAGTGCCGCGCCATCCTCACCGGTGCGCCAGGCCAGCCAGAACGTTTCCTCCGGCTTGTGTTCCTCCACCTCACGGATCACCAGCTGGCCACGCGCCACAGCAGCGCGCGCGCATGGCTCGGGCAGGAAGCCGAAGCCCACCCCTTCGCACTGCAGCTTCAATTTGCTGGCCATGTCTGGCACGGTCAGCATCTCCTGCCCCATCAACAGGCCCACCGTGCGCGGCAGCAGCCTGCGCGCCGAATCGGAAACGGCGATCGCGCAATGCTCGACCAGCTGCTCACGGCCCAGCACGCCCTGCACGTTGGCCAACGGATGATCGGGTGCCACCGCGAACACGAACGCCACCGTGCCCAGCGGCTCGACCACATAGCCGCCACCACTGGGCCCTTCGCCCGGCGCGCCGACCAACAGGTCGGCACGGCGGTCGAGCAGAGCCTCCCAGGTGCCGGACAGGGCCTCGCCGATCAACCGCAACCGGGTTGGTGCCTCGGCCTCACGGAATGCGGCGATGTCCGGCCCAAGCAGCCAGGTCGGGAACACCGAGTCCACCGCCAGGGTCAGTTCGGTCTCCCAACCCGACGCCACCCGGCGCACCCGCAGCTCCAGCTCGCGGGCCGCGCGCAGCAGGTGTCGGCCTTCGTCCAGCAGCGCGCGCCCGGCCTCGGTCAGCTCTGCACGTGGGCCGACCCGGTCGAACAGCTGCACGCCCAGATCCTCCTCCAGCTTGGCCACGGTATAGGAAATCGTCGAGGGCACCTTGTGCAGGGCCTTGCCGGCGGCGGCAAAGGAGCCACGGCGGTCGATGGCATCCAGGATCTGCAGGGCATCGAGGCTGAGCTTGAGCATTCGAATTTTTCGATGATGGTCGTCAAAACTATCCGTTTTTCAAACCTCGGACGCAAGCGGATACTTCTCTCCAACGGGGAAACACAGCGGTCACTGGCCCACCCCGCCCCATCGAAACCATCGAACAAGGAGATTCCCTCATGCTGCAGATCCGCAAGAGCGCTACCCGTGGCCTGGCCGAGCATGGCTGGCTGTCCTCGCGCCATACCTTCTCCTTCGCCAACTACTACGACCCCCGTTACGTCAGCTTCGGCCCGTTGCGGGTGATCAACGAAGACAAGGTGATCGGCGGCCAGGGCTTCGGCACCCACGGCCACAGCAACATGGAAATCATCTCCTACGTGCTGGGCGGTGCACTGGAACACAAGGACTCGATGGGCACCGGTTCGGTGCTGCGCTACGGCGACGTGCAGCGCATGAGCGCCGGGAGCGGCGTCACCCACAGCGAGTTCAACCACTCGGCCGACGAGACCGTGCACTTCCTGCAGATCTGGATCTTCCCGGACACCGAGAACATCGTGCCGTCGTACGAAGAGACCCACTTCTCGCCGGACAGCAAGCGCGGCCAGCTGCGCCTGATCGCTTCGCCGGACGGCGCCGACGGTTCGCTGCGCATCCACCAGGATGCCCGCATCTTCGCCACCATTCTTGATGGCAGCCAGAAGCTGCATCACGCCCTCGGCAACGGTCGTGGCGCCTATGTGCAGGTGGCGCGTGGCCAGCTGCAGGTCAACGGCATCACCCTGGAAGCCGGTGATGCGCTGCAGGTCAGTGACGAAGCCCAGCTGACCCTGGAAAACGGCAACGACGCCGAAGTGCTGGTGTTCGACCTGCCGCTGTAAACACGCCCTGTCCTGAAGACGTGGCCCGGCGATGCGGAAAGGCATCGCCGGGCCCGCTGCGCCTGATGGACGGCCCGCAATCGTATTCGGCCTTCGGTGACCCGAATGCCCCTTGCCCGATGCGACTGGAAACGCTTTCATGGCAGTGTTTATCCGGATCCGCTCTCGCATGACGCCTTCATCTCCGCGTGCCCAGCAGCACGCCACCCGTGCCGCCTTCTTCATTCCTGGATTCGCCACCGCCGCGTGGGCGCCGATGGTGCCTTACGCCAAGGCCAAGGCCGGGCTGACCGACGCCAGCCTCGGCGCCGTGCTGCTGTGCCTCGGGCTCGGCTCGCTGCTGGCGATGCCGCTGGCAGGTGCACTGACGGGGCGGTTGGGTTGCCGCCGGGTGATGGTGATCACCTGCGCGATGATGCTGTGCGCCCTGCCCTTGCTGGTGCTGGCACCCTCGCCGGTGTCGCTGGGCGCGGCGCTGTTCGTGTTCGGTGCCGGCGTCGGTGCACTGGATTGTGCGATGAACATGCAGGCGGTGGCGGTCGAGCGCGATGCCGGGCGCGCGATGATGTCCGGCTTCCACGCCTTCTACAGCATCGGTGGATTCGTCGGCGCTGGCTGCATGACCGGGCTGCTGATCCTCGGCACGCCGCTGTGGCTGGCCGCGCTGGTTTCGGTGGTGGCACTGCTGCTGGTTGCGATGCTGTCGGCGCCGCATTGGCGTCCGCAACGGATCCTGCACGAAGGCCCCTTGCTGGCACTGCCGCATGGCGTGGTGCTGTTCATCGGCGTACTGGCCTTCGTGGTGTTCCTCGCCGAAGGCTCGATGCTGGACTGGAGCGCCGTGTTCCTGGCCGAAGTGCGGCAGGTGCCGCGTGACCAGGCCGGGGCCGGCTTCGCGTTGTTCACCCTGGCGATGACGGCAATGCGCCTGTTCGGTGACGGCATCGTCGAGCACCTCGGCCGCACCCGCACCCTGGTCTTTGGCGGTATCACGGCCGCGGCAGGCTTCACCCTGGCCACACTGGTGCCCTCGTTTCCGGTGGCGCTGGCCGGCTACGTACTGGTCGGGCTGGGCTGCGCCAACATCGTGCCGGCGCTGTTCTCGATGGCAGGCCAGCAGCGGGTGATGCCGGAAAGCATCGCAATCACTGCCGTGACCACACTGGGTTACGCCGGCATCCTCGCTGGCCCGGCTGCGATCGGCGCCGTGGCGCACGCCACCAGCCTCGGCTTTGCCTTCCTGTGCGTCGCCGTACTGCTGCTGGGCGTAGCCGCCTCCGCCCGCTCACTGGCCCGACGCGTGGCCTGACAGAAAAAGGGGACGGAGGGGATTAAGTCGCATCTGCCCCGAGTGTGCTGCAAACGACTTAATCCCCTCCGTCCCCATTTTTCAGCCATGTGCCAGCCATTCGGCCTGGGCCGGCAGCTGTGGGGCTGGGCACGTGCTCTGCGGGTGGTGCTCGTCACGCGCCATCCAGTCGTCGACCACGCCGGCCAGCAGGTCCAGCCGCAGCGGCAGGGTGATGTGGTCCTCGCCGCGCATCTCGATGTAGTGCGCGCGCGGGTTGGCCTGCGCAAGCTGCCGGCCCTGGCTGACCGGAATATGCTGGTCACCCTGCCCGTGCAGCAACAGCACGCAGGCGCGGGTATCGGCCAGCGCACGCGCGACGTCGACGCGGTCCAGATCGACATCGATACGGCGGCTGGCGGCGGCGATCACCTGGTTGATGTCCTGGCAGCCGTAGCGCCAGCGCGCGTAGGAGGCGACCGCCTGCGCCTTCAGGCCTTCCGGCTGCAGCCCCATCAGGTGCGGAATCATCGTGCGGATCGCTACACCGGCATTGGCGAACGATTCCATCGCCACCACGCCTTCCACCTGGTCGCCGAGCTTGTCGGCGGTGAACACCGCCGTGGCCGCACCATAGGACACACCGAACAGGTACAGCGGGCCGGTCACTTCGCCGCGCGCGCGCAGCTCGCCGATGACATCGACCACGTCATCCGATTCATAGGTGCCATAGCCGGACGGTCCTGCACCGGACTGGCCATGGTTGCGCAGGTCGAGCGTGACCACGCGGTAGCCGGACTCGGCCAGCTGCAGCGACCATGGCAGCATCGAATCACCGTTCATCATCCAGCCGTGCAGCAGCACTACGGTGCCGCGCGGCGTCTGCGCACGGAACGGCTGCGGCACCGCCAGGCTCAGGCCGGTATCCAGCGGCAGGCCGTTCTCGTGGCGCTGCGGCAGGTAGTGGTAACGCGCGCCGTAATCGCCGGGATCGAACACACGCCAGAAGATCGGCACGCCATCGCGGCCCGGCGCGAAGCCATGGCGGTTGGGCAGTTCGGCGATGGCCGCGGCGATGCGCGGGCGATCGAGCAGGGTCGATACACCACCTGGCGCGATCAGCCTGTCGGCGAGCGAGGTGGACGAAGCATTGATGGAGGAGGAGCATGCAGCCAGCCACAGGCCGGCGCACGCCAGCAACAGCAGCAGCAGGCGCTTCATATCACGTCATAGGGATGAATCAGACAGGCTGGGACGTTAACGCCCCGATAGACCGGTCATCTATCGCGCGCGGATGACGACTTGATGACAGCGCAGGAACGATTCAGCTTGGTGTAAAAGCTGTATCCGTTCAGTCATTGATCCGGATCAATGAACACGCGCGCGGGATTGCCCACAGTGCCGCCATGCGCACCTCGTTCAAGCTCGCCATTGCCCTGGCCGCCACGTTGGCCGCCGCCTACGGCATCGCCCGCAGCACGCCCTACTGGTTCGCATCGCGACAGACGGCGCAGGTCGACATCCACGACCCGGCGCTGATCGCACAGGGGCAGTACCTGTCGCGCGCCGCCGACTGTGCGGCCTGCCACACCGCGCCGGGCGGCAAGCCGTTCGCCGGTGGCCTCGGCATGCAGACGCCGATGGGCACGATCTACTCGACCAACATCACCCCCGATCCGGAAACCGGCATCGGCGCCTACAACTATGCCGACTTTGAACGCGCGGTACGTCGCGGCATCCGTCACGATGGCCAGCCGTTGTATCCGGCAATGCCGTACGCCTCGTACGTGGTTACCCGCGACGCCGAGATCAAAGCGCTGTACGCCTATTTCATGGGCTCGGTGCAGCCGGTGAAGCAGGACAACGCCGACAGCACGATTCCATGGCCCGCCAACATGCGCTGGCCTCTGGCATGGTGGCAACTGCTGTTCGCACGCCCACGCAGCTTCAGCCCGGATCCGTCGCTGGACACCGGCCAGCAGCGTGGTGCCGAACTGGTGGAAGGCCTGGCGCATTGCGGTGCCTGCCACACGCCACGCGGGCTGGCGTTCCAGGAAAAGGCGATGGCCGATGATGGCAGCCGCCAGTTCCTGTCCGGTTCGGTGCTGGAAGGCTGGTACGCGAAGAACCTGCGCAACGAATCGACCGGCCTGGCCAGCTGGAGCGAAGGTGAGATCGTCGATTTCCTGCGCACTGGCCGCACCGAACGCTCTGCGGCTTTCGGTGGCATGGCCGACGTGGTCGAGCACAGCACGCAGTACCTGTCCGACGCGGACCTGCTGGCGATGGCGCGCTACCTGAAGCAGCTGCCCGCCCGCGAAGGTCGCAGCGCACAGTGGTCGCCCGGCACCGACACCACCACCGCCGCACTGCGCAGCGGCGACTACCGCGTGGCCGGTTCGCTGGCCTATGCCGAGCACTGCCAGGCCTGCCACCGCGCCGACGGCCGCGGCATGCCTCGCGTCTATCCGGCCCTGGCCGGCAACTCGATCGTGTTCGCTGACGATCCCAGCTCGCTGGTGCAGGTGACCCTGATCGGCGGCCGCACGCCACAGACCCCGCACGACCGCATGGCCTTCACCATGCCAGGCTTCGAGCAGCTGCCGAATGCGCAGCTGGCACAGATCCTGACCTTCATCCGCAGCAGCTGGGGCAATCAGGCCAGCGCAGTGAGCGAGGTCGACGTGGCGCGTATGCGCCGGGTGGTGCGCGACAAGCCGGTGCACTACGTTCCGCAGGAGACCGCACAATGAAGCGTTCGCGCACGCGTTCCCGCCTGCTGATCGGCAGTGCGATCACCATCGTGCTGCTGGCCGGCGCCGGTACCCTCGCTTACCGTCATCTGTACCCGGATCTGGATGCCGCCGTGACCGGCACGATCGATATCCTCGATGCACAGGGCAAGGTGGTCGGCCACTACCACGCGCCCAGCGCCGAAGAAATCGCCGGGCTCGGCAATGCCGAGTCGGTGATGCTCGGCCGCCGCCTCCTCAACGAGACCGCACGGCTGCTGCCGGACAATGTCGGCAACGATCTGAACTGCAACTCGTGCCATATGGCCGAGGGCAAGCGTCCCTTCGGAAACCACTACTTCAACACAGGTGGCGGCGCTTATCCGCGTTACATGCCGCGGCCTGGCAAGGTGATCGGGTTGACCGAACGCATCAATGGCTGCCTGCAGCGTTCGATGAACGGCAAGCCGCTGCCGAAGGACGCGCCACAGATGCGCGCGATGCTTGACTACATGGCGTGGCTAAACAGTGCAGTGCCGGACGGTGCAAAAGTCGCCGCGCCAAGCGAAGGGCCCATCGACAGCACGCTGGCCCCGGATCCGATCCGCGGCCAGGCGCTGTACGCCGCGCAGTGCGCTGCCTGCCACGGCGACAACGGCGAAGGCCGGCGCGACGCCAGTGGTGACATCGCCTTCCCGCCGCTGTGGGGCGACCACAGCTTCAACATCGGCGCCGGCATGGCGCGCCTGTACAAGGCGGCCGGTTTCGTCAAGCACAACATGCCACCGGCAGTGACCCGCGAACCTCCGCTGGGGCAGCAGGTGATGCCCGACCAGGATGCGGTGGACATCGCCAGCTACTTCATCAACCAGCCGCGGCCGGACTTCGCCAACAAGGGCAAGGACTGGCCACGCGACCCGAAACCCAAGGACGCGCGGTACTGATGCCGGCAGCAGGTGCCGGCCGTCGCACAACACGATTCCTGCATCGCCACGTCATGCCGATGTCATTGGCACTGCCGACACTCCGGGGCTTCCCTCTTCTGAAGGTCCGGTCTCGATGCGAACGTCTGCGCGCTTTCCCCGTGTCTCGCTGCTTGCCCTGCTGATCGCCCCCGCACTGGACGCCCTGGCCGAAGCACCGCAGGGCGAGACTGCCGAAGCGCGCAGCAGCGATGCGCGAACCCTTGACCAGGTACAGGTGATCGGCCAGGCCACCAGCTACGCCAAGACGGCGGTGCGCGCGGAAACGCTGAACCGGCAGACCGTGATGAGCAGCGTCAACGACGCGCTCAATGAAGTGCCCGGCGTGGTGGTCAGCGAAGCCGATGCCACCGGCTCATCGGTGTGGGGCACGCAGATCAGCATGCGTGGCTTCGTCACCAACCGCGACACACAGCAGATCGGCACTACCATCGACGGCCTGCCCAACGGCGGTTCGGGTTACGGCGGCGGCTCGCTGGCCAACCGCTACATCGACACCCTCGATCTGGAGACAGTGGAAGTCAGCCAGGGCACCGCTGATATCTCCTCGCGCTCGAACGAAGCGCTGGGCGGCACGCTCAACTTCCTCACCAGCGACCCGCTGCAGGACAGCCGCCTGCGTTTCGTGGTCGGCGCCGGTGACAACGAGGCGCGCAAGTACTACGTGCGCTACGACACCGGCCTGCTCGGCGGCCACACCCGCGCCTGGGTCAGCGCCTCCTCGTCGAAGGTGCATGACTGGATCGACGGCACCGGGCACGCCAGCAACGACCACATCGCCGGCAAGTTCATCACCGAACTGGATCGCTGGACCCTGACCGGCTACCTGTCCTACAACGATGCGGACGAGCCGGAATACACCAGCGTCTCACCGAAGGGCTTCGCCACCAATCCTGATCGTGACAACCTGGTCGGCACCCTCACCGGCATTCCCTACCTGGACCAGAACTACCGTTCCGGCTCGCGTGCGCTGCGCGAGAACACCTTCGGCTACCTGCGCGCGGCCTTCGACGGTGGCAACGGCTTCAAGGCCTCGGTGGCGGCTTACGGACACCGCATGGAAGGTCGTGGCGACTGGCTGCCACCTTACCTGGCACAGGTCAGCGACGATGGTGCCGGCCGCCCCGAATCGGAGTACATCGGAGGAAAGACCGTGTACGGCGGCAGCAACCGTGGCCAGATCTTCTTCGTCAATCCCGACGGCAGCGCCGCGCAGCGCCTGGCCAACTGCACACCGCGGCTGGGTTTCACTGCCGAATATGATCCGAACTGCTACGCCGGCAACGTGCTGGGCGCGCAGTCGTATCGCCACACGCACTACGACAACGACCGCATGGGCGTGACCGCCGACGTCGAGTGGCGGCAGACCTTCGGCACGGTCGACAACACGATCCGTGGCGGCCTGTGGGTGGAGAAGCTGGACCGATCGGCACGCCGCGACTGGCATCGCCTGGTCAACGTCGGCCAGGATATCGCCTTCGACCATCAACCGTACTGGGTACAGTTCGAGGACAAGTACAAGGTTGACGAGCAGATGTACTACGTCGAGGACGTGGCGCGCTTCGGGCCGTTCAGCGCACGCCTGGGCGTGAAGCAGTTCTTCGTCGACCAGTCGCGCCGCCGCGTGATCGGTGCCAGCGAGCACGTCAGATCCGATTCCAGGTCCGACCCGCTGCTGTCCACCGGCTTGACCTGGGCGCCGGGCGTGGAAGGCATGGAGCTGTTCGCCGGCTTCTCGCAGAACTTCGCCGCGATTCCTTCCGGCGTGCTCGGCGAGACCGACCCGCAACGCTTCCGCAACGTCGAGCCGGAGACCGCTGACAACATTGAAGTGGGCATGCGCATCAGCCGCTGGCCGCTGACCGCCTCGGTCACGCTGTACAACATCAAGTTCGACAACCGCATCGTCTACCTGCCGGCCGGCTTCGTCAGCGGCATTGACTACCTGGGCGAGACCGACGGTGTCTACGAGAACTTCGGCGGCGTGGAAAGCAACGGCCTGGAAGCGGCGTTCGGCTATGGCTGGGACAACGGCTGGCGCCTCAACGCCGCCTATACCTACAACCGCTCCAAGTACCTGGGCAGTGGCGATGCCGCGCGTGATACCCAGCTGGGCATCGTCGACGGCGCCAAGGTGATCGGCCAGCCCGAACAGACCCTCGTCCTGTCGGCGGACTGGCAGGGTGAGAACTGGAACTTCGGCCTGTCCGGCCGTTACCTGGGCACGCGCTATCTCGACGCCGCCAACGTCAACAAGCTGCCGTCGGCCACCGTGTTCAACGCCAACATCGGCTTCGACCTGCAGGGCCTGTCGCCGCGCCTGAAGGGCATGGGCGCCAACCTGGTGGTGAGCAACCTCACCGATAAGCGGTATCTTGCAGGGGTGGACGGCCGCGACAACGCCTTCATCGGCGCTCCGCGCACCGTCGGGATCTCTTTCCGCGTGGACCTGTGAGTGAGCCCGTGACCGATATCGGCCGACGCCGGTTGTTGCAGGCCGGCGTTGCCGCCGGCCTTTCTCCACTGCTGCCCAGCATCGCCCGGGCCGCAGCGATCGCCCCCGCCGCGCAGACGCGCAGCCTGGAAGACCTGCAGCACATCGTGGTGTTCATGCAGGAGAACCGTTCGTTCGACCACTACTTCGGCACGCTGCCGGGCGTACGTGGCTTCGGTGATCGGTTCGTCGCCCCGGCCGCCGCGCTGCAAGCAGGTGGCCGCGTCCGCAGCCTGTGGCTGCAGCCCGATGCCAGCGGCAAGCGCGCGATCGCGCCGTTCCCGCTGGATACCGCCGCGCACTTCGGCTACATGCGCGTGGAAGGCACGCCGCATACCTGGCCCGATGCGCAGCGCGCCTGGGACCAAGGTCGCATGGGGCAATGGCCGAAGGCCAAGCAGAACCACTCGATGGGCTACTTCCAGCGCAGCGACCTACCGTTCCAGTTCGCGCTGGCCGATGCCTTCACGATCTGCGATGCCTACCACTGCGCAATGCAGGCCGGCACCAACCCGAACCGGGTGTTCCTGTGGACCGGCCACAACGATCCGCAGGCCCACGCTGGTGGCCCGGTGATCGCCAACTCGCACGACAATTTCCCTGAACAGGGTGGGCACCCGGCGTCGTACCGCTGGACCAGCTATGTCGAGCGCCTGCAGAGGGGCGGCGTGTCCTGGCAGATCTACCAGGACATGGCCGACAACTTCACCGACAACCCGCTGGCGGGTTTCGAGGCCTTCCGTCAGGCCCACCGCGCGGCGCCAGGGCATGACCCGCAGCTGCGCGCGCGCGGGGTCAGCACGCGGGGCCTGACGCAGCTGCGCCAGGACGTCATTGACGGGCGCCTGCCGCAGGTCAGCTTCATCATCGCCGACGCGGCCGGCAGCGAACATCCCGGCCCGTCCAGCCCGGCACAGGGCGCGGCCTATACCGCACGCGTGCTGGATGCGCTGACCGCCGATCCGGACGTGTGGAGCCGCACCGCCCTGCTGCTGATGTTCGACGAGAACGATGGCTTCTTCGACCACATGCCGCCCCCTGCCCCGCCTTCGCCGGTGGACGGTGGCTGGGCGGGTGTGTCCTCGGTCAGCACCGAAGGCGAGTACCACCGGCACCCGGCACCGGGTGACGAAAAGTACGATCTCGCCGAACTGCGCGGGCGCCCGTACGGTCTGGGACCGCGCGTGCCCCTGTACGTGATCTCGCCGTGGAGTCGCGGCGGCTGGGTCGATTCGCAGGTGTACGACCACACCTCGGTCATACGGCTGATCGAGCGCCGCTTTGGCGTGGCCGCACCGGACATCTCGCCGTGGCGCCGCGCGGTCTGCGGCGACCTCAGCACTGCGTTCGACTTTGCCCAGCGCGATACCCGCCCGTTCGTCTGCGGCCTGCCCGACGTGAGTGCGGTTGCCGCACGCGCCGCTGCCTTGCCGGGACGCACCGTGCCCACGCTGCCAGAGGGGCTGAAACCAGCGAAACAGGAAAGCGGTGTACGCCCGGCGCGCGCCCTACCCTATCGTCCGCAGGCATCGATTGCCGCAGTCGATGCCTCGGGTGTGGATCTGACGCTGTCCTGCGAAGGCGCGGCGGCCGTGCTGCATGTCTACGATCGGCTGCGGCTGGATGCGGTACCACGCCGCTACACGCTGCTGCCAGGTACGCCACTGCGCGAGCGCTGGCCGCTGGACGCCCAGGGCCGCTATGACCTTTGGCTGCTTGGTCCGAACGGCTTCCACCGCCACTTCCAGGGTGCGGTCAAGGCGCCTGCCGTGCAGGCTTCGATCGAGCGCGCGGACGGCCAGCTACGGCTGCACCTGCGCAATCTGCACAACAGCGCGCAGAATGTGCGGGTGCAGGCCGGCGCCTATGCCGGGCACATGCCGGAGCAGGCGCTGGTGCTGCCGGCGCATGCTGAGGCCACGGTGGCGTGGGACGCGGCGCCCACCGCAGGGTGGTACGACCTGCGCATCGGTGCGGGCGACAGTGCACTGCGACTGGCCGGCCGCGCCGAGGATGGGCGCCCCGGCACCAGTGACCCGGCAATGGGCAGCGAGCCATTGCGGTTCGAGCACGATTGAGGAGCCCTCTGTAGAGCCGAGCCCACGCTCGGCTACTTCTCGCCGTGGTCGCATTGCACCGAAAAAGCAGCCGAGCGTGGGCTCGGCTCTACAGCGCAGACCGGTAGATTCAGGCCTCCTGCAGCCCCGGCCGGCCGTGCTCCACCGCGTAGCGCTTCCAGCTCTGCAGCGCGCCATTCGGCTGCATTACGGTATCCAGCGTCTTCATATCGCCGATCCACGCATCGCGGGTGACATCGCACAGCACGTAGCCACGCTTGTCGGTGGTCGCTTTCAGATAGGGGCTGTGCGCAATCTGGTTGCTGGCATACGCGTCCACACCCTGGCCATCGGCGCCGGAAGTGATCGACGTGGCGAGGAACTCGCTGGAGATCACGCCCGAGTCACGGTGGTCCTGCACCAGATCGCTCGCATAGTGGCGATGCGCGTCGCCGCAGGCAGTCACCACGTTGCCGAAGCCCACCTTCTGGATGTGGTCAAGCAGGCGCCGGCGGCTGTCCAGATAGCCTGACCACTGGTCGTCGGACGATTGCACCACGCCGTCCTTCTCGCGCATGTAGTTGCCCAGCGCCACCTGGTGGGCGATCGTGTGCCAGCGTGGTGCAGCATCGGCCAGGCCCTCGAACAGCCAGCGCTCCTGCTTCGCCCCCACAATGCTGCGCTCTGGCGATTCCACCTCCTCACGCAACGCCATGTTCACCTGCTTGCTGCGGTACTGACGGGTATCGAGCAGGTGCAGGTCCATCAGCGTGCCGTAGCGTGCGCGCCGGTACATCTGCATGTGGCCATCGCGCGGGAATGCCGAGCGGCGCAGTGGCATGTTCTCGTAGTAGGCCTGGAACGCCTGTGCGCGACGCAGCAGGAACACTTCGCTGGGCGTGTCATCCTGGTCTTCGGCACCGGCCCAGTTGTTGTCCACTTCATGGTCGTCAAAAGTGACGAACCACGGTGCCGCCGCATGCGCGGCCTGCAGGTCGGGATCGCTCTTGTACTGCGCGTAGCGGCGGCGGTAATCATCCAGCGTGTAGATCTGCGGGCCGACGTGGTTGCGCAGGTTGGTGAACGGCTGGCCGTTCATCTTCCGCAGGCCCGGCTGGCTTTCGCCTTCGTAGATGTAGTCACCGTAGTGGAAGACGAAATCCAGCGGTTCCTCGGCGATGCGTCGCCACGCGGTGTAGTGGCCTTCTTCGTAGTGCTGGCAACCAGCCACCACAAAGCGCACCCGGTCCACCGCTGCCGTGGCTGACGGCAGCGTGCGCGTACAACCCACTGCGCTGGCGTGGCCGCCTACGGTGAAGCGATACCAGTAGGGTCGGCCCGGTGCCAACCCTTCCAGCTCCACGTGCACCGCGTGGCCGAGTTCGGGATGCGCCATTGCCGAGCCCTGGCGTACCACCCTGCGCATGCCTTCGTCTGCTGCCAGCTGCCACTCGACCACCATCGGCCGGGCCGGCATGCCACCACCGAACACCAGCGGCTCGGTCGCCAGCCGTGTCCACAGCACCATGCCATCGGCCGAGGGATCACCCGAGGCCACGCCCAGGGTGAAGGGCGTGCTGGCAAAGCGCGGCGAGGCCAGCAGGTTGCGTGGGTTCAGTGCAGTGGCGTCGGTCTGCGCGGCCAGTGCGCGCGCCGTGCCCATCCAGGCCCCTGCGGCCGACAGGCCGGCCAAGGCCAGGAATCGCCTGCGATTGATCGTCTCCACGGATGACCCCTCAGTTGTAGATGATGTGGAAATAAAAGAAGCGGCCGTAGTCGTCGATCTCGGTTCGGAAACGCCCGTTCGGACCGGTGCTGTAGGTTGGCTGGGTGTTGAACAGGTTCTTGGCCTCGTACTTCAGCGTTACGTGCTTGCCGACCTTGTGGCTGAAAGCCATGTTGAACGTCATGTATGGGTCGTAGTACGAATCCAGCCATTCGGTGTCACCGAAGTCGACCAGCATCCGGCTGCGGTAGGTTCCGGACAGGCGCAGTTGCGAGCTCTTCCACGGCATGCGCCAGATCACCGACCCATTGAGCGACCAGTCCGGCTGGTACAGCAGGCGGTCCAGGCGCCGCTCGGTGCCATCGGTGATGCGGTAGTTGGTCTGGCCTTCCAGACGCGTCGCGTTGAAGTACATGTCGAAGCGCTGGCGGCCCCACTGCAGATTGCGATTGGCCACCGCGAACTCAACGCCACGGAGCTTCGACTCGTCGGTGTTCATCGGCTGGGTGACCCGGTAGCGGGTGTCCCCCACGTTCTCGAACGTGGTCAGGGTGTAGATATCGTCCTTGATCACCTTGTCGAACAGCGCCACCGAGACCAGGCCATTGTTGCCGTTGAAATACAGGTCCCACGCCAGGTCGACGTTGGTGGAACGGCGCGGCTGCAGGTTGGCATTGCCCTGCTTGATGGTGCAGAAGCCCCTGCCCTCCTCGTCATCGCCACAGCTGGTGCTGGTGGCCTGGGCGATGTTGCTCGGCGTCGGCCGGCCCAGCGTACGGCTGGCGGAGAAGCGCAGGCGCTGGTCCTCGCTCAGCTTGAACGTCGCATTCAACGAAGGCAGCAGGTTGTTGTAGCCACCGCTCGTGTTGCGGAAGGCGGAGGTATACGTACTGCCGCCATCATCGCTGAACGGGCTGTAGGCATCGAAGCGGGTGTGGTCGTAACGCAGGCCGCCGATCAGCAGCAGCCGGTCCCAGGCGTAGTGAGCGGACACATAGGCATTGGTGATGTCCTCCACGTACTTGTAGTCGCTGGTGAAGTTGGCATTCGGATACGCCGCATTGTTGTTGCCCAGCTTCGGCAGCAGTTCCTCGTTCCACTTGCGGTTGTCGATCAGAGGGAAGCCCGGCACGCTGCCCAGCAGCGTCGACCCCGGGTACAGGTAGTCGTTGAGCGTGGCACTGCTCCTGAAGTAGTCGAAGTCGATGTCCTGCCAGATCTTCAGGTGGCGGTACTCGGCACCGGTGGCCAGGCCGAAGCCACGCGCATCGGCGTCGATGTTGTAGCTGAAGTCCGCGCGCAGGTTGTCGATGCTCTCCTTGGCATCGCGCGGGGAGACATAGGCCTGCGCCGGATTGAGCTTGAACGCGGAGCTGGTCAACAGGCTGGAATCAGAAACCGCTACCGCGTTTGGGAACCCGTGACTGTCATTCTCGTAGTCGACGAACAGATTGCTTGGATAGGCACGCACACCCCAGTAGACCTGGTTGTTGTGGAAGGTCTCTTCGGTGTGGCCACCACGCAGGGTCAGGCGCGAACGGTCGTCGACGTCCCAGTTGAAGCTGGCGATGGCGCCACGGTTGCTGCGGTCCCAGCGGTCGTGACGGTTCTTGATGTAGATGCTGTTGATCTGGGTGGTGCCGCTGTCCTCGGTCTGGTTGCGGATCGGAAACTTGGCGTTGCCATACAGATCCGTCTTGTTCATCGTCGAGTTCTCGTAGAACCGGTACGAGTACAGCAGCAGCGATGCGTAGAACGGATCATCCGAGGGCTTCCACTCAAGCTTGGCGGAGCCACCGAAGTTGGTGATGAAGTTGGTATAGGTGCCGGTACTGAAGTTGCCAGGCGCACGCAGGCCGTTCCAGCCCTTGGCCTCGTCCGGACCCGTGGTGCCGTCGGTGAGGTATTTTCCAGCGTCGTTGTAGTAGTAGTTCGACTCCACCCAGCGCTTGACGCTGTTGCGTGAACGCTGCTCATAGCGTGCCACCGCAACGATGCCGAATTCCTGGTCGGCGCCGAACTGGTTGGAGAACACCATCTTGGCGCTCTTGCCGAAATGGCCCAGGGTCTCGTGGTTGCCGCCGGCGCTGCGCTCGACGTTGGTCTCGGCAGTGGAATAGATGCCTGCCACATCGGCAAACACGTACCTGCCGGACCGGTCGAAGGCACTACGGCTGATGATGTCGATCACACCGCCGATCGCATCCGGTGCCTGCTCCGCACTGAAGCTCTTGTAGATGTCGGTTCGGGTACCGATGTCGCTGGGAATCAGCTGCAGGTTGTTCATGCGCTCCCCGGAGCCACTGCCCCCCACGCTGGCGATCGCGATGCCATTGATGGTGGTGTAGTTGAGGTTGGCCTGCACGCCGCGCACGGTCACGTAGCGTGGTTCGCCGGCATCCTCCACCGCACTCAGGCCTGGAGCGGCCATCAGGCTCTCGGCCAGGGTCTCGTCGCCGTAGCTGTCCATCTCGTCGTAGACCACCGAATCCTTGATCACCGGCGACGACTTCTTCTGGTCGATGACCTCATGCGCGGCAATCACCTTCACCGTGCCCAGGGTCGGCGCCAGCACCGCCCCGGCCTCGCGCGGCATCGGCGCGGCTGGCTTCGGCGCATTGCGTGCGGGTGCCGGATCGATGGCGATGACATTGCCATCCACCACGGTGTAGCCAAGGCCGGTACCCGCCAGCAGTGCGTCCAACGCCTGCTTGACGGTGGCGCCCCGCGGCACAGCCCCGGCCATGTGCGCTTCGCCGCTGCCCGAGTACAGGAACTGCACGCCGGAACTGCGCGACAGCTGCTCAAGTGCACGTGCCAGCGGTTGCGCCGCGATCGCCGCTGACACGCGGGTTTCAAGGCCATCGGCAGTGGCCGCGGCCGCGGCCGCCATTGGCACACTGCATGGAGACAGGGCGAGGATGATCGACAGGTAGAGCGTGTTGCGCATCACGGGTCCTTGGAAGAGAGAAGGCAGCAGGCGCAGCTGCGTGGCTCGGCAGCGGCTTCTTCCAAGTAAGAGCCCGCTTCCACCGAAGTGGAGAACGCGGATTCGATGAATTTTTTCTGACAGCTCACGACCGCGCGGGCCTCAGCGACTGCCGACCCGCACTGTGTCGCCTTCGCGCCTCACCACGAAGCGTGGGTCGCGTTCAAGGAAAGCCTGCAGCGCACCGATGCGATGCGCGTCGAGGCTGCCGGATAACCGTGCCGATGCCGCGCCTTCGTCCAGTACGCGCACCTGCACCTGGTTGTGCCGGTTGAAGGCAGCTGCCACCTCATCGAGCCGCTCATCGAGGAAGGACACTTTGCGCTGCTGCCAGTCCAGCAGCATCGACAGCGGCATGTCCACTGACTCGACGGCATGGCTTCGCGCGTCGACCTGCACCACCCGGCCCTGCTCCAGCTGGGCCAGGCGGCGGGCATCCGCGCCCTGGCTCCAGACCTCGACCTCGCCGGAGACCACGCCGATGCGGGTGCTCTGCAGCCGTCGCGATACATCGAATACAGTGCCGATATCCCGGATCTCCAGGCCGTTCACTTCCACCTCGAACGGACGGCGGTCGCGGGCGATGTCGAACGTGGCCTCCCCCTGCAGCAGCTCCACCCTTCGACTGAACCAGCTCATGCGTACCCGCAGTCGGCTGTCCGCGTTGAGCCGCACCTGGGTCTGGTCGGGCAGCACCAGGTCGCGGAGTTCACCATGCCCGGCACTGTAGAGCTGCTGGGTGGGCATCATCTGCGAAACCAGGCCCACGCCGAGCAGGGCAACACAGGCCGCGGCAGAGACCGTCCACCAGCGCACGCGACCGCGACGCAGCACGGCGCGGGGCGGCGCGTGCGCACGACCGAACAGCGGCACCACCTTGGCGGCGACCTGCTGCGGTGGCACCAGCGCCGCATCAGCCAACGGCGATTGCAGCGCCTCGCCCACCTGCCGGTGTAGCGCGAGCGCGCGCATGTAGGCGCGAACATGCTCGGGCGAGCGCTTCATCCAGTCGAGGAACGCGACACGCCCGGCCTTGTCCAGCCCCCCCTCGCGATTGCACAGGAACCAGTGCGCCGCCTCACGTTCGATCGCGTCGTCAGGCCTGCGTGATGGATACCGATTCATGTGAGCTCCCTGGCGCCCAGCGCCTTCCTGCAGGCCTCCAGCCCCTTGCCGATATGCTTGCGCACCATGTGCACCGACACCTGCAGCTGCTGGCTGATTCCCGGGCAGTCCAGCCCGTCGCGGTAGTGCAGCTCCATCACCCGGCGCGTGGTCGCCGGCAACCGCGCGATGGTGCTGCGGATATCGTTCCAGCGCTGCGCACGCTCGAATTCGCCCTCGATGTCTTCTTCGCTTTTCAGCACTTCGGCCAGCAGATCGACGTCTTCCAGCGGCGGTAGCGACGACCGCACGCGGGCGTGCTCGCGTGCCAGGTTGGCCGCCACGGTGAACAGGTAGGCTTCCGGGTTCTCGACCGCGTCGGCATCCTCGCCGGTGCTGCGCAGCAGCCGCAGGTAGACCTCCTGCGCCAGGTCTTCGGCATCCTCGCTGGCCGAACCGCGACGCAGGAAGAAGCCACGCAGCAGCCGGCGCCGCAGTTCGTAGCTCTTCTCCCAGATCCTCACGCTGTTCACGGCCGGCCAACCACCCCGAGGCTGGAAAGCCCAGCAGGGTGACCGCCATCGATGACAGTGGCGTTTCAACGACGGGAAGGCAGCCGCTAGAATGCGGCCCCTGCAATGTCCCGGCAGCCCGCACAAGGAGTGCTCCCATCAACGCACGCACCGCCATCAACACCTTCAGCAGCCTGCTGTTCCTGCTGCTGGTCGCCCACACCACCGCCTACCAGCAGCAGATGTGGCCACCCAGCCGGGTCATCCATGTGCATCCGGTAATCGTCATCCTCGCCTATGCGCTGGGTGTGCTCACGCTGCTGTTGTGGATCGGCGGTCGTCGTGCGCCGGAACCCGCCCAACGCCTGGCGCGCTGGTTGCCCATCGTCGCCTGGTGCCTGCTGGGCATCGGCGTGGCGATCATCCCGGTGTTCCTGCCGGGGCTGTCCCCGGCCTGATCAGCGGCAGCGCCCAGCGCATCGGCCCATGATACGGCGCGCGGCACCAACCCTTGCTTGCCAGAGACCCAAGCCCCGCCCGCCTACCCAAGCGCGGGGGGCAGGCCTACGCTTGTCTTCTCGGTGGCCGCCACGGTCGCCCTTCGCGTCACGGCGCCCGCCGTTGCGACCCCGCTCCAGTGCTGTGCGCCCTGCCGGTGTTGTCGCCCATGCAGACGTCCGACCGGCGCCCTCTGGAGACAGCCATGAACCAAGCCCTCATTCCCTTCGATACCGATCCGCTGGAAACCCAGGAGTGGCGTGAATCGCTGCGGGAGGTGATGCAAGCCGGTGGCCGGCCACGCGCGCACTACCTGATCGATCAGCTGAGCGGGCTGGACGCCCAGCAGCACGACGACCTGCATACCCGCGCATGGACGGCCGGGCGACCTGGCCGTCGAGCGCCGCCTGAACGCGATGATCCGCTGGAACGTGATGGTCATGGTGCTGCGTGCTGGATGCAGGACGCCATGGGCAGGTATGGCATCGACACCGGCAAGCGCGACCGGGCCCCGGTGTAAGGCGGCGGTGTTCACCACGCCCGTTGTGCGGGCGTGGTGAACGCAGGATCGCTACGGCATGCGTTTGAACAGGTTGGTCTGCAGGATCGGCGTCCCGTCGTGAGCGTAGAACGCCTTGGTCTCGGTCATCGTTGCCTGGTCATCGGCGACGGTGTAGATACGGGTGGAGGCCGGCGTACCGTGGTCCACCAGCTGCATCACCAGGGTGTTCGGCGCCGGCAGCTTCAGGTTGGCCTTGTCCGCGCCATAGGTGCCGGACAAAGGGCCCGGCGTACCGTCCAGCGCCAGCGTGCCGTCGGACTTCATGGTATTGCCATCATGCAGGACGATATCCACGTGCGAGCTCCAGCGGCCACCACCGGCGTCCTTGAACTCCAGCACCACCCGCTTCGGACGCTGCGCCTCGGGCAGTGCCGAGGTCGCGGTGTCCAGCGACCAGCGCCCCAGCAGCGGCGACGGGGACGCTTCCACCGCCAGCGCCAACCCGGCCGGCAGCGAACACGCACACAACAACACAGCGGACAACAGCTTCATACGTTGCTCCGTTCCAGTGAAGAAGGTGCTGCGTGACGCGTTGTGGGGCGCAGCGCTTCGGATCGTGCACAGCGTCGCGGCCCCGCACAAGGCAGGGCGCTGAACGCGCGGCAACCTCGTTCGCGCCTCCCGCGATTCAGGTCTGGCGGCATGGCCTCATCACGTCCTTGTCGATACAAATCGTTACGTTATAACATTTCATTCCTATTTCACGAGTCCTGCTATGCGTCGCCACCTGCTTGCTGCTGCCATCCTGCTCGCCGTCCACACCGCCCAGGCCGCGGACGAGCCCACCCTCCCCACCCTCCAGGTCCAGGCCTCCCCGCCCTCGCGCATCGACAGCCGGGTCACCGTCGACAATCCACAGGCGCAGAACCGTACCCTCGGAAGCCTGCTCGAACATGTCTCCGGCGTGCAGAGCAGCGCCTTCGGGCCGAACGCGGGCGCCCCGGTCATCCGCAGCCTCAGTGGCAACCGCGTGCAGATCCTGCAGGACGGCCAGTCGATTCTGGGCATGAACGCGATCAGCGGCGACATCAACATTCCGTTCGATCCACTGTTCGTGCGCAGCGTCACCGTCAACAAGTCCTCGGACACGGTGCGCTATGGCGGCAATGCGATCGGCGGCAGTGTTGAGATCGATTCGGGCCTGATCCCGCGCAGCATGGAAGACAAGGACCAGTCGATGGAACTGGTCCTGCGCAAGGGCTTCAATGCCGCCGACGCGCAGGGCTTCCGCATGAACTTCAACAACCAGCGCAACCTCTCGACCAACCTGCAGGTCTCGCGTCAGCGCATCTCGCACTACGACATCCCGGGCAACAGCAAGGCCGCCGTCTGCAACACCCGCCTGTTCCCGCCGACCGGCGGCGTCAACTCGGCGCTGGCCGACAGCTGCCAGAAAGAGGCGCGCGTCCAGCAGATCTACAACAAGGCCTCGCAGCCCTACATCGACCAGTTCATGAGCGAAAATCCGGACTGGGCCGATGGTGACTTCTCGTTCTTCACCAACAACCCGACCTCGGTCTGGCAGCGCCGCACCTACATCAATCCGGCCAACCCGGCCTACGTGCCCGGCACGCCGTCGTACGTGCAGAAGCAGTTCAACAACGATGTCACGCCCGACTACCATCACCGGCTGGGCAACAGCTACGCACGCAACGCGCAGGTGGCCTTCGGCTCGACGCTGTTTTTCGACCGTGGCTACGTGGGTGTCAGCATCGATACCAAGGACAGCGAATACGGCGTGCCGGGATTCTCGATGCAGAACCTGTCGTTCGGTTCGAACGATGCCGATGGCCTGCCGGTGGGCGTGGTGATCAAACAGGAACGCTACGCACTGGAAGCCCTGCTGCGCGATCCGCTGCCGTGGTTCGAGCGCGCGGAGCTGCGAGTTTCCAGGCTGGACAACACATCAGGCGAGCGCCTCGGTGCATCCAAGGCCAATGACTACGACTTCGAAAGCTCCCGGGCCGAGCTGCTTCTGAGCCATCAGCGCGTCGGTCCGCTCAGCGGCCTGCTCGGCTTCAGCCACCAGTCGCGCCAGGTCACCGGCAGCGGTTCACTGCGCTACCTGCCCGACGTCGACACCCGCAGCAACGCGGTGTTCCTGAAGGAGACGCTGGACTTCGGCTGGGCCAGTTTCGATGCAGGCGTGCGCCACGAGCGCGTTGACCATGACCTGCAACCAAGCCGCTTCAAGACAGCGCGCAATGCCGCCAACACGAAATTGCAGGACCGCGACTACCGGCTCAACAGCTACACCCTCGGATCGTATGTCGAGCTAGGCCCCTTGTTCGCCGCCAAGGTGCGCTACGCATCCTCGCAGCGCGCACCGGAGATCAACGAGCTGTATGCCAGCAACGCACACTATTCGGTGATGACCCAGGAAGAAGGCAACCAGAACCTCAAGCCTGAGCACGCGAAGAACCTGGAGCTGACCGGCCTGTTCCACATCGGCGGTTTCGAGCTGTCGGCCACCGCTTACCGGATGAAGTACGAGAACTATCTCTACCTCGGCCATTCCGGCCTGCAGACCGCCAACCGTCTGCCGCTCAAGTACTGGAAGCAGACCGACACCACGGTGAAGGGATTCGAGATCGACGCATCTCAGGTGCTGGACCTGGGCCGGTATGGCACGTTGAACATCTCTGCCTTCGCCGATCTGGTGAAGAACAAGGCCGACCACCCCGATCCGCTGCGCGCCCACAACGATGGCGAGTACCTCCCGAACATGCCGACCAACCGCTACGGTGCCAACCTGCAATGGCAGCGCGAAGGCTGGAAGGCGCAGCTGTCGAGCACCTGCTACGACACGCAGAAGTACCTCGGCCGCAACGTCAGCGAGGAAATCCCGCTGGACGCGTTCAACCTGGTTGATCTGCAGGTCAGCCGCGAACTGCCGGTGCGCAGCAGCTACATCGCCGGCATGGAAGTGTTCGTCAACGGCAGCAACCTGCTCAATGAGGAAGCGCGTCCACACAACTCGCCGCTGAAGTACATCGCGCCGCTGCCGGGGCGGGGCTTCCAGGTGGGTGTGACGGTAAAGCTCTGAGGAGAGCCTGATTCGGTCGCCATCAGCGATCAATGATCGCTGGATGGCACGCCGGGACCCTGCACCCGCGCAAAGAAAAACGCCTGCAGATCGAGGATCTGCAGGCGCTTCTTTGTATCTGGCGGAGTGAGAGGGATTCGAACCCTCGATAGAGCTTTTGACCCTATACTCCCTTAGCAGGGGAGCCCCTTCGGCCACTCGGGCATCACTCCGGGGTTTTCTCCGCGTCTGGTGCGTCGCACCTCAGCGGGGCGTGAATCATAACGTTAATCGAGTGCGAAGGTAAAGCGTTATTCGGCAGAATTTTCGCTACCGGTGCCACCGGCTTCATCACCACGCTGGATGCGCTGATAGATCTCTTCGCGATGCACAGCGACGTCCTTCGGCGCAGTGATGCCGATACGCACCTGGTTACCCTTGACGCCAAGCACGGTGACGCTCACCGAGTCTCCGATCATCAGGGTTTCGCCGACGCGGCGAGTCAGGATCAACATTTTTGTAAGTCTCCATGGAACCGTGTGGAAGGGTATCCCCCACCGGCTTGACGCTCCGTCAAGAAGCGCTACCACGACAAAGGGAAAAGATTCGCAATGGTACCGTCAGCCGTCCCGCTCCTACAAGGAGGGGGACGGCCAGGTTCATCACAGGCGGGGGCTGACCCATTCGACGACTGCAGCCAGCGCAGTGGCAAGGGCGGGCCCGTCCTCGCCACCACCCTGGGCGAGGTCCGGGCGTCCGCCGCCCTTGCCCCCGATCTGACCGGCGATATGGGACAACAGTTCCCCGGCCTTGACCTTGCCCATTGCGCTGCCGTTCACGCCTGCGACCAGGGCTGCCTTGCCGTCCTGGGCGCCGGCCAGCACGATCACCGCGTCGCCCAGCTGCTGCTTGAGGCGATCCATGGCGTCACGCAGGGCCTTGGCGTCGAAGCCCTCCAGGCGGGCAGCCAGCACCTTCACGCCAGCGACCTCGACGGCCTGGCCGGACAGGTCGGCCGTGGCACCCGCAGCAACCTTGGCCTTCACGGCCTCCAGTTCGCGCTCCAGCTGCTTCTGGCGCTGGCCGAGGGCACGGATCTTCTCGACCACGTCGGCGGCGCTGCCGCCGAGCAGCTCAGCGGCCTCGGCCAGGCGGGCCTCTTCGGCGTCCACGTAGTCCAGCGCGCCCTGGCCGGTCACGGCCTCAATGCGGCGCACGCCCGCGGAGACGCCGCTCTCGGAGGTGATCTTGAACAGGCCGATGTCGCCGGTACGGTTGACGTGGGTACCACCGCACAGCTCGGTGGAGTAGTCACCCATCTTCAGCACGCGCACGTGCTCGCCGTACTTCTCGCCGAACAGGGCCATCGCGCCGAAGTCCAGCGCTTCCTGCATGCCCATGGTGTGCACTTCGGCGGCGTTGTTGGCGCGCACCTGCTGGTTGACCTTGCGCTCGATCACCGCCAGTTCGTCGGCACTGATCGGCTGGAAGTGCGAGAAGTCGAAACGCAGGCGGTCCGGGGCGACCAGCGAGCCCTTCTGCTGCACGTGGGTGCCCAGCACTTCGCGCAGGGCGGCGTGCAGCAGGTGGGTGGCCGAATGGTTGAGAATGGTGGCGCCGCGGCGCTCGCCATCGACCTGGCCGGAGAGCACGTCGCCGACCTTCAGGCCGCCGTCGGACAGGGTGCCGACGTGGCCATGGAACTGGCCGGCGAACTTCTGGGTGTCTTCCACGACCATGCGCACGCCGTTGCCGGTCAGCACGCCGGTGTCGCCGACCTGGCCGCCGGACTCGGCGTAGAACGGGGTCTGGTTGGTGATGACGATGACTGCGTCACCCGCATCGGCCGACTGCACCGGACGACCGTCCTTGAGCAGGGCCAGCACGCTCAGGCCGTCGGCCTGCAGGCGGTCGTAGCCCAGGAACTGGGTCGGGCTGAGGGTCGCCACCAGCTCGGCTGGCAGGGTCACGCCGCCACCGAACTTGCCGGCCGCGCGCGCGGTCTCGCGCTGCTGCTCCATCGCGGCATCGAAGCCGGCGATGTCGACGGTCAGGTCGCGCTCGCGGGCGATGTCCTGGGTCAGGTCGAGCGGGAAGCCATAGGTGTCATACAGGCGGAAGGCGTCAACGCCCGGGATCACGCCATTGCTGGCCTTGCCGGCCACGTCCTCGAAGATCTTCATGCCGGCATCGAGGGTTTCGGCGAAACGCTCTTCCTCGGCCTGCAGCGCACGGATGACGGTGTCCACCGCCGCCGGCAGTTCCGGATAGGCCTCGCCCATCTGCTCGACCAGCGTCGGCACCAGCTTGCTGAAGAACGGCTGGCGCACGCCCAGCATCCAGCCGTGGCGCAGGGCGCGGCGGATGATACGGCGCAGCACGTAACCCCGGCCTTCGTTGGACGGCAGCACGCCGTCGACGATCAGGAACGAGCAGGCGCGGATGTGGTCGGCAATCACGCGCAGCGACTTGTTCTCCAGGTCGGCGGTGCCGGTCAGCTCGGAGGCCTTGCGGATCAGCGCCTGGAACAGGTCGATCTCGTAGTTGGTGTGCACGTGCTGCAGGATCGCAGCCAGGCGCTCCAGGCCCATGCCGGTATCCACGCACGGCGCCGGCAGCGGCACCAGGGTGCCGTCGGGCTGGCGGTCGAACTGCATGAACACCAGGTTCCAGATTTCGATGAAGCGGTCGCCGTCTTCATCCGGGGAACCCGGGGGGCCACCGGCGATATGGTCGCCGTGGTCGTAGAAGATCTCGGTGCACGGACCACACGGACCGGTGTCGGCCATCTGCCAGAAGTTGTCCGAAGCGAACGGCGCACCCTTGTTGTCGCCGATGCGCACGATGCGCTCTTCCGGCACGCCGACCATGTCGCGCCACAGCGCATAGGCTTCGTCATCGGTCTGGTAGACGGTGACCAGCAGGCGTTCGGCCGGCAGCTTCCAGACCTGGGTCAGCAGTTCCCAGGCCCAGGCGATCGCGTCCTTCTTGAAGTAGTCGCCGAACGACCAGTTGCCCAGCATTTCGAAGAAGGTGTGGTGGCGTGCGGTGTAGCCGACCTGGTCGAGATCGTTGTGCTTGCCGCCCGCGCGCAGGCAGCGCTGCACGTCGGCCGCGCGCACGTAGCTACGCTTCTCCGCGCCGAGGAACACGTCCTTGAACTGCACCATGCCGGAGTTGGTGAACAGCAGGGTCGGATCATTGCCCGGCACCAGCGCCGCCGAGGGCACGATGGTGTGGCCTTTGCCCTTGAAGAATTCAAGGAAGTCGCTGCGGATCTGGGATGTCGTGAATTTGGCGGATGCGTTCATTGGGGGCTGGCAGTCTGCGGGCCGGCGGACCCGGACCACCGGCCGTGTTGGCCAGAGTCGCGAGGGACCGCCGAAAACCTAAAGGGTATCAGGCCCGGCGCCGCCAGTCTCAGTCATCCGGGTCGTAGCGGGTCGCACGGCGGATGCTGTCGCCGTCGAAGCCCCGTCGGGCCAGCAGATCGGCGGCCTTGCGCCGCTGCGTCAGGTCCTGCGGACCGGCCTCGCCAAAGCGTCGGCGGACCAGATCACGGGCGTTCTCCTGCCAGTCGCCTTCGTAGCTGTCCATCGCTGCAGCAATCGCGGCACTGTCCAGGCCGTGGGTCCCCAGCTCGGCGCGGACATGGATCGGCCCATAACCGGTGTTGGCGCGCATCCTCACCAGGTTCTCGGCAAAACGGGTGTCGTCCTGCCAGCCCGCCTCGGTCAGCTTGGCGACAGCGGCCTGCGCGGCTTCGTCTTCGATGCCACGGGCGGTCAGCTTGCGGGTGAGTTCCTTGCGCGAGTGCTCGCGGCGGACCAGCAGGCCCAGCGCCCGTTGGACGGGAGTCTGCTCACGCTGCCGGCGCTTGCGGCCGGTGGGAATGTCTTCGGCGTCGGACATCGGTGCTCCAAGGGTGGCGCCGTCCTTGGCGCCCTGCCCATCCCTGGGCGATTCGAACCTGCGGGACAGGGCGACGTCACTGACGGCGCCGCCCTGCCCCACAGCAAGCCTTACTCGTCGTCGCCTTCGTCGTCGCCTTCCTCGCGGGCCGCTTCGGCCGGCTGGAATTTCTCACGCAGCTCGGCCTCGAGCTTGGCGGCGACGGTCGGGTTGTCGCGCAGGTAGCCGCGGGCATTGTCCTTGCCCTGGCCAATGCGCTCTTCACCATAGCTGTACCAGGCGCCGGCCTTCTCGACCAGCTTGGCATCCACGCCCATGTCGATCAGTTCGCCCTCGCGGCTGATGCCTTCGCCGTACAGGATCTCGGTGATGACCTGCTTGAACGGAGGCGCCAGCTTGTTCTTGACGACCTTGATCTTGGTCTGGTTGCCGATGATCTCATCGCCCTTCTTGATCGCACCGATACGGCGGATGTCCAGGCGGACCGAGGCATAGAACTTCAGCGCGTTGCCACCGGTGGTGGTTTCCGGGCTCTGGCCCGGCATCATCACGCCGATCTTCATGCGCAGCTGGTTGATGAAGATCACCAGGGTGTTGGAACGCTTGATGTTGCCGGTCAGCTTGCGCAGCGCCTGGCTCATCAGGCGGGCCTGCAGGCCCGGCAGCTGGTCACCCATTTCGCCTTCGATTTCGGCCTTCGGGGTCAGCGCGGCGACCGAGTCGACCACCAGGATGTCAACCGAGCCCGAACGGACCAGCATGTCGGCGATTTCCAGCGCCTGCTCACCGGTGTCCGGCTGCGACAGCAGCAGGTCGTCCACGTTCACGCCCAGCTTCGCGGCGTAGATCGGGTCAAGCGCGTGCTCGGCGTCGATGAAGGCTGCGGTACCGCCCATCTTCTGGCATTCGGCGATGGCCTGCAGGGTCAGGGTGGTCTTGCCCGAGGATTCCGGGCCGTAGATCTCAACGACACGGCCCTTCGGCAGACCGCCAATGCCCAGTGCGATGTCGAGCATCAGCGAACCGGTCGGGATGGCTTCGACGGGCTCGACCACGCGGTCGCCCATGCGCATCACCGAGCCCTTGCCGAACTGCTTCTCGATCTGGCCCAGAGCAGCAGCCAAGGCGCGCTTCTTGTTCTCGTCCATCGTATTGGTCCTTGCAGAGGTCATGTCGTTGGGGGTGCTGTCTTTGGGGGTCTTCTTTGCCATGGGTTCACTTTAAGTCGGACGTATCGCACAGGCTGAGATTCTGCCCGGCGCTCTGAAAAGAATTATCGGACATCCGTACCAACCTCAGTGGAACCAGAGAATCGCCACAAAAGACCGCGGGGTAATGCACTATGGAGCGGGTCAACGATTGGGCCGAAGCAGGCCGCAATAGAGGCCTTCGATCGCAAAATCCTGGTCCGGCAGCACCTCGATCGGCTTGTAATCGGGATTGCGTGGCAGCAGGCGGATGCGGTCCTTGGCGATCTTCAGCAGCTTGACGGTGATCTCGTCATCGATGCGGGCCACCACGATCTGCCCGGAACGGGCGTCGCGAGTGCGGTGTACGCCGATCAGGTCGCCGTCGAAGATGCCCTCGTCGATCATCGAGTCGCCCTGCACTTTCAGCAGGTAGTCCGGCGCCGGCGAGAAGAACACCCGGTCCAGCACCACGAAATCGTCGGAGCCGATGTCGGCACCGATCGGCAGGCCGGCAGCGACCCGGCCCAGCACCGGCAAGCGCAGCACGCTGTCCGGAAGGCCCGGCTCGGCGAGCTTTTCGACCGGCGGTGCCTGCACCAGACGGATGCCGCGAGCCTGGCCCGGGATGCGACGGATCGCACCGGCCTGCTCCAGGGCTTCCAGGTGGTACTGGGCCGCGCGCACGCCCTTGAAGCCGAACGCACGTGCGATTTCAGTCTGCGACGGCGGTGCGCCTTCGCTCTCGATACGCTCGGCGATCAACTGCAGGATCGCCTGCTGGGTGTCGGTCAGGTCCATGGTTAGTAGTATTACTACTAATGCGCACAACTGCAAGTGCCGGGTCTGTAGTGCCGAGCCATGCTCGGCAGTTGCGCCAATGGCCGGGCGGCAAAGGCAAAAGGCAGCCGACCAGCGATTGGCCCTACAGGAATCGCGCAACGATTCCGCGGTTCCAGTGGGGAACCGCTGCGGCAAGCACACTATGTGTGCTTGCCGCTCCTCCATATCGAGTACAGGATCCACACGCCACAGAAGCCGGCGCCGATGAACCCGCACACCCCCAGCGCCAGCAGCCAGCGACTGGAGACCCCGCCAACGCTGTGCATGACGATCGAGGACCCGATGATCAGCGCGGCGGTGACGATACCCATCACCAGCCGGTTCGCTGCCCGATTCACCTGTTCGCCGAAGCCCTGCAGCGCGGTGGTTTCCACCTTCAGCTGGAGGCGGCCGCGGCGTGCGGCCTGGACCAGCTTGCGCAGGTCGCGCGGCAATTCCCCGGCGAAGTCGACCAGGCCCAGCAGGCTGCGTCGGCCACGCTTGAGCAGCGCCTTGGGCGCATAGCGCTGCAGCACCACCCGTTCAAGGAACGGGCGCGCGGCACTGGCCATGTCGAAATCCGGGTCCAGCTGGCGACCCATGCCTTCCAGGGTCAGGAACGCCTTGATCATCAGCGCCAGATCGGCCGGCAGGGTCAGGCTGTAGCTGCGCAGCAGCTGGGTAATGTCACCCAGCATCAGGCCGATGCGCAGGTCCTTCAGCGGCACGCCGCGATACTGGTCGACGAACTGGCTGATGTCGTGCTGCAGGCGGTTCTCGTCCACTTCCACGCCGCCGGCCCAGTCCAGCAGCACATCGGCCACGCCCTGCGGGTCCTGCTCGACCAGCCCGTGCAGCAGCTGCGCGACCTGGAAGCGGCGCACTTCAGACAGCGCGCCGACCATGCCGAAGTCAATCACGCCGATGCGGCCGTCACGCAGGTAGAGGATGTTGCCGGGGTGCGGGTCGGCGTGGAAGCAGCCGTCCTCCAGCACCATCTTGAGCACGATGCCGGCACCGCGCCGAGCCAGTTCGCGCCGGTCCAGGCCCGCCGCATCGACGCCGGCCAGGTCACGCCCAGGAATGCCGTCGACGAAGTCCTGGACGTTCAGGCTTTCGCAGGTCCACTGCCAGTGCACGCTGGGGATCAGGATGTCGTCACGACCACTGAAGTTGCGCGCGATGCGCTCGGCGTTGCGGCATTCGGCGGCGAAATCCAGCTCGCGTCGCAACGACACGGTGAACTGCTGCACGACCTCGGCCGGACGATAGCGGCGCAGGTCCGGCAGCCGCGCCTCGACGATTTCGGCCAGGCGCGCCAGCAGCCGCAGGTCGGCCTCGACCACGTCGCGGATACCGGGACGCCGCACCTTCAGCACCACCTCGCGGCCGTCATGCAGGCGCGCGCGATGGGCCTGCGCCAGCGATGCGGCGGCCATCGGGATTTCATCGAGGAAGGCGAACACGTCTGCAGGCGAGGCACCCAGGTCGGCCTCCAGCTGCTCGCGGATATCGGCATACGGCAGCGCGGGTACCGCGTTCTGCAGCTCGGACAGTTCAGCGATCCATTCCGGCGGCAGCAGGTCGACGCGCGTCGCCAGCACCTGACCGAGCTTGACGAAGGTCGGGCCGAGATCCTGCATCGCGCTGCGTACGCGCACCGGCGCGGTCATCCGCAGCAGTTCCTGGCGATCCTCGTTCCAGTGCAACAGGCGCCCTGCGCGCTCCAGCGTGGTGGCCAGGCCGATGCGCCGCACCACGTCACCGAAGCCATAGCGGATCAGGACGACCGCAATTTCCTGCAGTCGGCCCAGGTCACGGACCGTGCCCAGCGTTTCCCACATCATGCGTGCTCCGGACAATTACCGGAGCAGCATGTCACAGCTGGGCGTCGATGCCGCGCAATGCCGCCGCTACGGTTTGCCGGCGGATGGCTTCGCGGTCGCCCTCGAACTGGAACAGCTCGGCGCGGGCGTAGCCGCCGCGCCGCTTCCAGCCGATCCAGACGCTGCCGACCGGCTTGCCAGGGCTGCCACCGCCCGGTCCGGCAATGCCGGTCACCGCCACCGCGATGCCGGCACCGGAATTGACCAGCGCACCCGACACCATCTCCAGCACGGTTTCGCGGCTGACCGCACCGTACTGCTCCAGGGTCTGCGCCCTCACGCCCAACAGCCGCTGCTTGGCTTCGTAGCTGTAGACCACCATGCCGCAGTCGAAGAATGCCGACGAACCTGCGATGTCGGTCATGCACTTTGCAATCCAGCCACCACTGCAGCTTTCAGCGGTCACCAGCTGCAGCGAGGCCTGCTCCAGGCGCTGCCCAAGCGCGGCGGACTGGATATTGAGTTCAGCGTCGGTGGGGATGGACATCGGCATGACGGTCGGGTGAAGAACCTGCACGTTGTACCGCAGATGACAGCCAGATGTCGCGCCCATCCGGGATGGTTGCGCTGCCGGCCGGCGGCCGGCACTACCGGGCATCGGCCGCTACCTCACCACTCCGGCAGTTTCTCCGGCAGCAGCGCGCGGATCGGCGCGCCATCGGCACTGGCGGCCAGCTTTTCAGCTTCGGCGATCGGCAGGTCGACCTGCAACAGCCAACCGTCTTCATCAGCCTGCTCGCTGCGGATCACTTCCAGCTGGTGCAGGCGCGCGCGCAGGCGGCCGGCATCCGGCGGCAGGCGCAGTTCGCCGGAGACATGCTGCAGGCCCAGGCGCTTGCCCAGCACCGCCTGCAGCAGCTCCAGCCCCCGCCCGTCACGCGCGGAAATCCAGACCCGCTCACGACGCGACTCATCCGGGATACCGTCCTGGCCATCGTGGCGCACGTCGGCGCCGTCGATGCGGTCGATCTTGTTGAACACCAGCAATTGCGGCAGGTCACCGGCACCGACTGCGGTCAGCACCTCGTCAACCTGGGCGATGCGCTCCTCGCGGTGCGGATCGGCAGCGTCGACCACATGCAGCAGGAAGTCGGCCTCGCGCGCCTCGGACAGGGTCGAGCGGAACGCCGCGACCAGATCATGCGGCAGATCGCGGACGAAGCCGACGGTATCGGCCAGCACCACGTTGCCCCCCGGCACCGCGATGCGGCGCACGGTCGGATCCAGCGTTGCGAACAGCTGGTCGGCGGCATAGGCCTCAGCGCCGGTCATGGCGTTGAACAGAGTCGACTTGCCGGCGTTGGTGTAGCCCACCAAGGCCACGCGCGGCAGCTCGCTGCGCACACGCGCACGGCGCATCTGGGTGCGCTGCACTTCGACCTTTTCCAGGCGCTTCTGCAGCTGCTCCACCCGCTTCTGCAGCAGGCGGCGGTCGGTTTCCAGCTGGGTTTCACCCGGGCCGCGCAGGCCGATCGAACCGCCGCGCTGGCGCTCCAGATGGGTCCAGCCGCGCACCAGCCGCGTAGCCAGGTGGCGCAGCTGTGCCAGTTCGACCTGCAGCTTGCCTTCGTGGCTGTGCGCACGCTGGGCGAAGATGTCCAGGATCAGGCCGGTGCGGTCGATCACCCGGCGCTCGAGGAAACGTTCCAGGTTGCGCTCCTGGCCCGGGCTCAATGCATGGTTGACCAGGATCAGGTCGGCCCCGCTGGCGTCGGCCGCAGCCTTGATCTCGTCCAGCTTGCCGCTGCCGATCAGGGTCGACGGATTCGGACGGTCCAGGCGCGCAGTGATCGTCGCGGCGATGCTGGCCCCGGCCGAGCGGGCCAGATCACCGAATTCTTCGAGCACATCGTCTTCCAGCTTGCCGAAATGGGGCTGGATCAACAGGGCGTGTTCACCCTTTTTCGAGCGGTCAAACATTCACCGCTCCGGTATTACTCGTCTGCTTCATCACCTGCCTGACCACCTTCACCCGACTGCACGTACCCACCGCCCGGACCGACCTTTACGTTGCGTGCCGGAACGACGGTGGAAATGGCATGCTTGTAGACCATCTGACTGACCGTGTTGCGCAGCAGGACCACGAACTGGTCGAACGACTCGATCGTGCCCTGCAGCTTGATGCCGTTCACCAGGTACACCGAAACCGGCACGCGTTCGCGCCGCAGTGCGTTCAAGAAAGGATCCTGCAGCGATTGCCCCTTGGACATTGCACACTCCTGATTATTGTTCTTATTGGGTTGCCGACGGTTGCCGCGGCCCCCGAGCCGCCCGCCGACCGATGGATGTTACACGGCTGGCAGGGATTCAGCGTGCGACGAAGGTCGACACCGCGCTGGCCAGGCGCTCCCCATCAACATGGGGGTCGAACCAGCGCGCATCAAGCTCGCCGCGCAGCCAGGTCAGCTGGCGCTTGGCCAGTTGCCGGGTGGCGAAGATCGCCTTGTCACGGAAACGGGCGGCGTCCCCCTCCCCATCCAGGTACTCCCAGGCCTGCCGATAGCCGACCGCGCGCACTGCCGGCAGGTCCAGGGGCGCCGCCACGGCAGCCATTTCCGGCATCGCGCGCAATGCCCGCACCTCGTCGAGAAACCCCTGCCCCAGCATGGCGTCGAAGCGCGCCTCGATGCGCTGGTGAAGAACCGCACGGTCGCGTGGGGCGAGGATCAGCTTGAGGGTGCGCACCGGCAATGGCGCTACGCCCGGCCGGCGCTGCCATTCAGTAATGGGGATACCGGTCAGGCGATAGACCTCCAGCGCCCGCTGGATGCGTTGCGGATCGGTGGCATGGATGCGTGCGGCGGCGGCCGGGTCGACCTTGGCCAGCTCGGCGTGCAGTGCCGCCCAGCCACGCTCGGTCGCCTCGGCGCTGAGCGCTTCGCGCATTGCCGGGTCGGCCTCCGGCATCGGCGACAGGCCCTGCAGCAGCGCCCGGAAGTACAGGCCGGTGCCACCGGCCAGGATCGGCGTCCTGCCACGCGCCACGATGTCGGCCACGACCCGCCCGGCATCGGCGGCGAACTCGGCCGCCGAGTAGGTCTGCCAGGGGTCACGCAGGTCCAGCAGATGGTGCGGCGCCTGCGCGCGCTCCGTCGCATCGGGCTTGGCCGAACCGATGTCCAGGTGGCGGTACACCAGTGCCGAGTCGACGCTGACGATTTCCCCACCCAGCTGCCGTGCCAGGGCGATCGCAGTGGCGGTCTTGCCACTGGCGGTCGGCCCCATCACGGCGATCGCCAGTGGCCGCCGATCGATACCCATCAGTCTTCGTCCGGCCAGCGGATCGTCGGCGCAGCGTCGGCGCGCGGCGTCGGTACGGCTTGCACCGCCTGCCAGATCTTCAGCGCATCAACTGTGGCCGCCACGTCATGCACGCGTACGATGCGCGCGCCACGCTGGACTGCGATCAGGTGCGCGGCCACCGAGGCCGCTACCCGCCCGGACGGCGTATCGCGACCGGTCAGTTCACCGAGACTGCGCTTGCGCGACAGGCCGGCCAGCATCGGCACGCCCAGCTCCAGAAAGCGCTCCGAACGCGCCAGCAGGGTCATGTTGTGGCCGGTGGTCTTGCCGAAGCCGAAACCGAGGTCGATCAGCAGGTTCTTCTTCGCGATGCCTGCCATCTCGGCAGCGAACAGGCGCTGCACCAGGAAGCCGTGCACCTCGGCGACCACATCGTCGTAGTGCGGATCGGCCTGCATGTGGCCCGGTTCGCCCTGCATGTGCATCAGCACTACCGGCACGCCGGTTTCCGCGGCGGCGTCCAGCGCCCCCTCCTGGCGCAGGCCGAAGATGTCGTTGATCATACCGGCGCCAGCGGCCACGGCCGCGCGCATCACTTCCGGCTTGAAGGTGTCGATGCTGATCGGCACGTGGGTCCGGGCCGCCAGCTGCTCGACCACCGGAATCACCCGGCCCAGCTCCTCCTCGACCGATACCGGCGTGGCGCCCGGGCGGGTCGATTCGCCGCCGATATCGAGAAGGTCCGCGCCCTCCTCGACCAGCTTCAGGCCATGAGCGACTGCGGCCTCGGTGGTGTCATGCGCGCCGCCATCGGAAAACGAGTCCGGGGTGACGTTGACGATGCCCATGACCTGGGCACGGTCGAGGCGCAGGATGCGGCCGGCGCAGTCAAGCTGGGGCGAGGTATCGAACATGGGCAATCCTGCTGGGACAACGAAAGGTAGTTTAGTTCGGCAGGGCTGCGCCCTGCACCCGCAGAGGCCAGAGCGACAGCAACAGCCGGAGCAACAGCGGGTTCACTGAAGAATGACGGGGTGGGTCCGGTTGCGGGGGCCGCTGCAAGTACGTCCATGTAAGCTCGGTCGCCGCATCCATGCGGCTCACGCCCCCGCAACCGGACCCACCCCGCCTTCGACAGATTTCCGCGATCTGCAGTAGATCCACGCCATGCGTGGATGAATCTCCATCGGAATCGAATATTTCGAATTGGAATCGAAATGCATCCACGCATGGCGTGGATCTGCCGTGTCGACCAAGGTCGACACCTACCAACAGCTCCCGGAATCTGTCAGAGGTGGGGCGGTGTCGGAGGGCGGGGTGTCAGCCGCATGGATGCGGCTGCCAAGCTTACAGGGACGTACTTGCAGCGTCCCCGCACTCCGACACCGCCCCGCCATCCCGCGGAAAGCCCGCTTTTGCTTTTGCTTTTGCTTTTGCTATTGAGGTTGCCGGCCAGCGGCCGGCACTACCACGGGTGCAGGGCGCAGCCCTGCCGACACCCTTCAACGGCGGCGGCGCCTGCGGTCCACGTACAGGGTCCTGGCGATGCTCAGCACGATGCCGACCGCGATACCCACCACGCAGCCCAGCAGCAGATTGTCGGCTCCGAGGCCCACACCCACGCCGACCACGGTGGCGATGACCATTTCGGCGGTGTGGGAAATCGGTTCGGGCTTCGGGGCGGACATGCGGGCTCCAGCGTCAGTTCGGTTCTTCGGAATGGGCCAGTAGCCCGGAAACGACGAAGCCGGGTTGCCCCGGCCTCGTCTGGTGTCACGCGTAGCGGACCGTCAGTGCGATTCGGCCGGGCCCGCGATCGGCGGCAGCGGACGGGCGTCGCCGCCCTTGTCGTTGCCACCATCCTTGTTCGACTTGCTCCAGCCGGCCGGCGGCGGCGGATCGCGGCCTTCCATGATGGCGTCGATCTGCGGCGCGTCGATCGTCTCGTACTGCAGCAGCAGCTGGGACATCGCGTGCAGCTTGTCCAGGTTGGCCGTCATCAGCTCGGTGGTGCGCGCGTAGGCTTCGTCGAGGATCTTGCGCACTTCCTCATCGATGCGGCGCGCGGTGTCGTTGGACACGCTCTTGTGCTGGGTGACCGATCGGCCCAGGAACACCTCGTCATCCTCTTCGCCATAGGCGATCGGGCCGAGCTGGTCGGACAGGCCCCACTTGGTGACCATGTTGCGGGCCATCTTGGTGGCGCGTTCGATGTCGTTGGAAGCGCCCGTGGTGACCTTGTCGGCACCGAAGATCAGCTCCTCGGCCACACGACCACCGTACAGCGAGCACAGCTGCGACTTGATCGCCACGCGGTTCATCGAATACTTGTCGCCTTCCGGCAGGTACATGGTCACGCCCAGCGCACGGCCGCGCGGGATGATCGTGACCTTGTAGACCGGGTCGTGCTCGGGCACCAGGCGGCCGACGATGGCGTGGCCGGCTTCGTGGTAGGCGGTCAGGGTCTTCTCTTCTTCGCTCATGGCCATCGAGCGGCGCTCGGCACCCATCAGGATCTTGTCACGGGCACGGTCGAAGTGGTCCATGCGGACTTCCTTCTCGTTGCCACGCGCGGCGAACAGGGCCGCCTCGTTGCACAGGTTGGCCAGATCAGCACCGGAGAAGCCCGGGGTACCCCGCGCGATCACCATCGGCTCGACATCGTCGGCGAGCGGCAGCTTGCGCATGTGGACCTTCAGGATGTGCTCACGGCCCTTCACGTCCGGCAGGCCAACCACGACCTGGCGGTCGAAACGGCCCGGACGCAGCAGCGCCGGGTCCAGCACGTCCGGGCGGTTGGTCGCGGCGATCACGATCACGCCTTCGCCACCCTCGAAACCATCCATTTCGACGAGCAGCTGGTTCAGGGTCTGCTCGCGCTCGTCATGACCGCCGCCCAGGCCGGCGCCACGGTGGCGACCGACGGCGTCGATTTCGTCGATGAAGATGATGCACGGGGCATGCTTCTTGGCCTGCTCGAACATGTCACGCACGCGGCTGGCGCCGACGCCCACGAACATTTCCACGAAGTCCGAACCGGAGATCGAGAAGAACGGCACCTTGGCTTCGCCGGCAATGGCCTTGGCCAGCAGCGTCTTGCCGGTACCCGGCGGGCCCACCATCAGCACGCCGCGCGGAATCTTGCCGCCCAGCTTGGTGAACTTGGACGGGTCGCGCAGGAAGTCGACCAGTTCACCCACTTCTTCCTTGGCCTCGTCGCAGCCGGCGACGTCGGCGAAGGTGACCTTGATCTGGTCTTCGCCCTGCAGCTTGGCGCGCGACTTGCCGAAGGACATCGCACCCTTGGCACCGCCGCCCCCGCCCTGCATCTGGCGCATGATGAACAACCAGAAGCCGATGATCAGGATGACCGGCAGGAAATTCATCAGGATCGCGCCGAGGGAGATGCCGCTGGACGGCTCCTCCTGCACGATCTCCACGTTCTTGGTGCGCAGCACGTTGATCAGGTCGCGATCGAACGGTGCGGTGATGGTGGATGTCTGCCCGCCGCGGGTAGTGTAGGTCAGCTGGCTGGTACCGCCGCGCATGTCGCCGCCGAAGGCGACCTTCTGCACGTTGCCGCTGTCCACCTGGTCCAGGAACTGCGAGTACGACGCACCCTGCGCGCCGGCTCCGGAGGACTTCGGCGAGAAGCTCTGGAAGACCACCATCAGCACGACGGCGACGACCACCCATAGCAGGAGGTTCTTGGTCAAGTCGTTCATCCTCATTGGCTCCGGTGTTCCTCTCAGTGCTGGCGTTGCGTGGGGGTCGAACTTGCGTACATTGCGAGCTTACTTCATGTGGGCGCGTTTTCCCTGACCCAAGGCGTACACCTCGGGAGAGCGCTTGCGCGAGGCTTCCGGCTTGCGGATGGAGACCTTGTCGTACCGGCGGCGCATCTCGCGCACGTAGTCGTCAAAGCCCTCGCCCTGGAACAGCTTGATCAGGAATGCCCCACCGGTCTTCAGGTGGTTGTCGGCAAAATCCAGGGCCAGCTCCGCCAGGTGCATCATCCGCGGCTGGTCGACCGCGCCTACACCACTCTTATTGGGGGCCATGTCCGACAGCACAAGGTCTACCGGCTGATCCCCGAGCATGGCTTCAAACTGCGATAGGACGGCTTCTTCCCTGAAGTCACCATGAAGGAACTCCACGCCGGCCAGCGGCGGCATGTCCAGGATGTCCAGGGCCAGCACGCGGCCGGTGTCGCCAATCTGTCTCCGAACCTGCTGAGACCAGCCGCCCGGTGCCGCGCCGAGGTCGACCACCACCATGTGCGGCTTCAGCAGCCGGTCACGTTCAAGCAGCTCTTCGAGCTTGTAGGCGGCGCGCGAGCGCATGCCTTCGGCCTGCGCCTTCTTCACGAAGGGGTCGGAGAAGTGTTCCTTGAGCCAGCGCTGGCTGCTTTTGCTGCGGGTAGCCATTGAAAATAGGGGCTGATGGGGTCCTCATGATACCCTGATCGCCCCATTCAACCGTGTTTTCCTGCATGTCCATCGCCCTGACCGCCTCCCAGACCCGTTTCCTGCGCGGCCAAGCCCACGACCTGAAGGCCCTGCTGCAGACCGGCGGCAAGGGCGTGACCCCGGCCTTCATCGCTGAGCTGAACGAAGTGCTGGAGCGCCACGAACTGGTCAAGGTGAAGGTCGCCGCCGAGGATCGCGACGCCCGTGACGTGATGATCGGCGAGATCGTCGAAGCCACCGGGAGCGCGCTGGTGCAGCGCATCGGCCACGTCGCCGTGCTGTACCGCCCGAGCAGGGAACAGCGCCAGATCGTGCTGCCGCGCGGCTGATCGCCCTACCGTCATGCAGCTGAACCACGAACCGCCCGACTACGCCTACAGCCTGCGCGCCGCCGATGGCCGCTCGGCCAAGGTCAATGACCAGGTGCTGGACGGCAGCTTCTTCCTGACCCCGGACCAGCTGGTCGCGCATTGGCCGGTGGCGAGTGCCGCTGCGTTGCAGCTGGCGGACCTCGAGCCGATCCTGGCGCTGAACCCGGCGCTGATCGTGCTGGGTACCGGTGACCGCCAGGTGTTCCCGCCGGCGGTGGTAATGGCCGCCTGCCTGTCCCGCGGCATCGGCCTGGAAGTGATGAACAATCCGGCTGCCGCACGCACCTTCAACATCCTGGCCGGCGAAGGCCGCAAGGTCGCCGCCGCCTTCATTCTCGAAGGCTGACGTGGCGTCGCCGGGCATGGCCCGGCGGTACCCTGGATCACACGTACTCTGTAGCGCCCGAGCCCATGCTCGGGCGGCGCCGCGACGCGGCGCGGAAAGCCGCCGGGCGTGACCCGGCGCTACCCGATCACACGGTGATCAGCGTGCCGGCAGGTACTGCTGCGGATCGACCGGCTTGCCGTTGTAGCGAATCTCGAAGTGGACCATGTCGCGGTTCGCACCGGTGCGGCCCATTTCGGCGATCTGCTCGCCAGCCTTCACGCTCTGCCCTTCATTCACCAGGCGCTTGCGGTTGTGACCATAGGCGGACAGCCACTGGTCGCTGTGCTTGATGATGATCAGTTCGCCGTAGCCGACCAGGCCGGCACCGGAGTACACCACCACACCGTTGGCGGTTGCCTTGACCGGCTGGCCGCTGGTGCCGGCGATGTCCACGCCCTGCTTGGTCGCGTCACCGGCCACGTAGCGGCCGACGATCGCGCCATCGGCTGGCCAGCGCCAGGCGATGTTGCTCTTCACCGGCCCGACCGGCGCCGGGGCCGGCGCGGTGCTGCCGCCACTGCTGCCAGCCGAACGCGGCGGGGTGACCACCGTGGTCGGCGCACGGCCGCTGGTGGCCCCCTGCGGATACAGGCGGATCACCTGGCCGGGGTAGATGGTCGACGGGTTGTCCAGACGATTCCAGGCAATCAGGTCGGCCGGGGTGATGTCATGGATGCGGGCCAGCGCATAGATGGTGTCGCCCTTGCGCACCACCACGGTCTGCCCAGGCTTGGGTACCGAGGTCTTCGGCGTGGTCACGCCACCAGCGTTGCCGCCGCCCGGGCGGACCACGGTGGCGGTACCGCAGGCGGCCAGTGTGGAAACCAGCAACGCCAGCGCGCCGATGCGCACTCCCTTGCTCAGACGATCAGGATTCATGCGAACTTCGACCTCCATACAAGCCAGGCGATCAGCACCACCACCAGCACGGTGGCGATCCAGCCCAGCGGTTCAATCCAGCGACGCAGCGCCGCTTCGGCACGCGCACCACCGATACGGATGACCGCGGCCAGCACGAACACGCGCTTGCCACGACCGATCAACATGCTCAACAGGTACTGCGGCATCGGTACGCCGACGATACCCGATGCCCACGTGAAGACCTTCATCGGGATCGGCATGAAGCCGCCCAGCACCAGGAAGGTGAACACCGCCCACGGTGATTCGGCCATCTTCGCCTGCACGGTGGTGATGCCCTGCTCGATCGCTGGAAGCATGCCCAGCGCCTCGAACACTGGCTTGATCGCCTCGAAAGCGTAATGACCCAGCGCATAACCAACCAGCGCGCCGACCATCGAGCCCGCCAGGCTGAGGGTGGCGAACCACCAGCCACGCTTGGGCTGGGCCACGCACATCGGTGCCAGCATCACTTCCGGCATCACCGGGAAGATGATCGCTTCAAAGAAACTCAATACCGTCAGATAGGTCGGCGCGCGTTCGTGCGCCGCCCACTTCATCGCCCGCTCGTACAGCGGCCCGAAAATCTTCATGCAACCCTGCTCCGTGGATTAGTCGAGCATGCCAGACAGCAGCGGCACGAACGTGACCGGCGCCAGCACGTGTTGTTCGATGCTGCCATCGGGCTTGCGGTCCAGCTGCACCAGCGACTGTCCGCCCGGGCCACCCACCGGCGCCACCAGGCGCCCCCCTTCAGCCAGCTGCCCGACCAGTTCATCGACCAGTGCAGGCGCCGCGGCGGTGACCACGATGGCATCGAACGGACCGTGCTCGGCCCATCCGGCGCGACCGTCGTCATGCTTGGTGCGGATGTTCATGCCCAGTGCGCGGAAGCGCTTGCGTGCCTGCCGCAACAGGTCACCGATTCGCTCCACGGTGTAGACCTCCAGGCCCAGCGCGCCCAGGATGGCGGCCTGGTAGCCCGAGCCGGTGCCGACTTCCAGCACGCGCTTCGGCGCGACCTGGAGCACCGCCTCGGTCATCCGGGCGACCACCCAGGGCTGCGAGATGGTCTGGCCATGGCCGATCGGCAGCGCGGTGTCCTCATAGGCACGCGAGGCCAGTGCTTCATCGATGAACAGGTGGCGCGGCACTACCCGGATTGCGTTCAAGGTGGACTCGTCGACGATGCCAGCTTCGCGCAGGCGATCGACCAGACGGTCACGCACGCGCTGCGAGGTCATGCCGATGCCGACAGCTTCCGGCTGCAGTCGCAGGCGTGGACTCATGCCGGCCGGTCCAGCGCGGCGCTGAGGCCACCCACCCAGCTGGCCACTTTCTCCAGCGCCTGGTAGCGGGTCAGGTCCACCTGGATCGGGGTGATCGAGATGTGGCCAGTACGCACCGCGTGGAAGTCGGTACCCGGGCCGGAGTCCTGCTCGCGCCCGGCAGGGCCGATCCAGTACACGTCGTTGCCGCGCGGATCCTTCTGCGCGATGCAGCCTTCGGCACGATGGCGGTTGCCAAGGCGGGTGACCTCGAAGCCCTGGACCTCGCTCCACGGCAGATCCGGCACGTTGACGTTGAGGATGGTGTCGGCCGGCAGCGGATCGGCCTTGAGCCGGGCCACGATCTCCACTGCGGCACGCGCGGCGGTGTCGAAGTGCTTCGGATCGTGGTTGCGGGTGACCAGCGAGACCGCCACCGCCGGCAGGCCGAGGAAGCGGCCTTCCATCGCCGCCGAGACGGTGCCGGAATAGATCACGTCGTCGCCGAGGTTGGCGGCGTTGTTGATGCCTGACACGACGATGTCCGGCTCGAATTCAAGCAGGCCGGTCAGCGCCAGATGCACGCAGTCGGTCGGCGTGCCCGCCACCGAGACGGTGTAATGGTCGATGCGCTTGAGCCGGATCGGAAGGTCCAGGGTCAGCGAGTTGCTGGCACCGGAGCGATCGCGATCAGGCGCGACCACCGTGACTTCGTGTCCAGCCTCGCGCAGCACCGAAGCAAGCATCCGGATGCCTGCGGCGTCGACACCATCGTCATTACTGACCAGGATTCGCATCTTCGATTTAACCGCTTGATTTTCCAAGAATTCGATTCCGTCACCGTGCAGTGTGGGCGGGACCGTCGTACTCCCCTGCGGAAGCCGTCGACCCTGCAAGGGCATCGTCTATTGTGCCGCATGCGAGCCGCCGGTCCTACCCTGCCGGCGGTCACGGCCGACATCGAACCGTCATAGGCAGACCCGCGCCGGCGGTTTACCCTGTGCGCATGTCGCACCCTGAAGACGAAGATCCGGCCGCGCTGTTCCGTGCGGCCATCGGTGAAGTGACGCCGCTGCGCAAGGATGCCGAACCGGCACCTGCTGCGCCCCGGCCGAAGCCGCGCGCACGCATGGCCGAACGCGACGACGCCGAAGCCGCGGGCGAGTTCGCCCGGCTGCTGCGCGACAGTACGCCGCTGGAAGCGGGCGACGTGGCCAGCTACCGCCGCGACAACCTGCCACCGCGCCTGTTCCAGCGTCTCAAGCGCGGCCAGTATTCGGTGCAGGATGAGCTGGACCTGCACGGCGCCACCGCCGCGCAGGCGGAAACCCTGCTGCGCCAGTTCCTGCTGGAAGCGCATGCACACGAGTATGGCTGCGTGCGCATCATCCACGGCAAGGGCCTGCAGTCCGATGGCGGTGCACCGGTGCTGAAGAACCTGGTCGATCGTCTGCTGCGGCTGCGCAACGACGTGCTGGCGTTTCATTCGGCGCCGGCCGGGCAAGGCGGCACCGGCGCGGTGCTGGTGCTGCTGGCACGGCGTTGAGAAACAGGGACGGAGGGAATCAAGTCGTTTGTGCCACAAACGAGTTGACTCCCTCCGTCCCCTTTTTCTGTCAGGCCTGCGCGGCGTCTTCGACGGGGCCTAGTTCGTGCAGCACGGCGGTGGCGTAGCAGCCCGGCGGCAACGCGAACGAGAGTTCCAGTACATCACTGGCCAGCCATTGATGCTGCAGCAATGCCGGGCGCAGGCGCAGCGCGCGGCGCTCCTGCTTCAGCCGTGCGTCTTCCAGGCCAGCGCGCAGCGCCTTCGATTCCTCGTCGTCCAGCGCGGCCAGCTCCAGCTCACGTGCAGCGTCGGCGCTGCGCAGCTCGCCTTCGCCCCACAGCGGCGCGCTGGGATGGATGTCGAAACGCGCCAGGCGCTCGGCCAGCACGTCGGTGTAGGGTTCGGGGCCGAACACGCTGCGGCTGCCATCGAGCATCCACACTTCACCGTCCAGCGGTTGATCCCAGTTGCCCTGCTCCACGCGCGCGGCGAGCACACGATTGAACAGCGCCGAGCGCGCGGCTGACAGCAGCAGCGAACGCTGGTCCTTGCGCATGCGGCGGCCACCGAACATCGCCAATGCCGCAGGCACGTTGCCGCCGTCGCGGCCGAAGCGCTGCTCGCCAAACCAGTTCGGCAGGCCGCGCCCGGCGATCTGCTGCAGGCGCTCGCTGATCGCCGCAGCATCGCCCTGCACCTCGCGCAGCACCAGCCTGAAGCGGTTGCCGGCCAGTGCGCCGCGCTGCAGCTTGCGGTTGTGCCAGGTCGCGTCGAGCACCTCGATCTCGTCGCTGGCCAGCTCGGCCAGGTCCGGTGCGATGCGCTTGGGCAGGTGCACGCTGAAACGCTGGGTGGTGACCGCATGCCGATCCTTCATGCCGGCGTAGCTCACCGCCATTTCCGGCAGGCCCGCCCACTTGGCCAGCAGCTTGGCCACATGCACGGTGTTGGCGCCGCGCTTGCGGATGTGCAGCAGCAGGTGCTCGCCTTCACCGGTGGCCTCGAAGGCCGGCAGTTCATCCACCTGGAAATCGTCCGGCGTGGTGCGGATGCGTGCCGTCAACAGCGGCGCACCAAACGCCAACGGCAGCGGGATCATGCCGCCACCAGCAACACGACCGCCTGCGCGGCGATGCCTTCACTGCGGCCGGTGAAGCCCAGCTTCTCCGAGGTGGTGGCCTTGACGCTGACCGCGTCCAGCGGCAGCTGCAGCAACCCACCAATGCGCTCACGCATGGCCAGCGCATGCGGGCCAACCTTCGGCCGCTCGCAGATCACGGTGATGTCGGTGTTGCCAACGCGCCAGCCACGCTCGCGCAGCAGGCTGTCGCAATGGCGCACGAAATCGCTGCTGTCGGCGCCCTTCCAGCGATCATCGCTCGGCGGGAAATGCTGGCCGATATCGCCCAGCGCCAGCGCACCGAGCATCGCATCGCACAAGGCGTGCAGGATCACGTCGCCGTCGCTGTGCGCCAGCACGCCGCAGCTGTGCGGCACGTTCACCCCGCCGAGCATGATGTGATCGCCTTCACCGAAGGCATGGACGTCGTAGCCCTGGCCGATACGGACGGGCGGGAACGGTGCGGTGCTCATGGATGCAGCCCTTGCAGCAGGGCCGCGCAGGCAGTCAGCCGGCGCGGCGGGAAAGTACGAATTCGAACCGGTCCAGATCGGCCGGGGTGGTGACCTTGAAGTTGTCCTCGCTGCCTTCCACCAGCAGCGGGCGCTGGCCCTGGCGCTCCATGGCCATGGCCTCGTCGGTGACTTCAACACCGGCAGCGGCGGCGTCAGACAGCGCGCGGCTGAGCTGGTGGCGGCGGAACAGCTGTGGTGTCAGCGCACGCCACAGCCGCTCGCGCGGTTCGGTGCCATCGATGCCACCGTCGTCGCCCGCACGTTTGAGGGTGTCGCGCACCGGTGCGGCCAGGATCGCCCCGACCGGATCGGCACGCCCGACTTCAAGCAGGCGGCCAAGATCGGCCAGCGACAGGTTGGGTCGCGCGGCGTCGTGGACCAGCACGAATTCGTCGGCGCGCACCGAGTCCGGCAGTGCCTGCAGCCCGGCCAGCACCGAGGCGGCACGGGTCGCGCCACCGATGCAGGTCAGTACCGGTTTGCCGGCCCATTCGCTCCAGCCCGGCCAGTCGCCATCGTCCTGGCCGATCACCACCATTGCGCCGGCCACGGCCGGATGCGCCAGCAGCGCGTCCAGGGTATGGGCGAGCAGGATCTGCCCGCCCGCCTGCAGGTACTGCTTGGGCAGCGGCGCACCAAAGCGGGCGCCACGGCCGGCAGCCGGAACCACCACCCAGATCGCCGCGCTCATGGAACGTCCGCCGGGTGATCGCCGGCCTGGACAGTGACGCCTGCAGCGGGCTGCGCCGGACGGACCGGCGCATCCTCGACCACGCGGTAGAACTTCTCGCCGGGCTTGATCATGCCCAGCTCGCTGCGCGCGCGTTCCTCGATGGCGGACTGGCCTTCCTTGAGGTCCTTCACTTCGGCGGCCAGCGCGTCGTTGCGCTGCTGCAGGCCCTCATTGTCCCGCTCCTGGTTGGCGACCTGGGCTTCGAGCATCATCACTTCACCCGAATTGCCCGGACCGAACCAGAAGCGGTACTGCAGCCAGCCCAGCAACAGGGCCAGCACCAGCAGCATCCAGCGCCAGTCGCGCATCGGCTCAGCGCTTCAGCGAAACGAACGCGTCACGACCGGCGTAACGCGCGCCGGCGCCGAGGGCTTCCTCGATGCGCAGCAGCTGGTTGTACTTGGCCACGCGATCGCTGCGGCACAGCGAGCCGGTCTTGATCTGGGTGGCGGTAGTGGCCACCGCGATATCGGCGATGGTGGTGTCTTCGGTTTCGCCCGAGCGGTGCGAGACCACGGCGGCATAGCCGGCGCGGTCGGCCATGGCGATCGCTTCCAGGGTTTCGCTGAGGGTGCCGATCTGGTTGACCTTGATCAGGATCGCGTTGGCGGTGCCCGAGTCGATGCCTTCCTGGAAGATCTTCGGGTTGGTCACGAACAGGTCGTCACCGACCAGCTGCACCTTCTTGCCGATGCGGTCGGTCAGCAGCTTCCAGCCCGCCCAGTCGTTCTCGGCCAGGCCGTCTTCGATCGTGATGATCGGGTACTGCGCGGCCCAGTCGGCGAGGAAGTCGACGAACTGTTCGGAGGTCAGGCGCTTGTTCTCGCCGACCAGGTTGTACTTGCCGTTCTCGAAGAACTCACTGGAGGCCACGTCCAGGCCCAGCAGCACGTCTTCACCGGCGGTGTAGCCAGCCTTGCCGATCGCTTCGAGGATGGTGTCCAGCGCTTCGACGTTGCTGCGGAAGTCCGGCGCGAATCCGCCTTCGTCGCCCACCGCCGTGCTCAGGCCGTGGCCCTTCAGCACCGACTTCAGCGAATGGAAGATTTCGGTACCAGCGCGCAATGCTTCGGAGAACGAGGTGAAGCCCACCGGCAGCACCATGAACTCCTGGAAGTCGACGTTGTTGTCGGCATGCGCGCCGCCGTTGATGATGTTCATCATCGGCACCGGCAGCGACGGCGCCACGCCGGTCCGGGCAGCCAGGTACTGCCACAGCGCCTGCTTGCTGGATGCGGCGGCGGCGTGCGCGGCGGCCATCGAAACACCCAGCAGCGCGTTGGCACCCAGCCGCCCCTTGTTCTCGGTGCCGTCCAGATCGATCAGGCGACGGTCGAGGCCGGCCTGGTCGGTGGCTTCGAAGCCCTTCAGCGCGGCGGCAATCGTGGTGTTGACGTTGTCCACGGCCTTGCGCACGCCCTTGCCCAGGTAACGGGTCTTGTCGCCGTCACGCAGCTCGACCGCTTCCTTGGTACCGGTCGAGGCGCCGGAGGGAACCGCGGCGCGACCGAACGAACCGTCCTCCAGGATGACTTCGGCTTCCAGCGTGGGATTGCCACGGCTGTCGAGGATTTCACGGGCGTGGATGCTGCGGATCGTACTCATGGTCGGGCCGGTTACCTGTCTGGAGAGGGGGCGACAAAACGAATGCCGCGTGATTATCCCCGGCTGCCCGCCACTTGCCAAATGGCGCAGGCGCCGTCAGGCCAGAGTGGCCCCGATCACCATCAGGATCAACGACACCAGTACCACCAGCAGGCCACCGGCAATGGCGGCCAAGGCCAATACGCCGCCGCGGCGGCAACGCCAGGCCATCACCATCGCCACCAGGCTGCCAACAAAGGACAGCACGAGCATGGTCAGTGCAGCCAGGATCCAGTACTGCATGGCCTGCATGCCATGGCTGCCATCCCCGGGCGAACCGAAACTGGCGGCGAAGGCGAATACAGCTGCCATCAGGCCGGCCCAGGCAAGAACAGCCAGCGCCAGCGCGATCAGGCCCCAGGGCCGATCACGGGTTGCCAGGGTCGCATTCATCAGAACAGCCCGTAGAACAGGGCACCAAGCCACAGCGACAGCAGGACGATCGCCAACCCGGCGGCCACCTTGCCACGGTCCAGGCGCCAGGCCAGTACGGCGGCAGCGACGCACCCCACGGCGCCGACCAGCTCTGCCACCAGCAGCGCAATGAAGTACGCCCGAAGATCGGGCGCGCTGCTGCCATCACCCGGTGGCCGCACCGATGCAGCACCGATCAGCACCAGGCAGAACATGCCCACGGTGAACACCACGGACAGCCCCAGCGCGATCAGGCCCCACGGCCACTGTCTCCAGTGCCGGCGGTGACGCTGGGTTTCCAGCGCCAGCCACGGGTCACGACTCACGCGAAGCGCGAGAAACCGTGCTTCTTGGTCACCGCGTCGAGTTCCATCAGCGTCTCGAGCAGGGCCTCCATCTGGTCCAGCGGCCACGCGTTGGGACCATCGGACAGCGCCTTGGACGGGTCCGGATGAGTCTCGGCGAACAGGCCGGAGATACCCACCGCCACGGCGGCACGGGCCAGCACCGGCACGTGCTCACGCTGGCCACCGGAACTGGTGCCCTGCCCGCCCGGCAGCTGCACCGAATGGGTGGCGTCGAACACCACCGGGCAACCGGTCTCGCGCATCACCGCCAGCGAACGCATGTCGCTGACCAGGTTGTTGTAGCCGAAGCTGGCACCGCGCTCGCAGACCATGATCTGCTCGTTGCCGGTGGCCTTGGCCTTCTCCACGACCGGCTTCATGTCCCACGGCGCCAGGAACTGGCCCTTCTTGATGTTGACCGGCTTGCCGGCCGAGCACACCTTGCGGATGAAGTCGGTCTGGCGGACCAGGAACGCCGGGGTCTGCAGCACATCCACCACCGAGGCCACTTCGTCCATCGGGGTGTACTCGTGGACGTCGGTCAGCACCGGCACGCCGATCTGCTTCCTGACCTCGGCCAGGACCTTCAGGCCCTCTTCCATGCCCGGGCCGCGGAAGGCGGTACCCGAAGTGCGGTTGGCCTTGTCGAAGCTGGACTTGAAGATGAAGTTGACGCCGAGCTTGTCGGTAATCTCCTTCAGCTTGCCGGCGGTATCGAGCTGCAGCTGCATCGACTCGATCACGCAGGGGCCGGCGATCAGGAACAGGGGCTGGTCCAGCCCGACCTCGAATCCACACAGTTTCATGGCGTTTCCTTGTTGTCCGCAGCACCGGACAGGCCGGTGCGCTGGGGGTTGAAGCATGCAGGATGGGGGCCGAAGCCCCCATTCACAAGTCAGGCGCGCGCTTCGGAAAGCAGCTTGCCGCCGGCCTTGCGCTCGCGCGCGGCACGGATGAAACCGATGAACAGCGGATGGCCGTCACGCGGCGTGGACAGGAATTCCGGGTGCGCCTGGCAGGCCAGGAACCACGGGTGGGCGTCGCGCGGCAGCTCGACCACTTCCACCAGGGTGTCGTCCATCGACTTGCCGGCGATCACCAGGCCCGCATCTTCCAGCTGGGTGCGGTAGCGGTTGTTGAACTCGTAGCGGTGGCGGTGGCGCTCGGCGACCACGTCCTTGCCGTACAGCTCGCGGGCCAGCGTGCCCGGCTTCAGGCGCTGCTCCTGCAGGCCCAGGCGCATCGTGCCGCCGAGGTCGCTCTTGTCGTCACGCTTCTCGACATCGCCGCTGGCGGTGCGCCATTCGGTGATCAGGCCGATCACCGGGTTCGGCGACTGGCGATCGTTCTCGCTGCTGTTGGCACCTTCCAGCCCGACCACGTTGCGCGCGTAATCGACCACCGCCGCCTGCATGCCGTAGCAGATGCCGAAGTACGGCACCTGCTGCTCGCGGGCGAACTTCGAGGTCAGCACCTTGCCTTCGAAACCACGGTCACCGAAGCCACCCGGCACCAGGATGCCGTCGACATCGGCCAGTGCGGCCATGTCGGTGCCTTCCAGGTCCTGTGCTTCCAGCCACTTCAGGTTGACCTTGGTGCGCTGGCGCAGGCCGCCGTGCTTCAGTGCTTCGCCGACCGACTTGTAGGCGTCCTGGTGATCGACGTACTTGCCGACCACGGCGATGGTCACTTCGTCCAGCGGGTGCAGGGTCGCATCGACCGCGTCTTCCCACATCGACAGATCGACCGGACCGGCCTTGTCGGCCAGCTTCAGCTGGTTCACCACGATTTCGTCCAGGCCCTGTGCATGCAGGCCGGACGGGATGCGGTACAGCACGTCCACGTCCGGCACGCTGATCACCGCACGCTCGGAAACGTTGGTGAACTGGGCGATCTTGCGGCGCTCCGAATCCGGCACCGCCTGCTCGGAGCGGCACAGCAGCACATCCGGCTGGATGCCGATCGAACGCAGCTCCTTCACCGAGTGCTGGGTCGGCTTGGTCTTCAGCTCACCGGCGGCGCCGATGTACGGCACGAGAGTGAGGTGCATGAACAGCGCCTTCTCCGGGCCACGTTCGGTGCGCACCTGGCGGATCGCCTCCAGGAACGGCAGCGACTCGATGTCGCCAACGGTGCCGCCGATCTCGACCAGTGCCACGTCGTAGCCTTCGGTGGCTTCGTCGATGCAGCGACGGATCTCGTCGGTGATGTGCGGAATGACCTGCACGGTCGCGCCCAGGTAGTCGCCGCGGCGCTCCTTGCGGATCACGTTCTCGTAGATGCGGCCGGTGGTGACCGAGTTCTTGCGGCTGAGGCGGGTTCGCACGAAGCGCTCGTAGTGGCCCAGGTCGAGGTCGGTCTCCGCGCCGTCGTCGGTGACATAGACCTCACCGTGCTGGAACGGGCTCATGGTGCCCGGGTCGACGTTGATGTACGGGTCGAGCTTCATCATCGTGACCTTCAGGCCACGGGCTTCGAGAATGGCGGCCAGCGACGCGGCGGCAATGCCTTTGCCGAGCGAGGACACCACGCCGCCGGTTACGAAAATCAAGGGAGTCATGGCTGCAAGCATCCTGTCTGGAAATGGAAAACGGCAGCACCACGCGCCCCCGGAGGGCGGGCATGGTGCTCAGAGGGGGTTTTCCGGTTCGCTGAGGCAGCGAGGGAGGTGCGGATCCGTGCGGCAGCGGGGGCCGGACGGGAACCATCGTGCGAGGTCGGGGCGGCCGTGCCGGTCAAATCGACCGTCACCTGCGACCCGCCTTGCTGGAAGCCACGCTTGGCCGCTCCAGCCCATTCGCGAAGGGTGGACACGCACTTACTCCCGGAAAGCCATAGTTTACAGATTGATGGCCGCCAACCCAAGAGGCTGACGCCACGTTCCTAAAAAGAAACGCCCCGCTGAGCGGGGCGTTCCGGAGCGCAACCCTTGTCGCAAGGGCGCCTGGCAGGCCGCAGGATCAGCGCTTCTTGCGCGCTTCCTCTTCCTCTTCCTGCTGCGGGGCCGGCTGGCCCTGCGCCTTCATCTGGGCATTGGCCTGGGCCCGGCGCTTGGCCTTGGCATCGGCCTCGGCCTGGGCCTTGTCGGCCTGATCACCCTGTTGCGGGGCCGACTGGCCGGCGTTCTGCGCCACCACCAGCGGCACTGCAACAGCGGCAGCGGCCAGGATCGCAATGGTCAGCAACTTCTTCATGGAGTCCTCCTCGCGGTATGGCTTGGACGTTCTGATCCAACGGAGCGCCGGCGTTCAGATTCCAGCGGCTGCCATTTTACCCCCTCTGCGTCGCCGAGACTGAACCGCAGGCGTGCAAAATCCCGTGCCAGACCCCACACTTGCCCGTCGCTCCAAGCTTTCGAAGACAGATGAACGCCCGTTATAACGCCGCCGATATTGAAGTCCTGTCCGGCCTTGACCCGGTCAAGCGCCGTCCCGGCATGTATACCGACACCGCGCGCCCGAACCACCTGGCGCAGGAAGTGATCGACAACTCGGTGGACGAAGCCCTCGCCGGCCACGCCCGTTCGATCGAGATCACCCTGTACAAGGACGGCAGCGTGGAGGTCAGCGATGACGGCCGCGGCATGCCGGTGGACATCCACCCGGAAGAGAAGATCCCGGGTGTCGAGCTGATCCTCACCCGCCTGCATGCGGGCGGCAAGTTCAGCAACAACAACTACACCTTCTCCGGCGGCCTGCACGGCGTCGGCGTCAGCGTGGTCAATGCGCTGTCGACCCTGGTGGAGGTGCACATCAAGCGCGACGGTGCCGAACACCGCATCACCTTCCGCAACGGTGACCGTGCCACGCCGCTGGAAGTGGTCGGCAGCGTCGGCAAGAAGAACACCGGTACCCGCGTGCGCTTCTGGCCGGACCCGAAGTACTTCGATACGCCGAAGTTCGCGGTGCGCGCGCTCAAGCACCTGCTGCGCGCCAAGGCCGTGCTGTGCCCGGGCCTGACTGTGAAGCTGACCGATGAAGCCACCGGTGAAGTCGATACCTGGTACTACGAAGACGGCCTGCGCGATTACCTGAAGCTGGAGCTGGGTGATCGCGAGATGCTGCCGGCAGAGCTGTTCGTCGGCAGCCTGAAGAAGGACACCGAGGTCGTGGACTGGGCAGTGGCCTGGCTGCCGGAAGGCGAGCTGGTGCAGGAAAGCTACGTCAACCTGATCCCCACCGCCCAGCACGGCACCCACGTCAACGGCCTGCGTACCGGCCTGACCGAGGCGCTGCGCGAGTTCTGCGACTTCCGCAACCTGCTGCCGCGTGGCGTCAAGCTGGCCCCGGAAGACGTGTGGGACCGCGTGTCGTTCGTGCTGTCGCTGAAGATGACCGACCCGCAGTTCAGCGGCCAGACCAAGGAGCGCCTGTCCTCGCGCCAGGCGGCCGGCTTCATCGAAGGTGCCGCCCATGATGCCTTCAGCCTGCTGCTCAACCAGAATGTGGAGCTGGGCGAGAAGATCGCGCAGATCGCCATCGAGCGTGCCAGCGCGCGCCTGAAGACCGAGAAGCTGGTCGTCCGCAAGAAGGTCACCCAGGGCCCGGCCCTGCCCGGCAAGTTGGCAGACTGCATCAGCCAGGACCTGTCGCGCACCGAGCTGTTCCTGGTGGAAGGTGACTCGGCAGGCGGCAGCGCCAAGCAGGCCCGCGACAAGGATTTCCAGGCGATCATGCCGCTGCGTGGCAAGATCCTGAACACCTGGGAAGTCTCGTCCAACAGCGTGCTGGCCTCGGAGGAAGTACACAACCTGGCCATCGCCATCGGCTGCGATCCGGGCAAGGACGACATCAGCGGCCTGCGCTACGGCAAGGTGATCATCCTGGCCGACGCGGACTCCGACGGCCTGCACATCGCAACGCTGCTGACCGCGCTGTTCCTGAAGCACTTCCCGGCGCTGGTCGATGCCGGCCACGTGTTCGTGGCGATGCCGCCGCTGTTCCGCATCGACGTAGGCAAGCAGGTGTTCTATGCCCTGGACGAAGAAGAAAAGCGCTCGATGCTGGACAAGATCGAACGCGAGAAGATCAAGGGCGCCATCAACGTGACCCGCTTCAAGGGCCTGGGCGAGATGAATCCGCCGCAGCTGCGCGAGTCGACCATCCACCCGGATACGCGCCGCCTGGTACAGCTGACCGTGGACGATGGCGAGCAGACCCGCTCGCTGATGGACATGCTGCTGGCCAAGAAGCGCGCGTCCGACCGCAAGGGCTGGCTGGAGTCGAAGGGCGACCTGGCTTCGCTGGAAGTCTGACTCCCGCAGCCCTCCTGTAGAGCCGAGCCCACGCTCGGCTGCATTCCGCGCCGTGCCGGGCAGCCGAGCATCGGCTCGGCTCTACAGAGATCCCACCCCCATCGGCAAACCCGGCGGCGCCATAATGCGCGTCCATCCGCGTGGACCACCGTATTGGCCAGCCACTCGCTGCTGTTCCCCGACCTGCCGCTGCACAGTGCACGGCTGGTCCTGAGCCCGATCCGCCGTGACGACGCCGCCGCGCTGTTTACGCTGCAGTCCAATCCCGATGTGATGCGCTGGTGGAATCATCCGGCCTGGACGCGACAGGCCGAGGCGCGCGAGCAGATCGACGATGATCTCGCAGCCCATGCCATCGGTACCCAGCTGAAGCTGGCCGTGCGCGAATCACTGGAAGGTCCACTGCTGGGCATCTGCGTGGTGTTTGCAGTGGACCGCACTGCAGCCCGCGCCGAGATCGGCTACCTGCTGGCACCGGATCGCCAGGGCCAGGGCTACATGCACGAGGCCCTGCAGCAGGTACTGGCCTACCTGTTCGGCACCCTCCACCTGCACCGCGTGGAAGCCGAGATCGACCCGCGCAACGCACCCTCCGCGCACGTGCTCGAACGCCTGGGCTTCCGCCGCGAGGGAGTGCTGCGCCAGCGCTGGCGCATCCAGGGGGAACTGGCCGACTCGGCCGTCTACGGCCTGCTTGCCGATGACAAAGCGGCAGCCGCCCTGCCCGCTTGACCCAAGCTGGCCAATCGCGGCCGCAACGCCTGGGCCATGCCTTTGGACACATACGGCATGGGCCGCCACCGGCCTAGCATCGGAATCCCCTTCCGCTGCCCAGCCGGTGCCATGAAGTCCCTGTTGCACACTGCCGCGCTCTGCGTCGGCCTGCTCATCGCCCCAGCCAGCGTGCTGGCCGCGCCTGATGCCGACGCCAAGCCCGATCCGAAAGACGACAAGACCGAGGCACCTGCGTTGCCCGCAGACGCCTCGGCCCGCCAGAGCATGCGCCTGGCCGGCCGCACCCTGGACTACACCGCCACCGTCGGCACCCTGCCGGTACGCGATGCCAAGGGCAAGGTGATCGCCGACGTGGTGTTCACCGCCTACACGATGCCGGGCAAGGACCGGCCGGTGACCTTCGCGCTCAATGGCGGCCCCGGGGCATCTTCGGTCTACCTCAACATGGGCGCGATCGGGCCCAAGGTGGTGACCTTCGGCTCCGAGGGTGACAGCGCGTCGGCGCCGGCCACGCTGCACGACAACCCCGGCACCTGGCTGGACTTCACCGATCTGGTGTTCATCGATCCGGTCGGCACCGGCTTCAGCCGCGCGCGCATCGGCGACGACGAAGCGAAGAAGGCGCTGTACAACCCCAGCGCCGACATCGAATACCTGTCACGCTCGATCTACGACTGGCTGCTGCGCAACCAGCGCATGGCGTCGCGCAAGTACCTGACCGGCGAGAGCTACGGCGGCTACCGTGGCCCGCGCATCACCCACTACCTGCAGACCCGGCTGGGAGTTGCGATGAACGGCCTGGTACTGGTCTCGCCGTACCTGAGCCCGACCCTGGAAGACAACGCCGATGTCTCGCCGATGGCGTGGATGCAGACCCTGCCGTCGATCGCCGCCGCGCACCTGGAGCGCCAGGGCAAGCTGACCGATGCAGCGATGCGCGACGTGGTGGAGTACACCCGTGGCGACTACGCCACCGCGTTGATGAAGGGCCGCAGCGATCCGCAGGCGACCGAGGCAATGCTGCGCCGGGTGACCGAACTGACCGGGCTGGACCCGCAGTTCGTGCGCCGTGCCGGTGGCCGGCTGGAAACCCAGGCCTACCTGCGTGAAGTGTTCCGCGACAAGGGCACGCTGGGCAGCCGCTACGATTCCAACGTGACCGCGTTCGATCCATTCCCGAACGATCCGGAGCAGCGCGCCAACGATCCGCTGCTGGACAGCATCATTGCGCCGACCACCACGGCGATGGTCGACTTCGTGACGCGCGTGGTCGGCTGGAAGGTGGATGCGCGGTACCAGGCGCTGAACTACGACGTGAACCGGCTGTGGGACCGCAATGGCGAGCTGCGCGATGGCGCGGTGACCCAGCTGCGCCAGGCCGTGGCGATCGACCCGAACCTGCAGGTGCTGATCGTGCATGGCTGGAATGACCTGTCGTGCCCGTTCATGGGTTCGATCCTGACCGTGGACCAGATGCCGACGATGGGCAGCAATCCGGACCGGGTGCAGGTGCGGAGCTACCCGGGCGGGCACATGTTCTACAGCCGGGCGGACAGCCAGGCGGCGTTCCGCAGGGATGTGCAGGCGCTGTTCCAACGCAATTGAGGACGGTCGGCCGGGCCTGCGGCCCGGCACCCGCCGGATCAACGGCAACTGCAACTGCTACTGCAACGGCAAAAGCAGGGTTTCCGTGGGTTGGCGGGGTGGGATAGGCAGGCGGGGGACGGCAAAAACTGCTCCTGCGTGCCTCGTAGAGCGCCATCCATGGCGCTCTGCGCCCCCGCCTGCCCATCCCACCCCGCCTTCGACAGTTTCCGTGCGCTGTTGGTGGGTGCCGACCGTTGGTCGGCACGGGATCGGATCCCTGTTTCTGCTCTGGCAAGGTGTCGACCTTGGTCGACACGATGTGTCCGGAAGGATTCACTGCCCATGAAAAAAGCCCGCCGGTAGTCGGCGGGCTTTTTCGTGTGCACCTTGGCGTGGCGATCAGGTCCAGCCGAACAGCTCGAACAGCTTCAGGATCAGGTACGCACAGCCGCCTGCCGCGGGAATGGTCAGGATCCAAGCCCAGACGATGCGCTCGATCACGCCGAACTTCAGCGAGCGCGGGTTCTTGGCGAAACCGACGCCCATGATCGCGGTGGAGATGCTATGCGTGGTCGAGACCGGCATGCCGAAGTGGGCCGCCAGGGTCAGGATGGTGGCCGAGCTGGTCTCTGCGGCGAAGCCGTGGATCGGGTGCAGCTTGACCATCTTGTGGCCCAGGGTCTTGATGATCTTCCAGCCACCCGAGGCGGTACCGGCAGCCATCACCACCGCACAGGTGAGTACGATCCACATGGCGATGCCGTCTCCGGCGTGCGCGTCCGGGTGCATGAAGGCCAGCCAGGACGGCAGATCGTTCAGTGCGCCGGTGGCTTCGGCACCAATCAGGGTCATCGCGATGATGCCCATGGTCTTCTGCGCGTCATTGTGGCCGTGGGCAAAGCCCATGTAGGCCGCCGAGGCGATCTGCGCCTTGCCGAAGAAGGCATTGACGATGCGCGGACGGGCCAGGCGGCCGATGGCGCCACCGATCTTGGCCAGGCCGGCGATCAGCGCCCACAGCAGCACCATCACCACGATGCCCAGCAGGAAACCGGCGATCGGCGAGGTGATCATCGGCACGAACACCTTCCACAGCAGGCCCTTGTTCTGCGCCCAGCTGCCCAGGCGCTCGGACCAGATCAGCGCGTCCCAGTTGTTGTGGGCCGCGGCCAGGCCGGCGCCGCAGAGGCCACCGATCAGAGCGTGCGAAGACGAGGACGGCAGGCCCTTCCACCAGGTGATCAGGTTCCAGATGATGCCGCCCAGCAGGGCGCACAGGATCACCTGCGGAGTAACCTCGACCACGTTGGTGTTGAGCAGGCCCGAGGCGATGGTCAGCGCCACCGCCGTACCGGTCAGCGCACCGATGAGGTTCATGAAGGCGGCCAGCATCACCGCCCAGCCGGGCGAGAGCACCTTGGTCGCCACTACGGTGGCAATGGAGTTGGCAGTGTCGTGGAAGCCGTTGATGAACTCGAAGACGAGCGCGGCCAGGATCACCACCAGGACAAGGGTCAACATGCGGCGGCGTCCGTCAGCTGTTCTTCAACACGATCTGGTACGCCACCACGCCGGCCTCGCGGCAACGGTCGATGGCCTTTTCCAGGATCTCGAAGAATTCCTTCAGCAGGAACATCTGCAGGTTGTCCAGGCGACCGGAGTAGATGTCGCGGTACAGCTCGAGCATCAGGCGGTCGGCCTCGTTCTCCAGCGAGCGCAGCTTCTCGTTCAGCGCGGTCATCCGGTCCAGGTTCATGTGGCGCAGGTCGGCCACCATCTCCACCACCACGCCGGCGGCCTGTTCCAGCATCGCCGCGCGCGGCGCGAAGTCGATGTGCTCCAGGTGGGTCGTGGCCAGCGAATAGCGATCGGCGAACTTCTCGATCTGCTTCGGAATCTTGTACAGGGCCGAACCCAGCGCTTCGATGTCTTCGCGCTCGATCGGGGTCATGAAGCTGTCCACCAGCGCCTGGCTGATCTTGTCCGAGGCCGCGCGTTCGCGCAGGCGGGCCAGCTTGAAGGCGTCCAGCGCGGGCTGGCGGTCGGCCTCGCGCAGCATGAAATGCAGCGCCTTGGCGGCATCGGAAGCCGCGACGGCAGCCTCATCGAGCAGGGTGTAGAACTGTTTGCCGGAACCGAAAATGGTCTGCAGAGAGAACATTGAGAAACCTGTCAGCCGTCGCGGGAAGGACGGCACCAGAGCGAATTATGACGGCTAGATGACCATCACGGGTATCCCCGCGCCCTTTCCGGGCTCTGGGACCCCCAACCTGAACAGGCGGTTGCCACCCTGCCACGCCCCTTTGCTAAGATGCCAGCGCGCCTCCGGGCGCACCTTATGGACGACGACCCTTATCCCCCTGCGCCGCGCCGGACCCTGTTCCTGAGCGCCAGCCGCCATCGCAAGCACCCGCCCTCCCTGCCACCAACCGGGGACGACGCCCGTGTTTGAAATGATCCTGATTGTCTTCGCGCTGGTTCTACTGAACGGCTTCTTCGCCATGTCCGAGATGTCGGTCATGACCTCGCGCAAGAGCCGCCTGAAGCAGATGGCCGCCACCTCCAAGCGCGCCGCCAAGGCGCTGGAGCTTTCGGAGAAGCCAGAGAGCTTCCTGTCCACCGTGCAGATCGGCATCACCGTGATCGGCGTGCTGACCGGCTACCTCGGTGGTGATGCGATCGGCGACGCGATCGCCGGCTGGCTGCAGGGCCTGATGCCCGGCTTTGCGTACGCGCGCGAAGTGGGCACCGCCCTGGCGGTCTCGCTGATCACCTTCATCACGCTGATCTTCGGCGAACTGGTGCCCAAGCGTCTGGCCCTGACCCGCTCCGAGGCCATTGCCGGCCTGGTCGCGATGCCGATGAGCTGGCTGGCCAGGCTGGCCCTGCCCTTCGTCTGGCTCCTGTCCAAGACCACCCAGCTGGTACTGAAGGTGCTGGGCCTGGGCAAGGACGAGGCCGCGCAGGTGACTGAAGAAGAGATCCGGATGCTGGTGGCCGAGAGCCACGAAGCTGGCGTGATCGACGCCCACGAGCGCGACATGATGAACCGCGTCATGCGCCTGGGCGACCGCACCGCCGACAGCCTGATGACCCCGCGCAACCGCATTGCCTGGCTCGACACCCAGGCCGGGCTGGAGCGCAATCTGGACATCATGGCCGAGCACGAGTTCTCGCGGTACCCGGTGTACCGCGACAACGACATGGACGTGGTCGGCGTGCTGGAGCTGAAATCGCTGGCCACGCGCATGGCGCGCGGCGACAACGCGCTGTTCCAGACCCTGCGCGAACCGCTGTACGTCTCCGAATCGACCCACGCGATGAAGCTGCTGGAGATCTTCCGCGAGGAGCAGCAGTCGATGGCGCTGGTGGTGGACGAGTACGGCGAGATCCAGGGCCTGGTGACCATCAGCGACCTGATGGGCGCCGTGGTCGGCCGCCTGCAGGCGGTGGAGAATGCCGATGAAGACGCACTGGTGGTGACCCGCGAGGACGGCTCGCTGCTGGTCGACGGCTCGCTGCCGATCGAAGACCTGCGCGAGCTGATCGGAAGCAACGACCTGCCCGATGCCGAGGATGGCGACTACTACACGCTGGCCGGCATGTGCATCCATTACTTCGGCCGCATCCCGCACGCAGGCGAGTACTTCGACTGGGCCGGCTGGCGCTTCGAGGTGGTCGACCTGGACGGTGCGCGGGTGGACAAGCTGCTGCTGCGCACGTTATCCGACGAGCAGGCCGATGAGCTCACCGCCTGAGGCCGGCCAGGGCCAGGGCGCGCAGCGCCCGACCTACCGCAACGAGGGCATCCGCACCCTGCTGGAGATGTTCGCCTCCGGCGATCCTGCCGAGCACATGCCGCTTGGCCAGATCCTCAGCAACCTGCAGCAGAGCGCGTTTGGCGTGTTCCTGTTCGTGGCGATCCTGCCCTCGTTCATCCCGATCCCGGGCATGGGGGGTGCGGTCAGCGGCCCACTCGTGGTCCTGATCGGACTGCAGATGCTGTGTTGCCTGCGCCGGCCCTGGCTGCCGGGTTTCATTGCCCGACGCGGGCCGAAGCGCGGCACCATGCACCGCTTCCTGGACCGTATCGATCGCCCGTTGCGGCGGCTGGACAGGATGCTGAAACCTCGCCTGCCGCAGTTGCTGACACCGCTGCCCGCGCACGCCTTCAGCGGCCTGCTGCTGGTGCTGCTGGGCATCCTGCTGTCATTGCCGATTCCGTTCACCAACTTCCTGTTCGGCTTCCAGCTGCTGCTGTTCTCGCTGGCGCTGCTGGAGCGCGATGGTGCATTGATGCTGTTCAACTGGATCGCAGCGCTGGTGGCGATCGCGTTCTTCGGCTTCAGTTCGGGGCAGCTGGTGGGCTATACAGTGGAACTTTTCCAGCGCTGGTTCTGAAGCGGCATCCGGTAGAGCCGGCCGATGACCGGCTGCCACGTTTCCAGGGTCGCCGGCCAACGGCCGGCACTACCGGCATCCGCTAGATCCACGCAACGCGTGGATGCGGCAATCACCGAAGGTCGACGAATCCGTTGTCCGCCAGCGGTGCCGGATCGTCCTGCACCGCCGACAGCACGAAGCTCAATGCCTTGCCCAGCAAGGTGCCCGGGCCATCCCAGTATTCGGCGCTATCGGCGCGCACGTGGATCAGGCGAAGGTTGGGGTCTTCCTTGCCGGCGGGGAAGAACAGCTTCATCGCCGGCGACCACAGCTCTTCGATCTTCGCGCGATCATCGACAACCCGCGCCCGCCCCGCCACAGACACATAGGTGTTCTTCGATGGCGAGGCATAGGCCACATTGACGCGCGGGTCGAGCGCGATCTCGGCCACCTTCGGGCTGTCGGCGGTGATCACGAACCACAGGTCACCGTCGAAGGCGACCTGCTGGGTGGCCAACGGCCGGCTGTAGAGTCGCCCGTCGACGCCGGTGGTGGTGAACATCGCCACCTCCACGTCCTTGATCAGTTCAGCCAGCTGGGCAATGTGTTCGGCACGGGTCTCGGCCATGGTGGGAACTCCAGAAAGGGGAGCTCCCATCAGACGCGGATCGGCCGCAACGGGCCGTGACGCGATTGTTCAGCCCGCGTGGCGGCCATGCCAGGCGTTCATCGCCAGCTCGAAGGAACGCAGGCGCGCACGGTGGTCATACAGGTTGGCAGTGAGCATCAGCTCGTCAGGCTTGTGCCGCTCAACGAAAGCGGCGATACCCTCGGCCACCTGCTGCGGATCGCCCAGTACAGTGCAGGCCAGGGCCCGTTCCACACCGAGCTTTTCGTGCGGCTCCCAGAAGGCTTCAATGTCGTCGATCGGCGCCGGGATCTTGCCCGGCCGGCCGCGGCGCAGGTTGACGAAACTCTGCTGTTGGCTGGTGAACAGGCGACGCGACTCGGCCTCGCTGTCGCTGGCAACAACATTCAGGGCCAGCATCGCGTGCGGCTGCTTCAACGTGGCCGAGGGGCGGAATTCGCGGCGGTACACCGCCAGCGCTTCGTCCATCACGTCCGGCGCGAAATGCGAGGCGAATGCATACGGCAGGCCCATCGAGGCGGCCATGCGTGCGCCAAACAGGCTTGAACCGAGGATCCAGGTCGGGACCCGCAGGCCACCCCCCGGAACGGCCTGCACCGCCTGTCCAGGCTGGACCGGCTCGAAGTAGTGCAGCAGCTCGCGCACGTCCTGCGGGAACTGGTCGGCGCTGTCGAAATAGCGGCGCAGTGCACGCGCGGTCGGCTGATCGGTGCCCGGCGCACGGCCCAGGCCAAGGTCGATGCGGTCCGGATACAGCGAGGCCAGCGTTCCGAACTGCTCGGCCACCTGCAGCGGGGCATGATTGGGCAGCATGATGCCGCCGGCGCCGACACGGATGCGTCGGGTGCCACCGGCAACATGGCCGATCAGCACGGCGGTGGCGGCACTGGCGATGCCGGGCATGTTGTGGTGTTCGGCCAGCCAGTAGCGGCGGTAGCCCAGCGCATCGGCGTGCTGCGCCAGTTCCAGCATGTTGGCGAAGGCGGCGGTGGTGTCACTGCCCTCGCAGACCGGGGCCAGGTCAAGGATCGACAACGGGATCATCAGGCGGTTTTCCGTCACAGGATCACCCTTGCATGGGGGCGGCCGGGCGCAGCGGCCAGTGACGGTGGCGGGATGCTGATTCCCGTAGGGCAGGTTCAACGCCCACCGGATCGTGGAGCCGAGCCCATGCTCGGCTGCCTTTCGTCGACCAACAGCGGCCGAGCATGGGCTCGGCTCTACAGAAATGCAGTCAGAACGCGCTGGGGCGCGGTTCGGGCAGCGGCTGGTCGACCATCGGCTTCAGCTCGGCATCCAGCGCCACGCGCTCATCGAACACGAAGCAGCGGCCTTCGTAGCCTTCGCCACCCACCTCCTCGAAGTAGCCGAGGATGCCGCCATCGAGCTGCAGCACATTGTCCATGCCGTCATTGACCATCCACAGCGCGGCCTTCTCGCAGCGGATGCCGCCGGTGCAGAAACTGACCACGGTGCTGTCCCGCAGCGCATCGCGATGCGGCGCCAGCGCCTCGGGCAGGTCGGTGAACTTGCGGATGGGCAACACCAGCGCATCCTTGAAGGTGCCGTACTCCACTTCCTGCAGGTTGCGGGTATCGAGCATCACCACCGGCTTGCCGGCATCGTCATGCCCCTGCCGCAGCCAACGCTGCACGGTGGCCGGATCGACCGACGGTGCGCGCGGATAGTCCAACGGCTGGCCGTCATCGCGACGGAAGCTGATGATCTCGTCCTTGACCTTGGCCTTCAGCCGCGCGAACGGCTGGTGCTCGCTCAGGCTGGTCTTGACCCGCATGCCGGCGAAACGCGCATCGGCACGCAGCGCTGCATAGAAGCCCTCGACCGCCTCCGGCGCCCCCGCCAGGAACAGGTTCAGCCCCTCGCCGGCCACCAGGATCGTGCCGCGCAGCTGCGCCGTCCCGGCACGGGCCAGCAGCTGGTCGCACAGGGCCTGGGGAGCGTCGATGACGGCGAAGTGATAGGCAGCGGTATTGGCGATCATCCCGCCATTTTAGCGCCAGACCGCCCCAGGGTCAGATTTACCCGTTCATCCACGGATGGCGTGGATCAACTTCAGATCGCGGGAACTGTCAGAAGCGTGGCGGTTTGGGTAGGCGGGACCGTTTGATCTGGCCCCCAAAGATGGGTTTACGGCATGACCCGCCTGCCCACACCGCCGCGCCATCCCACGGAAACCCGCTTCTGACGTTGCCGTTGCCTCTGCGGGTGCCGGGTGCAACCCGGCCGAAACCCGTTACCCCCGCAACAGCAGGAACGGCAGCAGCACCAGCGCCGCCGCGCCGGCCATCGCCAGCAGCCCCAGCACCACATAGGCCGGCCGGCGCCGGAACAGGCTGCCAAATGTCTCCGCCGTCCCCTCGCGCAATGCCTGCTCGCGTTCAGCCCGCACGCGCACGCCGCGCGCCGCCTGGTACTCCGCCATCAGCGCCTTCGCACGCGGATGATCAGCGTCGTCGCGCAGCCACAGGCCACCATTGGAAATGCCCCACGGGCTGGGTTCGGTGCGATACCAGGCGATGCCGTGCTGATCGAGCAGCGTGCAGACATCGGCATATTCGTCGTCGCCGACATTGCGCAGATTGAGCAGGAGTTTTGCCATGGCCCCATGATACCCGGCGCCGATGCGCTACCCTTGCCGCCCTCGCCCCGCGCCCTTCTGGAGACGCCCGATGCGCCGCCTGCTGCTTCCCCTGCTGCTGTCCCTCGCCGCCGCTGGCTGCTCGACCGAACCATCCGGCCCGCCGCCCGGCGGCACGCTGACCACCTTCGAGCGGATCGATACCGTGCCCGGCACCGGCGCCGAAGCCATCGCCGGCAGCAAGGTCACGGTGCACTACACCGGCTGGATCTACGACAACCGTACCGAGACCAGGCACGGCAAGACCTTTGACAGCTCCTTCAAGCACGGCGAGCCGTTCACCTTCGCGCTCGGCGCCGGCCAGGTCATCCGCGGCTGGGACGAGGGCGTGGCCGGCATGAAGGTCGGCGGCAAGCGCACGCTGATGATTCCGCCGGACTACGGTTACGGGGACCGTAAGGTCGGCCCGATTCCGGCGGGCTCGTCGCTGGTGTTCGACGTCGAGCTGCTCGATGTCAAACCGTAATGCCGCCATGCCCCATCGGGTCGTCGTCATTGGCGGCGGCCCGGCCGGCCTGTTCGCCGCCGAACGCCTGCGTGCCGCTGGGCTGGAGGTCGACCTGTACGAGGCCAAGGGGTCGCCTGGCCGCAAGTTCCTGATCGCCGGTAAGGGCGGGCTCAACCTCACCCATTCCGATCCGCGGCCGTTGTTCGACAGCCGCTACCGCGAGCAGGCCGCCGTGGTCGGCAGCTGGCTGGATGGCTTCGACGCGCAGGCACTGCGTGACTGGGCCGCTGACTTGGGCGTGGAAACCTATGTGGGCAGCTCTGGCCGCGTGTTCCCGGTCGACCGCAAGGCGGCGCCGCTGCTGCGCGGCTGGGTGCGCCGGTTGAAGGATCAGGGTGTGCGCCTGCATGCCAACCACCGTTGGATCGGCTGGAGCGACGACGGAGCCCTGCGCTTTGCCACCGAGGCGGGGGAAATCGATGTGCACCCCGATGCCACGGTACTGGCGATGGGCGGCGGCAGTTGGCCGCAGCTGGGCAGCGACGGCGCCTGGGTCGTGCCACTGCAGGCGCGTGGCGTGGACATCGCGCCGCTGCAGTCAGCCAATTGTGGCTTCGACGTGGACTGGACGCCGTTCTTTGCCCAGCGCAATGCCGGCGCACCATTGAGGCCGGTGGTCGCGCACTGGATCGACCTGGCTGGACAACCGCGGTCGCTGCAAGGCGAGTGCGTGGCCAGCGAATACGGCATTGAAGGCAGTCTGGTCTACGCGTTGGCCGCCGACCTGCGCGAGACCATCAACCGCGATGGCCACGCAATGCTGTGGCTGGACCTGGTGCCGGGTCGCGACGAGGCGCGCCTGCTGGCCGACCTGTCACGTCCGCGCAAGGGCCGAAGCTTCGGCGAGCACCTGCGCCGCCAGGCGGGTCTGGATGCGGTGAAGGCCGCACTCGTGTTCGAGATTCTTGGCAGGGAGGCCGGCAACGACCTGCCGGCTGTGGCCGCCACGCTCAAGCACCTGCCGCTGCGCCTGCTGCGCCCAAGGCCGATGGCCGAGGTGATCAGCACCGCCGGTGGCGTGCGCCTGGATGCGCTGGATGACGGCCTGATGCTGCGGGCCGTTCCTGGCGTGTTCTGCGCCGGTGAAATGCTGGACTGGGAGGCCCCCACCGGCGGCTACCTGCTGACCGCGTGCTACGCCAGTGGCCGGCGTGCCGCCGAGGGCGTGATCGGTTGGTTGGCCGGGCGGTGACGCCTGCCGTGTAGCGTCGAGCCCATGCTCGACGGCACATCACCACGGCCTGCGCATGCTCACCGAGGCCAACGCCACACCGCTGGGATGTGCATAGGCTTCCTCACCCACGCTGACAAAGCCCTGCCGTTGATAGAACGGCACGGCGTTGAGCGAGGCCGACAGCACCACCTCGCGCTCACGATCAGCCATCGCCAGCAGGCGCTGCATCAGCGCCCGGCCAATGCCCAGGCCGCCATGATCCGGATCGACGAACAACGCATCGACTTCATTGGCATCGACATCAAAGACGCCGAAGCCGAGCAGGCCACCCTGCCCGTCCTCGGCCACCACGCAACCGCCCTGCCCCAGCAACCGCGCATACTGCGACGGTGGCGGCGAGGCCGACCACGGTGCAATGACCTCGGGTGGGTAATGGCTGCTGCAGGTCTCGCGCACGCAACGCGTGCGCAACGCCCACAGCGTGGCGACATCGTCGATGGTACCGGTCCTGAACTGCATGACATCTCCTCGTAGAGCCGAGCCCATGCTCGGCTGTTCTTCGTTCCGACCTCGCGATGACTGATCGAAAGGCAGTCAAGCATGGCTTGACTCTACAGAAAGGCAGCCGAGCATGGGCTCGGCTCTACAACATCACGCTACCGCGACTTGCTGGCGCGCAGAGCCTGGATCTTCGGCGGCGGCTGGAACGAGTCGCTGCGCGCATCGGCCCAGAATGCATGGAACACCGCATGGTCGGGCACCTTGTGCAGCAGCTCGCCCGGTTCCAGGTAGCGGTAAAGCGACGCCAGCGAACGGATTTCCACCGGCGACACGCGACGCAGGATGTGCTCCGGCCCCAGCTCGGCCGGATCGTTCAGGCCCGCCGCGCACAACAGTTCCTTCAAGGCATGCAGCGTGTGCTCGTGATAGCTGTACACACGGGTGGCCTTGTCCGGTGCATCCAGATGCTTCCAGCGCGCAGGGTCCTGGGTCGCGATGCCGGTCGGGCATTTGTCGGTGTGGCAGCTCAACGACTGGATGCAGCCCAGCGCGAACATGAAGCCTCGGCCGGCATTGCACCAGTCGGCACCCAGCGCGATAGTGCGCGCGATGTCGAACGCACTGGTGATCTTGCCAGCGGCGCCGATGCGGATGCGCTCGCGCAGGTCCAGGCCGACCAGGGTGTTGTGCACCAGCAGCAGTGCTTCATGCATCGGTACGCCGACATGGTCGACGAATTCAGCCGGCGCCGCGCCGGTGCCTCCCTCGGCACCATCGACCACGATGAAGTCCGGCAGCAGCCCGGTTTCCTGCATCGCCTTGGCGATGCCGAACCATTCCCAGGGGTGGCCGATGGCCAGCTTGAAACCGACCGGCTTGCCACCGGACAGCTCGCGCAGCCGGGCCACGAACTGCAACAGTTCGACCGGCGTCGAGAATGCCGAGTGACGCGACGGCGATACGCAGTCCACGCCCATCGGAACACCACGGGTCACCGATATTTCGGCGGTCACCTTTGGTGCCGGCAGCACGCCGCCGTGGCCCGGCTTGGCACCCTGCGACAGCTTGATCTCGATCATCTTGACCTGGTCGTGGGTAGCGTTGGCGACGAAGCGCTCTTCGCTGAACCCCCCCTTCTCGTCACGGCAGCCGAAGTAGCCCGAGCCGATTTCCCAGACCAGATCGCCGCCCATCTCGCGGTGGTAGGGCGAAATCGAACCTTCGCCGGTGTCGTGGTAGAAGCCACCGCGCCGCGCACCTTCGTTCAGTGCGCGGATCGCGTTGGCCGAGAGCGAACCGAAGCTCATCGCCGAGATGTTGAACACGCTGGCCGAATAAGGCTTGGCGCAGTTCGGCCCAATCAGCACGCGGAAATCATGCTTGGCAATGGAGGTGGGAGCCAGCGAATGGTTGATCCACTCGTAATCCACCGCATAGGTACTGCGCAGGGTACCGAACGGCACCGTGTCCATTTCGTTCTTTGCGCGCTGGTAGATCAGCGCACGCTGCTGGCGCGAGAACGGCACGTCCTCCAGGTCGCTCTGCACGAAGTACTGGCGGATTTCCGGGCCGATTGATTCCAGGCCATAGCGGAAATGCGCCATCACCGGATAGTTGCGGCGCAGCGTGCTGCGCTTCTGCAGCAGATCCCAGGTCCCCAGCGCCACCATCGCGGCAGTCAGGCCGACGCCCCAGTACCAGGCCGGCCAGATCGTGGCCAACCACAGGCAGATGGGAAACATCAGGATGGCGAGCAGGTAGACGATATACCGGTGCATGGCGTTCCTTGGTTGCAACTGCCTGCGAGTCTACCGCGCCGGCCATCACCGGCGTTTACAGGCGACCGTCAACCACGTTGCGCGGCCAGGCCGATTTCACGTCGTAGACGATGCCGCCGGGCGCCAGCAGCGCCTGGATTGCGGCGTCATCCATGGCTTTGAATCGGGCATGGGCCACTGCCAGAACTACGGCGTCGTAACTCCCCGCCAACGGCTCGGCCAGCCAGTGCACGCCCGCGTCGGCCAATGCCGCCGGGCCGACCCACGGGTCGCTGACCTCCACCTGTGCGCCGGCATCACGCAGGCGCTGCGCCAGTTCCAGCGCGCGGCTGTTGCGCAGGTCCGGGCAATCCTCCTTGAAGGTCACGCCCAGCACCAGGATACGCGACTGCGCAGGTGCGCGGCCGCGTTCGGCCAGCATTGCCAGCACACGCGACGCCACGTGCTCACCGACGCGGTTGTTGACCTGCCGCGCGGTGTGGATCAGGTCCGGGTGGTAACCCACGCTCTCGGACTTGTGCAGCAGGTAGTACGGGTCCACGCCGATGCAGTGGCCGCCGACCAGGCCCGGCCGGAACGGCAGGAAGTTCCACTTGCTGCCGGCGGCGTCGAGCACATCCTGGGTGTCGATGCCGAGCCGGTCGAAGATCAGCGCCAGCTCATTGACCAGCGCGATGTTGACGTCACGCTGGATGTTCTCCACCACCTTGGCCGCTTCGGCCACACGCATCGACGGCGCCGGGAAGGTACCGGCGGCGATGATGCGCTGGTACAGGCCATCAATCACCGCAGCCACTTCCGGTGTCGACCCCGAGGTGATCTTGCGGATATCGGCCAGGCGCCGCTGTCGGTCGCCGGGGCTGACCCGCTCCGGGCTGTAACCACAGTAGAAGTCTTCGTTGAAGCGCAGCCCGGACAGCTGCTCCAGCAGCGGCACGCAGACCTCTTCGGTGGTGCCGGGGTACACCGTGGATTCGTAGATCACCAGGTCACCCGCACGCAGGTGGCTGGCGATCAGCCGCGTCGCCGAACGCAGCGGCTCCAGATCGGGCTGCTCATAGGCATCGATCGGGGTCGGCACGGTAACGATGTAGACATTGCAGGCATCGAGCAAAGCCGGATCGCTGCCGTACTGCAACTGCTGCGCACTGGCCAGCTCATCGGCCTCCATTTCCAGCGTATGGTCCTGGCCGTCACGGAGCTCGGCGATGCGATCAGCATCGATGTCGAAGCCGAGCGTCGGCCAGTGCCGGCCGAAGGCCACCGCCAGTGGCAGGCCCACGTAGCCCAGCCCGATCACCGCGAAGCGCGGCGACGCTGCTGCCGCAAGCGGCGCGCTCAACGCCGCATCCCATGCAACGGCTGAAATCGCATGCGTACTGCCATGGGCATGGCCGACCTACTCATTCGCTTTGCCACTCCGGGAAGATCCATGCCAGAAAGGCTACAGCCTAACGGCCCGGGTGCCCGGCCGCCAAGGTGGGGTCAGGAACCCAATGCGACCGCGGCCGGCTCCAGTTCGCCATCGGCGCCGGTCCAGGCCTGCAGCAGGCGCTCGAAGCCACCGCCGCCAAGCACGAAGCCCGGCCATGAGGCGTCGACGATCTGTACCAGCAGTTCTGTATCAATGCGCCGGGTCCCCATCGACCAGCGCGGGAATGCCCGCTGCGCCACCGGCGCGCTGCACAGCACCTTCAGTTGTCCATGGCTGCGCGCATTGGCGATGCGCTGGTACACCGAATCGATGCCATCCTCCGGGCCTTCCAGGTACTGCAGGAAACGGCTGCCATCGAACATCAGCACACCCGTGACACCGGCTACTCGGTTGAATGCCGTGGCATCGGCCAGCAGGCGGTCAAGATCGGTTGTCTGCAGGTCGGCGCGGGCCTCGCTGGCATAGGCAATCGCGTGCAGCGACATCGGGTGGCTCCCCCCTGGGAACGAGGCTTTGGACTATGACATGAATGGGAGCGACAGTTAAGCACACCGCCGCTCCACTGCAATCCGGTCGGGATGCTGCAGCTGGGCTACAATCGGCGCCGCGCTGCAGGCCCGGATGGCGAAACTGGTAGACGCATCGGACTTAAAATCCGCCGGGGGCAACCCCATGCCGGTTCGATTCCGGCTCCGGGCACCATCGCACTTTTCACGACGAACGTCAGATTGCACGCGAGTAGCGCGGCTGCTCGCAGGCGGCACGCAGGTACGGGTCGAAGCACATCGCCAGCAGCCGGAGCAACGGCCGTCCAGGCTCGCTGGCGCGCACTACACCGTCACGGTACTCGGCGAGGCCGTCTTCCTGCAGCCGCTGCACCGAACGCAGGTCTTCGGCGAAGTACTGCTCGAAATCCACGCCATGGCGCTGGCCCAGCACCGCACCGTCCACCTCGCCCTGGCACATCAGCTGCTGGATCAGTTCTGCGCGCAGCTGGTCGTCGGCGCTGAGCGCCACGCCGCGCCACACCGGCAACTGACCCTGGTCCACGGCATCCTCCCACGACGGCAGGTCGCGCGGATTCTGGCTGTAGGTGGCACCGATGTGGCTGATCGCACTCACGCCCAGGCCGAGCAGATCGGTATCGGCGTGGGTGGTATAGCCCATGAAATTGCGATGCAGCTGCCCGGCGCGCTGCGCACGTGACAGATCTTCTTCCGGCAATGCGAAGTGATCCATGCCAATGTACTGGTAGCCGGCCGCAGAGAGTTTCTCCACCGCCAGGCCCAGCAGCGCCAGCTTGTCTTCCGGCGAAGGCAAGTGGCGTTCGTCGATCTGCTTCTGTGCGCGGAACAGATGCGGCAGGTGTGCGTAGCCGTACACCGCCAGGCGATCCGGGCGCAATGCCAGCACCCGCTCCAGGGTGCGGCCAAACCCTTCCAGGCTCTGTCCCGGCAGCCCATAGATCAGGTCGACGTTGACCGAACGCATGCCGCTGTCGCGGCAGGCCTGCAGGATGTCCAGCGTCTGCTGCACGCCCTGCACGCGGTTGATCGCTTCCTGTACCTGTGGGTCGAAGTCCTGCACGCCCAGGCTGGCGCGGTTGAAGCCCAGCCGCGCCAGCATGGCGACATCGCGGGTATCGATGAAGCGCGGATCGAGTTCGATCGAGAAATCGCGCTGCGGCGAATCGCTGAAATCAAAGCGCCGGCGCAGTCCTTCAACCAGCGCGGTCATCGCCTCGGCCTCGAGGAAGTTCGGCGTGCCCCCGCCCAGGTGCAGCTGGATGACCTCACGGCCGTCCTCGAACTGCGGCGCCAGCAGGTCGGCCTCGGCCAGCACACGCGCGACGTAGCTGTGGCCACGGCCGCGGTCGCGGGTGATCACCCGGTTGCAGCCGCAGTAGAAGCAGGGGCTGGAGCAGTACGGCACATGCACGTACAGCGACAGCGCGCGGGCCAGCTGGTTGCTGTCGGCGATTGCCTGGCGCAGTGCCGGCGCATCGAAGCCATCGTGGAAATGAGGCGCGGTCGGATACGAGGTGTAGCGCGGCCCCGGCCGGTCATGCCGGCGCAGCAGGTCGGGGTCGAAGGTCCAGGCAAGACCGCCGGCGGCGGGAGAGAACGTGTCCATGCCGCCAGCATCGCGCCGGGCGTACCCGACCGCCTTGACCCAGATCAATCGCGGGCGGGGATTCCCAGCACCGGCAGGCCGACCTGCGGCCAGCGCAGCATCTGGTAGCGCTTCCAGAAGGTGTCACCGATGCGCGTGGCGACGTCGTTGGCCAGCACCTGCATGGGCGGATTGCCGCACTCGGCGGTGGTGATCCGGAACAGCACCAGCCAGCGGTCGAACAGGTCCTTGTCCAGCTCGATGGCCATGTGCTTGGACATCGGCGAGCCCTTGAAGCGGCGCGTGCCGCGCAGCATTGCCGACCAGAAATCGACCAGCTGCGCCAGGTGTTCCGGCCAGTCGTGGACGTGCGACTCGAACACAGGCCCCAACCGCTCTTCCTCGCGCACGCGCGCATAGAAGTCGTGGACCAGGCGGGTCACTTCCTGCTCGGTGCACAACCCGGGCAAGGCGACGGGCAGGACGGGCGGCGGCGTTACGTTCATCGGGGCACCCAAAGCTTGCCGGCAGTGTGCCGTAGCCGGCCGGCACCGCCGTTGATCCAGATCAATGTCGGCGCAGTTCGCTGCACCTAGGCTGGCACGCCTGCAGGAAGCATGCCCTGCGGATGCTGCGCCAGCCTCGGCGGAGTATACGCGCCGCCCTCAATTCCGATCCGGGACAGCATGAACAGACCCTCTCCCAGCCGCCGCCAGCAGCTGATCCAGCACTGGGGCGCCATCCTCTGGCCCAGCTTCATCGCTGCAGGCCTGGCCAGCGTGGTGTTCTTCGCCTTTGTCGACCCGCTGCGTCTGCAGGCGATCAGCTTTCCGGGTACGGCGATCAGTCGCGAACTGGGCTATACGGCAGGATTCTTCATGTTCTGGTCGGTGACCGCACTGTCCAGCGCGGTCACCTGGTACCTGCAGCGACCGATGCCAAGCGACGACGACGACGAGCTGCCGCTGGGATGAGTACGCCCTGCACCGGAATCCCACGCCGCTGGCATTGGCGCGCCGCGCTCAGCATGCTCTTGCTGGCCTTGTTCTATGCCCTGCCATGGCTGCGCTGGAATGGGCGGCAGGCCTTGCTGCTGGACATCAACGCACGGCGCTTTGACCTGTTTGGCTGGACATTGTGGCCCAGCGATGTCGGCGTGCTGATCGGGTTGCTGGCGGTGCTGGCGGTCGGCCTCGCGCTGCTCACCCACCTCGCCGGCCGCATCTGGTGCGGCCACGCCTGCCCGCAGACGCTATGGCGCCGCGCCTTCGACTGGATTGCGCGCGCCATGGCCCGGGCCTTGCCGGCGCCCGGCGTGGGCCCTGCCACCCAGGTGGCATGGGGGCTGCTGTCGCTGTGGACCGGCATCACGTTCGTCGGTCTGTTCAGCCCGATCGAAGAACTGGTGGCCGCCGCGCCGCATGCCGGCTGGAGCGGCTGGGAAACGTTCTGGGTGCTGTTCTATGCCGCCGCCACCTGGGGCAATGCCGGCTTCCTGCGCGAGCAGGTGTGCCGTTCGCTGTGCCCGTTCGCGCGCCTGCAGCCGCTGCTGACCGATCCGCATACACCGCGCATGTTGTACGACGCGCGCCGCGGCGAACCGCGCGGCATGCGTCCGTCGGGGCTGGGGGGCGTGCTCGGACGCGGCCGTGGCCTGCTCGACCCGACCACCGCACAGGACTACGTGTTCCGCGCTGCACATCCGCTGCTGGCCGGACCGATGCCTACCTTCAGCGCCGACCGCCTGGGCGACTGCACCGATTGCGCTGCCTGTGTCAGCGCCTGCCCGATGCAACTGGATATCCGCCAGGGACCTCAGGCCGATTGCCTGGCCTGCGGCGCCTGCCTGGAGGCCTGCTCGCAGCAGCAGCACCAGGCCGGTTTCGGCCCGGGGCTGGTACGCTACTGCAGTCCGCAGGCCATGGCCGGGCAACCGCGGCAATGGTGGCGACCGCGGACCCTGGCACTGCTGTCGATGCTGCTGGCGCTGTTGGCCTGCGGCGCCTGGCGCCTGCTTTGAATCAACGGATCAACGCGGCCCGTTGGCGTGCGGCGGCACCAACTGCGCACGTCGGACGATGCCCAGCTGCTCGATGATCAGCGCCATTTCATTGGTGACTTCGGTACGCTCGGTCCCCTGCGGGACCAGGCGGTCCAGCACCTGCTGGTAGGTATCCCAGAACGCCGGACCGCATCCGTGTTTGTGATAACTGGCTTCCAGTTCGCGGCGTACCCGTTCAGCCAAGCCATGCATGCCGTATTCCATACGACCTCCGTTGGACTTGTCCTGCATCGTTGACGGTCTACCGACTCACTTGCGAGCTACTGAAAGACTCCCGGGCTTCACGTCCGGTTGATCCCAATTAGTCATAGATTTCACGACAGGTCAATTACATGCCGCGACTTTCGTGATTGAAATTATTAATCGTTCACGAAACCACATACGGGGAGACGGGGTACCCGGATGGGTCGGACCCGACACACTGCTCCGATTTCCCGGCCCCGCTTTGGTAGGCGCCATCGATGGGCAAGCCCCGTTCCATCGAAGTTTCCAATGTTGCTAAGCATACTTAGCAAATGCTGTTTAGAGTGCTATATGCGACATAAGGCGGCGTAGTTGAGGCTTACTCGCCCTGCGTAGCCTCAGTCGCGGGGAACAGGTTGGGATAGCGCTGATGCAGGATGTATTGGCGTAGCGCAGGAATCGGAAAGTTCTTGGGCCATTGCGACACGGCAGATCGGCTTATGCCAAAAAAGCGCGCCAGTTCGGCATCGGTCCGGAAACCCAGCCGGGCGCGTACCTGCCCCTTGCTCCAGAATTCGGTCACGGTCGGTCCTTCTGTTAACCAGACTTATTCTTGGAACAAGGGAACTTTGCGATCCACGCGTTAAGCTGGCTTGCATAGATGAATACTCTCGGCCAACGACTCGCCATTGCCATGAAGAAAGCCGGGCACCCTCGCCCGGCCGATCTGGCCCGCGCCGCCGATTCGACGACGGCAACCATCAGCAACTGGCTCAACGACCATGTCAGCCCCGCCCATGTGAAGGCCGAACAGCTGTTCCGCATCGCCGATGCGGCCAAACTGGACGCGCGTGAACTGCTGTACGGCGTGAGCGGGCTTGGCGTCGGTGAGCGGGGCAATACCTATATTCCCAGCCAGGCCCACCTGGATGTCTGGCAGGACGCCTACGAACTGGTCAGCCATCTGGTGGAGGAGAAGGGATTGCAGATCGACCATCGCCGCCACGCGGCCCTGGACCTGCTGGCCTTCGAACTGCTGATGGACGGCTTCAGCCGCAGCAAGGTCATCCGGGTGCTGACGACCTCGATGACGTGAATGCACTGCCACTGGTAGCATGGTCGCGGATGGGGATGGGGCTCCCCCGATAACCGCCCGAAAGGGCTGATGGCTCCTGCCAGGACGAACCGGTGTTCGTCGATGGCGGGTCGTGCCTGCTGTCGGCGTTCGCCATCGAATCAGCGAACCCGCAACCGAGGCACGTGATGCACGCATTGAACAATTATCTGCTGGTCTTCATCGGCGGCGGGCTCGGCGCCTGCCTTCGCTATGCCTGCAACCTGATCGGTGCGCGGGTATCAGTCGGCAGCCCGTGGCCATGGTCGACCTTCCTGATCAACATCAGCGGTGCACTGCTGATGGGCGTGCTGGTCGAAGCCTTCGCCCTGCGCAATGGCGCCTCGCCGCAGTTGCGCCTTCTGCTGGCCACCGGCGTCCTCGGCGGCTACACCACATTTTCCACCTACGCACTGGAAATCGGACTGCTGCTGCAGCGCGGCCAGCATGGCCTGGCGGCGCTGTATGCCGGCGGTTCGGTGGCACTGGGTCTGGTCGGCCTGTTCGGTGGCATGAAACTGGCCCGGCTGGTGCTGGGCTGAGGCTCAGCCCGCGCCGGCGCGGGCCTGTCCGCGCCACTCCCGCGGCGACTGTCCGGTATGTGCCTTGAATGCGCGCGACAGTGCTGCTTCGCTGCCATAGCCGACGTCGTCAGCGATCCGCTTCAATGGGCGCCCTTGGCGCAGCGCCTGCTGCGCCAAGCCCACCCGCCAGCCCTGCAGGTACTGGCCCGGAGTAGTGCCCATCGCCTCACGGAAACTGGCAGCAAAGACGCTGCGTGACATGCCGGCGACCTCGGCCAGGTCTTCCAGGGTCCAGGACTGTGCGGGCGCTTCATGCATCGCCACCAGCGCCAGCCGCAGCCGCGGATGCCCCAGCCCGGCAAACAGGCCACCACGCATCTCGCCCCCTTCCATCAGCTGCCGCAGCACCTGGATCATCACCACCTCGAACAGCCGGTTGACCATCGCCGCACGCCCGCAGCGCTGCTCGAAGGCTTCTTCGAACAGCAGCTCCAGCGCTGCGTTGCCGCCGTACAGATCGGCCAGCGGCAGGCAGATGAAATCGGGCAACGCCGCGCTGATCGGGTTGAGCCGCCCGCCCTCGAAATGCAGATTGGCGCAGGCCATGTCGGCGCCATGCTGCGGATCGGTACTGAATCGATGCGGCATCGGCCGTGGGTACAGCAGCAGGCTCGGCACCTCGACCTGGACAGTCTGCTGGCCATGGCTGACCTGCAACGGGCCACGTCGCACCAGATGCAGCTGCCCGGCGTCATCCTCGCCCGCCAGCGAGTTGATGCCGCACAGCGCGCCGGCATGGAACACCGAGGCAGTGACCGCAAAGCGTTCAAGCAGAATGGCGAGCCGGTCGACCATGACGGGACCCTGGGTAAAGTAGAAAGAGATCAAGGCGACACATCGTATCGGAATCCTCCCGTAGCGGACGTGATCAACTCCGGGAGCGGGCGCCCCCCAGCCCGCCCTTCCTGCGGCAGTGCAGCGCGCGCAGGCTGCTGGCGGCGTCTAAGCTGACGCGATTCCCGGATGGAATGCCCGTGATGTGTCGCTTGCTACGATGTGCCCTCACCCTCGCCCTGCTATTCCCTGCGACACAGGTGATGGCCGCACCCGCTGCATCACCGCGCACGTTCAGTGGCGAGCTGCAGAGGGCCCCGTGGCGCCTGGACGTGCCGGCTGACTGGAACGGTGACCTGGTAATGCTGGCGCACGGCTACGAGCCGGTAGGCATGCCACGTGCTACGCCGATGGCTGCCAATGACGGCACCGCGCCACTGCTGGCGGCAGGCTACGCCGTCGCGCAGAGCGCCTATGCCAGCCAGGGCTGGGCGGTGGCCGATGCGATCACCGACATGGAACGCCTGCGCCGGCATGCAGTGGCTGAGCTCAAGCATGTGCGCCATATCTGGATGCTGGGATTTTCGATGGGCGGCGCCGTGACCCTCGCCAGCCTCGAACGGTTCCCGCAACACTACGCCGGTGGGGTGTCGCTATGCGGCGCCAATCTCAGTGGCGAACAGATCGCGAGTGATCTGCTGACCACGCTGGTCGCTTTCGATTATTTCTTTGCCAAGGCCGAAGGCCTGCCGGCTGCGGGACTGGTCTCACGCGACGCGGCTGCGCTGCCACAGGGCGAACTGTACCAGGGCATCTCCAATGCGCTGCAACGCAGCCCCTCGCATGCCGCGTTGCTGGCACAGCGGCTGCAGGTGTCCGCTGATGCACTGGCCGGCACGATCAGCCTGCATGCACTGGTCCTGCACGAACTGGCCACGCGCAGTGGCGGCATGCCGGTGGGCAACAGAGGTGTGGCTTACAGCGGCTTCGGTGACGACATGGCGTTCAATGCCGGCGTGCAACGTGTCGATGCCGTGCCTGCCGCGCAGGCCGCTGTCCGCAGGGAGCTGGCATTGAGCGGTGCGCTGAGGCGACCGCTGGTGATCCAGTTCAACAACAACGACCCGACGATCGTGCCGCGCATGCAGACGGTGTATCCGCAGACGGCCGCACGGGCCGGCGCCCGTCCGCTGCCACAGGTGCTGCCGCCCGTTGGCGAAGGCCATTGTGGCTTCTCCGGCGCGCAGATCATCGAGGCGTTGAAGGCCGCGCAGCGTTGAGCAATCGCGGCCCACGCGCAGGTCAGCCGCCCAGCGTGCCCATCGTGAAGGTGTAGCCCGAGCTCATCAGGAATTCGCGCATGCGCATTTCCGCGCGCCGTGGTGAGGCCAGGTTGGCCGGCGCGTACAGGGCATACACCAGGCCCGACCCTTCGATATGCTCGCGGCGCACCCCGCAGCGGGCGGTTTCCGAGGCGATGACCCATCCGTCCTTCAGCCGATCCGGGCCAATGGATTGCCCGTTCTTCAAGCGGAAGGTCAACCAGCGCACATCTGCCGTGACTTTGCTCATTTCCGTTTCGCTCCGTGGCTGGAACGACGCGTGATGTCCTTGCTCGCCATTGCGGCTCCCTGAGACGTGGAACTCGACCATAGCGCCTTTCCATGTCGTGGCCGGCTGAGACTGGCGACCGGGGCGCGGCGAACGGCTGCAGGTGAAGCAGCGCGGCGTCGGAAATGGCGGCCGCAGGGAGCGCCCTGCCGGCGCAGTTCACAGGCAGGGAACCCGACTCACGCAGCGCGGTCGCTGCCCTGGTTCAAGGCGTGCAGCGCATCGGCCAGCGCCTGGATTTCGGCACGCAGGGCCAGCCGCTGCAACCACCGCCCGGGGATTCCGCGCGCACCATGGAATGCGCCCGCCAGCTGCCCCGCAATGGCGGCCGTGGTGTCGGCGTCCTCGCCAAGATTGGCCGCCTCGAGTACGACGGCTTCAAAGGTGTCGTGGCGATCAAAGCACCAGAGTGCAGCTTCCAGACTGTCGACAACATAGCCATTGCCACGGATCTGCTCACGCGCGGCACCGCGGTAGCCGCCCGCCGCGATCTGCTGCAGCCGCACGCTCTCGACGGGAACATTGCTGAGATCCAGCACCCCGTCGCGGGTGCCACCTGCCAACGCCCGCTCCAGCGCGACCACCAGCAAGCGGCACGCCTCCAGACACTCCTGCGCAGCGTGCGTGGTTCGCGAACTCAACGCGGCCATGGCCTGCAGATCGGGGGTCCCGGCGTAGCGCAATGCCACCGGCGCCAAACGCATGATCGAGCCATTGCCAGCGCTGCGCGGGTCGTCACTCCCCGCCAGCGGATGGCCATCCTGCAGGAACCGGTCGATGGCAGCCCGCGTTGCCATACCGATATCGAAGCACTCGCCGGTCGCACTCCAGTACCCATGCCGGTACCAGTTGGCGTAGCGGTTCATCTGATCGTGCACATCGAAGGTGTCACAACGCACCAGGCTCTCGGCCAGGCACATCGCCATGGAGGTATCGTCGGTCCATTGCCCCGGCTGCAGCTGGAACGGCCCACCGCCCACCATGTCGGTGATCGGGGTGAAGCTGCCACGAGGCTTGAACTCCAGCGTGGTACCGACGGCATCGCCGCACGCCAGGCCGAGCAAGGCGCCGCGGAAGTGGTCAATCTGGTTCATCAGGCAAGTGTAGCGCCGCCGCCTCCGTCATGACTGACCGCCAGCCGCGCAACGATCGCGCGAGCGCGAAAGTGATCGCAGCCAACAAAAAAGCCCTGACCGGAGTCAGGGCTTTTCAATTGGAGGCCTCAAGCGGAATCGAACCGCTGTAAACGGATTTGCAATCCGGTGCATAGCCACTCTGCCATGAGGCCAACGTACTGCGCGCCAGGAACGTAGCCCTGACAAGACAAAACCCCAAGATGGGGCCTGTCGGAACATGGAGCGGGAAACGAGACTCGAACTCGCGACCTCAACCTTGGCAAGGTTGCGCTCTACCAACTGAGCTATTCCCGCGTAAGCCGACATGCTACCGGAAATCCGGAAAACACACCAGCGATTTCACTTTTCTGACTGCGCGTAAAGGCTTGTGGCCCAACGTGCCCCGCCTTGCCCGGGCGGGAGAAAAACAAGGCCCCTACCGGGGCCCTGTAGAATCTGGAGCGGGAAACGAGACTCGAACTCGCGACCTCAACCTTGGCAAGGTTGCGCTCTACCAACTGAGCTATTCCCGCAGATTCTTCGACGTGCGTCGAAGGAGCGCTATTGTGTCCAAATTCCTTCACGCCGTCAACAGTCTTCACATCATGCGGTCACGGCGTCCGCACTGGGGTACGCTGCCCCGCCCAAGCACGGACACCGCCGATGCCTAGACGCTACGTCCGCCTGTTCTGGTTGCTGGTCGCGCTGACCTGGTTGGCGCTGATCGCCGCACTTGTCAATGCTGGCTTCACCCCAGACTACTGGCTGCTGCATCGCCTGGAAGGCGCCCAGCTGCCCTACCCGACCAGCACCGTCATCGTGTTCGCGTTGCTGGGCACGGTTGAACTGGTGGTGGCGGCGCTGATCGTGCGCCCGTGGAAGCTCAAACGCCTGTGGCTGCGCCTGCTTATCGCCTTCGCCCTGCTGCTGGTGTGGTCGATACCGTGGATGCTGTCGGCGATGCACCAGCCGCCGGTACAAGGCATGCACCTGCTGTGGTTGCTGCTGCTGGACGTGGGATTGCTGCTGGCGCTGTGCGTGGTGTCGGCGGTGAGCGCGTGGCGGGCGCTCTGCCGGCGCGGGTCACCACAGACTCCCCCGCCGCAGCGCTAGAGACCTACTTCCGGAACTCCACCCGCACATGCTGGCCGAAGCGTGCCTTGGCCTCGCCGTCAAACTCCAGCACGCACTCCACCACCTTGGCCACGCCACGCCCGGCATCTTCAGGCAGGCGTGCCTGCGCGAACACCGGGCTGATGCGTACCACGCGTGCAGGTGGCAACGTGCCCGTGTTCTCCGCACCATCACTGTCCGGCACGACAGCAGCCTTCATGCCCACCTGCACGGCATCGGCGTAGGCGGCGCTGAGCTCGGCACGCACCTGCAGCGGGCGCGCCGGCAGCAACGAGATCGCCGGCTTGCCCGCCTGCACGAAGGCACCGACGCCCGGCACCTGGCCGACCACGGTGCCGGCTTCCGGCGCGCTCAACGACATCTGCTGCAGTCTCAGCTTCGCGTGCTCCAGCTTGTGCTGCGCCAGGTCGACCTGCGCACCGGCCACCTCGACATCGGCACGCACACCGGCCAGCTGCTGTTTGGCCGCATCGGCCTGCTGGTTCGAGGACACACCTTCACTGGCGCCCGTGGACAGTCGGGTGGCGTTGCGCTCCAGTTCGCGCAGCTGCGCCTGGCTGCCCTTCAGGCGGTCATTGGCCAAGGCCAGATCGGCGGTGGCCATTGCCACTTCCTGCTGCAACAGGGCGCCATCCAGCGACAGCAGCAGCTGCCCCTTCTTCACCGTGGCGCCTTCCTTCACCGGCGCGGCAGTGATCGAGCCATCCACCGGCGGTGCCAGTGCGATCAGGCCACCTTCGATGTCAATGATGCCCCGTGCCACGGCGACCTTGCCGGCGGCGGCAGTACCCGCCTTGCCTGAGGGGGCCGATGCGACGGTGGGCGCTTCCCTGGAACAGGCGCCGAGCAGCAGTGCCGCGGACAGGGCCAGGCTGAGGGGAAGCAGATGCGACGTCTTGGTCATGGGGCGGACTCTACGGTTTCGTTCTGGCGGCGGTCATCACGGACCATGCCGTCTTCCATGGCGATCACCCGATCGGCATGCCGGATCAGGCGCGGATCGTGGCTCACGCACAGCACAGTCGCGCCATGCGCCCGCGCATAGCGATGCAGGATGTCGATCACGCGCTGACCGTTCTCGGCGTCCAGCGCGCTGGTGGGTTCGTCGGCGAAGATCAGCGTTGGCGACTTGGCGAAGGCACGCGCCACCGCCACGCGCTGTTTCTCGCCACCGGACAGCTGCGCCGGGCGCATGTGGCTGCGGTGGCTGAGGCCGACTTCTTCCAGCGCCCTGCGGGCCAGCGGCTCGCTTTCGCGATTGCGCATGCCGCGGTAGCCCAGTGGCAGCTGTACCTGCTCCAACGCAGTCAGTGCCGGGAACAGGTTGAAGCCCTGGAACACGAACCCGACATGGTGCAGGCGGAAACGCTCCACTTCACTGCGGGTCATGTGGCCCACGTCCTGGCCCAGCGCGTGCACGCGACCGCCATCGGGTGCGGACAGGCCGGACAGCAGCGACAGCAGTGTGCTCTTGCCGCAGCCGGACGGGCCCGACACCAGGGTCAGCTCGCCAGGATAGATGTCCAGCGACAGGCCACGCAGCACCGGCACCTGCACATCACCGGACATGAAGCCTTTTTCCAATGCGTCGGCCTGCAGGGTCGGGACGACGGCGCGTGCGGAAGTCATCGGCCGGTCCTCAACGCAGCAGCAACGATGGATCGGAGCGGACGACACTGCGCACCGCCATGATGCTGGAGAGCATGGCCATCACCGCAACCAGCGCCACGCAGCCGAGGATCACCATCGGCGTCAGCTGCACCGGTACGCGGCGGGTCTGCGCGATCAGCAGCACCACCGTGCTGAACGCCGCCGCCAGCAGCATGCCTACGCCACCGATCAGCAATGCCTGCTCGAACACCACCCGTGCCAGCGCATAGCGGCCTGCACCGAGCGCATTGAGCGTGGCGTACTCGCGTACCGAGCCGGCCACCACCGAGGCGAACGACTGGTTGGTGATCACCGCGCCGACGAAGCAGACGATGACGGCCATGAACAACACGGCGATACCTGCGCCGGTATCGAACAGCCAATACTGCTGCGAACGGCTGGCGAACGCCGGCGCGGTCCAGAACTCGACCGGTGTGGCCTGGCCCATCGACGCGGCCAAGCGGTCACGCACGCAGTCGGCCAGGTCCGGCGAGCGCAGGCCCGCCACGAAATAGGTGCTGCCCTCGTGCGGGTCAGTGCCGGCGATGGCGCGCGCGGTGTCCAGCGAGGCCAGAACGTTGACGCCACCGAGGCCGCGCAGGCCCGATTGTGCGGCGACCACGCGCACCGCCTTGCCATTGATCCAGGCACGGTTGTTCTGCAGGTCCACGCCCAGCGTATCCAGATCGGCGCTGTCGACGATCACCGCACCCGGCTCACGCAGCTGCGCGCGCAGGTTCGCAGGCAGGATGCGCGCGAACATCATCGCGTCGTCCCGGGTGGAGATGCCGGACAGGTACACCGACACATTGCCGGTGCCCTGCGCGCCGGACCGCCATTCGCCATCGACCCACTCGTAGGGCTCGACGCGGGTGACATCCGGGTCCATGCGCAAATGGCTTTCAACATCCGCGCTGATCGCATGCCCGTAGTTGACGCTCTGCGTGCCGGGGAAACCAGCCCAGATATCGGCCGAGGACGCCTTCACGTAGATCGCGGCGGTACCGAAGATGCCCAGCACCAGTGCGGCCTGCACGATCAACAGCACACCGGCGAAACACATCGCCAGCACCACCGGCAGGAAACGGCGCCACTCATAGGCCAGGGTCTTGCGCGCGAGTGCGATCATTGTGGTTCGCCCTCAGCCTCGACCGGCAGCGGTGCGCCACCAAGGGCGCGGTACAGCGACGCAAACGCCAGCACGCGCGCGCCCTGCGCAGCGATCAGGTCGGCCTGCGAGGCCAATGCGGCACGCTGCGTATCCAGCCCGTCGAATTCGCTGGACAGGCCCAGCTGCACCTGCCGCGCCTGCCGCTTGACCTGCTGGTTGGCGGCATCACTGGCCGCACGCAGCGATTGGATGCTGCTGTCCTGGCGCGCCAGGCTACCCAGTGCACCTTCCACTTCGCTCACGCCTTCCAGCACGGCCTTGCGGTAGCCGAGCAAGGCGGCGTCCAGTTGCTTCTCGTCGGCATGGAACCGCGCGCGACGCTGGCCCCAGTCCCACAGCGGAATATCGATGTACGGGCCGATCGACGGGCTCGAATCGGAATTGGAGCGGGCGTTCTGGGTGAGGTTGTACGCGTACAGGATGGAGCCGCCAAGGCTGATCCGCGGATACATTGCAGCGCGCGCCGAACCCTTGCTGGCCGCTGCCTGCATCACCTCTGATTCGGCCAGCAGAATCTGCGGGCGGTGGCGCAGCAGATCCGCAGGGACCTGCTGCAGCGTGAACGCACCCAGCGTCGGCGGGGTGCGGTAGGCGTGCCAGGCCGGATCCGGACGCTCGCGGCCCAGCAGCAATGCCAGCGCACGGGCGGCGTTGTCGGCGTTTTCCCGCGCCTGCGCGATGGCCGCACGGGTGGCCGCCTGCCGCGCGCGCAGCCGTTCCAGCTCGCCCGGCTCATCCAGGCGCAGGCGCTGACGGACCAGCGCCAGCTGTTCGCCGCGGTCGTCCACAGCCTGCTGCCGGGCCAGCAGGTCCTGCTGGGCCTGTGCCACGGTAAGGTCCAGATAGCTGCGCACCACGTCGGCAATCACCGCCACCTGTGCGGCATTGCGCAGCGCCTCGGCATTGCCGGTCGAGGCCTGCGCGCTCAGCTGCGCGCTCTCGGCGGCGCCGAACAGCCCCAGGTCCCAGATCGCTTCGATGCCTGCATGGAAATAGGTGTCGACCGCGGCGGCGTCCTGTACCTGCTTGGCGCTGGCCGAGATCTCCGGCAGGAAGCGCGAATCCGAGGCGCCGGCGACGATCCGCACTGCCTGCAGGCGCAACGTGGCCTGCTGCAGATCAAGGTTGCCTGCGATGGCCTGGTCCACCAGTCCGTCCAGCGCCGGGTCGGCCAGCACCTTCCACCACTGCCTGGCGTCCACCGCCACACCCTGCCCCTGCGGCACCTGGGTCCAGGCGCTGGGTGTGCGATCAGGCAGGTCCGGCACGGACACCGACATGCAACCCGCCAAGGCCAGGGTTGCCAACAACGCGCCGGGGCGCAGCACTGCCTGCAGGGAGAGTCCTCGCCCTGTCCTGGACACTGCCACTGAAGTGATACGCCTGACCACCAGCCCGCCAACGTGTAGAAGGAGCATGAAGGCTACCGCGCGATTGTGGAGCGAACATGGAGAAATCGTCCGAAAAAGGTCACAGCACGCGTGCGGTTCAGGCAACGCCGACCCAGCCTTTCACTACGCTTTCAATGCGTTCCCGGCACGGAACACTGGACGACTTTCACGGCGTATTGCACATTGCGGCAATTCCTTGCTTCGATGCTGCACGACCGTGAAACACCCTCGCCGTTGGCTGCTGATTGGCTCGATCACGACAGCGACTGTCGGTGTGATCGTGCTCGTCCTGACCACCCCACTGGTCTCGAACGCCCTGCTGCTACTGATGGAGCGCAGCAACTTCATTCCCGCCGAATCCTCGATCCTCACCTTCGAGCCGTATGCGATCAACGACGGTTCGTCGAACTACTGGTTTTATGGGAAGGACCGCACCTACTACTACCACTTCACCTACGAGGATGACGTTCCCTACGTCTACATCCCGCAGGACAACCGCTGCCCCGGTTTCGACCGGCAGAATGCCCGGACCTGGTGCAGCGCCCTGCCCGGCAAGGCACGCTGGCGCGGTGGTGGTGCAACCGGTGTGACAAACGAAAAACGCTCCCTTTCGGGAGCGTTCTTCTTGAATCTGGAGCGGGAAACGAGACTCGAACTCGCGACCTCAACCTTGGCAAGGTTGCGCTCTACCAACTGAGCTATTCCCGCAGATTTCGTTCGACCTGCGTCGAAGGAGCGCTATTGTGTCGATATTGCTGCACGGCGTCAACAGGAATTTTCGGCCGCATTGTGGGGCGGCGTTCAGGCCCTTGGACCCGGCCCTCAGGTCCGCAGGCCACGCCGGACTTCCCGCAACAGAGCTACGTTCTCGTTGATGCGCCCCTGGATCATGATCAAGGTATCTTGAGCAATAACGTTTGAGTACATGCTGTTGGCGATTTCCGTGAATTGGCTGGCCACGTCGCAAATGCTGCCAATCTCCAGACTGGCGTCCCCGTGCTGCACTTCTGCCTCTTCGGCAAGGCGAAGCAGGTCAGCACGGGAAATCTCCAGTGCCTCCCCCATGACGTCCATCTGGTGATATCCGTTGGGTCCTTCGCAGAAGGTCACGTCGTAGGCCGGAGCCAAACGCCATTGCCCATCCGGCGACATGATGTAGGCAAAGTTTTTCGGATGATCGTCCCGGTTGTTGAACGCAACGTTGAAGACCGCACGTTCGAAGGCCACGGCCATTTGCCGCACGTCATTGGTGCACAACCGGGTCGCGCGCAGGAAGTTGACATAGTCCAACGACCCCGCCGTCTGGTAGTTGGCGCCCGTGAATGCAGCAAGACTCTGCATCGGCACACGCAACCCATCGTGGCGATCAAAGCGCTTGCTGGCGAACGCGGCCAGTCCGTTGGGCAGGCTGAAGTACTGCGTGTCCGGTGTCTCGATGCCACACCTGCGCAGGCACTCGGCGTAGACCATTTCGATGGCGCACACCTCGGCATGCTCTTCTCTGGCCGGGAACTTGATCAACCAGGCTTCGAAGCCGGGCGTGACGGCCGTGGTGAACGCGCCCGATCGCGGATCGCGATAGACCAGGGCCTTGGGCCTTGCACCTTGGGGCGCCCCCCCCACCAGCAGCAAGGTCTGCAGGAATTCACCACCTTCTCCGTCGAGCACCTGCTGCACTTCCGCGGAAAGCTGCTCGAGCGGTATATGGACCTTCGGCGCCTCACCTTCGGGCGCCACGGGCTCAAACGTCATGGCCCCCATCGCGTTGCCACCGATATAGGCCAGCCGCTGGAGCGGGCCAATGCGTGCTGCGTTGATTCCGCGGCGCCTGAACATGCGGTCCATCAGCAGCATGCCCCAGCCGTCTGGCAACGCGTCATACACAGGCCCGGGCAGTTGCAGCTGATGGTCCGGGAAATCCCGCCGCAACGGAGGGCCGGCCAGCGGCAGCTTGTACGAAGACAGTTCCAGTCCCCTTCGCCGGGCCTCGTTGCTGTACTCGAACGCGACCAGCGGGCGACCGGTGAGGGCGATGCTGGAGATCAGCGTTCCCCAGTGCCATCGCTCTCCCCACCCTTCGTAGAAGACCTTCACCTGTTCAGGCATTACGGGGCTTCCTCCTCGTCCGGAGGCGGTTCGCGGCCTCTTCGTAGCGCCGAATGTCTTCGATGCTGTCCAACTTTGGCTGGAACAGGCCTTCGAGCTCGTTGATCCGACCAAGGACCATCGCCACGCGGACCACCGCCTCGAAGCCAACATTGCGCCCGGCCTCCAGGTTGGACACGGTGTTGGTACCAATGCCGGCACGCCCGGCCAGATCCGACTGTGTCATGCCCAACGCCATGCGTTCTGTACGCAAGCGCCCGCAGAGTCGCTTGACGACCTCGCTGGGCTTGCTGAGGCTTAAATCCAACATAGCGTGCATGATCCCCTATCTATGCCATTTAGCACCCAAAATTATAGAATTAACCCCAACTCCATTCAATTGATTTAACTCCCGGATTTTGTGTTTTATTTGCGCATTCAGCTATATAAATACAGAATTCTGGAATTACATTGGCAAAGCGCGCGTCACGTGCGCAGGCCGCGGCGGTGGAAGTAGACCTGCTCGGCAAAGCGCCGCGTGGCCGCCGTGTGCAGCAGTGCGTTGAGCGGCCAGTCGGCCTGCAGATGATCCATCGCCCAGCGCAGCAGGCGCTTGCCATGGAATGCCGGCGCCACCTGCCGCGCCACCCGTTCCGCTTCCGGCCCCTGCCCACGCAGATGGCGGGCCATCGCCCCGCCGACCGCCCAGCCATGCCGCCACGAGGAGTGGATGCCCCCTGCGGAGAGCGGCGAGACGATGCCCGCCGCGTCGCCGGTCAGGATCACGCGTTGGCCGGTGATCGGCCCATCCGGTCGGCCGCAGGGCACCAGGCCAGCGCGGGTGGCCGAGGGACGCGCAGATGGCGGGATGCCGACCACATCGCGCACATGCTCAAGGAAACCATCAATATCCAGCGGCCGCGCCTGTCGCGGATCATGACGCAGGGCCAGCCCGACCTGCAGGCCGGTTGGATTCTGCGCGACCCAGCCGATGTAGCCCGGTGCAAAGCGCTTGCTGACGAAGCAATGCAACGCGTCGCCCTCTGTCACCTGCAGGCCGGCGAACTCACGCTCGACGCCGTAGAGGGTGTCACGCACCTGGCCAAGCCCGGTGCGCTGGGCAACGCGTGAGCGTGCGCCATCTGCGCCGACCAGATAGGCGCAGCGCCCTGTCCCTTCGACCTGCCAGCCGTCACCACAACGGCGAGCGTCGGTGAAGGACTGCTGCAGGCGCAGGTCGACACCGTTCGCGCGCAGTTCGCTGGCCAGCCAACGCATCACGTTCGGCGTATCGGTGGTGAGGAAGTAATAGCCCGGTGCGGCCAGCAATACGCTGCGCAGGTTCGGCGCATAGAGGCGCACGTTGGCGACCCGCTGCACCAGATGTTCGGGCATGCGCCCCAGCCAGGTCTGCTCCATCGCTTCCTTCACCACGATGCCGGTGGTGTGCAGGCGCTCGCCGGGGTCGGTCCTGCGTTCCAGCACGCAGACGCGCAGACCGTACTGCGCGGCGGCCAAGGCGCAGGCGGCACCAGCGAAACTGGCGCCGACGATGACCACATCGTGGTCGTAGGCGGAGGGAGTTTGGGGCATTGCGGCATCGCCGTGGAGGATTGCAGATGCAGCTTCGAACGGCCGCGTGGTGAGGTGATGGGGTGGCGGTGAAGTGGGGATGAAGCGGGCGCCAGGCAAACGAAAAACGCCCCCTGGCGGGAGCGTTCCTCTTGAATCTGGAGCGGGAAACGAAACTCGAATCCACGGCCCCAACCTTGGCAAGGTAGCGGTTGAAGCAGCTGACTGCGTAATGTATGAGTGGCACTGTCACCCAAACCAGCGGTCAGCTCCGGCAGGAATACCAAGCCACTGCTTCCATTTCGGAAACATTGCATGGACCGCGCCACATCAAAGCCTGATGGTGCATGCCCCTTCCTCGCGCATTCAACGATGGCGATTCCAGTCGATCAAATCGTGTTTCTGCTGGCCACCGACTGTTTCAGGGAGGTGCTCCTTTCAACATTTCCGAGAAGCGATGCTGAAGCTGCGCGGCTTGCAGCACAGCGGACAGTGAGCCAGCTGGTCGATGGAGGAGATAACTACTACCTGTGCGCCAGCTTCAGCGAAGCAAGGATAGGAAGCACTTATGATGCATTCTTCGACGATCTTCGCTCGCTTGGCGCCTCCGTCCGATTACAGAACCACGTTGCACTTGTGATTCAAGCACTACCAACTCCTGGAGCAGCAACGATCCGCGCGTGCGATACGATCACGTCCATCGCCAGCTACCTCTTCTGGCTGGAAAGCGAGGCTCTATGCAATCCGATTACAGCGGAGCTCGTTGATGCGATCGCCGTGATAGAACCGCTTGGCCTGCAACGCGAGCCGCCCTGCGTGGATTGGCATGCAGCCTGGACCCATTCGGAGTCCGAGCAGGATCGTTACGTTGCTTCGTTGATGGATGGAATTGACGATGCGCCCGTGTACGTGTTTAACGACGTGCAGGCATTCACTGTTCGATTCGATTTTCTCTCACTGTGGAGAGCGCGACTTGGCGAAGCCTGCTTTGGACTGATCAGCAAGTTCATCGCGACCGAGGCGCACCTGAGGCTGGACGATCGCGATGCTGACGCCGCTGGTCACATCGATCAGATCCTTGCGGCGATCTAGAACGTTGAGACGACAGATTCAAACCAGAACGAAAAACGCCCCCTCGCAGGAGCGTTTCTCTTGAATCTGGAGCGGGAAACGAGACTCGAACTCGCGACCTCAACCTTGGCAAGGTTGCGCTCTACCAACTGAGCTATTCCCGCTTGGGAGGCGAAATTTTACCTATTCCAAGGATGGCGTCAAGCGCTTTTTTCCAGGGTCTGCGAGGCGTCTTGCACCGCCTATCCACGCATGGCGTGGATCTACTACAGTGTCTCCGCAAACTGATGGATCCGCCCCTTCCGTGGATGCGGCATTTCCAGTAGATCCACGCCATGCGTGGATGGCAGCAACCGTGGGGTCTGAGCCCTTTCCTTCGGAAAGGGATCCGACCCCGGGCTCAGTTGCCCAGCTTCTTCTGCCGTGCACGCTCGCGGGCGGCACGCTCGTCATCGCGCAGGCTCGGCCAGGCCGCGTGCAGGTACTGCAGGCCCGACCACAGGGTCAGCACCGCGGCAATCGCCAGGGTCCAGTCGCCGATGTGGAACACCGGCCAGCCCATCCAGATGTCTTCCACCGGCACGTTCGGCGCCACCGAATACAGCAGGCACAGCAGCGCGACCATCTGCGCGGTGGTCTTGATCTTGCCGATCATCGCCACGCGCACCTTGGCGCGCTGGCCCAGCTCGGCCATCCACTCTCGCAGCGCCGATACCGCGATCTCGCGGCCGACGATCACTGCCGCCCAGAACGCCATCCACGGCGTCGGATGGCCCTGCACGATCAGGAACAGCGCTACTGCCACCATCAGTTTGTCCGCGACCGGGTCGAGGAACGCACCGAAGGCCGACTCCAGCTGGTAACGGCGTGCGATCCAGCCATCGAGCCAGTCGGTGATCGCGGCCAGGCCGAAGATCGCCGCCGAAGCGAAGTTGGTCCAGGTGTAGGGCAGGTAGAACACCAGCACCAGCACCGGGATCATCACGATCCGCAACAACGTCAGCCAGGTGGGCAGGGTCAACTTCATGCTTGCGTGCTTCTCTCTCTACTCGGCCGCATCAGGCGTGGCCAACCCGTGCAGGTTAGCGTAGATACGTGCCGCGAGGGCGTCATTGATGCCTTCCACCTTGGCGATTTCCGCTTCGCCAGCGGCTTTCAGGCCCACCAGGCCGCCGAAATGCTTGAGCAGGCTGGCGCGGCGGCGCGGCCCGATGCCGGGGATGTCCTCCAGCTTGCTGGTCATCCGCGCCTTCTGCCGGCGGCCGCGGTGGCCGGTGATGGCGAAGCGGTGCGCCTCGTCGCGCACCTGCTGGATGAACTGCAGCGCCGGGTTAGCTGCGCCGGGGCGCAGCTCGCGGCCGTCGGGCATCACCAGCGCTTCATGCCCAGCGCGCCGCTCCACGCCCTTGGCCACGCCCACCAGCAGCACACCTTCCACGCCCAGGTCGGCCAGTGCGGCCTGCGCCTGCGCCAGCTGCCCGGCGCCGCCGTCGATCAGCAGTACGTCCGGCAGCACGCCCTGCTCTTCCACCGCACGGCGGAAGCGGCGGTCGATGGCCTGGCGCATGGCGGCGTAGTCGTCGCCCGGCTCGATGCCGCTGATGTTGAAGCGGCGGTACTGCGCGCGTACCGGACCGGCGGCGTCGAACACCACGCACGAGGCCACAGTGGCCTCGCCCAGCGTATGGCTGATATCGAAGCACTCGACCCGCTTGACCGGCTCGGCCAGGCCCAGCATCTCGCGCAGTGCATCGCTGCGCGCATGCTGCGCATTGCGGCTGTTGAGTTCAGTGGCCAGGGTGAGCTGCGCGTTGCGGCTGGCCAGCTCCACATAGCCGGCGCGCTCGCCGCGCACGTTCCACTTCAGCTGCACCTTGCGCTCGGCCGAGGCCGACAGCGCCGCGACCAGCAGGTCGGCATCGGGAATCTCGCGATCCAGCAGGATCTCGCGCGGCGGCTCGAATTCGATGTAGTACTGCGAGACGAACGCGGCCAGCACTTCCTCCGGACTCTCCTCGCCGTTGGTACGCGGGAAGAACGGGCGGGTGCCGAGGTTGCGGCCATCGCGGAAAGCCAGCAGCAGCACGCAGGCCTGCGAACCCTGCATGGCCACCGCCAGCACGTCCAGGTCGGCGGCGCGGCCGTCCACGTACTGACGCGTCTGCATGCTGCGCAGCGAGGAGATCAGGTCGCGCAGGCGCGCGGCCTGCTCGAACTCCAGGGCCTCGCTGGCGGCCTGCATCTGCTCGCCCAGCTCGCGGGTCAGCTCGTCGCTCTTGCCTTCCAGGAACAGCGCAGCACGGCGCACCGATTCGGCGTAGTCCGCGGCCGGCACCAGCTCCACGCAGGGCGCGCTGCAGCGGCCGATCTGGTATTGCAGGCACGGCCGCGAGCGGTTGCGGAACACGCTGTCTTCGCAGCTGCGCAGCTTGAACAGCTTGTGCATCAGGTTCAGCGTTTCGCGCACTGCCGTAACGCCGGGATATGGCCCGAAATAGCGGCCGGGAATGGCGCGCGGGCCACGATGCAGGGCGATGCGCGGCCAGTCCTCGCGGGTCAGCAGCACATGCGGGTAGGTCTTGTCGTCGCGCAGCGAGACGTTGTAACGCGGCGACAGCGACTTGATCAGCTGGTTTTCCAGCAGCAGCGCCTCGGCTTCCGAGCGCGTCACAGTCACGTCCATGCGCGTGATCTGCGAGATCATCGACATGATCCGCGCGTTCTTCGGGCTGCCGTTGAAATAGCTGCCGACGCGGTTGCGCAGCGCGCGCGCCTTGCCCACGTACAGCAGGGTGTCGTCGGCCGCGTACATGCGGTACACGCCGGGGGCAGTGCTGAGCTGGGCCGCGAAGGCCTTGCCGTCGAAGGCCGGGGCGGGAACGTCGGTCATTCGCTGATCGGCACTTCGCTGAGCACGCCGCTGTCGGGGTCGAATCGCAGCACGGCATGGGCGTCGGTCTCGGCAATCCACACCGCGCCTGCGCCCACCGCCAGTCCAGCCGGGCCATGCAGGCGGCGCGGCAGCGGCTGGGTGGTCAGTTCGCCACCGCCCAGGCGCAACGTGCGCAGGCGACCGTTGCCGGTGTCGGCGATCCACAGCAGCGGGGCGTCCGCGCCCAATGCGATCGCCTGCGGGAACTGCAGGCTGGCCTGCGCGCGCGGGCCGTCTTCACTGCCGAAGCGCCACGGACCCTGCCCGACCAGGGTCTGCACCAGGTCACCACGCAGTTGCAATGCACGGATCGAGGATCCCAACGCATCGGCGACGTACAGCACCTGCTGCACCACGGCCAGCGCGGTCGGTTGCGCGAAGGCAGCCAGATGGCCACTGCCATCACGCTCGTCAATGGAACCACTACCGGCGCGCCATTGCAGGCTGCGCTGGCCCAGGTGGTAGCTCCAGATGCGGTTGTCGCCGGCCATCGCGATGTGCAGCTGGTTGTCGGCGATGGCCAGGCCAACCGGATGGTCCAGCGAGACCTGCCGCGCCTGCGCGACCGGGCCTTCCACCGGCGCACCGGGTCGCCCGTTGCCGCACAACGTGTCGACGATGCCGGTCAGCAGGTTGATACGGCGCACCGCGTGGTTGCCGGTGTCGGCGACGTACAGCGAATCGCGCTCCAGCACCAGCGCCTGCGGGCGGTGGAATGCCGCTTCGGCGAGGTTGCCGTCCATGAAATCAGCGGTGCCGAGGCCGAACTGGCGCAGGATGCGTCCGCCATGGCTGCATTCGAGAATGCGGTGATGGCCGCTGTCGGCGATGTACAGGCGTTCGGTGCTGACCGCCAGCCCCTGCGGGAAGCGCAGGGCCTGGCGCGGTTCCGGATGCAGCTCGCTGCCGCCACGCGGCGGCGCCGAAGGTGCGCCCTGGCACAGCGCGTTCAAGGCGCGCTCCAGTTCACCGGGCGCGCCCTGCCCGACCAGCCGTTGCTGTTCGCGGCCCTGCGCGTCCAGCAGCACCATGGTCGGCCAGGCGGTAACGCCGAAGCGGCGCCAGCCATCCCAGTCGGCATCGAGCAGCACGGGCATGGTCAGGCCCTGACGGCGCAGCAGCTTCAGTGCGGCCGTGGCATCGCGTTCGAAATCAAAACGCGGCACCTGCAGCACCAGCGGCTGCAGCTTGCCCGGGTGGCGCGACAGCCATTGGCCGAACTCGGCCAGGCGTTGCGCACTCCAGGCGGAGGCCGCATTGACGAACAGCAGCGCGACCGGCCGGCCGCGCAGTTCGGTCAGGGTGCAGGGGGTGGCATTGAGCCAGGTGGCGAATTCGGGCAGGTCCGGGACGGGCTGGACGTTCATGACCTGATTATGCCGGAGTCGGCGTCATGCAACAGTCGTGCCACCGCACGTTTTGCAGCATCGTCGACCAGCGACCAGACCTGTTCGAAATGATCGCTGCCGCCGGTGTAGGGGTCAGGGATGGCTACCCGCCCCTGCCCGCCGGACCAGGGCAGGTACAACGCCAGCCGTTCACGCTGGGTCGCCGACGCCAGGCGCCCGGCATCACGCAGGTTGGTCTCGTCGGCACACAGGATCCAGTCGAAACGGTCGAAATCCACGGCCTGCAGCTGACGTGCGCGCAGGCCGCCGATGTCCACGCCGTGTCCGGCCGCGCAGGCGATCGCGCGGCGGTCCGGCGGCTCGCCCACGTGCCAGTCGCCCGTGCCGGCCGAATCGACCTGCACCCGCCCGGCCAGCGGCGAGGCATCCAGGCGTGCGCGCAGCGCCCCTTCGGCCATCGGCGAACGGCAGATGTTGCCGAGGCAGACGACCAGCAACTTCATCGCGCGGCCATCGTCTGCAGCAACGCTTCGGCGCGCTCCAGGTCCTCGGGCGTATCGATGCCCGGCGGGAACGGCTCGGGCGAGATCGCCACGCTGATCGGGTAGCCCGCTTCCAGCACGCGCAGCTGCTCCAGCGATTCGACCTGCTCCAGCTGGCCCGGCGGCATCGCCGCGAACTGCTGCAGGAAGCCGGCGCGATAGCCATAGATGCCGATGTGGCGCAGCCAGTGGTGACCGGCCGGCAACGTGTCGCGGCTGCGTGCGAAGCCGTCGCGGTGCCAGGCGATCGGCGCGCGGCTGAAGTACATCGCCTCGTTGCGCACGTTGCTCACCAGCTTCACGACGTTCGGGTCGAACAGGGTGTGTGCGTCCTCGACGGTCGTGGCAAGAGTCGACATCGGCGCAGTGCCAGCGACCAACGCATCTGCCACCGCGCGGATGCCGGTCGCCGGCGCGAACGGTTCGTCGCCCTGCAGGTTGACCACCACCGTGTCATCGGCCCAGCCGGCAATGCGTGCGCACTCGGCCAGGCGATCGGTGCCCGAGGCATGCGTGGTCGCGGTCATCGCCACCTTCACCTCGGCCAACCCGGACAGCGCATCGGAAATGCGTTGGTCGTCGGTCGCCACCCAGACCTCGCGGGCACCGGCCTGCAGCGCGCGGCGCGCCACATGCAGCACCAGCGGCTCACCGCCCAGCGGGCGCAACGGCTTGCCCGGCAGCCGCGAGGCGGCAAAGCGGGCCGGAATGGCGACGACGAATTCGGTCATGCGGGCGGTTCTCGGCAGGCTCGTTACAACGGGAATGCGGCCAGCGGCGCGTGAATGCAAGCGCCGCGGCGCCGCTCAGTTCGGTCGCAGCTTGTCCAGGCGATCAGTCAGCGCCACCCAGAACGCGGCGGGCAACTCGGCGCGCAGCGGAACCGCGTAGTGCCAGTCGTTGCCGAACGCCCGGCATTTCACCGCATCCTTTTCGGTCATCAGTACCGGCAGCTGGCTGCCGAAGGACAAGTCCTGCGGCTGGTAGGCCTGGTGGTCGGCGAATGCATGCGGCACCACGCCGATCCCGCGCGCGCGCAGCATGTCGAAGAAGCGCTGTGGATGGGCGATGCCGGCCACCGCGTGCACGCGCTGGCCCTTGAAGTACGCCAGCGGGCGCGCGCGGCCACCGGCCAGCGGCTGCGCACTGTCGATGTGCAGGGCCATTGGCCACTGACCGAAGCCACAGGCCTGTGCCGCGGTCTCCTCATCGGCCTGGCCGAGGTTGACCACGCGGAAATCGCACCCGCTGGCGCGGCTGACCGGCTCGCGCAACGGCCCGGCCGGAATCATCCGGCCATTGCCATAGCGACGCTGGGCATCGACCACTTCGATCTCGATGTCGCGCGCCAGCCGGTAGTGCTGCAAACCGTCGTCGCAGACGATCACATCGCAGCCGGCCTCGATCAGCGCCTTGCCCGCAGCAACCCGATCACTGTCCACGCGCACCGGCACGCCGGTCTTCCAGGCGATCAGCACCGGCTCGTCACCGCCTTTCGCGGTTGGCGTGTCGGCCTGCACCCACAGCGGCTTGTCGGCGTCTTCGCGACCATAGCCGCGGCTGGCCACGCCCGGCTTCCAGCCGGCCGCACGCAGGCGTTCGACCAGGGCAATCGTCAGCGGCGTCTTGCCGGTACCACCGGCGGTGATGTTGCCGACCACGATGACCGGCACCGGCAGCGAGTGGCGCTTGCGCCAGCCACGCCGATAGGCGCGCCGGCGCAGTGCGGTGACACCTGCGTACAGCGGCGCCAGCAGGCGCATCGCCCACGGAACCGGGGTGCCGTCATACCAGTACGGCGGGGTCTGGGTGCCCTTGCCGGCCATCAGTCCTGCCTATCGCGGAACTGCATGCTGTGCAGATGCTGGTACAGGCCGCCCAGTTCGAGCAGCTCCTTGTGCGTGCCGCGTTCAACGATGCGGCCGTGATCCATGACCAGTACCTGGTCGGCATGCTCGATGGTCGACAGCCGGTGCGCGATGACCAGCGTGGTGCGTTCGGGCATCAGGCGCTGCAGCGCGTCCTGCACCAGGCGCTCGGATTCGTTGTCCAGCGCCGCAGTGGCTTCGTCGAGGATCAGGATCGGGGCGTCGCGCAGGATCGCGCGGGCAATCGCCAGGCGCTGGCGCTGGCCACCGGACAGCAGCGCGCCGTTCTCGCCCACCGGGGTCTGCAGCTGCTGCGGCATGCGTGCGATGAACTCCCACGCGTTGGCGGCCTCGGCCGCCGCGCGGATCTGCTCGTCGGTCGCTTCCATGCCATAGGCGATGTTGGCGGCGATGGTGTCATCGAACAGCATGACCTTCTGCCCGACCATTGCCACCTGCCGGCGCAGGTCGGCCAGCGGGTAGTCGTCCAGTGCCACGCCGTCGAGGGTGATGACACCGCCGCTGGGCTCGTAGAAGCGTGGCACCAGCCGGATCAGGCTGGTCTTGCCACTGCCGGAACGGCCAACAATGGCCGTCACAGTGCCTGGCCTGGCAACGAAGCTGATGTCGTCCAGGGCGATGCCGCTGTCCTCGCGGTAACGCAGCATGACGTGGTCGAACGCCAGTTCGCCCCGCACGCGCTGCACGCGTCGCTGCCCCTGGTCGCGCTCCACTGGCATGTCGAGGATGCCGAACAGGCGCTCGGCAGCGGACACGCCGCGCGAAATCGACGTCTGTACGCTGGTCAGGCGGCGCAGCGATGGAATGATGGCCATCATCGATGTCATCAGGCCCATGAACTGGCCGGCATTGAGCCGGCCCGCCAGGGCTTCGCGGGTCGACACCCAGACGATCACCGCCAGCGCCAGTGCGGCCAGGAACTGCACCACGCTGGAGGCGGCGGCGCGGGTGACCTCGACCTTCATGTTCAGCGCCAGCATGCGGTTGGCCAGGCGCGAGTAGCGCGAGATCTCATGCTGCTGGGTGCCGTGCACCTTCACTTCCTGCTGCGCGGCCAGCGACTGCTCGGCAGTCTGCGCCATGGTGCCCATGCCGTCCTGGATGCCTCGGCTGATGCGCCGGTAGCGCTTGCCCACGTAGGACACGATGCCACCGATCAGCGGCACCACCAGCAGCATCGCCAGGGTGACCTTGACACTCATCTGCAGCATCACCGCCAGCATCGCGATGATGGTGAGGGTGTCGGCCACCACGGTCTTCAGCGCGTCGGCGCTGGCCTGGGTGACCTGCTCGGTATCGAAGTTCAGGCGGCTGACCATCACCGGCGTCGCTTCGGTATCGAAGTGCGACGACGGCAGGTGCAGGTACTTCTGCAGCACCTGCTCACGCAGGTCGCGGACCACGCTGCGACCAGTCTTGGCCAGCGTGTAATCACTGACCCAGGTGGCCACGCTGCGCATCAGGAACAGGCCGAGGATGGTCAGCGGCAGCACCACGGCCGCGCGCGGCTGCGGGTCGACGAAACCTTCGTTGACCAGCGGCTCCATCAGCTTGGTGAAGTGGTAGCCGGCCAGGGCCTCGACCACCATGGCGATGACCGCGCCCACCATGAACACCCAGTAGGTGCGGGTGTAGCCCAGCAGACGTTTGTAGATCGGCCACACCGGCGCGTGATGGGAACTCATGGACGCACCTCTGGCGCAGTTGCAATGGCGATACGACGGAAACCGAGTTGACCGAGCGCGTCCTGCGCGGTCACCACGGCCTGGTAGGGAGTGCGTGCGTCGGCGCGCAGCAGCACGGGCTGGCTACGGTCACTGCCGGCCACGGACGCGATGGTCTGCTTGACCGACTCGACGTCGCTGCGCAGCACTTCCTGGTCATTGATGAAATAGCGGCCTTCGGCGTTGATCAGCACGCTGAGCGAACGCGGCGGCTCGTTGCTGGGCTGCTGGCTGGCGGTCGGCAGCTGCACCTGCAGCGTCGAGCGCGCATCGAAAGTGGTGGTGACCACGAAGAAGATGATCAGCACCAGGATGACGTCGATCAGCGGGACCAGATCGATATGCGGTTCATCCTGGGAGCGGTCATTGCCGATACGCATCGATCAGGCCTTCGCCGCAGCGGCGTTGGCCGGTCGCGCCGGCGCGACCGGGTTCATCACCCCGGGGCGACCGTCGAGCGTGTCCAGCAGGGCACTGGCTTCCTGCTCCATTTCCACCACGTAGCCGTGGATGCGGCCCTTGAAGTAGCGATGGAACATCAGTGCCGGAATGGCCACGATCATGCCCGTGGCGGTGCACACCAGCGCCTTGCCGATACCGCCGGCCAGCTGGTTCACGTCGCCCACCCCATGGTCGAGGATGCCCAGGAACATCTGGATCATGCCGATCACGGTGCCCAGCAGGCCCAGCAGCGGGCCGGCCGAGGCAATGGTGCCCAGCGCGTTGAGGAAACGTTCCATGCGGTGCACCAGGTGGCGGCCGGTGTCCTCGATGCGCTCGCGGATCTGGTCGCGCGGACGATTGCGGGCTTCCAGCGCGGCCGCCAGCAATGCCCCCAGCGGCGAGTTGGCACGCAGGGTCTGCAGGTGCGCCGGGTCAAGCTTGCCGCGTGCGGCCCAGTTGCGCACTTCCTGGCCGAGGCCGGGCGGCAGCACTTCAGTCCGCCGCAGGGACCAGAAACGCTCCAGGATGATCGCCAAAGCCAGTACGCCCAACAGCAGCAGCGGCACCATCGGCCAGCCACCGGCCTTGACCAGTTCCCACACGTTTCAACCCTCCGGCCCAACGGCCGCTTGTTTGATCGGCGATAGGATAACAGCCGACCGCGCCCGCCCAGCGGCATCCCACCATCGGGATGCATGGATACGCTGTTCACGCAGCTGCAGCCCTTGTGCGCCAAGCCATACGCGGATCGCCCCGGACTCCGCAGTGGACACCACCTCGGCTCCCTGCGCCTGCCAGCGCCGGACCACGTCCCGCCGCGGGTGGCCGAAGCGGTTCTGGTGCCCGGCCGAAACCAGCGCCAGCCGGGCTGACACCGCCGCCACCCAGGGCGCGCTGGAGCTGCCGCCGCTGCCATGGTGCGGCACCAGCACCACATCCGCCTTCAGCGCCGCCGGAGACGCCCGCAGCAGCGCCTGTTCGGCCGGGCGGCCGATGTCCCCGGGCAACAGGACCCCACCATGCGCGCTGGCCACGCGCAGCACGCAGCTGTCCTCGTTTTCAGCCCGCTGGCTGCCGGCATCCGGGTGCAGCACCTGGAAGTCGACGCCGTCCCAGCGCCAGCGCAGGCCGCGCTGGCAGCGCCCGGCCCCGGCGATCGCGCTGCCCGGCGGCGCCAACAGGGGCAGCTCCGGCAACTGAAGGCGCAGGCTCGGCAGGTTGCCGGCATGATCGAGATCGTCGTGACTGATCAGCACGCGGTCGGGCCGTGCCTGCCCCAGCGCCCGCAATGACGGAACCAGGACCCGCTCACTGCCCTCACCCCCGACCGGCGGTCCCACGTCGTACCAGAGCGCATGCCGCGCGGTACGCAGCAACACCGCCGTGCCCTGCCCGACGTCGTGCACCAGCAGCTCCAGCTCCCCCTCGGCCGGCCGCTCGCGCAATGGCCACAGCAGCGGCAGGCACAGCAGGAGGCCAGCCAGCCCGCCCCCGGCACCGCGTGGCAGCAGCCACCAGAACACGCCCAGCAGCGCCGCCGGCACTGCCCAGGCCGGTGCCTCGGCCAACCACCACATCGCCTGTGGATGCGCCGCCAGTGGCTGCAGGGCCTGCCAGCTGATTTCGAACAACCACGCCGCTGCACGCCACGCCCAGCATCCGGCGCCGTCATGCAGCACCTGCAGGGCGGTGCCCAGCAGCGACAAGGGCACCACCAGCAATGTCCACCACGGGATGACCGGCAGGTTCACCAGCGGCCCCAGCCAGGCGGTGCCGCCGAACAAGGCGATGCCCAGCGGCAACAGGCCGACGCTGGCCACCCCTTGTGCGGCCAGGAACCCGCGCAGGTTGGCGACCACGCCTCGCGGACGTCCCTGCGGCAGGCACCAGACCAGCCACAGGACGCCGCCGAAGCTGAGCCAGAAGCCCGCGGACAGCACTGACAGGGGCGCCGGCAGCAGCAGCGCCAGCGCCGCCAGTGCAAGCCCCTGCACGAGACCCAGTGGGCGCCGCCCGCTACGCGCCAGCGCCACCAGCCCGATCATCAGTGCGGTGCGCACGGTCGGCAATTCACCGCCGGCCAGCACCGCATAGCCCGCTGCGGACAGGGCCGCGGCGCAGGCCGCCGCCTGGGGGCGTGGCCAATGCCGGCCCAGCAGCGGGCACAGCCACCACAGCCCTCGGCACAGCAACGCCCCCAGTCCCGCCACCACCCCGACATGGAACCCGGAAATGGCCACCAGATGGGTCAGGCCCAGCGCCCGCAACTGATCCCAATCGGCGTCGGACAGGCCACGTGTATCGCCCAGGGCAAGCGCCTGCACGAAGCGCGCAGCTGGATGGGCCACCTGCGCGGCGATGGCGGCGCTGGTGCGTTCACGCCACGCCGGCAGGCCATGCGCGGCCTGAAGCTCACGCGCGCTGGTCGGCGCCCGAACCGTGCCGTTGCCGGACACGCCGCGCAGCAGCGCATGGCGTTCACCGTCGAAACCACCGGGATTGATGCGCGAACGCGGCGCCCGCACGCGCAGGGCCAGATGCCACTGCGCGCCGGCCAGGACCTGATGGCGCCCACGCCCGGCGTCGGTGGCGTCAGCGGCACGCCAGGCATCGTTCCAGGTGACCTGCAGGCGCTTGCCGCGCAGCGATGGCAGTTCGCTGCTCTCGCTGACCTGCAGCAGGAAGCGGGTGTGCGCGGCTCCATGGTCCGGCAGATCGATGACCCGTCCACTGACCACCACATCCCGTGCTGGCTGGCCTGGCGGCAGCTGTTCCTGCATTGCCCAGTGTCCGTGCATCGCCGTCCATCCGGCGCCCAGCAGCACGACCGCGGGCAGGCGCCCCCGCCAACGCAGGCCCCACCCTGCCATGCCAAGCACGATCATCACCATGCAGCCCCACAGCGGCGGCAGCTGTGGCAGCTGCACGCAGGCCAGCGCCCCCAGTGTCAGTGCCGCAGCGGCGCCACTGCCCAGCAAGGGAGACGGGGAACGCTCGACGGCCATGTGTCCAGCCTGCCGCTACCGGCGGCAGGTTGCCTATCGGGACTTGCCCCGCAAACGCGTCAGCGCCGGACGCTGCCGCGATGGAAATTGACCCGGAAGCTTGCGCCGCCTCCCGCAGCCTCACCGACACTGACCGAGCCACCGTGGTGCTGCACGATCTCCTTCATCAGATGCAGGCCCAGGCCACTGCCGCTGCCCGCCGCGCGCAGGCGATGGAACGGCTCGAAGATCGCCTCGCGGTCGCCCACTGGAATGCCCGCGCCCTGATCGCTGACTTCCAGCAAGCCACGCGTATCCAACCGCACGCAGATGGTGCCACGGCCACCACCATGCACGATCGCGTTGTGCACCAGGTTGGCAATCACCCGCCCCAGCGCCAGACTGTCGCCGTGGATCCACACCGGCGATTCCGGCGCGTCCACTTCGAATCCATAGCCGGCGCCGACCACCAACGGCGCCAGGTCCGCGGCGGCCTCACGCACCAGCAGCGCCAGGTCCAGCCGCTGCAATGCGCCGACATTGCGGTCAAGGCGCTGCAGATCGAGCAGGTGCTCGGCAACATTGCCCAGCCGCGCCACGTCGGTCAGCAACTGCGATTTCAGCTCACCCTGTGGCAGCTGCGCCAGGCGCGCCTGCACCACGGCGATCGGCACGCGCAGCTCGTGCGCCGCGTCGGCGAGGAACTTGTCGCGCGCGGCGTAGCCCTGCTGCACCTTGTCGATAGCATCGTTGAACGCTTCCACCAGCGGCGCCACTTCCGTGGAGACCAGCCGCGCATCCAGCCGCGCACCGGGCTGGCCGATATCCAGTTCCTTGGCCTGCTGCGCAGAACGGCGCACGCCGCGCATTGCACGGTGGATCACGGTCGGCATCACCAGCAGGGTGACCACGATCAGTGGCAGGAAGAACCACAGGCCGATCAGGCGCAGCACCATCAGCGCGCCATCCAGCAGCCCGCCCTTGGGTGCGCCACCGACCATCACGGTGATGCGGCGCCCGTCCTCGTTGCGGATCATCACCCGCGCCACGTCCAGGTAAGGGGGCACCAGCGAGCCCAGTTCCGTGGCGCCCACGGTCGGCAGCCGCGCGAGCATCGGCGCGTGGATCGCTGGGATGGTGCCGCGCTCCAGCCACATGCCCTTGTCATCCACCGCGGCGAACCAGAGATTTCCACCGGCGTTGGCATCGAGCTTGTCCCAGCGCGCCTGGTCCAGCACCAGGCGGCCACCTTCGCTGTGCACCGCCTTGGCCACCGCCTCGGCAACGAACATGTCCATGCCCCAGGAGTCCTTGTCACCCCAGGTCAGGATCAACGCGACCACCGCGAACAGTACGGTGAAGGCCTGTGCCAGGAACAGGCGCCAAGCCAGGCCAAGGGTGATCGAACGGATCGGACGGGCCATCTCAGGCCTCCGCCAGCAGGTAGCCGACGCCCCGGATCACGTGGATCTCCACCCCCGCCCCGGCCTGCTGCAGCGCTTTGCGCAGCTTGGAGATATGCGCATCGAGCGCATTGGACTGGATCTCATCATCGAACCCGTACACTGCAGCCTCCAGGGCACTGCGGGTCACCGTGCGGCCCTGCCGCATCGCCAACGCCTGCAGCACCAGCACCTGCCGACGTGGCAATGCCAAGGGCTGGCCCTCCACCTGTGCCTGCAGCGATTCGAAATCGAACTCGAGCCGCCCCAGCCGCAGGCTCGGCGTCACCATCGCCGAAGGCCTGCGCGATACCGCGCGGATGCGTGCCATCAGCTCCTCGATCGCCACCGGCTTGACCAGATAGTCATCGGCACCGACGTCCAGGCCTTCGACCTTGTCCGACAGCGTGCCCTTGGCGGTGAGCATGATCACCGCCAGGTTCGGCCGCAGCGCACGCGCCGACGCGACGAATCCAGCACCATCGCCATCGGGCAGCTGGCGATCGAGCAGCAGCAGCTGGTGCACCGGTTCGCGCAACGCGAGCGCGGCCTCGGCCAGGCTGCCGACCACATCGGCGACCACGCCCTGCCGCTCCAGACCCGATTGCAGGGCGCGGGACAGATCAGGATCGTCTTCGACCAGGAGGATGCGCATCAGGAACTCGTCTACCGGAAACGCTGCCGATCATAGTGCCTGGGGCCATGGTTTTGCGCCCATGCATGCCAGCGGTTGCAGGCGCAATGTTCTGACAATGTTGCCCCTTCAGCATGCGCAGCCATCACCCGCAATGTGGCCGAACGATGCTGTCGCTGCCCCTGACAAGGACCCCCATGGCCTCCGTCTCCCCCACCGCAGAAGCCCACGCGATCCTGCGTGCACCGGACCTGGACAGCGCAGAACGCGCCTATCTGGGACTGATGCCCGACCTTGAACATGTGAATGCACTGGCCCGCCGTGCAGTGAGCCTGTCACGCGTTGCCGACGCGGCACGCGGCTATGCGTTGGCGATGACTCTGGTCGGACTGCGCCTGCAGGAGCTGGAAATGGGCGAGCCGACGGCCAGGGAACATCGCCAGGCCACCCTGCGCAGCCTGCGCCAGGCCTTCAGCGCCTGACAGCACCCGCACCGGCGGCAGCGGGAGTGATCGGGTCAGCAGGACCCGCCACCCGGCAGGCCTGGCGCGGCAGCGTCATTCAGCGCAGCGTGGTCCACGCCAGCAGCGCGCTCAGGATTGCGACCCAGATCACTGCCTTGATCGTGCCTTCCAGCATGTTGCCGCCGAACAGGCGTTCCAGGAGCGGATTGGGCCTGGACACCGGGACGTGATCACTCATGCGGCAGCTCCTTGCAGTAATGGCGCGTTTGCGCAGCAGCGCCGAGTCTACGCCTGCGCGGCCCGGATTCATCGCCATCTGCCTGCCTTTGGCGGCCCAATTCCCGCCTTCGTCGCAGGCCGGCTGCGATGCCCGGCCGACCCTGCCAGCCTGCACGCACTTTCCCGCTGGAGCACCGTGCCATGCCGATGCTTGCCCTGATCCTGCTGTTCTCCAGCCTGTTCGGCGACGGCTGCGGGCCCACCGAGGATGCCCTGCGCAGCCAGATCCTGCGCACCGAGGATCGGCAGGCCATACATGAAGCGCAGCCCCTTCAGCTCTATCACCTGCGCCAGGACCGCGTGCTGCGGCTGGGCAGCCAGCAATCGCCAGACGACACTGGCGCCAGCCCTCATCCGGCACTGGCCCCGGTACGTGTGGCGCAGCTGTGGGAACGCGTCGACGGCCAGTGGCGCATCCAGCGTTCGATCAGCATTACCCACTGATTTCATGCCAATGAACCGGCACGGATGCAGCTTCGCGGGAACGCCAGGCTCGCCGGAACGAAAAAAGCCGGCCCCGGGGCCGGCTTTCATCGTTTCCACCGCTTCACCGGCAACGCCGGGAGCAGGTGGTGGGCGGTACAGGGTTCGAACCTGTGACCCCTACCATGTCAAGGTAGTGCTCTACCGCTGAGCTAACCGCCCATCGTGTTCTTGCCGCCCGAAGGCTGGCCTTGCTACGTAAAAACCCGGCGCCAGGGCCGGGCTTTGCAGTTCACGACAACCCTCTTCCGAGGGTTTCGTGGTGGGCGGTACAGGGTTCGAACCTGTGACCCCTACCATGTCAAGGTAGTGCTCTACCGCTGAGCTAACCGCCCGTTTTGCTTCTGCATTTCCGCGATTGCGTCGGTGCAGGCCGCGTATATTACGGATGCGGGCCGTGAAGCGCAATACTTTTGTGAAGATGATGCTGCACTGCCACGTTCAGCCCAGGCTGGCTTCCTTCAGCTGCCGGATCTGGTCACGCACCCGTGCGGCATCCTCGAATTCCAGGTCCTTGGCGTGCTGGTACATCTGCTGTTCCAGCGCCTTGAGACGGGTCGCCAGCTGCGCCGGAGACAGCGAACGATAGTCGGCCGCTTCTTCGGCCACACCCGCCCGGCCCTTGCCCTTACCCTTCTTGGCTTCCTTCTCGGCGGCATCCGAACGCGCGCCTTCAAGGACATCGACGATCGGGCGCGCCACCGAGCGCGGCACGATGCCATGTTCTTCGTTGTACTCGACCTGCTTGGCACGGCGCCGGTCGGTCTCATCGATCGCCGCCTGCATCGAGCGGGTGATCTTGTCGGCGTACAGGATCGCCTTGCCACGCACGTTGCGTGCGGCGCGGCCGATGGTCTGGATCAGCGAGCCGGTGGAGCGCAGGAAGCCTTCCTTGTCGGCATCGAGGATCGCCACCAGCGATACCTCGGGCATGTCCAGGCCTTCGCGCAGCAGGTTGATGCCGACCAGCACGTCGAACTTGCCCAGGCGCAGGTCGCGGATGATCTCCACGCGCTCGACCGTATCCACGTCCGAGTGCAGGTAGCGCACGCGGATACCGTGTTCGGTGAGGTACTCGGTGAGGTTTTCAGCCATGCGCTTGGTCAGCGTGGTGACCAGCACGCGGTCGCCCGCCTTGATGCGCGCGTTGGCCTCGCTCATCAGGTCGTCGACCTGGGTACCGACCGGCCTGATCTCCACCACCGGGTCGATCAGGCCAGTCGGGCGCACCACCAGTTCGGTGATCTCGTCACCGGCTTCACGCAGTTCATAGGGCCCGGGCGTGGCCGACACGTAGATGCTGCGCGGGCAGCGCTCCTCCCATTCCTCGAAGCGCAGCGGGCGGTTGTCCAGCGCCGACGGCAGGCGGAAACCGAACTCAACCAGGGTTTCCTTGCGCGAGCGGTCCCCCTTGAACATGGCGCCGATCTGCGGAATGGTCACATGCGATTCGTCGATCACCAGCAGCGCATCCGGCGGCAGGTAGTCGAACAGGGTCGGTGGCGGCTCGCCGGCATTCTTGCCGGTCAGGTGCCGGGAGTAGTTCTCGATGCCGTTGCAGTAACCGACCTCGGCCATCATCTCCAGGTCGAACTGCGTGCGCTGCGCCAGGCGCTGCGCCTCCACCAGCTTGTTCTGTGCGTAGAGCTGCTCCAGCCGCTCCTTCAGCTCCACCTTGATCGTCTCGATCGCCGCCAGCACGCGCTCGCGCGTGGTCGCATAGTGCGTCTTCGGGTAGACCGTGAAGCGCTGCATGTTGCGCAGCGTCTCGCCGGTGAGCGGATCGAACAGGGTGATCTTCTCGACCTCGCCATCGAACAGTTCAAGGCGCAGTGCTTCGCTGTCCGACTCGGCCGGGAACACGTCGATCACTTCGCCGCGCACGCGGAAGGTACCGCGCTGCAGCTCGTACTCATTGCGCGTGTACTGCAGCTGGGTCAGGTGGTTGATCAGGTCGCGCTGGTCGATGCGCTCGCCCTTGGACAGGATCAGGCGCAGTGAAAGGTAGTCTTCCGGCGCACCCAGGCCATAGATCGCGGACACCGTGGCCACCACGATCGCGTCCGGGCGCGACAGCAGGGTCTTGGTCGCGGCCAGCCGCATCTGCTCGATGTGTTCGTTGATCGAACTGTCCTTCTCGATGAAGGTGTCCGACGACGGCACGTAGGCTTCGGGCTGGTAGTAGTCGTAATAACTGACGAAGTACTCCACCGCGTTGTGCGGGAAGAACGCCTTGAACTCGCCATACAGCTGCGCCGCCAGCGTCTTGTTCGGTGCCATGATCAGCGTCGGCTTCTGAACGTTCTGGATGACGTTGGCGATGGTGTAGGTCTTGCCCGAGCCGGTCACGCCCAGCAGGGTCTGCTTGGCGATGCCGGCCTCGAAGTTGCTGGTCAGCTTCGCGATGGCGTTGGGCTGGTCGCCCGCCGGCGAATACGGCGAGACAAGTTCAAAACTGTCGCTCATGGTGTTGCCAGTTCCCGGGAAGGGTGAGTATACGGGGCGAGGAGTGACGGCCGGCTGAGGGGTTGTCGGGCAGACCGCTACGGGGATTCCCGATGGCGGCCGCACAGCCGGGCGCGGAGGCTGGATGCATGCGCACTCACCGCTCTTCCGGTTGCGCCGCGTCGCGCGGCATGCACCTGATCGAAATCCTGGTCGTCACGGCGGTACTGGCCGTGCTGCTGGCCGCCGGCTGGCCCTCGCTGCAGGCGCTGCTGCTGCACCAGCGCGCGGAAGCCACCCGGTTCAGCCTGCAGGCCGCCCTGGCAACGGCACGCACCCAGGCCATCATGCGTCGCGAACTGATCGGCCTCTGCGCCAGCGCGGACGGCCAGCGCTGCGGGGATGACTGGAGCCAGGGCTGGATTGCCTACCGGGCCGCAGGCGCATGGCAGCCCCCATCCACGGCCGATGCCATTGTCCTGCATCAGGGCGGCCGTCCGGACGTCACGATCAATGCCGCCAGCAACAGCGGGCGACCGCAACTCTATTTCCAGCCGGATGGCCGCAGCCCCGGCAGCAACCTGACGCTGCGCGTCTGCGTGAGGGGGCGCGAGCACGCGCGGATCATCGTCAGCAACAGTGGGCGGATGCGTTCGTCCACCACGCGGACTGGACAAGCCTGTTGAAACGACGCCCCTGCGCTCTCAAGCAGGCAACAAAAAAGACCTGCGGAAGTCCGCAAGCCTTTGATGTGTAACGTCTGGCGCCCGAAGTTGGACTCGAACCAACGACCCCCTGATTAACAGTCAAGTGCTCTAACCGGCTGAGCTATTCGGGCGGGGACGCGCATTGTAATCACGTCGAACAGGGAGTGCAACACTCCCGTTCACATGCTTGCGTTCTCTGTTTGCGGCAGTGTCACCAGCACTCGGACAGCGTGGTCTTGGCGGTCTTCACGTTGGCCTGGTTGAGCGTCAAGTTTCCACACTTGTCCTTCGCCTGCGCGTTGACCGCGGTGGCGGTGAAGGTGAATGTCGACTGCGCGGTCTGCATGGACAGAGTGTAGGCCGCCGTGCCGCCCTCGCGCGGGGAGTTGATCGAATCGGCGTTGCCCGGGAACTTGAACCCGACATAGGTGTTGTTGACCGTGTGGAAGCGCTCGGCCAACTGTGCGTATTCGACCAGGTCGGCCTTAGCCTGGGCCCGTCGCGACTTGCGCACATGTTCGCTGTAGTTCGGGTAGGCGATCGCGGCGAGGATTGCCACGACCGCCACCACGATCATCAGCTCGATCAGGGTGAAACCGCGGGCCAGGCGACCCGCCGCGAAAGATTGGCGCATTGCACGGGCTCCTGCTGGCGGGGAAGGATGGACGCCGGTCACTGGATCTGCCTCCAGGACTGGCGTCCACAGGGGTATGGCAGGTACATCGGATCAGCACCGGCCACCGAGATCTGCATCAGGCACGCCTCACCGGGCGGCTGCGGCGGCGGGTTGCCGGGAGTGCTGTCCGGCGGCGCCAAGCGCGGCACCACCGACGTCGTCACGTCCCTCACCGGCGCGTTGCCGCCCGTGTTGAGAGCAACGCCGGCCGTACCCGCCCCCGGCGATCGGCCGTCGGGGGCTCCGAAGCGCACCTGCGACATCGCGGCCTGGCCGGTGCTGGCCTGCAGGCCGAGCAACCAGTTCGCACCGTCCACCGAGCACCCCTGAGCGTCGGACGGAATATAGGTCGGGAAGAACACCACGCCGGACACGATCCTCGGATTACCGACCGCACGCTCCTTGTTGGCCAGCACCACGGTCCAGCCGCGGCTGACCGTAGGCACGGTCCCGCCACGCAATGTCCGCACGCCGGAACCGATCTCGGCCGTATACGAGCTCAGGTTTGCCGAGGTCAGCGTCGTCGTCGGCTGGCCCGCTGCGGTGTCGTTGATACCGTACAACGCCTGCACCGCCGTATCGTTCTCGTCACCGTAGTAGGAGAAGCTGCCGGTGCCGAAGATCAGCATCACGCCACCGGACGGCCCGGTGGTCACCGTCATGCCACCGGTGATCGGCTGGCGGTAGGTCCGGCGGTCGGCGGGATCGACATGGGTATTGGTGGTGAACAACGGTACGGTTGGCGCGGTAGTCCCGCGCAGGTCGAACTTCCAGATAACGCCACGCTTGTCGGCGCCATAGACCGTATCGGCCAGGCCATCACGCACCCGCGCGTTCTGCCCGGTTCCGCCCCAGCGATCAACCACCACGATGTTGCCCAGCCCGTTGCTGCCCGACGGCAGGTTGGTACCCGACTCGATCGCCTCGATCATGCGGATGGTCGGCGTGCGGCCTGCCACCATGTCAACCACGAACAGTACCGCCTTGCCACTCCTGCTTTCGTAGCCGTTACCGAAGATCGCCTTGAAGCCCACCGAACCGTCGGTGTTCTTCACCGGCACGATCACCGGCTTGCCCAGCACATGGCCGATGTTGGCGCGCACAGCATCGTCAAGCGACGCATCGAGGTCACTGATCTCCCACAGCAGGGAGCCGGCCGCGCCGAAGTTGCCCGGATCGGACACATCCAGCGCGAACACACTGCGGCCGCCGGCACCGGCCGTGCCCACCAGTGACGTGGTCCACCCGTTGCTGCCGTAGGTGTCGCTGATCGTCACCGGGCCATCGACGTAGTAACGGTGCTGGAAACGCTGGGCGTTCTGGTTGGTGGGGTCGTTAGGCAGCAACAGGTTGCCCATGTGGCCCAACGCGGTCGAGGGAATGTAGGCGAACCGCTCCTTGCCACCGTCGGCGTCCATCTGGCCGTCGGCGCCCATGCCGCCATCGAAGGCATGCAACATGCCGTCGTTGGCGCCGGCGTAGACCATGTAGCGGCGACCATTGCGCTTGGTGGTCATGTAGGCGGCGTAACTGCTGCCCATCGTGCCCGGAAGGCGGCCAAACCCATAGTCATCCAGAGGCGAACTCAGCACCGGGGTGGAGGTGATGATGTCGCCCAGCACCGTGCTGCGATCACGCAGCTTGCCGCCGTTGCGCTTCTCGCCGGAGGTTTCACCACGCAGGTAGGCCACGGCCGTGGTGGAATCGGTGGCCAGGCCAGCCAGCTCGGACGCGCTGCAGATCAGGATGCCCGGATACAGCGTCGACGACTTGGTGCACAGATTGGCCAGGCTGACATTGCTGCCGGTGAAGTCTTCCAGCGCGCCGTTGCGCCAGAACCGGATGCGGCGTGATGCAGGCGCCGGCATCTTCGCAGATGCTTCCCAGGCCTCTTCCGAAACGATCTTGCGGGTGGACGGCTCGACGCTCAGCTTGAAGGCGCGCAACTTGCTGTACCAGTCGGTGCCGTTGTTGGTGGCCTCGTAGAACGGCTCCACCGACAACGAGCCGACGCCGATGCGTGCGCCGGTCAGCGAACGCGAGCCGGACGGCGTGGCGCCCTGGGCGACGTTGCTGATGATACGGCGCATGGCTGCGGTGATTTCGGCCGGGCGCGTGGCGTTGACCATTTCGCCACGGGTGTCATAGACCGCGTTCCACAGCTCATCAACGGCCTCGGGCTTGAGGTCCTGCGTCGTCGTCGGGAAGTTGGGCTTGACGACGTACGGGTCCGGGCTGAGCACCCACGGGCGCAGCGGATCCGGCAGGTACCGGACGCCGAACTCCTTGCCCTGCGTGCCCAGCGTCACGCCGTAGAAATTCATGTGCAGGTGGGTCTTGCAATCCAGCGACGGATTTGGATTCGGCCCCTTGCACTCGGCCGGCACCGGCACGGAATTGGTCTCCTTGCCCGGCACGAGAGAACTGTTGTAGTACGGCGCTACGAGATCCTTCATCAGCGTCGTGTTGCCGGACTCATTGATATAGCCATCGGTGAACAGCATGCCCGCGTTCTTCTGGCATGACAGGAGCACCGGCGCGTTCTGATCCGTGCGCTGGAATTGTTCGCCAAGGTACTGTGCGGCGGAACGATTGGGCGTACTGCTGCTGGCACGCATTTCGCCGATGATCTGGCTGAGCAGCTGCTGCTTCTCCGGCTCGTTGGTCATGTTGAACATGGTCACCGCGCGGCGGCCATTGATACGGAACCAGCCCACGCGCAGATTGGTCGTGTCGTACAGCGCATTCGTGGCCGCACCGATCAGCGCTTCGCGTCGCGTCCGGTACAGGCTGAACCAGTTGGCGAAGCTCTGCATGGCAGCGTTGTACTTCGCTTGATTGTTGCCGAAGTTCGCAAGCTTGATTTCGTACTTGTACAACGTACCCGGACGGCCGCCCGGAGGATTTGCAACGGCAACAGGAGCCGCGGTGTACCCATATTCCGCCGGCAGCGTAGACGGATCTGCCAGGAAGAACGTAGCCGGATAGAAGGCGACGGCAGCATCGCAGCTTGAGCTGCTGATGGTAGTCTGGCGCGTCACGTTGTCGAACGAGCCTTCCTGCCGGACAGCCCCTCCGCTCAGGTTGCATCGCCCACGCTCAATACGGGTTCCGACCGGCAGCGTCATGCCGGAACGGAAGCGGAAGCGCCAGTTCGCGCCGGTCCGCCCGCCGGTGTCCATGCTGGTCAGCAGCGAGTCCACAGTCAGGTCCAGCGCGCCAGCGATCTTGTTCGGTGCATTGCCCGGACGCGGGTCCAGCGGCGCGCTGGACGCCCTGATGTCCAGATAGTTGGCAAGGGCTGTATCGGACAAGCCGGTCTTCCAGCCAGGATAGATCTCACGCGGGTCGTAGTAGGACGGGTTGACGTCCGGCGATCGGGCGAAACCGAAGCTGTCGAGCGGCGGGATGGCCGCCTGGTCGTCGCGTCCATAGCTGGGGAAGACGTACAGGTAGCGCTGCCCAGACCCATCGTAGCCGTTGACGGCACCCTGGTTGTAGAAGCCACTGCCATCCCAGCGGTACACGCCATCGCGCGTGTTGTTCAATGTTTCCCACAGCATCGAGCCGGAATCATCCAGCGCCATCAGGAAGGCCGGCGGCGTCTGCACCTGGATGTTCAGCGGCGCCTGCGCCAGCGTGCCCTGGGCCTGGGCCGCCATCAGGCTGTAGATGACATAGCCGCCCCCGAGCGCCAGTGCGGCGCCGCCTGCGGCCATGAAACGGAATTTGCGCGAAGCCATGGCCTGCGTCCTCAGAGTTTGAATACGGTATCGATGACCACCGACGACGAGCTCGCATCGGCATCGTCGGTCGCGAAGCCGGTGATCTGGTAGATCGGCGTGACGTCTTCCAGCGGACGGCCCATGTCGAGCGACGATTCGCCCATCACACAGCTGTCAATCTGGCGGACATTGACCGCAGGACGCGTCTGGTTGCGGTGGCTTTCGGCCCAAATGGCCGGATCGAAGCCGTCATCGCAGACCCGCGACAGAGTGCTGGACTGCACCAGGCTGTCGTTCCCCACATCCTGACGGTTGGCGATTTTCTCCACCGAGCGTTCGGCCGCACGCACCACGCCCTCCGAGTTCTGGAAGGCCCGGTTGGCGGCGCGGTAGTTCGCTGCCATCTTCTCCTGCATGCCGGCCACCTGCATGCCCGCAATGCCGAGCAGCGCCAGCAGGATGAGCATGATCAACGCGACATAGAGCACGGCGCCGCGCTGGGTGCGAGCGGAGGCGGGCCTGAACGAACGTGAGAAGGTCGTCATGATCAGTTCCCGAACAGGCGATTGCGCAGTGCAATCGAGACTTCATAGCTGGAGCGGTAGCGGCCGTCAGGCTTGTCACTGCTGGCAAAGCCAACGCCGAGTACCGACAGCGGGTTGGCCGGCGTGCTCGAAGACGACGGCGTCGGGCTGCGTGCCAGCAGCCCCACCTGCACCTGCCCCACCCGCAGCCACTGCGCGGCACCGGCAGCGTTAGCGTTGCTGCTGACGCCAGTCGCGGCGGCCAGGCGGGTGATGTTGCCGGCCGGCGGCGTGCCCAGGCTGATGTTGGCGGTACTGTCCAGGCCATACAGCAGCTGCAGGCTTTCGATGCCTTCCACGAGTTCTTCATTGACCGCATAGGCGCCAGCACTGTTGGCGCGCGCACGACGCAGGCCCGGCTGACCGGTCTCCGGATTGATGCCGACGTAATAGACCATCGACTCGGCGCGATAGAGCATCGTCTGCCCGGTCGGCTGCGCGGCATAGCGCGACAGGTCCAGCGAGGGCGCGGTCACACGTGCCGCACTCAACGTACCGGCGAAGATGTCCGCATGGGCACAGTCGGCGATGCCGAACAAGGTCGGTGCCGCCACGCCCCCCGAGGTGAGCCTGGCCACCCGGGTGCTGTCCATGTCCAGCAGCGCATTGCCGCCGCTGGACGAAATGCCGGTCACCGGCACCCCCTCAGGGGCCAGGTAGCGCAGTACCAGCACATCGCTTCCGCCTGCCGGCGCAGGGCTGAGCCGGGTGATCGCTGCCGGCAACGCTGACGGTGCGGACCATGTCGCCCCGAGTGCGAGCCTCCCGCCCGGCGCGGTTCCCGGTGCATCGAAGCCCTGGATGGAAACGCTGAAATCAAGCGGGCTGCCATCGCCCGAGGATGCACCCAGATGCGATACCGGATCGCCTTGGTTCTTCACCACGTGGGCCTGATCGTTCACGCAGCCCATGTGCCCGGCCATGCGGATGTCTCGCTCAAGGAAATCCAGCGCGAAACGGGCGTTCTCCTGCACGCGCGAGGCCCCCTCGGACAGGCGCGAGGCAGCCTGCGAGGCCATGAAGACCTGCACCACCCCCAGCATCAGCACCAGGCTGATTACCAGGGCGATCATCAGTTCCACCAGCGACAGGCCGGCCATGGTGGCACGTCGGTTCAGGCGCATGCTCACAGCTCCGTAGCCAATGCAAAGGTGGTGGCCTTGTCCGGGTCATCCGGATCCCAGCGCTGGTCGCCCCAGGTGATCGCCACATTGACCACGCCGCCATTGAAGGTGACATTGGCGCCTGCATCGTCGCCCAGCGCCTTCACCACCTGGCATTGCCAGCGCGCGATCTTCTTTTCAATGGAGACGTCGCCGGTATCGCTGGTGCACGCGGTGGCGGCGGTCTTGCTGCCTGCCGCGAACGACGCGCCGGTGTACCAGGCCGCCTGGAAGCGGTTGCTGCGCATCTGTTCGGTCAGGTCGTACGCAAGGTTGGTGGCCTGGGTTCGATAATTGGCGCTCTGCACGAAGCGGACGTTCATGGTCTGCAAGAGAGCAAAACCCAGCAGGCCGAACGCCAACACGATGATGGCGATCAGTACTTCAAGCAGGGTGAAGCCCCCGGCTTGGCGCGCACGGAAGGTACGGGTGGTCATGGACAGGCTTCCTTGGTGCTGCGGATCTGCCCGGAGGCGTTCACCGTCAGTGTGCGCTTGTGCAGTGCGCCCTTGCTGCAGACGTCCGGCTCCAGCCGTACATCCTGCTCGGCGCTGGCGCGGCGACGGCCGCGCCCGTCAAAGGCGATCTCCGTGGCCGGCCCAGTGATCTTCAGCTTGGGATTGCCACTGACGAAGCGCAGGACGGTTTCACCTGCCGACAGCGCACCGTCGCCATTGGCATCGGCAAAGGCCAGCATGCCGCCCGACCAGCCACCATCACAGCTGGCACCGTCGCTGCTTCCACAGACGCCGCCGCCGCGGTTGCTGCGGATCGCCTCGCTGCGGGCAAGACTGAGCAGGCCCAGGACCTCGTTGTTGGTCGAGCTCACCCGGCTCGAACGGATCGTGCTCTGGAAACTTGGAAAGGCGATCGCAGCCAGGATCGCCACCACGGCGATGGTGACCATCAGTTCAACCAGCGTGAAGCCGTTTTGCCGGCGCAAAGACATTGGACGCTCCCCAGCGTGTTGGTGGCCACGATGGGCCATCGCCCCGCCACCGGCAAGCGGCGGCAGGATGAACGGTCAATCCGGGGCGACGGGCGTCAAAGCCTTGACGACCCGCCCTCCCCTGCCCGTGCCGGCGCGATCCCCATCGCGCCGGCGCAGGTTCAGGCCAGCACCTGGTAGCAGGGCTGGTACTCGCCGGAGATCTTCATCCGGCGCTGCTCGACGAAGGCGCGCAGCAGCGCATCCAGCGCCTGCATCATGTCCGGGTCACCGTGGATCTGGAACGGCCCGAACTGCTCGATGCGGCGCATGCCGTCTTCCTTCACGTTGCCGGCGACGATGCCCGAGAACGCGCGGCGCAGGTCGGCCGCCAGCGCGTGCGGGGCACGCCCGTGGTGCAGGTCCAGCGCCGCCATCGCTTCGTGGGTGGGTACGAACGGCTGCTGGTACTCCCACGGAATCTCGATCGACCAGTTGAAGAAGAACGAGTCCTTCTGCGCCAGGCGGTGCTCGCGCACGCGCTTGATGCCGGTGGCCATCTTCTTCGCAACCGCCACCGGGTCGCCGATGATGATCTCGTAGCGCTCGGCAGCCGCATCGCCCAGGGTCAGGCGGATGAAGCGATCAATCTGCTCGAAGTACGGTGCCGCTACCGTCGGGCCGGTCAGGATCAGCGGGAACGGCAGGTCCTTGTTCTCCTCGCGCAGCAGGATGCCGAGCAGGTACAGGATCTCTTCGGCGGTACCGACGCCACCGGCGAACACGATGATGCCGTGGCCGATGCGGACGAAGGCCTCAAGGCGCTTCTCGATGTCCGGCATGATCACCAGGTGGTTGACGATCGGGTTCGGCGACTCGGCGGCGATGATGCCCGGCTCGGTCAGGCCGATGTAACGCGTCACGGTACGGCGCTGCTTGGCGTGGGCGATGGTGGCACCCTTCATCGGGCCCTTCATCGCACCCGGGCCACAGCCGGTGCAGATGTCCAGGCCGCGCAGGCCCAGTTCATAGCCCACCTGCTTGGTGTACAGGTATTCGTCGCGCGAGATCGAGTGTCCGCCCCAGCACACCACCAGGTTCGGATCACCCGGATTGAGGATGCGCGCGTTGCGCAGCAGGCCGAACACCGCGTTGGTGATGCCCTCGGATGACTCCAGCTCGGCCGCGTAGGCCGGGCCCATTTCGATGGCCATGTAGGCCAGGTCGCGCACGACGGCGAACAGCAGTTCGGCGACACCGCGGATGATCTCGCCGTCGACGAAGGCCATCGCCGGTGCGTTGACCAGATCGATGCGCACGCCGCGATCCTGCTGCGCCACCTGGATGTCGAAATCAGGGTAGAGGTCGCGCGCCGCGCGCGGATCGTCCGAGGCGCTGCCGCTGGTCAGCACGGCCAGCGCGCAGCGGCGCAGCAGCTCATGCATGCCGCCGGCGGAGGCATCGCGCAGGCGTGCCACTTCGGCCCGCGACAGCACGTCCAGCCCACCGCGCGGGTAGATCCGCGCATCCTGTACCGGCAGCGCACGGGCTGATTTTTCGTTCGTGGTCATATCCAATTTTTCGCTTCCTTCAAGGTTTCCGACTGTACTGCCGCCCCCTTAAAAAGCAAAACGGCCGGGAAGCCCGACCGTTGGATGTGTGCTGCCCGCGTTCGCCATTTTGGGACCGCATCGGCGGCGTTGGCACCGCGCACATTTCTGGATGCTACGCCGTTGCCCCACGCCCTGCAAGGACTTTCGCCTGAACGGAAAACGGCCGGGTTTCCCCGGCCGTTTCCACTTACCACTTCAAGCGCTGATGGATCAGAACTTGTACTTCAGGGTCAGCTGCATCGACCAACGCGACACGGCGGTGTTGCCCTTGTCGTTGTTGTTTTCCTGCACCGACGGGTTGTCGGTCGAACCAGTGAAGGAGTACACGTACTTGCCGGTGGCCGGATCGATACCTGCGTAGTTGGCAACGCGACGGGTCGAGTAGAAGCCGTAGTCGTCGATCAGGCCCCACTTCTTGTTCAGCAGGTTGCCGACATTCATGATGTCCAGGGCGACTTCACCCTTGTGACCCTTCATGAAGCCCGGGAATTCCTGGCTGACGCGGACGTCGAAGCTGTTGACCCACGAGGCGCGGTGGCGGTTGGCCGGGACCACGCTGCCACGGTAGGCATCGAGTTCCGGGTTCTGCGCCAGCCAGTCGAAGAACTGCTTCTCCATCGCGGCACCGCCGGTGAACAGCACGTCGCCCGGACCCTTCGGCACGTAGAACAGGTCGTTGGTGGCAGCACCGTCGCCGTTGGCATCGTTGTAGAAGATGTAGCTGTACGGACGGCCCGAACGGCCTTCGTAGAACAGGCCGACGCGGGTGGCGTTGTCACCGAAGAAGTTGTGCTTCCACTCCAGGGTGCCGGTGACGCGGTCCTTCATCGCATAACGCGAGTTGTAGGCCACGTTCTCGTTGGCATTGAAGATCAGCGTGTTGTTCCAGTTCGAGGTGTTCTGCGAGCTGGACAGCGGGCTGACCTCGGTCGACTTGGTGTAGGTGTAACCCAGCGACCAGCCCCAGTTCTCGGTCAGCGGCTTGGCCAGCGAGAAGGTGGCCTGGGTGCCGCGGCCCTTGTCGGTGTTGCGCAGGACCAGCACATCGCCGATGTCGGACGGACGGTTGGCGCGGTCAACAGCACCCTTGGTACCGGTCGACATGCCGTAGTCGACACCCTTGTCGATACGGGTATTGGCCTGATTGCGGCCAGCGGCGTTCCAGTAGATCGCGCGGCCATCCTGACCGAAGGCGGTCGGCGCCGACACGTCCAGACGGTCGAAGTAGATGCCGTCCTTGACCTTGGTGAACAGCACTTCGGCCGACGCCACGATGCCGTACCACGGCAGCTCATGGTCGAACGCCAGGTTGGCCTTCCACACCGACGGCAGGCGGGTGCCCGGCGCGATGATGTCAACGTTCTGACGGGCCGAAGCCGGGCCACCGGCCGGGATGTACGGGTTGTTGCCGTCCGGGGTGAAGGCACCGGCCGGGATGCTGCGCTCGTCGTACTCGATGTAGTTCAGGCCGGTGTTCTGGTAGGCACCTGCCAGCCACACGTTCGGGGCGGCGCCGCCGAACAGGCCCACGCCACCGCGCAGCTGGGTCGGGCGATCGCTGTCGAAGGTGTAGTTGAAGCCGACGCGCGGCTGCACCAGGTTCTTGTCGACCAGCTTGGTGTTGTTGAAGCCGTACAGCTGCTCGATGCGCGGGTTGTACAGGCGCTGGGTGCTGAAGTCAGGCATGTCGATGCGCACGCCGAACATCAGGTTCAGGTTGTAGTTGATCGCCCAGGTGTCCTGCACGAACACGCCGGTGTTCTTCAGGGTGAAGTCGGCCGGGATGTCGCTGCGGCTGCCATCGGCGCGCGGAGCACGCAGCTGGTAGCGCGAAGCCTTGCCCGCCAGGAAATCGTTGACGCTGTTGAATTCGTACACGCCGTTGAGGTTGCGGCCGTAGAAGTTCATCAGGTCATTCTTCGAGTAATCGAAGCCGAACTTGACGGTGTGGTCACCGATGTACCAGGTACCGGCACCAAAGGCGCTCAGTTCCTTCGACTCGACGATGTTGACGTGGGTGTTCTGTTCGGTACCGACGTACAGCGAATCGTTGCCCGACTTGATGCGGATCTGCGGCATGTCGACCAGCGGGACGCGGTTGGCCGAGTAATCCTTGTGCGAGACCTTGAACTCGGTCGAGAAGTTCTCGGACCAGTCACTGAACAGTTCGCCCATCCAGGTTTCGTACTGGGTCGGCTGCTGGTACCAGAAGTTGCTCAGCGAGATGGCGCTGCTGCTGACCTGCGGGAAGCGAACGACGTTCTGCTCCATCTTGTTGTAGCGCAGGGCCGCACGGTGGTTCTCGTTGATGTTCCAGTCCAGCTTGACCGCATACTCTTCGATCTCGGTCTTGCTGTTCGGCGCCGTCAGGCTGCCCGGGTCGTAGCCCAGCTTGCCCAGGAAGTTCTGGACGTCGGTGATCTGCTGCTGGGTGATGGTGCCACGGCCGATCGGCGTGTCGCTCAGGGCGACGCCGGCAGCCGAGCGCTCGTACTTTTCATAGTTGGTGAAGAAGAACAGCTTGTCCTTGACGATCGGGCCGCCGAAGGTCATGCCGTAGGTCTTCTCGTCCTCGAAGCCGTTGAAGTCCTGCTTGTCACCTTCCAGGCGCGAGCGGACCATGTCCTTGTCGCGGTACGAACCGTACACGGTGCCGTGGAATTCATTGGTACCCGACTTGGTCACGGCGTTGATCACCGCGCCGGTGCCACCGGCGATGGTGGTGTCGTAGTTGGCCAGGTCGATGTTGATTTCCTGGATGGCGTCCATCGACACCGGCTGACGCTCGGTCGGCAGGTTGTTGGAACCCAGGCCGAACGGATCGGAGGCGCTGATGCCGTCGATGCGGATGGCGTTGTAACGGGTGTTCTGGCCGCCAGCCGAGATCGCGCCGTCCGCCTTGCTGACCTGCGAGATGCGCGGGTCGAGACGGACGTAGTCCTGGATGTTGCGGCTGGCCGACGGCAGCGCATCCATCGTTTCGCGGGTCACGTTGGTGCCGGTGCCCATCTTGTTGGCACTGAACAGGTCCAGGCCGCCGGCGGTGGCAACAACGTTCACCGCGTCCAGGTTGGTCGCAGCCAGATCACCGCCCAGGTTGGCGTTGACGGTGTTGACCTGGTTCAGGTTCAGGTAGACACCTTCCTCGGTCTTGGTGCCTTCACCGGACTTGGTGATGGTGATGGTGTACGGACCACCCACGCGCAGGCCGCGCGCGTTGTATCGGCCCGACGCATCGGTGGTGGCACGCGAAACAGTGCCCGACTCGGTGTGCGTGATGGTGACTTCAGCGCCGGCGACAGGCTGGCCTGCAGCGGACATCACCTGGCCGCCGACACCGGCGGAGGTGCTGCTCTGGGCGAAGGCGGGAGCGGCAGCAAGTGCAGCCACGAGACCAAGGGTAAGCTTGGACATCCGGAGTGGGTGGGTCATTTTTCGGTAGCCTCGATGCGAGTTGGCGATGGCGGAAAAAAAGCGCATCCAAGCAGCCCTGCGGGTGGCTGATCGGAGAGTTATCTGGGGTTCCCTACCGCTCGGCTGAAGGCAGCCCTAACGGTTAACACTAGATTAACACGCTACGCCATCAATGTGACGGTTGTGCGACAAACGGCACCGGTTCGCAACGCAATCGTGACGGGTTCTTCACTCCGTCTTCCCACGGGGCTCACCTTTCCCGAGGCGTCTCACTGGCATCGAGAATCTGCCCGCGCCAGACGCTCCCAGCGGCGGACAGCAGGGTCACCGCAGCGGCCGCCGCGGCTTCCGGGCCTTGCGCAGCCGGGTCCTGGTCCACGGAATAGGCGCGGGCCCGAAGCGCCGTGCGCAGGGGGCCGGGGTACAGGCCGCTGACCCGGATGGGACTACGGCCCAGTTCATCGTGCAGGCTGGCGATCAGGCCACGCAGGCCGTGCTGGGCCACGCCATACCCCCCCCAATAGGCCTGTCCGACCCGTTCGGGAGCATCGACCGCGAACACCAGAGCGGCATCCTCGCGTTGCCGCAGCAGCGGCAGGCAGGCCTGGGCCAGCCAGGCCGGCGCGGTCAGGGTGACATGGACCGCACGGGCGAAACTGGCCGGGTCAGCCAGTTCAAACGGAGTCAGCCCGGGGAAATGCGCGGCGCAGACCAGCAGTCCATCCAGCCGCCCCAGCTCGCGCTGCAGGGCCTGGGCCAGTTCGGCATAGTCATCGGGGCTGGCGCCTTCCAGGTCCAACGGGTACAGAAGCGGTTCCGGACCGACCGCCTGGACCTGGGCATAGACCCGGTCCAGCCGGCGCGGCTTGCGTCCCAGCAGGACCACGGTGGCCCCGGCTGCAGCTGCGGCGACCGCCGCGGCACTGCCCAGCCCTCCCCCGGCGCCGGCGACCAGTACGACGCGATCCTGCAACGGGCGGCCATTGATCGCCCCGTCAGTCGGTGACGTCGACGGCCAGGCACTCATCCCTGGGTCGCCTCTTCGACGATGCGCTTGAGCTCGCCGGATTCAAACAGTTCCATGACGATGTCGCAGCCGCCGATCAACTCACCATTGATGAACAGCTGCGGGAAGGTCGGCAGATTGGAAAAGCGCGGCAGGTTGGCGCGGATCTCCGGCTCTTCGAGCACGTTGACAGTGCGCAGGGTGACGGCGCCGGCTGCCATCAATGCCTGCACGGCGCGGCTGGAAAAGCCGCACATCGGGTATTGCGGGGTGCCCTTCATGAACAGCACGAGCGGGTAACGATCGACCTCGGCCTGGATTTGCTGCATTACCGCCACAACCACACTCCTTGCTTCGCCGGACAAACCGACCGTGATGGTCGGCTAGACTGCCCACGGTAGCCGCCATTGTAAGCGGATGGAACAGGCTGCCGCCGTCCCCCTGGCCACGAACCTGTCCATGCCCGTCGAATTGCCTGCCCTGCCCTACCTCCCCGGCTCCCTGCAGCCCCACCTGTCCGCGCAGACCGTTGAGTTGCATCACGGCCGCCACCACCGCGCCTACGTTGACGCGGTCAACGCCGGCACTCTCGGCACCGAGTGGGAGGAGGCGTCACTGGAAGAGATCGTGCGCCATGCCCAGGGCACGCTGTTCGATGTGGCCGCCCAGGCCTGGAACCACGGCTTCTATTGGCAGTGCCTGCGCCCGCGCGGCGGCGGCGAGCCGCAGGGCCGGCTGGGCGAGCTGGTCAAGCGCCAGTTCGGTGATGCGCAGCGCCTGCGCGAGGAATTCAACCGCACCGCGCTGGGCCTGTTCGGCTCGGGCTGGGTGTGGCTGGTGCAGCACCCCGGTGGCCAGCTCGGCATCCAGGCCACCCGCAACGCCGGCACGCCACTGACCGGCGAAAGCACCCCGCTGCTGTGCTGCGATGTCTGGGAACACGCCTACTACACCGATTACCAGAATGATCGCGCGCGTTACCTGGATGCCTTCTGGCAGATGGTCAACTGGGAATTCGCCGAAAGCCAGCTGCGCTGACTGCCTGTAGAGCCGAGCCCATGCTCGGCTGGCCGGACAGCCGAGCATGGGCTCGGCTCTACAGATGAAGCGTCACGCGTTCTCGTGCGCAGCCACCGCGTCCATCACCCGCGCCGAGTACACCAGCGCCGCGCCGGCGTTGAGCGACACCGCCACGCCCAGTGCTTCGGCGATTTCCTCGCGGCTGGCGCCATGCTTCAGCGCAGCGTCCACGTGCACGGTGATGCAGCCGTCGCAGCGGGTGGTCACCGCCACCGCCAATGCGATCAGCTCACGGGTCTTGGCATCCAGGTGGTTGGTCTGGGCACCGGCATTGGCCAGGGTGGCGTAGCCCTTGACCGTGTCCGGCGAGAGCTTGCCGATCTCTCCGATGCGGCCCTTCAGTTCCTTGCGATAGGCATTCCAGTCGAGCATGGTCGTGACTCCTGTGAAAGGAGCTCCACGCTACCACCGGCAATGGTGCGCCGATGCCTGCACCGGCGCGCCACACCGTTGCAGGCATACAAGGTTGTGCCGGCCATTGGCCGGCACGCCCGGGCTCATCGGTTGCGCAGCGCGTGCACTGCCGGCGCCACCTGGGCCTGGCGGTCCAGCTCCAGGCCGACCTGGTCCAGCGCATCGGCCAATGCAGCGGCATCATCGTCGCGCAACGTGGCGTGGCCGACCTTGCGACCTTCGCGCGGCTCCTTGCCGTAATCGTGCCAATGGCCACTGGCCTGACCCAGCACCGGCGCCGGATCGGGCATCTTGCCCAGCCAGTTCAGCATGCAGGCATGGCCGAGCATGCGGGTGCTGCCCAGTGGCAGGCCCAGCACGGCACGCAAGTGATTCTCGAACTGCGAGGTCTCGCTGCCTTCGATGGTCCAGTGGCCGGAGTTGTGCACGCGCGGTGCCATCTCGTTGGCCAGCAGTTCGCCGTCGCGACAGAACAGCTCCAGTGCGAACACGCCCACATACTGCAGGTGCTCGGCGACGCGGCGGGCATAGCCGATCGCTGCCTGCCGCTCGGCGTCGGACAGCACCGCCGGTGCCACGCTGGCCGACAGCACGCCGTCGACATGCCAGTTGCCGGTGACCGGCCAGGCTTCGAAGCTACCATCGCGGCCACGCACGGCCACCACGCTGACCTCGCGCTGGAAGGCCACGAAGCCCTCCAGGATCAGTCCGGTGCGCTCCACCTGGGCACCGAGCGCATCCCATGCGGCGTCGATGTCGGCTTCGCTGCGCAGGCGGAACTGACCCTTGCCGTCGTAGCCGAGGCGGCGGGTCTTGAGGATGCACGGCAGGCCGAACTCAGCCGCCTTCGCCGCCAGCTCGTCGCGGTTACGGATGTCGGCGAAGGCCGGCAGCGGAATACCCAGCTGCTGGAACAGGGTCTTCTCGCTCAACCGGTCCTGGGCCACCGCCAGCGCGGCCGGCGGCGGATAGACCGGCACGCGGTCGGCCAGGAACTGTGCACTGTCGGCAGGTACGTTCTCGAAATCGAAGGTGACCACATCGACCTTGGCGGCGAAGTCCGCCAGGGACTGGCGGTCATCGAAGGCGCCCACGGTGAGCGGCGCCAGCGGGCCGCTGCAGGCGTCGGCGGCCGGGTCGTACAGTTCGAAGCGAAGCCCCAGCGGCGCACCGGCCAGGACCATCATGCGGGCGAGCTGGCCGCCGCCCAGGATGCCGACAGTCAGGCTCATTGGCGCGGATCGTCGTGGGCCATCACGTCTTCGGTCTGGCGTGCACGGAAGGCATCGAGCGCCTGGCCGATCGCCGGCTGGTCGCTGGCCAGCATCGCCGCCGCGAACAGCGCGGCGTTGGAGGCGCCGGCGTTGCCGATGGCGAAGGTGGCGACCGGGATGCCGGCCGGCATCTGCACGATCGACAGCAGGGAATCCATTCCGTTGAGGGCCTTGGACTGCACCGGCACACCCAGCACCGGCACGGCGGTCTTGGCCGCGATCATGCCCGGCAGGTGCGCGGCCCCGCCTGCACCGGCGATGATCGCGCGCAGGCCACGCGGGCCCGCCTGCTCGGCGTAACTGAACAACACATCCGGCGTCCGATGCGCGGACACCACCTTCACTTCGAACGGAACACCCAGGGCTTCAAGCTTCTGGGCGGCGTGCTGCATGGTTTCCCAGTCGGAACGGGAACCCATGACGATGCCGACAAGCGGCGCGATCGGGTTGGGGGTCATTGGCCGTCACCTGCCTTAAAGACGTATTCTAGCCGTCTTCCACGCAAGACGAAGAACCATGGATCGCAAGCTGCTCGACCTGCTGGTGTCCCCGGACACCCGCCAGCCCCTGTCCCTGCTGGATGGCAAGGGCCTGGAAGCCCTCAACAAGGCCATTTCCGCCGGCACGGTGACCAAGGCCGATGGCAACCCGCTGGCGCAGCCGCTGCGCGAGGCGCTGGTCACCCGTGACCGCAAGCAGGTGTTCCGCGTCGACGACGGCATCCCGGTGCTGCTGGCCGAGGAAGCCGTTCCGACCGCCCAGATCGCCGACTTCCCGGCCGCATGAGCACGCTGCCGACGCCGGATGCGGCCGTTGTCGCCGCCGATGTCGCGCGCGCGCTGGCCGAGGACCTGGGCAGCGGTGACGTCACCGCCGCCCTGCTCCCCGACCAGGCCGACAGCGCCTACCTGCTGTGCAAGCAGGATGCGGTGATCGCCGGGCGCCCCTGGTTCGACGCCACCCACCGCGCGCTCGACCCTGACGTGCGCATTGAATGGCACATCGCCGAAGGCGATGCCGTCACCGCCGGCACCGTGCTGGCCCTGCTGCACGGGCGCAGCCGCAGCCTGGTCAGTGCCGAGCGCACGTCGCTGAACTTCCTGCAGACGCTGTCCGGCACCGCGACCACCACTGCCCGCTACGTGGCCGCGGTGGCCGGTACCGGTACCCGCATCCTCGACACCCGCAAGACCCTGCCCGGCCTGCGCCTGGCACAGAAGTACGCGGTGCGCTGCGGCGGCGGCGAGAACCACCGCTTCGGCCTGTACGACACGGTGATGCTGAAGGAGAACCACATCCGTGCTGCCGGTTCGCTGGCCGCGGCGGTGGCCGCCGCACGCCGGCAGTGGCCTGCGCTGCCACTGGTGGTCGAGGTCGAAGACCTGGCACAGCTGCGCCAGGCGCTCGAAGCCGGTTGCGAACGCATCCTGCTGGATGACTTCAGTCCCGACCTGCGCCGCGAGGCGGTGCGCATCACGGCCGGACGCATTCCGCTGGAAGTCTCCGGCAGCGTCGGCCTGGGCGGCCTGCGCTCGATCGCCGAGGATGGCGTCGATTGCATCTCCATCGGCGGACTGACCAAGCATGTGCAGGCCATCGATCTGTCGTTGAAGCTGGGCCCGCCGCCGGCTTGAGGCCTGCAGGGCCTTGTAGAGCCGAGCCCATGCTCGGCTGCTTCTCGATTTGCGGCGCGCCCTGCACGCGCTTCGCGCGATGAGCCGAGCGTAGGCTCGGCTCTACACGAGACGGGGCGCCTTCACGGCTCGGCTACGCCAGCCTCTGCGACGCTGCGGGCATCCCCCACAGGAGCCGCGCATGCGCCGGATGCTTTTGCCTGCCTGTCTGCTGCTCGCGGCAGCCCCCTTGTCCGCCGCAGCCGCTGAAGCCTGCGATGTCCCTCCCCGCTTCGGCCTGAGCCCATTGGCGGTGGCCATCCGCAATACCGCCTGCAACGAGCACCGGCTGTGGTTCCGGCCCTTCATCGATCGCGATGGCCGCGCGGCGAGTCTGAGTGTCACCGAGGCGGAGAACGAACACCTGGCCGACAACGGGCTGATTGCCTGGCAGCGCGTGGCCGGCTACTGGCGCAACAGCGGCACGCTCAACGCGATGGGCAGCATCGCCGGTGCCAGCAGCTGCGTGGCACCGCTGGGTACGCGCTACACCGACAGCGACTGCCGCGCCTTCCTGATCGACAATCCGTGGTCGGCCGCTTTCATTTCCTGGGTGATGGTGCAGGCCGGCGTTCCCGGCTTCAACACGTCGCCGCGCCACATCGACTACATTCGTGCCGCGTACCAGGGCGGCCCCTCGGGCGTGCCGTACCGGCTGGTCGATCCCGCGACCGCAAAGCCCGCACCGGGCGACCTGTTGTGCTTCCTGCGCGACCGCAGCACGACGCTCAGCTACAGCGGGCTGGTGCAGGCGCTGGGCAACGGTTCGGTGGGCCACTGGAAATCACATTGCGAAGTGGTGGTGGCCGCCAACCTCGGCGGCGACCAGACCCTGTACCTGGTCGGTGGCAACGTGATGAACACCGTGGCGATGCGGTTGCTGCCGCTGGACCGCACCGGGCTGATCAAGCTGCCCCCGGCACGCGAACGCAACAGCACCGGCATCGACCCCAGCTGCACGCCGGGCCGCGAGGACGAATGCAGCTTCAACCGCCAGGACTGGGCGGCCCTGCTGCAGCTGACCGCGACATCACCCGTGGTGATGCCCTCGCCAACTGCCACACCAATACAGACCGCTCCGGCGCCGCAACCGGTGATCGTGCCCGCGCAGCCAGTGCCCGACGAACCACAGCCGCGGCGGTGAATGCAGCGCTTGATCCAGCGCGCGTTCGCCGCCATCTTTGCCGGATCGACCTCTGACGGCTGACGCCATGCCTACCCTGCTGCTGTTGCTGATTGCCGGCGGAATCATCTACTTCTTCTGGAACGCCGCACGCTCGGCCGCCGAGCGCGCGGTCGAGCTGGGACGCAATGCCTGCCGCGCCGCCGACGTGCAGTGGCTGGACCAGGCGGTGCACGCCACCGGCCTGCGACTGTCGCGTGGCGAGGATGGCCGGCTCGGTTTCGAGCGCACCTTCAAGTTCGAGTATTCCTACGATGGCATCGATCGCCACGTGGGCCGCATGGTGCTGCGTGGCGACCAGCTGATTTCGTTCACCGGCCCCGGTGCCGCGCGGATCAGCCAGATCCGGCCGGAGGTGGAGGATGCCGAGGATGCCTAGGGTTTGAAGATGTGCCGGCCAACGGTCGGCACCCACCGCCAGCCGGGCCAAGAAAAACGCCGCCCATCGGGGCGGCGTCGGAATGGTTACTTGACCACGCGCAGGTTCGGGCGGCCCTTCGGCGGCGGGCTGGCCGGCGGCGTATCGTCCGGCGGCGTGCCTTCCTCGTGCAGCAGCTCATCGCTGGTCGGTGCGGTTTCGCTGCCCGGAATGTCATCCGGCAATGCCATGCCCTGCCCGGTCTCGCGGGCGTAGACCGCCAGCACGGCGCTGATCGGCACCTGCACCGGGTAGCTGGTTCCGGAGAAGCGGGCCGAGAAGCTGACCATCTCGTTGTCGATCATCAGCCGCACGACAGCACGTTCGGCGATGTTGAGCACGACCCGGCCATCCTTGACCGCCGAAGGCGGGACCTGCACGCCGGGGACGCCGGCGTCGACCAGGATGTGCGGGGTCAGCTGGTTGTCGTTGATCCATTCCACCAGCGCCCGCAGCAGGTACGGGCGGTGGCTGGTCATGTGGAAGAAGTCTTCGGTCATGCGTGAAGTGTACGCGCCCGGCGCCCCGCCGGGGCGGATCGTCTGCACGCCGGTCGGCCTGCAGACGGGTAACGCGGGGCCGGATCAGACCGGCAGATCGCGCAGTTTCTTTTCCTGCTCGGTCAGGCTGCGGACAAATCCCGGATGGCGGAAGATGCGGTTGCCGTAGTCCTCGATCGCCTTGCCATCCTTCGGCAGCGGCACATCCAGCGACTGCAGGCGCCAGATGATCGGCGCCATCGCGCAGTCGGCCAGGCTCATTTCCGGATTGAGGAAGAACTTGCTGGCCTTGAACAGCGGCAGCGAGGCGGTCAGCAGTTCCTTCAGGCGCTTGCGCCCGGCCTCGGCCTGGGTCTTGTTGCCCAGCTGGATGGCCTGCACCTGCGGCACCCAGTCGTGCTCGATGCGCAGCATGGCCAGTCGGATGCGCGCACGCGACAGCGGGTCGACCGGCATCAGTGGCGGATGCGGGTAGCGCTCATCCAGGTACTCGCTGACCACCGATGCGGCGTACAGCACCAGCTCGCGTTCGACCAGGGTCGGCACCGAGTGGTACGGATTGAGGTCGATCAGGTCTTCAGGCGGGTTCTGCGGATCGACTGGAACGAAGTCGAAGGTGACGCCCTTGGCCGCCAGGACCAGGCGTACACGGTGGCACAGTACGTCGTCGTTCGAGGAAAACAGCGTCAGTGTATTGCGCATGCGTACGCTCGCCGCCATCAAAGGCTCTCCCACGACAGGAGACCGCCTGCCGCATCGGCGCCGCCGGCACCGTGCCAGCGGTCGACTCCTCCCCGAGTGTGCAACCGACCATCACAAAAGCCAATAGGCCCATGCGATGGCCGGCGGCAGAATCAGTGAACGTCCTTCCAGTATTCCTTCTTCAGCAGATACAGCAGGAAGGTCAGCAGGGCCAGGAACAGGATCACCCACACGCCCAGCTGCTGGCGCTTGAGTGCGGCCGGTTCGCCGGCGTATTCGAGGAAGTTGGTGATGTCCCGCACGGCCTGGTCGTACTGCCCGGCATCGACCGATCCCGGCGTTTCAATCTTCAGGCCGGTCACCGGCGGGTCCATGCCGGGCGCTTCCGCCTTGCCGTGCACCGCATGCTGCAGCCCCTGCATCTCCCACAGCGGGTTGGGCATGGAGGCGTTGGCGAACAGCGCGTTGTTCCAGCCCAGCGGGCGGCTGCTGTCCAGATAGAACGACTTGAGATAGGTGTAAACCCAGTCACTGCCCCGTACGCGCGAGATCAGGCTGAGATCGGGCGGCATCTTGCCGAACCACTTCTCCGCGTTTTCCTTGGGCATCGCCACCGGGATCGGGTCGCCGATCGCCGAGCCGGTGAAGTTGAGGTTGTTCATCACCTCTTCTTCGGTCAGGCCCAGGTCCTGCGCCATCCTCGAATAGCGCAGGTACTTCAGCGCATGGCAGCCGGAGCAGTAGTTCATGTACAGCTGCGCACCCCGCTGCAGCGAGGCGCGGTCACCGAGGTCGTTGCCGGCCTGCAGCAGCTTGGTGCCGCCCTCGGCGGCGGAGGCCAGGAAACTGCCCAGCATCAGGGTGGCCGTCAGGGCCAGCCGGACCATCCAGCGCTCAGTCATGCGTGGTCACCCTCTCCGGTACCGGCTTGGTCTTGTCCAACCTTGTCCATAGCGGCATGGTGATGAAGAACGCGAAGTACAGGAAGGTCAGCACCCGCCCGATGTAGGTTTCATGCACGTCGGTGCCCGGGCCGGAGCCGATCACGCCCAGCCACACGAAGCACACCGCCAGCACGCCCAGCATCACCTTCGAGATCCAACCGCGGTAGCGCACCGACTTCACCCTGGCCTTGTCCAGCCACGGCACCAGGAACAGGATCGCAATGGCCGAGAACATCACCAGCACGCCACCGAGCTTGTTCGGTACCACGCGCAACATCGCGTAGTAAGGCGTGTAGTACCAGACCGGCTTGATGTGTTCGGGGGTCACCAGGCGGTTGGCCTCGGTGAAGTTGTCGTGTTCCAGGAACAGGCCACCGAAGCCAGGTGCGAAGAAGATGATGAAGGCGGCGATGATCAGCAGGAAGCCGGCGCCGACACCATCCTTGAGCGTGTAGTACGGGTGGAACGGAATACCGTCGGCCGGCGCATTCGGCGACCAGCGGTTGCCCTTCGGCCCCTTCTTGATCTCCACGCCATCGGGGTTGTTCGACCCCACTTCGTGCAGCGCGCCCAGATGCAGCACCACCAGCAACAGCAGCACCAGCGGCAGTGCGATGACGTGCAATGCGAAGAAGCGATTGAGCGTGGCGTCACTGGGCAGGTAGTCGCCCATGATCCATTCGGTCAGGCCGTTGCCGATCACCGGTATCGCGCCGAACAGCGAGATGATCACCTTGGCGCCCCAGAACGACATCTGGCCCCACGGCAGCACATAGCCCATGAAGGCTTCGGCCATCAGCACCAGGTAGATCAGCATGCCCAGGATCCACACCAGCTCGCGCGGCTTCTGGTAGCTGCCGTACAGCAGGCCGCGGAACATGTGCAGGTAGACCACGATGAAGAACAGCGAGGCGCCGGTGGAGTGCATGTAGCGGATCAGCCAGCCCCACTCCACATCACGCATGATGTATTCGATGGAGCCGAACGCCTCCGCGGCGCTGGTCTTGTAGTGCATCGTCAGGAAGATGCCGGTGACGATCTGGTTGACCAGCACCAGCAGTGCCAGCGAGCCGAAGTAGTACCAGATGTTGAAGTTCTTCGGCGCGTAGTACTCGCTGACGTGCTTGCGATAGACCGGCATCAGGCCCGGCGCGCGGGCATTGACCCAGTCGGCGACGCCGCTGGCGGTACGGCTGAGGATATTGGCCATCAGGCAGCCCCCTGCGGATCGACACCGATGATGATGGTGTTGTCGTCCTGGTAGTGGTGCGCGGGCACCTTCAGGTTGATCGGCGCCGGCACATCCTTGAAGACGCGGCCGGACATGTCGAAGCGCGACTTGTGGCAGGGGCAGAAGTAACCGCCCTTCCACTGCGGGTCATAGGGCTCGGGCCGGATCTCGGCGACCATTTCCGGCGAGCAGCCCAGGTGCGTGCACAGGCCGACCAGCACGGAGATGTCCGGCTTGATCGAGCGCAGCTCGGGGTTCTGCTTCAGCACGTAGTCCGGCTGCTGGTCCTTCTCGCCGGACTCGGGGTCCTTGAGGCGGCCATCCAGCCCGTGCAGTGCATCCAGGATCGCCTTGGACCGCTTGACGATCCAGATCGGCTGGCCACGCCACTCCACGATCAGGCGCTGGCCTTCCTGCAGGGCGCTGATGTCGGCCACGACCGGTGCACCGGCAAGCTTGGCACGGGCACTGGGATTCCAGGATTTGATGAAAGGAACGGCGGTGAATCCGACGCCGACGGCGCCAACCACAGCAGTGGTGGCAGAAAGAAAACGCCGACGTCCGGTGTTGACTGGATCGTGTACCCCATCGTTGGCCATCCGGCACTCCGATATTGATTAGGTAGCTTTAAGGCTGCCAGCGGATCCGGTGGGGGCCAGAGCCGCATTGAATCATGGGCGAGTGTAGCGGAACCGTCGCGCGCCACACAACGCTCTTTGCAAGGAGTGCCGACTGACAGTCGGCACCCACCTGTTCAAGGGAGTGCCGACCAACGGTCGGCACCTACTGGTGACTCAGGGCGGTGCGGTAACGCTCGGCCAGCTGCCCAACCCGGCGCACGTAGTACTGGGTCTCGCTGTAGGGCGGCACGCCACCGTGGCGGTCGACCGCGCCTTCGCCGGCGTTGTAGCCGGCCGCGGCCAGGGTCAGGTCGCCATTGAAGCGCTTCAGCAACCACGCAAGATACTGCACACCACCACGGATGTTCTGCGCGGCATCGTAGGAATCGCTGACCCCGAAGCGGGCCGCGGTCGGCGGCATCAGCTGCATCAGGCCCTGCGCGCCGGCGCGGCTGAGCGCGGTCGGGTTGTAGGCCGATTCGGCGTGGATGATGGCACGCACCACGGCCTCCTCGACGCCGAACTCGCGTGCCGCCGAGGTGATCTCGGTCTGGAACGCGGTGGTGTTCAGGCGCACCGAACCGAAGTCCACGCGCGGGTTGACGCCGCACGCGTAGCAGCGCTCCATGAAACTGTAGCGGATGGTGCGCACCGGACCGAGGTTGGCCACCTGGGTCGGCCGCGCACTGGTGTAGTGGCGCACCCCATCCTTCATGAAGGAATAGACCTGGCCGCTGACCATCCGCCCGGCCCGCGAGGCCGTCGGTGCCGCGGCAGGCGCGGGTGCAGCAGGCGTCGGCACGACCGCAGCGGGCGCAGCAGCGCTGGCCGCCACAGCGACCGGATTGCGTTCGATGCTGGCCACCGAGGTCGGCGCAGGCTTCGGTGCGGCCACCACGGGGCGCGGTGCCGGGCGGGTATCGCGGCTGTAGCTGATGCTGCTGCAGCGCGCGCCGGCCACTCGCTTGCTCACGTAGCTGGTGACCCCGTCGGCGCCCTGGCACTTGTACAGGGTGCCGGCGCTGGCCGGCGCAGCGGTCAGCGCAGCGATGATGATCGCCGTTGTCCCCAGTATCCCCTTCATGCCGCGAGTGTCCCAGCTTCGCCGGGGCTTGCCAAGCGACGCGGCTCAGCCTGTGACCGGTGGCACAGCCAGCACCTGGCCCAATCCGGCCAAACGCTGTGCCAGCTCATCGCGCAGGCCCGGCGGTGTGGTCCACAACGCCACCGGCACCCGGTCCAGGCTGAGGATCTGCGCCAGCATCATGCCGCCGCTCTCGGCGCCCATGCGCAACAGGCAATGGTCGGCGCCATCAGCCTCCAGCACACCACACCACGGCGGGATGCGCCCTTCCAGCTCGGTGCGGCTACCGGCCAGGCGGACGATGGCCTGCAGCGCGAAGGGCGCCTGGCTGACCGCCTGCCGCACCATCACGTCCGGGGGCGCGGGCGGGCGTCGATGCATGCCCGGCCCGGCGCATTCGCGCACCGCGCCCATCCGGTCCACGCGCAGGGTGCGCCAGTCCTGCCGGCCCAGATCCCAGGCCAGCAGGTACCAGCGCCGCCCATAGTTGACCAGGTGCTGCGCCTCGACCTCGCGCTGGGTCACCGCCTCCTGCGCACTGCGGTACTCGAAGGCCAGCCGTGACGCCTGCCGGCAATGCTGGGCCAGCCGTCCCAGAAGGCGTGCGTCGGTGGAGGGAAGGTCGGACAGGGTGGCCGTCGCCGCATGCACCTCGCCGGCCTGCTGGCGGCGGCGGGTCGGTACCAGCGGGTCGAGCTTGGACAACAGGCCCCGCGCGGTGTCGTCGATGCCGGCGACGGACGCGGACGCGGCACGCAGGGCGATGGCCAGGGTGGTGGCCTCCTCCTCGTCCAGCAGCATCGGCAATACCGGTGCCCCGGCCCCCAGCTGATAGCCGCCGCCGACCCCCGAAGAGGCCCGCACCGGATAGCCCAGTTCGCGCAGGCGTTCGATATCACGGCGGATGCTGCGCCGGTCCACGCCCATGCGCTCGGCCAGCTCAGCCCCGGACCACTGGCGGCGGGCCTGCAGCAGGGCGATCAGGCGCAGCAGTCGATGGGCGGTATGGCGCATGAAGAATCGAGGACAGAAGTCGTCCGCAATAGTGCCCCAGGATGGCTTCCAGTTCACCACCCACCGCAAGGAGCAATGCCATGACCTCACGCCAGATCACCCTGTACCACGCCGCCCGATCCCGCTCGAGCGGCGCCGTGGCCCTGCTCGAAGCGCTGGGTGCCGACTACCGCATGCAGGTGCTGGACCTGAAGGCCGGCGCCAACCTGGCCCCGGCCTACCTGGCCATCAACCCGATGGGCAAGGTGCCGGCCATCGTCCACAACGGCGCGCTGGTGACCGAACAGGTGGCCATTTATCTGTACCTGGCCGACCTGTATCCGGAGGCCGGGCTGGCGCCGCCGATCGGCGACGCCCTGCGCGGACCCTACCTGCGCTGGATGGCCTTCTACGGTGCCTGTTTCGAGCCGGCGATGATCGACAAGGCGATGCACCGCGAGCCGCCGCCGCGCCTGATGTCGCCGTACAACGACGCCGAGACCGTGCTGCAGGTGGTCGAGGCCCAGCTGGCACAGGGTCGCTACCTGCTCGGCGAGACGATGAGTGCCGCCGACGTGCTGTGGGGCAATGCGCTGGCCTGGACCACGGCCTTCGGCCTGGTGCAGCCTGCGCCGGCCACGGCTGATTACATCGCACGGATGAGCGCGATGACCGCCTTCGACCGTTCGCGGCAGATCGATGCGGAGCTGGCGGCGGCATAAGCAGCGCCGGAGCAGCGCCGGCCGGCTTTCCTTGTAGAGCCGAGCCCACGCTCGGCTGGCTTCAGTAGAGCCAGGCCATGCCAGGCTGCCCCATGGGAAGCGGGAAGAGCAGCCGAGCGTGGGCTCGGCTCTACAAGGGCGCGGCGGCTGGCGCGGGATGCGGGTAGAATTGCCCGCTTTCCCGCCACCCGAATGGATTAAGCGCCATGACCGGGACGCCAGACGTCTTTCCGCCCGCCACCCCGGGCGGTACCCCGCTCGTTGCCCTGCCCGCTGGTCCGCGCAAGCCCGACCAGGTCAAGGGCAAGCTGTACATCAAGACCCACGGTTGCCAGATGAACGAGTACGACTCGGCCAAGATGGCCGACGTGCTTGCCGCCAGCGATGGCCTGGAACTGACCGACAGCCCGGACGATGCCGACGTCATCCTGGTCAACACCTGCTCCATCCGCGAGAAGGCGCAGGAGAAGGTGTTCAGCCAACTCGGCGTGTGGAAGGGCCTGAAGAACAAGGGCCGCGAGGTCATCATCGGCGTGGGCGGCTGCGTTGCCTCGCAGGAAGGCGAAGCGATCATCAAGCGCGCCCCGTTCGTGGACCTTGTGTTCGGCCCGCAGACCCTGCATCGCCTGCCGGAACTGATCCGCGCGCGGCGTGAGCAGAAGCGCCCGCAGGTAGACATCAGCTTCCCCGAGATCGAGAAGTTCGACCGCCTGCCCGAGCCACGCGCCGAAGGTGCCTCGGCGTTCGTGTCGATCATGGAAGGCTGTTCCAAGTACTGCTCGTTCTGCGTGGTGCCCTACACCCGCGGCACCGAAGTCAGCCGCCCGTTCGAGGACGTGGTGGTGGAAGTGGCGCAGCTCGCCGCGCAGGGCGTGCGCGAGATCAACCTGCTCGGCCAGAACGTCAACGCCTATCGCGGCCCGTATGGAGACGGTGAGTTTGCCGACCTCGGCCTGCTGATCCGCACCATCGCCGAGATCGATGGGGTCGGCCGCATCCGCTTCACCACCTCGCACCCGCTCGAGTTCAGCGATTCGCTGATCGATGCGTTCCGCGACGTTCCGCAGCTGGCCAACTTCCTGCACCTGCCGGTGCAGGCCGGCAGCGACCGCGTGCTGTCGGCGATGAAGCGCGGCTACACCGCGCTGGAATTCAAGTCGAAGATCCGCAAGCTGCGCGCGGTGCGCCCGGACATTTCAATCAGCTCGGACTTCATCGTCGGCTTCCCCGGCGAGACCGATGCCGACTTCGAGAAGACCATGAAGCTGATCGAAGACATCGGCTTCGACCACAGTTTCTCCTTCATCTATTCGCGTCGACCGGGTACACCGGCGGCTGATCTGGAGGACACGATCAGCGATGCCGAGAAGCACGCCCGCCTGTCGCGCCTGCAGGATCGCATCAATGCGCACGCCGCCAGCATCTCGCAGAAGATGGTTGGTACCGTGCAGACCGTACTGGTGGAAGGGCCATCGCGCAAGAATCCGAACGAACTGACCGGCAAGACCGAGAACATGCGGTCGGTGAATTTCCCGGCGCCTGCGCGCCTGATCGGGCAGTTCGTGGATGTGGTGATCACCGAAGCGCTGACCAATTCGCTGCGTGGGCGCGTGGTGGCGGAATAAGGTGTGCCGACCAACGGTCGGCACCTACCGGAAATGATGCCGGCCAGCGGCCGGCACTACCGAATGACAGGCCTCAATCCAGGCGCTTGCGGAAACGCAGGATCGCCAGGGTCATCATCACCACGATGAAGGCCAGCAGCGCCAGTGCGTCGTGCCATAGCTCCCACAGCGAGGCGCCGCGCAGCATGATGCCGCGCACCAGGCGCAGGAAGTGGGTCAGCGGCAGCACTTCGGCCAGCCACTGCACCGGCCGCGGCATGCCGGCGAACGGGAACATGAAGCCCGACAGCAGGATCGACGGCAGGAACAGGAACAGGGTCATCTGCATCGCCTGGAACTGCGAACGCGCGCGCGTGGAGATCAGCAGGCCCAGCGCCAGGTTGGCCAGCACGAGCAGCACTGCGGCCAGGTAGATGTCGAGCAGGCTGCCGCGGATCGGCACCTGGAACAGCCAGGTGCCCAGCACCAGCACCAGCGTGGTCTGCAGCAGACCGATCGCTGCATAGGGCAGCACCGTGCCGACCATCAGTTCGCTGCGCGATACCGGCGTGGCGATCAGCAGTTCCATGTTGCCGCGCTCGCGCTCGCGCACCACCGCCACCGCCGTGAACATCACCAGGGTCATGGTCAGGATCACCCCGATCAGGCCGGGCACGATGTTCACCGCCGAGCGCCGTTGCGGGTTGTAGAAACTGGTCACGCTGACCTGGCCACTGGCAATGCTGCCTTCGCGCAACGGCCGCGTATTGCTGGTCGGGCGCGTATCCAGTGGCACCTGCGCCAGCTGGATCGCCGCACTCTGCACCACGGTATCGCTGCCATCGACCAGCACCTGTACCGCTTCGCGTCCATCGAAGCGGCGACGCTCGAAGTCGGCCGGCACCACGATGCCGACGCTGATCTCGCCGCGGCGCAGCGCCTGCATCAGCTGGTCCGGGCTGTACGCTTCAGTACGCGGCGTGATCACCCCGGTGGCGACCATGTCCTGCACCAGCGCGCGTGAGGCGGCGCTGTTGGCCTGGTCGGCGATACCCGCATCGAGGTGGCGCAGGTTGAGGTTGATCGCATAGCCGAACAGCAGCAGCTGCATCACCGGAATGCCGACGATCATCGCCAGCGTGATGCGGTCGCGGCGCAGCTGCCGCAGCTCCTTGAGCATGATCGCCCACAGCCTGCGCAGGTTCATGCCGCTGGCTCCCTGCCACGGCCACGGGTGGCGGCCACGAACACGTCCTCCAGGTTCGGCGCCACGCTTTCGATATGCGCTTGCGGGTCGGCGCTGGCCAGCGCGCGCCGCAGCGCTGCGACATCCGCTACGCCCTCATTGCACAGCACGCGCAGATGGGTGCCGATCTGCGCCACGCTCAGCACGCCGGGCAGCTCGGCCAGCACGCGGCTGGCCTGGCGTGGCTGCGATGACGTGACCTGCAGCGTTCGTCCTTGCAGCCGTGAACAGAGCTCGGCCGGCGTGCCGTCGGCCACCAGTGCGCCGCGATCAAGGATCGCCAGGCGATGGCAGCGCTCGGCTTCGTCCATGTAATGGGTCGACACCAGCACCGTGGTTCCCGCGTCGGCCAGTTCGAACAGGGCCTCCCAGAAATCGCGGCGCGACTCGGGATCGACCGCGCTGGTCGGCTCGTCCAGGAACAGCAGTTCGGGCGAATGCACCACGGCGCCGGCCAGGGCCAGGCGCTGCTTCTGTCCACCACTGAGCGTCCCGGCCAGCTGCGGCTGCCGGTCCTGCAACCGGTACTGCTGCAGCAGCGCATCGACCCGTTGCCGGGCGTGGTTGCGCGGCAGGTCCTGGATGGCGGCGAGGAATTCCAGGTTCTCGCGTACCGACAGGTCTTCGTACAGCGAGAAGCGCTGGGTCATGTAGCCGATGCGCCGGCGCAGCGCTTCGGCCTGCTCGGGAACCGCCAGGCCCAGCACCTCGATCTGCCCCGCACTGGGTTCCAGCAGGCCGCACAGCATGCGGATGGTGGTCGACTTGCCTGACCCGTTCGGGCCCAGGAAGCCGTACACCTGCCCGCGCGGGACGGTCAGGTCGACCTTGTCCACGGCCAGCAGCTCACCGAAGCGGCGGGTCAGGCCCTGCGCATGCACCGCGATGTCCGCACCGGTGTTCAGAAGCGCACCTGCACCGGCAGTCCGGCCGGAAGCGTCTGCATGTCGCTGGCTGCATCCACGTCGATCTCGGCGAGGTAGCTCAGGCGCTCGACGTCATCGCCGGTCAGTGCGTAGTACGGGGTGAATGAAGGCTCGCTGCGGATCGCGCGCACATGGCCCTTCAGTACGGTGCCCCCTCCATCCAGCTGTATCTGCGCCGGCTGACCGACCTTGACCTGCAGGCGCAGCGGCTGCGGCAGGTAGACGCGCGCATAGGGGCGCTCGCCGACCAGCATCACCGCCAGCGGCGCCCCGACCGGTGCCTGGTCACCCTGCCGGTAGGGCAAGGCATCGATCACGCCATCGCGCGGTGCGCGCAGCTGCAGCTTCTGCAGGTTGACGCCCTGCACCACCTGCTGCGCCTGTGCGGCGTCGGCGGCCGCCTGGCCCTGGGCGATGTCCTGCGCGCGACTGCCGTGCACCCGTTCCAGCCAGGCCTGCTCGGCGGCACGCACGCTGGCCGCGGCATGGCCGGCGGCCGCCCGTGCACGGTCCAGCTCGGCGGCGGCGATCAGGCGCTGGCGTGCCAATGGTTGCACCCGACGATAGTAGGCCGTGGCTTCAGCAGACTGCGCGCGCAACGCGGCCAGTTGTGCCCGGGCCTGTGCGATCTGTTCCTGGCGCGGGCCGAGCTTCAGCTCTTCCAGCTGGGCCTGCGCGCGCGCCGTGTCGGCCTGCGCCGCCGCGAACTGCGCGTCGCCGCGGGCGGGGTCGAGCTGCATCAGCACGGCCCCGGCCTTGACCCGCTGGCCCTCGCGCACCTCCACCGTGGCGATCACCTCGGCCGCCGGCGCCGGCACCGTGATCCGGTCCCACTCCAGCGTGCCCAGCGCCGTTGGCGTTGACTGCCCACAGCCCGCCAGCAGGCCGATGCCCGCCAGTCCGAGTCCACGCATCCCGTTGCCGATGCCCATGCCATCCCCTCCTGCGACGGCGACACGGTGCCACCTGCCCCGTGCACCCTCAATGATTCCGATCAGCCCTGACGGTTTTTTCGCCACGCGCGGGCAAGCCTTTTGCTGCAAGGTTCCTCGCCACCTATCCACAGCTTGATTCAGCATCATTCCACAGCCGGTGTGGAGAACCGGACGGGGGCGGCCGTACTGGCTGCCTGGCAACGGAAGATGCGCTGCCGTCACAGGCGCCGGCCGACCGTGACGGTTTTTTCACCACCACCTCATACGCCTTGTGGCACAAGCACTGCGAAGGCCTATCCACAGCTTTTCGCGCCCCCCGTCCACACCGGGTGTGGAAAACCGCGTATCGGCCCGCCGCTGGCCGCATGCCCGGTACGCGCGTAACCTTGTCACCCCGAGTCCATCGCGGTGGACGGCGACCCCGCCCCACCCCAAGCAATGAAAAGCATCGATCATCGAGACTTCACCCTGTCGCCGGAAGACAACGAGCGACTGGCCAACCTGTGCGGCCCCTTCGATGGGCACCTGCGCCAGATCGAGCTGAAGCTCGGCGTGGAGATCGCCAATCGTGGCTTCGTGTTCCGCATCAGCGGGCCCAACGAAGCCATCGTGGAGGCGCAGAAGCTGGTTGAAGCGCTGTACGCCGAAGCCGGCGAAACCACCTTCGACAACCACGCCATCCACCTGCGCCTGGCGCAGGCCAACGTCGAGCAGATCGCCGAACGCTCCTACGAAGCGCAGGACGTGGCGATCAAGGTCAAGCGCGGCACGGTACGTGGCCGCGGCGCCAACCAGGGCCGCTACCTGCACCAGATCGCCACGCATGACATCAACTTCGGCATCGGCCCGGCGGGAACCGGCAAGACCTTCCTGGCCGTGGCCAGCGCGGTCGAAGCACTGAACGAGTCGCGGGTGCAGCGCCTGATCCTGGTGCGCCCGGCGGTGGAAGCCGGCGAGAAGCTGGGCTTCCTGCCCGGCGACCTGAGCCAGAAGGTCGACCCTTACCTGCGACCGCTGTACGACGCCCTGTACGAGATGATGGGCGTGGAGAAGGTGGTCAAGCTGCTGGAGAAGAACGTCATCGAGATCGCGCCGCTGGCCTACATGCGCGGCCGCACGCTCAACGATGCGTTCGTGATCCTGGACGAGGCGCAGAACACCACCATCGAGCAGATGAAGATGTTCCTGACCCGCCTGGGCTACGGCTCCACCGCGGTGGTCACCGGTGACCTGACCCAGACCGACCTGCCCAAGCACGTGAAATCCGGCCTGCGCGATGCCATCGATGTGCTGCGCGAGGTCGAGGGCGTCAGCTTCACCTTCTTCGAATCCCGCGACGTGGTCCGGCATCCGCTGGTGGCGCGCATCGTCAGCGCCTACGACCGCCGCGACCTGCATCAGATCCAGCCTGGAGCAACGCCATGACCCGTGGTCCCGTGCGACTGGACGTCGCCGTCAGTTATGCCCTGCCGCGTACCGGGCTGCCGGCGGCAGTGAGCTTCCGCAAGTGGGTGGCCGCTGCGTTGAAGGGCCGCATCCGCGAGGCCGATCTGGCCATCCGCGTGGTCGATGCCAAGGAAGGCCAGTCGCTGAACCGCCATTACCGCGGCAAGGATTACGCCACCAACGTGCTCAGCTTCCCGGCCGAAGTGCCCGAAGGCCTGCCCAAGGGCGTCAAGTTCCCGCTGCTGGGTGACCTGGTGATCTGCGCACCGGTGGTGGCCCGCGAAGCCGACGAACAGGGCAAGGCGCTCAACGCCCATTACGCGCACCTGACCGTGCACGGCGTGCTGCACCTGCTTGGCTGGGACCACGAGGACGACAAGGAAGCCGAGGCGATGGAACAGCTGGAGCGCGACATCCTGGCCGAGCTCGGCATCGCCGATCCCTACGCCGGCGAGCGCTGAGGCCTATACAGCCGCGCCTACGCTCGGCTCCAATGCATCGCCCCCGCAAACCTGACCGAATGCAGCCGAGCATGGGCTCGGCTCTACAACGGGAATTTCCTTGTGCTGCTGCGTATTGCCCTGCCCCTGCTGCTCATCGCGTCCGCCCCGGCCGCTGCCTTGGATCTGCCGGCCCTGATCGAATGCCGCCAGGGGGTGGCCGAGCAGGCCGCGCTGGCGCCGCTGCTGGCCGATCCGCTGAAGGCCGTGGCCCAGGGCCTGCAGCCGCTGCCGCAGGGCAACCAGTTCATGAGCGAGTACCGGCTGGCCAGCCCGATCACCGTCTTCGGGCAACAGACCGAGCGGGTGGCGGTGGCCGGCGCCAGCATCATGGCCGTCCTCGACCAGGCCGACCCACGCCCGCTGGCCAAGCGCCTGGCGCTGGAGACCGGCTACGACCAGGACGGCAAGTTCATGGCCGGCCGCGAGCTGGTCAGCCGCGACGTGACCGACCCGAAGACCGGCGAGGCCCAGATCGAGTCGATCATCCTCAGCGTCTCCACCGTGACCTCCCATCCTGGCAAGACCCTGGCCGGCTGCACCTACAGCCTGGACCTGCCCGAAGAGGAGCCGGCCCCGACCGCCCCTGCCCCGGCCACCGGCAGTCACTGACAGGCCGCCACATCCTGCTAGACTTGGGCCAACGCCCGGCCTGCCGGGTGCCTTTTTTCCAGAGATGTCAGAAGACGACAGTAGTAGCTCCCCTGCGGAGCACAGTGAAAAGAAGCGCGGTTGGCTTGAACGCCTGACCTCGGCCTTCTCCGGCGAACCCCACACCCGCGACGAGCTGGTCGCTGTCCTGCACACCGCGCAGGAAGAGGGTCTGATCGCCGCCGATACCCTGAAGATGATGGAAGGCGCCATTTCGGTGGCCGAGCTGACCGTGGGCGACGTGATGATCTCGCGCTCGCAGATGGTCTCGCTGCCGGTCGAAGCGCCCTTCCTGGAACTGATGAAGCAGGTGGTCGAATCGGGCCATTCGCGCTTCCCGGTGCACGGCGAGAACAAGGACGACATCCTTGGCATCCTGCTGGCCAAGGACCTGCTGCGCGGCGTGGTCGCCGACAACGGCCCGGCCAACGTGCGCGAGCTGCTGCGCCCGGCGGTGCTGATCCCGGAGGCGAAGAAGCTGAACGTGCTCCTGAAGGAGTTCCGCCTGTCGCGCAACCACATGGCCATCGTGGTCGACGAGTACGGCGGTGTCGCCGGCCTGGTCACCATCGAGGACGTGCTGGAGCAGATCGTCGGCGAGATCGACGACGAGCACGACGAGGCCGAGGATCCGTCCGCGCAGATCGCCATCCAGTCCGACGGCCAGTACGTGGTCGACGCGCTGACCCCGATCGGCGACTTCAACGAGCGCTTCGGCGCGACGTTCTCCGATGAGGACTACGACACCATCGGTGGCCTGGTCACCGAGGCCGTGGGCCATCTGCCGGAAGTCGGCGATGAGCTGGCGCTGGACCGCTTCATGTTCCGCGTGGCCCGCGCCGATGCGCGCCGGGTGCAGGCCTTCCACGTGACCGTGCTGCCGCCGGACGCGCAGGACGACGCTTGAAGCGCCGCGGTCTGATCCTGACGGCGTGGCTGGCACTGTGTGTGCTGGCCGTGACCATGGCCCTGCCACTGGCCGCCTTCGCGCAGCCGGCGGCAGCCGTGCCCGCACCTGCCAACGCCGAGGCCCCGGTCCCGCGTATCGGCGTGGTGACCATGCAGCCGGGCACCGTGTTCTTCGAACGCTTCGGGCATGACGCCATCGTCGTGGTCGATCCGGCCAGTGGCGAAGCGACATCGTACAACTTCGGCTACTTCGATCCGTCCGAGGACGACTTCATCAGCCGCTTCGTGCGCGGCGACATGATGTATTACCTGGTGGCGCTACCGCTGCAGCAGGACCTGTCGTACTACGACGAGACCGGCCGCGGTGCCAGCGTGCAGTGGCTGGACCTGCGCCCCGACCAGGCGCGTGCCCTGGCCGCTGACCTGGCCGAGCGGGCCAAGCCGGAAAACGCGCGCTACCACTACGACTACTACACCGCCAACTGCGCCACGATGGTACGCGACACGGTGGACAAGGCGCTGGGCGGCGGCCTGCAGTCGCAGCTGTCGGGGCGTTCGCGCGGCAACACCTACCGCAGCGAGTCGGTGCGCCTGGCCTCGCCCGCCCCGTGGATGTGGCTGGGCTTCGATGTCGGCCTGGGGCCGTTTGCCGACCACCCGCTGTCGCGCTGGCAGGAAGCGTTCGTGCCGATGCGCCTGGCCGATGCGCTGCGCCAGGCACGCAACAGTGATGGCCGGCCGCTGGTGCAGTCCGAACAGGAACTGCTGCCGCACCGCATCGATCCGGAGCCGAAGGAATTCGCGCGTCGCTGGTGGCCGTGGCTGCTGCTTGGTCTGGCCGTGGCCGGCGGCGTGCTGGTGCTGCGCAACCGCCCGCGCCTGCTGGCCGGGCTGGCCCTGCCGTTCTGGCTGTTGTGCGCCATCGCCGGCAGCCTGCTGGTGTTCCTGTGGGGCTTCAGCACCCACTACGCCGCCTGGGCCAACCGCAATCTGCTGCTGCTTTCGCCGGTGGCCGTGCTGCTGCTGCCCGGAGCAATCCGCCTGCTGCGCCGGCGCGTGCCGGGCCGCATGTTCAGGGTCGTGCTGTGGCTGCTGGCAGTGCAGGCCGTGGCGGCACTGGTGCTGCACTGGCTGAGCCTGCAGGCGCAGTACAACGTGCAGTGGATCGTGCTGCTGCTGCCCGTCCACGTCGCGCTGGCGTGGGTACTGGGGCGCCATCCTCACTTGTCCGAAACACGGCGCTGACGCACGATGGCGGGCATGTCATTGCCCGCCTCCGCTTCCGCCCCGGCTTCAGCCAACCCCGCCTGCGTCATCAACTGCGTCCACTACGATGACGAGGGCAAACGCCACGACATCACCCTGGACGCCATCAGCGATGTCATTGCCAGTGGCAATGGCTTCGTCTGGGTCGGCCTGTACGACCCCAACGACGATGTGCTGCTGAAACTGCAGGAGGAATTCTGCCTGCACGACCTGGCCATCGAGGATGCGCGCAACGCGCACCAGCGGCCCAAGGTCGAGACCTACGGCAATTCGATGTTCGTGGTGGTGACCACCGCGCAGATGGTCGACGAGCGCATCCAGTATGGCGAAACCCATGCCTTCCTCGGCCCGCGCTTCCTGGTGACGGTGCGCCACGGCGCCTCGCTGTCCTACGCGCCGGTACGTGCTCGGGTCGAGCGTGAGCCGCAGCTGCTGAAGATGGGCCCGTCGTACTGCCTGTACGCGGTGACCGACTTCGTGGTCGACAATTACCTGCCGATCGTGCACCGCTTCCGCGACACCCTGGACCTGCTGGAAAAGGACATCTTCGCCGAGAACTACAAGCGCAGCACCGTGGTGCGCCTGTACGAGCTCAAGCGCGAACTGAACAAGATGCGGATGGCGGTGGCGCCGCTGCAGGATGTGCTGGCCCAGCTGCGCCGTTACCAGGGCGAGCTGGTTCCGGACGAAGTGAAGCTGTACATCCGTGACGTGCACGACCACGCGGTACGCATCAGCGATGTGATCGACACCCTGCGCGAGATGCTGGGCACCGCGCTCAGCGTGAACCTGTCGCTGGTGACGCTGGCGCAGGGCGAGACGGTCAAGCGCCTCGGTGCGTGGGCTGCGCTGCTGGCGGCACCGACGCTGATCACCAGCTGGTACGGGATGAACTTCAGCCACATGCCGGAGCTGAGCCAACCGTGGGCCTACCCACTGATGATCATTGGTGTGGGCGGCGTCTGCGTGGGCCTGTACCGGTTGTTCAAGCGTTCGGGCTGGCTGTAGCGCGTACGTAACCCTCTTCTTGTAGAGCCGAGCCCATGCTCGGCTGGCTGTTTGGCGCATTCCGTAGAGTCGAGCTTTTTCGACTGATGCCGGCGAGAGCAGCCGAGCATGGGCTCGGCTCTACAAGAGCGACGAGCAGTCGGGCATGGCTCGACTCTACAGAAGGAGGGGAATCAGGCCACGTAGACGGTCTTGATGTTCATGAACTCATGGATGCCGTGGTCGGCCAGTTCCCGGCCAAACCCAGACTGCTTGCTGCCGCCGAACGGCAGCCGCGCATCGCTCTTGACGATCGCGTTGACGAACGCGGCGCCGCATTCCATGCGTTGCGCGAAGGCTTCGCCGCGCACCGGATCGCGCGTCCACACGCTGCCGCCCAGGCCGAAGCGGGTGTCGTTGGCCACGCGCAGTGCCTCGCTCTCATCAGCGACCCGGATCACCGCAGCCACCGGACCGAACAGTTCCTCGTCGTAGGCCGGCATGCCCGGGCCGACCTGGTCGAGCACCGTGGCCGGATAGCCGGCGTGGGTGCCGGCAATCGGCTCGCCGCCTATCAGCACCCGCGCACCCTTGGCCACGCTGGCCTGTACCTGCTTGTGCAGTTCATCGCGCAGGTCGGCACGGGCCATCGGCGCCAGCGTGGTGCCCCGCTCATCGGGATCGCCGTACTGGCGCTCGGCCGCAGCTTCAACGAAGCGACGGGTGAATTCATCGGCCACCGCCTCGACCACGATGAAGCGCTTGGCCGCGATGCAGGTCTGCCCGCTGTTGTCGAAGCGCGACTTCACTGCTGCCGCAACCGTCTTGTCGAGGTCGGCATCGTCGAGCACCACGAAGGCATCGCTGCCACCCAGCTCCATCACCGACTTCTTCAACTGGCTGCCGGCGTTGGAGGCGATCGAGCGCCCTGCCCGCTCGCTGCCGGTCAGCGTCACCGCCTTCACCCGTGCGTCGCGCAGCACGTCGGCGGCCTGGTCGTTGTCGATGTGCAGCACGTCGAACACGCCGTCCGGCAGGCCGCCATCACGGCACACCGCCAGGATCAGGTCTCCACACTGCGGCACGTTGCTGGCGTGCTTGAGCAGGGCCACGTTGCCGGCCATGAACGCCGGTGCGAGGAAGCGGAACACCTGCCAGATCGGAAAATTCCACGGCATCACCGCGAACACGCAGCCGATCGGCTCGTAGCGCACATAGCTGCGCTGCGCTTCGGTGTCGATCAGCTGCGGCTTGAGATAGTCGGCCGCATGGTCGGCGTAGTACTCGCAGGCCGCCGCGCACTTGTCGACCTCGGCCAGCGCTTCGGCCTTGAGCTTGCCCATCTCGTGGGTCATCGCCTGCTGCAGGTCGTCGCGGCGCGTGCGCAGCTGCGCCGCGATCTGGCGCAGGATCGCGCCGCGTTCCTGCAGCGAACGCTCGGCCCAGCCGGGGAACGCATCGGCGGCGGCCTGCAGGCGCTGCTCGATGTCGGCAGCGCCCATCAGTTCATGGCGGTAGGTCACCTGGCCGGTGGCCGGGTCGACGATCTCGACGGTCATGGGGGATCTCCATCTGGAAGACCCCCATTGTGCGCCGCCGGCCGTGAGCCGGGTGTTGCCGGCACAGTCGACGGATCGTGTACTCAGCCGTTGTCCTGCCGCGCCAGCTGCAGGTCGCGCTGGCGCCGCTTCTCGGCACGGGCATTGATGTACCAGCCGATCACCGCGGCGATCGATACCGCCGACACCAGCAGCGTGGCCAGTGCATTGATCTTCGGGCTGATGCCCATGCGCACCGACGCGAACACCTTCATCGGCAGCGTGGTCGAGCCCGGCGTGGCGACGAAGCTGGCCACCACCACGTCATCCAGCGACAGGGTGAACGCCAACAGCCAGCCCGCCACCAGCGCCGGCGCGATGATCGGCAGGGTGATGCGGGTGAACACGGTCAGCCGGCTGGCCCCGAGGTCCATCGCGGCTTCTTCCAGCGACAGGTCCATTTCCTGCAGGCGCGAAGACACCACCACGGTGACGAAGCACAGGGTGAAGGTGACGTGCGCGATCCAGATGGTGGCCAGGCCGCGCGCCGGGAAGCCCGGAATCGCACCCATCGAGGCCAGCAGCGCCATCAGCGAGAAGCCCAGGATCACATCCGGCATCACCAGCGGCGCGGTGACCAGCGCACCGAACAGCGGCTTGCCACGGAAGCGCTTGAAGCGGGTCATCACCATCGCCGCCAGCGTGCCCAGCACGGTGGCGGTACAGGCGGTCCAGAACGCCACCACCAGGCTGGTCCACATCGCCTCCATCAGCGCGCGGTCGGCGAACAGGTCGCTGTAGGCGCGGGTGGAGAACCCGGCCCAGACCATCGCCAGCCGCGAGCTGTTGAACGAATAGAACATCAACAGCAGGATCGGCAGGTACAGGAAGGCGAAGCCGAGCAGCAGCACGCCCAGCCCCAGGCCCTTGGCGGTACGCGGGCTCATGCCTGCTTCCCTTCCAGCAGGCGCTGCTGGGATCGGTTGAACAGCAGGATCGGCACCAGCAGCAACAGGATCATCGCCACCGCCATCGCCGAGGCACCCGGCCAGTTGCGGTTGTTGAAGAACTCGTTCCACAGCTGGCGGCCGACCATCAGCGTCTCCGAGCCACCCAGCATTTCCGGAATCACGAATTCACCCACTGCCGGGATCATCACCAGCATGCAGCCGGCGATGATGCCGGCCTTCGACAGCGGCAGGGTGATGCGCAGGAAGGCCTGCCATGGCCTGGCACCCAGGTCGTAGGCCGCTTCCAGCAGGCGGTGGTCATGCTTGACCAGGTTGGCGTACAGCGGCAGCACCATGAACGGCAGGTAGCAGTAGACGATGCCGATGTAGGCGGCGGTCGGCGTATCGATCAACTGCAGTTTCGGCAGGCCCATCGACGTCATCAGCGTCTGCAGGCCGGTGAACTGCAGGAACTGGTCAAGCAGGCCGTTGCGGTCCAGGATCGCCTTCCACGCATACACGCGGATCAGGAACGAGGTCCACGACGGCAGCACCACCAGCATCATCGCCACGTTGCGTGCGGCCGGCGACAGGCGGGCGATGGCATAGGCCATCGGGTAGCCGATCAGCAGGGTCAGGAAGGTGGAGATGGCCGCGATCCTGATCGAGCTCAGGAAGGCCTGCGCATAGATCGAATCGCGGAACAGCGCCAGGTAATTCTCCAGGTTCAGCTTCAGCGAGAACCCGCCGTCCCCGTACTGCAGCAGCCAGGTATACGGCGGCGAGCCGACCCGGCTGAGCGAGAAACTGATCATCAGCACGATCAGGAACGGCACTGCGAAGAACAGCAGCAGCCACAGGTACGGAATGCCGATCACCGTGGCACGCAGCCCCGGCAGCCAGCGCTTCAGGCCGGCGACGCTCATGAGGTGAGCACCACGCCGTCGTTGTCGCGCCAGTGCACCCACACCTCGTCGCCCCAGGTGAAGCCATCACTGGCCCAGCGCTGCGAGTTGGCGAAGTTGGCCAGCACCTTGGCGCCGCTGGGCAGGCGCACGTGATAGACCGAGTGGCTGCCGAAGTAGGCGATGTCCTCGATCACGCCCTGCGCCTTGTTGGTGTGCCCTTCCGGCTCGTCCTTGCCGATCATCACCTTCTCCGGGCGCAGCGCGAATGCGACCGGCTGCCCTTCGTAACAGGTGATGCCATGGGCGATGTAGATCGGCGCCGGGAACAGCGGCGAGCGCACGGTCACGTACTCGGGCAGGTCCTCGTCGATCACCCCGTCGAACAGGTTGACCGAACCGATGAACTCGGCGACGAAGCGGTTGGCCGGCTGCTCGTAGACCTCGTCCGGCTTGCCGACCTGCTGGATCCAGCCGGCATCCATCACCGCGATGCGGGTGGCCATGGTCATCGCTTCTTCCTGGTCGTGGGTGACCATCACGCAGGTCACGCCCGACGATTCGATGATGCTGACCAGTTCCAGCTGCATCTGCGAGCGCAGCTTCTTGTCCAGCGCGCCCATCGGTTCGTCCAGCAGCAGGAGCTTCGGCCCCTTGGCCAGCGACCGCGCCAGCGCCACGCGCTGCTGCTGGCCACCGGACAGCTGGTGCGGCTTGCGCTTGCCCAGGTGGCCCATCTGCACCAGGTCGAGCATCTCGCCGACGCGCTTGCTGATCGCATCCTTGCCCAGGCCATCCTGCTTCAGGCCGAAGGCGATGTTCTGCTCGACCGTCATGTGCGGGAACAGGGCATAGGACTGGAACATCATGTTGACCGGCCGCTGGTACGGCGGCAGCGCATCCAGGCGTTGGCCATCGACGGTGATGCTGCCCTTGGTGGGCGTCTCGAAGCCGCCCAGGCAGCGCAGCAGGGTCGATTTACCACTGCCGGAGCCACCGAGCAGGGCAAAGATCTCGCCCTTGCGCACGTCCAGGTTGACGTCGTCGACGGCGACGAAACCGTCGAATTCCTTGCGCAGATCACGAATGGAGAGATAGCCGGGCGCACCGGTCGTGTCGACGACGGCGGCTACCGGCTGGGCTTCAACGGGCATGGGGGCTCCGGGAGCGGGCGGTGGACAGCGGCGGCCATTCTAACGGCCGGGGGCCGCAGGGGATATGACGGGAGCAGGTGGAAGCGGCCGGTGGGCGGCCCCAGGGCCCCGAGGGGTGTCGGTTTTCCCCCGCCATGGTGGCCTGTGCGCTCGAAGGCCCCGGCTCCCCTGGACCATCCTGCGGCCGTCCCGGCCAGACACTGCGGGCGGCAGCCCGATCTGCAACATTTTTCAGAACGGGATCCATTGAAAGCCCCGGACATTCCCCGCGCAATGCCCCGCATCTAGGCCTTGCATGGACCGCCCCTGGTGATTTCCCCGGACAGCCCCTCCCCTTTCCCGCCCCGCCTGCCGGGCTGCCTGCCTGCACGGCTGCCGCTGGTCATCATCGGCGCCGGCCAGGCCGGGTTGTCGCTCAGCGCGCTCCTGCAGGAGGCCCGCGTCGAGCATCGCGTGCTGGAGGCCGAAACCGTGGGCGCCAGCTGGCGGCGGCGCTGGGATTCGTTCCAGACCAACACCGCCAACGCGACGATGGCCCTGCATGGCCATGCCTATGCCGGGGATGACCCGGAAGGGTTCATGGGGGCCCCGGAAGTGATCCGACGGCTGCGCGACTATGCCGACGAGCGCGCGTTGCCGATCAGCGAGGGGTGCGTGGTCCATCGGGTCGGGCCGGAGTCCGGTGGCTATGCCATCGACAGCAGCCGGGGGCTGATCCATGCCCAGGCGGTGGTGGTCGCCACCGGTGAATACCGCCGGGCGCGGTTGCCCCGGGCCCCTTTCGCGCCCGCACCAGGCCTCACCGTGCTGCACTCCAGCGACTACCGCAGTCCCGGCCAGCTACCCGAGGGCGCGGTGCTGGTCATCGGCGGCGGCCAGTCCGGCGCGCAGATCGCCCAGGACCTGCGCGACGGTGGTCGCAGCGTGTACTGGTCATTGGCCGATCGTCATTCGCACACCCGTCGGCTGCGCGGCAAGGACTCGATGACCTGGTGGGACATGGCCGGGCGCATCCATCAACACGTAAGCCAATCGGCGGCCGTACTGGCAGGCGAGCCGGACGCGCTGCGCAAGGCCCGCACCGCGGAGTTCCCCCTGATTTCCGGCAAGGGACGCGCCGGCCTGGGCAGTTCGATCAGCCTGCTGGCGATGCACCGCGCAGGGATCAGGTTGCTGGGCCGGTTGCAGGAATTCAATGGAAACACCGCCCGCTTCGCCGATGTCCGCCCGCAACTTCGCACCGCGATCGAAGCGACGCGCGCCGAGTACGCCTATCTCGATTCGCTGGCCAGCGCGTACTACGCCACGCGGCCCGAGCCGCGCACCGACGATGCCCGCTACATTCCCGAAGAGGTCTATCTGCACTGGGAGCCGGACATAGCCCCGGATGAACTGGATCTGCAGACGGCAGGCATCCGCTCGGTGGTGCTGGCCACCGGTTTCGTCGCCGAATGGCCCTGGCTCGATGTGCAGGGCGCGCTGGATGCCCACGGCTATCCGCTGGGCGAGTTTGGCGTTTCCCCGCAACCGGGCTTGTTCTTCATCGGCATGCACAACCTGCAGCGGATGAGTTCGTCGTTCCTGTGCAACGGCGGCCGCGATGCACACGACCTGCTGCCGGCCATCCTGAGGCACCTTGACCAGGCTGACGGTACCGATTCCAGCACGGTGAAGCGGTGAAGCAAGGCGGCCGCCGGGCAAGGCCCGGCGGCGCCAGACCGGCTTAACGGCCGGTCTTCACCTCGGTCCACAGCCGGGTGTAGAGCTTGTCGGTCTCCGGCGTGTTGATCGAGTAGGTGAACATCTTCTCGGCCACGTCGGCCGGCGGGTAGATCGTCGGGTCGGTGCGGATCGCCTCGTCCACCAGCGGTGTCGCGGTCGGGATCGGGTTGGCGTAGTGGATGAAGTTGGTGTTGGCCGCGGCGACCTTCGGTTCCAGCAGATAGTTGATGAACCTGTAAGCCGCTTCCGGGTGCTTGGCGTCCTTCGGGATCGCCAGCATATCGAACCACTGCGGCGCACCTTCCTTCGGGATCGAATAAGCCACGTGCACGCCATTGCTGGCTTCCTCGGCGCGGTCGCGGGCCTGGATGATGTCACCCGACCAGCCGACCACCAGGCAGGTGCCGCCATTGGCCAGCGAGCCGACGTACTGCGAGGAGTGGAAATTCTGCACGTACGGGCGGATCGACTTCAGCAGGTCGGCCGCCTTCTGCAGTTCGGCCGGGTCGCCGCTGTGCGGATCCAGGCCCAGGTAATGCAGCGCGATCGGGATCATGTCGGCCGGCGTGTCCAGGATGGTCACGCCGCAGTCCTTCATCTTGCTGATGTTCTCCGGCTTGAACACCAGGTCCCAGCTGTTGGCGATATCGGTGCTGCCGCCAAAGCGCTGCTTCAGCATGTCCACGTTGTAGCCGATGCCGGTGGTGCCGATCATGTACGGCACGCCGTACTGGTTGCCCGGATCCTGGGTGGCGATGCGCTTCATCACCGCCGGATCGAGGTTGGCCAGGTTCGGTATCTTGCTCTTGTCCAGCGGCAGGAACACGCCGGCCTGGATCTGGCGGCCGAAGAAGTTAAGGGTCGGCACCACCACGTCGTAGCCGCTGTTGCCGGCCAGCAGCTTGGTCTCGACCATCTCATCGCTGTCGAACACATCGTAGGTCACCTTGATGCCGCTCTCCTTCTCGAAGGTCGGAATGGTGTCCTCGGCGATGTAATCGCTGTAGTTGTAGACGTTCAGGACCTGGCTGTCCTGCGCGCCGCCGTTGCCACCGCCACAGGCGGCAAGCATGGCGGAGGCCAGGCCGAGCGTGAGGATACGCAGCTTCATCGGGTGCTCCAGAATGCGGGAAGGGGGGCCGGCGGAGCCGGCGACGGGTGCCAGCCTACCCCCCGGCGGCGGATTTTTCTATTCCAGATGCTCAGACGTTCAGCAGCAGGAACTCGCGCTCCCACGAGCTGATGACGCGGAAAAAGGTCTCGTATTCCTTGCGCTTGACCGAGATGTAGGCGCGGCAGAAACGCTCGCCCAGCAGGGCCTGGAGCTCGCTGCACTGCTCCAGCCCGTCCAGCGCCTCGCCCAGCGAGCGCGGCAGGTTGTAGCCCAGTTCCTTCGCGCTGCCGGTCACCGGCGCGTCAGGCGCCAGCCGCTCGCGGATGCCGAGCAGGCCGCAGGCCAGGGTGGCCGCCATTGCCAGGTACGGATTGGCGTCGGAACCGGCGAACCGGCTCTCCACGCGCATGTTTTCCGGCGTATCCAGCGGCACGCGCAGGCCGCAGGTGCGGTTGTCGAAGCCCCAGTGCACGTTGCTCGGCGAGACTTCGCCGAACACCAGCCGGCGGTAGGAATTCACGTTCGGCGCGAAGAACGCCATCGCCTGCGGCGCGTACTTCTGCAGGCCGCCCAGGTAGTGGCCGAACACCGGGCTGAACTCGCCCTCGGCATCGGTCTCGCCAGCGAACACATTGCTGCCATCGCTCACCCGCACCAGGCTCTGGTGGATGTGCATGGCACTACCGGGCTCGTTCTCCATGGGCTTGGCCAGGAACGTGGCGTACACCCCGTGGCGCATCGCCGCCTCGCGCATGGTGCGCTTGAACAGGAACACCTGGTCGGCCAGGTCCATCGCATCGGCATGGGTGAAGTTCACCTCCAGCTGTGCTGCGCCGGATTCGTGGATCAGCGTGTCCACGTCCAGCTTCATCGCATCGGCGTAGTCGTACATCAGGTCGAGGATCGGGTCGAACTCGTTGACCGCGTCGATCGAGTACGACTGCCGCGCGGTCTCCGGGCGCCCCGAGCGACCGGCCGGTGGCAGCAGCGGGAAGTCCGGGTCGGTGTTCTTCTGCACCAGGAAGAACTCCAGCTCCGGCGCCACCACCGGGCGCAGGCCCAGTTCCGCATAAGCCGCCAGTACGCGGCGCAGCACGTTGCGCGGCGCAAGCTCGTGCGGTTCGCCGCTCTTGGTGTAGCAATCGTGGATGACCTGCGCGGTGGCATCGGCCGCCCACGGCACCATGCGCACCGTATCCGGGTCAGGGCGCAGCATCATGTCCGAGTCCGACGGCGAGGTCAGCTCGTAGTAGTCGTCAGGGAACTCGCCGGTGACGGTGGTGGCGAAGATGCCTTCCGGCAGGCGCGTGCCGTAGTCGTGCGAGAACTTGTCGGCAGGAATGATCTTGCCGCGGGCGTTGCCGGTGATGTCCGGCACCAGGCATTCCACCTCGGTGATGCGCCGCTCCTTCAGCCAGCGCAGCAGGCTGCTTTCCTGCGGTGCGGGGGGCGTGGCCGTCTTGCGCGGGCGCGTTCGGGAACTCATCGGGAATCCAGTCGGTTCTGTTGGTGCTGCCGGCAAGCTTGGCCGAACGCACGGAAAATAGCGTGATAGAACGGCGTCTGCGTGACACGCCACTCCGGATGCCACTGTACGCCGAGCACAAATCCATGGTGCAGGCTGCGCGCTGCCTCGACCAGTCCGTCATCGGCCATGGCCTCGACCTCCAGGCCCTGCGCGAGGCGGGCGATGCCCTGTCCGTGCACCGAATTGACCTGCGCGCGGCCACTGCCGTGCCACTGCGCCAGCCAGCCGTCGGCGGCCAGGGTCACCGCATGGGCCGGCCCATACTGCACGTCCACCGGCGCCTGCGGGTCTTCGCGATGGTCGGCCAGGCCGGGCACCGCATGCACCTGCGGATGCAGGCTGCCGCCCAGTGCGACGTTCAACTCCTGGAAGCCCCGGCAGATCGCCAGCACTGGCAGGTCCAGCGCCAGCGCCTTGTGCAGCAGCGCGAAGGCATTGGCATCGCGGGCAGGGTCATGCGGATTGCCTGGCCAGCTGCGGCCGCCTTCGTAGTGCTGCGGTTCGATATTGCTGACCGCGCCGGTCAACAGCAGGCCATCGAGCCCAAGCAGCCAGTCGCTGGCCGGCAACGGTGGCTGCAGGCTCGGCAACACCACCGGGGTCACCTCGGCCGCCTCGGCCAGCGCGCGCACGTACTTCTCGCCGGCCACCGCGAAACGGTGGTGGCCGAGCACGGTGCTGTCGGTGGGCAGGCCCACCCAGGGCAGGCGGCGCATGGGAAGACTCCTTGGCGTGCCGACACGTTACCCGTCGCCTGGCAACGGCGGCAAGTCGCTGCCGTCACACCACAGCTGCCATGCATAGGCGAAACTACCGGGGTGAACGCTGATCGACCTGCCCTGCTCCGCCCTCCCGCACTGCACCCGCGAGGCCTGCAGTGAGCGCCGCCTTTCCGCCCAGCTGGTATGCCTCCAGCCTGCCCGAACCGCCCGCACTGCCCGCGTTGCAGGGGCAGGTGCAGGCCGACGTTGCGGTGCTGGGCGCCGGCTATACCGGCCTGACCGCCGCACTGGAACTGGCCGTGCGTGGCCAACGCGTGGTGGTGCTGGACGCACAGCGGATCGGCTGGGGCGCGTCCGGCCGCAATGGTGGCCAGGCGCTGGTCGGCTATGGCTGCGAGGTGGACGAACTGGAGCGTCAGCTCGGCCGTAACGATGCGCGCCACCTGTTCGACTGGTCGCGCGACGCGGTACAGGCGATGCGCAGGCGCATCGACCGCCATGGTATCGACTGCCATTGGGTGGAGGGCCACGCCAGCGTCGCCATCCGCGAGCGCCATGAGCGCGCCCTGCGCGCCAACTGCGAGCATCTTCAGCGCCACTACGACTACCCGATGCAGTGGTGGGACCGTGATGCCCTGCGCGCACAGCTGGACAGCCCGCGCTACCGCGCCGCGATGTTCGATCCGCACAGCGCGCACCTGCACCCGCTGGCCTATGCGCGTGGCCTGGCCGATGCAGCGCGCGCGGCCGGCGTGGTGATCCACGAGAACTCCGCAGTGACCCGCGTGCAGCGCGGACCGCAGCCCACCCTGCATACCGCGCGGGGCAGCGTGCGCGCTGCGCATCTGGTGGTGGCCGGCAACGCCTGGCTGCAGGGCCTGCTGCCCGACCTGGAACGGCGGATCATGCCGGTCGGCACCTATATCGGCGCCAGCGCGCCGCTGGGGGCCGAGCGCGCCCGCGCCCTGATCGGCAACAACATGGCCGTGGCCGACACCGCGTGGGCACTGGACTATTTCCGCCTCAGCCACGACCACCGGCTGCTGTTCGGCGGCCGCGCCAGTTACTCGGCGCTGCCCCCACCCGGCCTGCGCGGGGTGATGCAGCGGCGCATGCACCAGGTGTTTCCACAACTGGCCGATGTGCCGCTGGAGCAGGTCTGGGGCGGTTACGTGGACATCACCCGCAACCGCGCTCCACATTGGGGCCGGCTGGACGGCAACCTGTACTTCGCGCAGGGGTTCTCCGGCCATGGGGTGGCCGCCGCCGGGCTGGCTGGCGAAGTCATCGCCGCCGCGATTGCCGGCCAGAGCGAGCGCCTGGACGTGTTCCAGCGCCTGCGGCATGCGCCTTTCCCCGGCGGCCGGCTGCTGCGCACGCCGCTGCTGGTGGCGGCGATGTCGTGGTACAAGCTGCGGGATGCGTTGTGGTGAAGATTCTGCATCTCCACCTGTATTGAACGTTCTGACAAGCGCACCGCAGCGCTGATCGTGCTGCACACGTCACAGATTTTCACGCAACATGTGTGATGGATGGTTGGTCAATTACCTAAATGCGCCGCTGTGCAATTGCATAATCGTTCGCAGACCGATAACGTCCTGAGAAACCGGGCCTCGCGGCGAATGGAAGCTGACAGGGGACACGCAGGAGAGGGGGACGTGCGATTGGACTGGTGGAAAGAAGGATTGTTGCTGAAGGTGCGCATTCGTCCGGCTGGCCTGATGCTTGCCTTGCTTTATGCAGTTGCCTATTGGGCAACCCGACAGCTGTCGCTGGATCAGTTCTATTTGCCAGCCGGCATCCGGGTGGCGGCCGTACTGTTGTGCCCGCCGCGCCTGTGGCCGTATCTGCTGCTGGGCGAATATGCGTACTTTGCACAGTCCCGCGTGCCAATGATCGAGAAGTACGGCCTGACATGGGTCATTGTTGCCTCCGCGTTCCTCATGCCCGCAGTGATGTTGATTGTGAAGCTGCAACGGCGACTGATGGCGGAGTCGCAGACGATCGGCCTTTTGTTGATTGCCGCCGCTTCCAGCGTCGTAGTTACGCTGCTGAACCTCAGCTTTTCCCATCTGCTCTGGCCAACACCCCCTTCCACGCCCTTCCTGACCAGTGCGGCGCGTTACAGCGTGGGCGACTTCATCGGCATTCTGACGGTGGCCCCCATCGCCATGCTGTGGGCGCGACAGGACGTGGGGCAGGAATGGAACGCTGAACGAAAGACCCCGATGCTGGCGGCACTTTCATCGATGCTCCTGATCGGGATAGCAGCAACTCAACTGCCCGCAGACGGGGTTGCGCTGAAGGCAACGCTCCTGCTGCTGTTGGCACTCCCCGCGGCCGCACTTACCTGCCTGTATGGCTGGAAGGGTGCCGCCCTTGCAGTACCGGTGCTCAACATGGTCATCGGTCTGACCACGCCCAACACCCATCCCAGCGCATTCGATCCCGCGGCCTTCATCACCCAGCAGATCATGGCGATCAGCGGCATCGTATTGCTGTTGCTCGGATCACGCATCACCCACTTCTACCATCGTTACCGGCTGCGCGAGATGGGGGAAAGGGACGCCATCCATCTTGCGAGGAGCTCGCAATTGGCCAGCGAGATGGAGCTGCGTGAGCGTGCCCTGCACCTTCGCAAGCTCGGCGACGGCATTGATACGTCACTGGTGGAGCTGGCCGACTGGCTCAAGGCCCAGGGACATCACGCAGTGGCCAGCAGCCTTCTGCATACCTCGAATGTACATTCGAGACTCTTTCGCGAACAGACAAGCATGGTCTATCCCTCGGGCCTGGAGCATCTTGGGCTTTACGTGGCTTTGCAGGCTGGTGGCATCCGTGAGTCGTGGAAGCTGACGGAGCGCGTTCTCCGCCCTGATCTGAAAGGCGACCCCTGCAACCTGAGCGTGGAACTGCAGTTGGCCGCTTACCGGACACTCATTGATGCGGTCTCCATTCTTCTCAAGCATGAAGGTGGACAGATTCGCATTCGTGCAAGATGCGGCGGAATGGGCTCCAGGCGCGGAATTCTCATGGTCGTGTCGCTGCTGGAGTCGCGTCGGCGTCTTTCCCAGCAGACAACCATGGCAGCGTTCGAGCGGCTGACCGGGCGAACCCTGCCCTATGACGGGACCGTTGACTGCTATCGCAACCGGGTCAGGATCCTGTTCCTCGACCGTGAAACAAAACTTGAGACACAGCCCAGTGCTCCATCACGGTACAGCTGCCCTGCACCCTCTGCGCTGCAGTAGTGCATTCACAGTCAAGCGATCGGATCGAACCAACGCAGCGGTATCGCATGAACGTCCCGCTCATCCCGCTGGCCAAAGGCGTCATGGGCACCCGGCGAACATCCGGGTGCCCATGCGGTCTGACACTGAAGCTCTCCGATATCCCGGCAACAGGCGGTATCAGGGTGCCTCTACCGCCCACAAGACATCAGCTCCGCTTGCATATCTGACCAGCGTGAATGCGGGGGACCGATAGACAACCGTCCTGGTGGCTTTGGCGGGAACAGGCAGGCGCTGCTCAGGCAACGACACCTTCGCAGATGGGTCACCTGCCGGCAGTACCCAGAACGTGCCCGCAGCATTGCCGATCACGATGTGCACGTGGCCCGCGAGATCGTTTACCTGGAAATAATCCATGCCATCGCGCTCGAACCCATAGACCAACCAGCCGGGATCCACGCTCAGGTCCTGTGCCTGCGGAATCGACTGGCCGAGTCCTTGGCCGGCCATCTTGATTCCATGGTCGTCACTCGGGGCAAAAGCAAAAACGGATACCGGCACCAACATCAATGCACCAGCACATGCATGAATTCGGAAACTTCTCACACTAACCTCCAGGTTGGATGCAATACGGATCAAGAAGGATGCTACCGCCAATCACGTCAGCATATACCGGGCAGACTCCGCAGTGCCTGTCGGACATAATCCACTGGATCGATACAAACCCATGCCACGCCGAAGCTGCGGCCGAAATCGCCAATACCCGTAGCGAAACCCGCCCACGGTGCGGGTCAGCTGCATCTGCGACAAATGACCTGGACAGGCGCGTGTAACAGCAGGACATTGTCGATTGCGCGATAGTGAACACAGTGGACAGCATCAACTGCCGAACGTAGCAGGTGCAACGGCTGCAACGTGATCGAACCGAGGACGCGCTGATTGTGGATGATTCACCGTCCGCTGGTGGCTATGCCGACGCACTGCTGACCGTGTAGGGCCACGAAGCGCAGGAAGCCGGCAATTGCAGCACAAGGGGAAGCCACGCACCTCGATTGCGCCCTTCTCCGACTGTCGATAATGTCTACGGAAGTGGCCAGTCATCATTGGCCGGGAGACGAGAGGCGCGGGCTTGGAGCGATTCAATGAATCGATTGAACTGAGCTTCCGGATACGACCCGTCGGAATCGCACTCGCGGCCGTCTACGCCCTGAGCTGCCTTTCCTTGCGTCAGTACTCGCTGGATCAGTTCTTCCTGCCTGCGGGCATCCGGGCAGCGGCACTACTGATCGTCCCGACCCGCCTGTGGCCCTACCTGCTGCTTGGCGAGTACGCCTACTTCGCAACCCTGCGCATCCCCATGATCGACAGCTACGGCCTGGCCTGGGTCATCCTGGCCTCGACGCTGCTGATGCCGATGGCGATGCTGGTGGTCCACCTGCACCGCATGAGAATGCCATCGGAGTCCGCCGCCGGCCTCTGGCTGCTGTCGCTGACCTTCTGCACGGCGTTGTTCGTCCCGGCTCTCAATATGGGCATTTCATTCGCCCTGTGGTCGAACCCGCCGCCGAGCAACCTGCTTGGCGCAGTTGATCGCACGATCTTTGGCCACTTCGCCGCCATCATTACCCTCGTGCCACTGGCATTCCTCTGGTCGCGACGAGACGCGGCTCCCAATTGGACGCGCCGCTTTGCTGCACCTACGGTCACGGCCATCCTGGTGATGCTGGTCCTGGCCCTGTGCATGCAGCTTACGGCCATCAGCGCCCACACCACACGCACCCACCTGGTGCTGCTGTCCTCCCTACCGGCGATCGCCCTGACCTTCATGCATGGGTGGCGTGGCGCTGCCATCGCGATTCCGCTGTTGAACCTTCCACTCCATTTCGCCACTCCCAGCACCGGCCTACCGTCCTCGTTCGACCTGGGCACCTTCGCCACCCAGCAGAACATGGCCGTGATGAGTGTCGCACTGCTCGCCCTGGGATCCAGCATCAGCTAACACCACGAGCGTGCACGGTCCCGTGGACTGGCTGAGGAAACCACATTGCGCTTGGCACGTAGTTCGCATCAGATCCGTGAGCGTGAACTTCGCGAGCGCGCCTCCCATCTCAAGCAACTCGGCGAAGGCATGGACAGCTCGCTCGGCGAGATGGTCAGCTGGCTGAAGGCGCAGGGGCATCACGCGGTGGCCAACAGCCTGCAGCACGCCTCATCCGTGCACTCGCGGCTGTTCCGTGAACAGGCCAGTCTGGTCTACCCCACGGGGCTGGAGCAGGTTGGGCTGTATATCGCGCTGCGCGTTGGCGGCGCATGCGAGAACTGGGACAACTCCCATCGCGTGATACCGCCTCGGCTGGAGGGCAACCCCTGCCTGCTGACTGTTGACCTGCAGCTCGCCATCTATCGCTCGCTGATCGAGGCGGTGTCGCTGCTGCTGGAGCTGGAGTCGGGACAGGTCAGCGTGCGCGCCCGGAGCGGCCAGGCTGGCGACCGCCGCGGCATTGTGGTGGTCGTGGGCCTGCTTGACCGCAGTTGCACGCTGTCGAGTGGGACCGTTCAGCAGGCCACGGAGCGTCTGGCCGGCCGGATAATGGCCTACGGCGGTACGGTGCATTGCCGTGGCAACCGGCTCCGGCTCGTCCTGCACGAATCCATTGCGGGCACAGCGGCGTCATTCGCATCGCCCGCCTGATCGCCGAACGACACGCAGGGCATACTGCCCCGCTAAAGTTACACCCGAAACCGCCGCTATCCGTGCCGAGTCCCTCCCTCGTGAGCCACCGCATCATGCCCGTGCTGCCGCAGGCCGCCGTCGATGGCGACCTGGCCGATCCGCTGCCGCAGCGGATCCTGCTGGTCGAAAACTCCCGTGCGTTCACCGGCATGCTGCGCGAAGCCATCGAGCAGCGCCTGGAACTGCCGGTGGTGATCGCCTCCACCCTGGCCGAGGCCGACCGGCTGCTCAGCGAAGACGGAGGCTGGTTCCTGGTGCTGACCGGACTGGTGCTGGCCGACGGCGACCGCGATGCAGTGGTCGAATTCTTCCTCAAGCGCGACCTGCCGACGGTGGTGGTCAGCGGCGTTTACGACGAGGACCTGCGCAAGCGCGTGCTGCAGCAGCAGATCATCGACTACGTGCTGAAGAACACCCCCGGCAGCATCGACTACCTGGTATGGCTGGTGCAGCGGCTGGAACGCAACCGGCGCATCGCCGCGCTGGTGGTGGACGATTCGCCGTCCGCGCGTGGCTATGCCGCCGCCCTGCTGCGGATGTATGGGCATGAGGTGCACGAAGCCGCCGACGGCAACGAGGGCCTGGCTGCTATCGAGGCGCATCCGGCGATCCGCCTGGCGGTGGTCGACCAGGAAATGCCCGGCATGCAAGGCGTGGAATTCACCCGTCGCCTCCGCACCCTGCGCTCGCGCGACAAGGTGGCGGTGATCGGCATCTCCGGCAATACCGACGCCTCATTGATCCCGCGCTTCCTGAAGAACGGCGCCAACGATTTCCTGCGCAAGCCGTTCTCGCGCGAGGAGTTCTTCTGCCGCGTCTCGCAGAACGTGGACCAGCTGGAACTGATCGGCACCCTGCAGGACCTGGCCACCCGCGACTTCCTCACCGGCCTGCCCAACCGCCGCTTCTTCCTGGAGCAGAGCCAGCGCCAGCTGCCGCAGCTGCAGCTGCACGGCCAATGCGTGGCGGTGGCGATGATCGACATCGACCACTTCAAGCACATCAACGACACCCATGGCCACGAAGCAGGCGACGACGCGCTGCGCGCGGTGGCCGGCGCGGTGACCGCGCATGCACGCAGCCACGACCTGATCGCGCGCTTCGGCGGCGAGGAGTTCTGCCTGCTGGTGCCAGACATGGAACAGGACGAGGCGCTGCTGTACTTCGAGGAGCTGCGCCAGCGCATCGCCGCACTGGAGGTGGACATCGGCACCGCTACCCTGCGCATGACGGTCAGCATCGGCCTGTGCTGCCTGCGCCCGCAGCGCGATGCGCTGCACCGGCTGATCTCCGAGGCCGACCGCCAGCTGTACCTGGCCAAGGCCGGTGGCCGCAACCGGGTCAGCTGCACCACGGTGGCCAGCCCGCTGCGTCCACGCGAGCCTGCGCTGACCTGACCGGCTCGCTTTGATCCAGATCAACGCCGTTCCCGCACGGCAGCTCTACAGTCGGCCCCGACATACGCATGAAGGGGAGCCGGGGATGGCACTACTTGTCTGGCAGGACGATCTGAACATCGGCATCGATGTGATCGACCAACAACACCGCCGCATCATCGAGATGCTCAACCACCTGCACGTGGCGCAGACCAGCCTGCAGCGTGCAGCGGTGGGTGAAGTGATCGACGAAGTCGTCGACTACACCATGTCGCACTTCGCGTTCGAGGAAGAGCTGATGGAGGAGGCGGGCTACCCGTTCTGTGCAGCGCACAAGCGCGTGCATGAGATCTTCATCAAGCGCGTGGCCGAGTACCGGTTGCGCTTCCAGGCCGGCGAGGACATCAGCGACGAACTGCGCACCATGCTCTCGCGCTGGTTGTTCAACCACATCCGCGGCGATGATCAGGCCTATGCCGAACAGGTCAAGGCGCACCTGAACCAGTTCACCCGCGAGCACCAGGGCGGTGGCTGGCTGGGACGCACGCTCAAGCGCTTCTTTGGCTGAACCGCAGCGCGCGCCGGTGCAGTGCCACCAGCGCGCACAGCGTCGCTGCCGCAGTCAGGCACAGGTAGTAGCCGACCGCGACCAGGCCGAAGCGTTCGGCCAGCCAGGTGGCCAGGTACGGCGCCGGTGCCGCACCCAGAATGCCGGCCAGGTTGAATGACAGTGATGCGCCGGTGTAGCGCACCTCCACCGGGTAGATCTCGGCGAGGAAGGTACCGCAGGGGCCATAGGTCAGGCCCATCAGGAACAGGCCCAGGCACAGGAAGGCGGTGACCAGCCACGGGCTGTGCGGCTGGAACAGCGGCGCGAACAGCACGCCGAAACCGATGATCAGCACACTGGCCACGATCATCGTGCGGCGCGTCCCCCAGCGGTCGCCATAGCGCGCCGACAGCGGGATGCCCAGCGCGAAGAACAGCATGCCGGCCATCTGCATCAGCAGGAACTGCTCGCGGCTGTAACCCAGCACCGCGGTGCCATGGCCCAGACTGAACACTGTCATCAGGTAGAACAGCACGAAGGTGGCGAACGCACCCAGCGTGCCGAGCAGCATCGGCACCGGGTGGTCACGCAGCACCGTCCACATCGGCAGCCGCACCGGCGCCTTGCGCTCCAGCGCCTGCTTGAAGTCGGGGGTCTCGTGGATGTTCAACCGCACCCACAGGCCGAGGCCGACCAGCAGCGCGCTGGCCACGAACGGAATGCGCCAGCCCCACTGCAGGAAGTCGGCCTGGCTCAGGCAACGGCCGAGCACCAGGAAGATGCCGGCCGACAGCAGGAAGCCGAGCGGTGCACCCAGCTGCGGGAACATGCCGTACCAGGCACGCTTGCCCGGCGGTGCGTTCTCGGTGGCCAGCAGCACTGCCCCGCCCCACTCCCCGCCCAGACCCAGGCCCTGGCCGAAACGGCACAGCGCCAGAAGCGCCGGCGCCCACAGACCGATCTGTGCGTGCGTCGGCAGCAGGCCGATCAGCACCGTGGACAGCCCCATGGTCAGCAGCGCAGCCACCAGGGTGGCCTTGCGGCCGATGCGATCGCCGAAATGGCCGAACACTGCCGAGCCAACCGGGCGTGCGATGAAGGCCACCGCGAAGGTTGCCAGCGACTGCAGCAGGGCTGCCTGTTCGCTGCTGTCCGGGAAGAACAGGTGCGGGAACACCAGCACCGCGGCCGTGGCGTAGATGTAGAAGTCGAAGAACTCGATGGTGGTACCGATCAGGCTGGCCAGCAGCACACGACGGGGGGAATTCACGGGCGGCGCGGCAGCGGTGATCGAGGACATCGGCAACATGGGAAATGGCAGATCGCCCGATTCTGCCACGGGCTGGCGGCGGTACGGCACGATGGTTTCAGCCGACACCGATGCCAACGAGGGGGCAGGCGCCTCTGTAACGTCGAGCCATGCTCGACGGTTCTTCTCTTCGCGAGATGCAGCCGAGCATGGCTCGGCTCCACGGAAGAACGAACGGCAGTCGAGCATCGCTCGACTCTACAGAGAGCGAACAGCCGTCCAGCAATCGCGTCGTTACAACTGGATCCAGGTGGCCTTGATCTCGCTGTACTTGTCGAACGCATGCAGCGATTTGTCGCGCCCGTTGCCGGACTGCTTGTAGCCACCGAACGGAGCGGTCATGTCCCCGCCATCCCAGCCGTTCACCCAGATGCTGCCGGCGCGCAGCTGGCGCGCGACGCGGTGGGCCCGCCCCAGGTCCCGCGTCCACAGGCCGGCGGCCAGGCCGTAGCGGCTGTCATTGGCCACGCGCACCGCTTCGGCCTCGTCTTCGAACCCCAGCACGGCCAGCACCGGCCCGAACACTTCCTCGCGCGCCAGTGCCTGCTCCGGGCGCACCTGGTCGAACACGGTGGGCTGGACGTAGCTGCCGCCGGCTTCCACTTCGGCGCGCCGCCCACCCAGCAGCAACCGGGCGCCCTCGCCTTCGGCGCGCGCGATATCGTCCATCACCTTGTCCAGGTGCGCGGCATCCACCAGCGCGCCCATCGGCGCATCGGGGTCCAATGGATGGCGGGGGTGCATGTGCTGGCCATAGGCAACCACCTGATGCACGAAATCCTCGCGGATCGAACGCTGTACCAGAAGCCGCGAACCTGCGGTACAGACCTCGCCCTGGTTGAAGAAGATACCCTGTGCCACCGCCTTCGCGGCGGCGTCCAGATCAGGGGCGTCGGCGAACACCACATGCGGGCTCTTGCCGCCACACTCCAGCCAGACCCGCTTGAGGTTGGATCGCCCTGAACACTGCAGCAGCTTCGCGCCCGTGGCGGTGGAGCCGGTGAAGGCGAGCACGTCCACATCCATGTGCAGGGCCAACGGCTCACCGACGCGCGCACCGTACCCCGGCAGCACGTTCAGCACGCCCTCTGGCAGGCCCGCCTCGGCCGCAAGTGCGGCCAGCCGCAGCGCACTCAGCGGTGACCGCTCGGACGGCTTGAGCACCACCGAGTTGCCCATGGCCAATGCAGGCGCGATCTTCCAGCAAGCCATCAGCAGCGGAAAGTTCCACGGAACGATCGCGGCCACGACCCCGGCGGCCTCGCGCGTGACCAGTCCCAGTTCGTGCGGGCCGGTCGGCGCGATCTCGCCGTACAGCTTGTCGACGGCCTCGGCGGTCCAGCGCAGGCAGCGCACCGCGCCTGGCAGGTCGATGCGGCGCGCATCACGCACCGGCTTGCCCATGTCCAGGGTTTCCAGCAGGGCCAGCTCGTCGGCGTGCTTTTCCACCAACGCCGCCAAGGCCAGCAGCACGCGTTTGCGATGGGACGGGCTTGCCTGCGACCAGTGCCCCGCCTCGAAGCTGCGCCGCGCGGCCATTACCGCGCGCTCCACGTCCTGCGCGTCGCAGTCGGCGACCTCCGCCAGTACGCGACCGTCGATCGGGCTGACGCAGTCGAAACGGGCGCCGCTGGCTGCATCGACATAGCGGCCATCGATGAAGGCCTGGCCTGGCATCGACAGCTGGAGGGCCAGCACCTGCCAATGGCTGCGGTCGGGAAAATCGGCCATGGGAAGCTCCAGCATTCAACGAACCTTGGTTATACCGGGGTCACCGCGACTCCGCCGTGACGTGGCTGCGCTACATTCATCGCATCGGACCCGATGGAGCTGGCATGAAGCGTTCCGCGAGCGACCTGCACGACCTGGCCACACAGCGCCCCGAGTCACTGGACGCTTACTGGATGCCATTCACCGCCAATCGCCAGTACAAGGCGGCACCACGCATGCTGGTCCGCGCCGAAGGCATGCACTACGAAGACATCGATGGCCGACAGATCCTTGACGGCACCGCCGGCCTGTGGTGCTGCAACGCCGGCCACGCGCGACCGCGCATCGTCGAGGCCATCGCCGGGCAGGCACGCACGCTCGACTACTCGCCCGCTTTCCAGATGGGCTCGCCGCCGGCCTTCGCGCTGGCACAGCGGCTGGCCGCACTGGCTCCGGCCCTGCTCAACCATGTGTTCTTCACCAGCTCCGGCTCGGAGGCGGTGGATACCGCGATGAAGATCGTGCTGGCTTACCACCGCCAGCGTGGCGAGGGCCAGCGCACGCGCTTCATCAGCCGCGAGAAGGCGTATCACGGCGTCGGTTTCGGTGGCATGGCACTGGGCGGTCTGCCCAACAACCGCAGGGCGTTCGGCCTGCAGCTGGGGGGCGTGGACTATCTGCGCCACACCCTGGACCTGCAGCGCAACGCGTTCAGCAAGGGCCTGCCGCGCCAGGGCGCGGAGCTGGCCGACGACCTGGAACGGCTGATCGCGCTGCATGACGCCTCGACGATTGCCGCCGTCTTCGTCGAGCCCATCGCCGGCTCCGCCGGGGTGATCCTGCCCGCGCCCGGATACCTGCAGCGCCTGCGCGAATTGTGCGACCACCACGGCATCCTGCTGGTGTTCGATGAGGTCATCACCGGTTTCGGCCGGGTCGGCATGCCCTTCGCCGCACAGCGCTTCGGGGTCACCCCGGACCTGCTGACCTTTGCCAAGGCGGTCAGCAACGGCGCGGTGCCGCTGGGCGGCGTGCTGGCCAGCGACGCCGTGCATGCCACGCTGATGCAGGCCCCGCCGCAGGCCATCGAGCTGTTCCACGGCTATACCTACTCGGGGCACCCGCTGGCCTGCGCCGCAGCGCTGGCAACACTGGACGTCTACGCCGAGGAGCGCCTGTTCGAGCGCGCCATCGAACTGGGCGAGTACTGGCAGGAACGGCTGCACGCGCTGCAGGGCCTGCCCAACGTGATCGACATCCGCAACTTCGGCCTGGTCGGTGCGGTCGAGCTGGCGCCGCGCCGCGATGCACCTGGCAGCCGCGGCTACGAGGTGTTCCGGCGCTGCTTCCACGACGGCCGGCTGCTGGTGCGCTGTACCGGTGACATCATCGCGCTGTCGCCGCCGCTGATCGTGGACAAGGCACAGATCGACCAGATCACCGGCACCCTGGGCGAGATGATCGGGGCCACCGCCTGAGCCCGGGCCGGTGGTGGCGAGCGGGTACAATGGGCGGTTCCGCTCCTGCTCGCTGCCGTGCCCATGGATATCGTCGTCAAAGAAGAACTCAAGGCCTACATCGACCCGCTGACTGCGGACGAACATGACGCGCTGGAGCGCAGCATCCTGGCCGAAGGCTGCCGCGATGCGCTGGTGCTGTGGGGTAATGTGCTGGTCGATGGTCACAACCGTTTCGGCATCTGCCAGAAGCATGGCCTGCCCTTCAACACCGTGCAGAACACGCGCTTCCAGAGCATGGAAGACGTGCACCTGTGGATGATCGAACAGCATCTGGGCCGTCGCAGCGTGTCCGATTTCCAGCGCGGCGTGCTGGCGCTGCGCAAGCGCGACATCCTGGCCGCCCGCAAGCAGGTCGAGCAGGCGCAGCTGCAGCGCGAGAGCGACGGTACCGCCGAGATTGCCGATGAGGCGGGCGAAGACAGCCCGCCGTGGGAGCCGGCACCGAAGCTCAGCCGCGCCGAGCTGGCCCGCGAAGCCAAGCTGAGTACCAGCCAGGTCGGCATGATCGAGCGCATCCACGCCCAGGCTGCCCCCGAAGTGGTGGAGGCAGTGAAGGCCGGCGTGATCTCGATCAGCGCCGCTGCAGCCGTGGCCGACCTGCCCGAAGAGGAGCAGCGCGCCGCCGCCGCCGGTGGCAAGGACGAGCTGAAGCAGGCGGCCAAGCGCGTGCGCGAATCCAAACGCAAGCCGCGCGCGCCGAAGCCGGACGCGGCCGAGATGGACTTCGAGGAGCCCAGCGAGGACGAGATCGCCAGCCGCGACGCCGAAGTGCTGTTGGCGCTGGAACAGCTGGGCGAGGATGCCCCGGCCCTGCGCCGCCGCGTGGTCGCGTTGACCCGCGAGAACGACACCCTGCGCGCCCAGCTGGCCGCGCTGCGCAAGCAACTGGAAGCGCTTTAAAAAGGCGCGAACCTCTCATGTAGAGCCGGGCCCATGCCCGGCTGCGGTTTGCCGCACGCAAGGCAGCCGAGCATGGGCTCGGCTCTACAGGCAGGCATCACCGGGCTGCGGTTAGACTCGTGCAATGACGCCTGCCCACGATCCGCGCCGCGCCCAGCTGCGGCGCCTGAAAGCCCTCGCACTGGGCCTGCTGCTGTTGATGCTGGCCGGATTCGCGGTCAGCCATTGGCACGGCGAACGCGGCATCTGGGCCTGGGTTTCGGCCTTCTGCGAGGCCGCTGCGGTCGGCGCGCTGGCCGACTGGTTCGCAGTCGTTGCGCTGTTCCGGCGGCCAATGGGCCTGCCGATTCCGCACACCGCGATCATCCCGCGCAGCAAGGAGCGCATCGGCGACAGCCTGGCGCTGTTCGTGCGCGACCAGTTCCTGGAGCCAGGTGTGCTGCTGGCCAAGCTGCAGGTGTTCGATCCGGCCAGCCGTCTCGGCAGCTGGCTGGCCGACCCGGCACGCTCGCGGATGCTGGCCGACATGGCCCGCAGCTGGGCGCTGCAGGCACTGGATTTCTTCGACGAAACCGCGGTACGCCGGCAACTGCACGCCTTCGTGGTGCAGCAGCTGCGGCAGTGGAATGCCGCTGCCACCGCCGGTGAACTGCTGGCCCTGCTGACCGCCGATGGACGCCACCAGCGCGTGCTGGACGAGGGCCTGCAGCGGCTGGGGCGCTGGCTGGAGCAGCCGGAGGTGAAGGAACGCGCCTCGCAGCTGATCGTGCGCTACATCCAGCGCGAATGGCCGACGCTGTCGAGCACGGTGAACTGGGTCAAGCCGATCGACGAGATCGGCGACAGCCTGGCCGAGCGCCTGGCGCGGGCGGTACTGGAAGAACTGCAACAGGTGCTGGCCGAGCCGCAGCATCCGCTGCGCCAGGACTATGAGACCTGGCTGCAGAACTACGTGCAGCGCCTGCGCGAAGACCCGGCGCTGGCCGAGCGCATCGAACAGCTCAAGCAGGACATGATCGACCACCCCGCCCTGCAGGACTACGTGCAGGGGCTGTGGGCGCGCATCCATGCCAGCCTGCGCGCCGACCTGCAACGCGAGGACTCGGCACTGGTCGGCCACCTGCAGCGCAGCCTGGCGTCGCTGGGCAGCAGCCTGCAGGCCGACCCGGCCCTGCGCGAGGCCCTCAACCAGCACCTGCTGGAAGGTGCGCAGCGCCTGACCGGCCGCCTGCGCGAGGGCGTGACCACGCATATCGCGCAGACCGTGAAGGGCTGGGACGAGCGGCACCTGGTCGAGCAACTGGAACTGAGCGTGGGTCGCGACCTGCAGTTCATCCGCTTCAACGGCACCCTGGTGGGCGGGTTGATCGGCCTGCTGCTGCATGCGGCAACCGTGGTGTTCAGGTTCTAGCCCCGGCCAACGCCCACGATCAGCACGCTTGATTCATAAAATGCGAATACATATCATTTACTGATCGGTTGTACGCTTAGCCAAACGGGCACGAAGACGTGCCCATCGCCCGTGTACTGCCCCGACTTCTGGGCTGCCCGTCTGCGCGGGCAGTGCTTTGTCGATGGGACACGCTGGGCGACATGCGCAGGGCGCAAGGGGGCCGCGGACGCGTTCCATCCCTTCTCCTACCTCAGGAACGCCGTGGACCGCTCGCCCACCCCCGCCAGCCCCCGCACCTTGTTCTCCAACCCGCGCTGGGGCGTGCTGTCACGCGCTTTGGCCGCGATTTTCGGCGGCTATGCGCTGGCCTCGATGACCAGCGTGTTCTGCGCGGTGGCGTTGCCCGGCGCGCGCGGCCAGACCGTGCTGACCGGCATGCTGCTGGCCATTCTGGTGGCTGCCTGCGCCGCGCTGTGGGCCTTCGCCACCCGCAGCGCGCTGCGGGCCTGGGTCGGCATCCTCGCCCCCGCCTTGCTGATGGCGGCGGTCGCACGCCTGTTGGGAGCCTGGGCATGAAGAACGGATTCCGCCAGTCGATGGCCTGGCTGCATACCTGGACGGGCCTGCTGGTCGGCTGGTTGCTGCTGCTGATCTTCATGGCCGGCACGGCCAGCTACTACCGCGAGGAAATCAGTCGCTGGATGCGCCCGGAGCTGCCGTCCAGCAACGTCAGCATCGACGTGGCCGCGCAGCGCGCGGTGGACTACCTGCAGGCCAATGCGAGCCACGCCGAGAACTGGTTCGTCACCCTGCCGCAGCCGCGCAACCCGGCCATGCAGCTGTTCTGGCGGCTGCCACCGGAACTGGCCGACCCCAGTCGTGGCCGTCGCGGTGGCTTCGGCGACGCCACGCTCGACCCGAACACCGGCCAGGCATTGAAGGCGCGCGAGACCCGTGGCGGCGACTTCTTCTACCGCCTGCACTTCGACCTGCACTACATCCCGGTGTACTGGGCGCGCTACCTGGTCGGGTTCTGCGCGATGTTCATGCTGGTGGCGATCATCACCGGCGTCATCACCCACAAGAAAATCTTCAAGGACTTCTTCACCTTCCGCAAGGACAAGGGCCTGCGGTCCTGGCTGGATTTCCACAACGTCAGCGCGGTGATGGCCCTGCCGTACCACGCGATGATCACCTACACCGGCATCGTCACTCTGATGATCATGTACCTGCCGTGGGGGGTGAAAGTCGCCTACCCGCAGGACGAGGACAAGTTCTTCAGCGAAGCCTTCGGCGGCATGCCAGAGGTGACCGCGCCGGCACAAGGCCGCGCCACGCCGCTGCCGATCGCACAGCTGCTGGACAGCGCGCGTGCACACTGGCACGGCGTGGAAGTGGCCGGCTTCACCGTGTCCAACCCGGGCGCTGCCAATGCGGTGATCGACATCCGCCAACGCGACGGCAGGCGTTTGTCCACCAACACCCCGGCGCTGCGCTACAACATGGTCAACGGTGCGCTGCTGGAAGAGACGCCGCCGTCCGGCGGCGCCACCGCCACCCGTGGCGTGCTGTATGGCCTGCACCTGGCGCGCTTCGCCGACTGGGGCCTGCGCGCACTGTTCTTCCTGTCCGGCCTGGTCGGCTGCCTGATGGTCGCCAGCGGCGTGGTGCTGTGGGCGGTGAAGGAGCGTCCCAGGCATGCCAGGAACGGGCGTACCGGATTCGGCCTGCGCCTGGTCGATGCGCTGAATATCGGCACCGTGGCCGGCCTGCCGATCGCCTTCGCGGCGTACTTCTGGGGCAACCGCCTGCTGCCGCTGCAGATCGCCGAGCGCTCCAGTGCCGAGGCCAACGTGTTCTTCTACGCTTGGGGCGGCGCGCTGCTGGCCGCCTTCATCTGGCCGAAGCGGATGATGTGGGCGTGGCAGCTGTACCTGGGTGCGGCCGCGTTCGCACTGGTGCCGGTGGTCAATGCGCTGACCACGCACGCGCATCTGGGCATCACACTGCGCAGCGGCGACTGGGTACTGGCCGGCGTCGATCTTTCGATGATCGCGTTCGGCGCGATGCTGGCGCTGTGCGGCTGGCGCATGCAGCGCTGGACGCCACCGCTGAGTGCGGCCGAGAAGAAGAAACGTGCGGCCGCTGCGGCTGCGCCGAAGGCATCGGTGAACACTGCAGAAGCGGCCGAAGCGGAGGCCAGCGCATGATGCTGCTGGCACTGGCGCTGTCGTTCTCTGCGTTCACCGCGCTGTCGCTGTCGATGGAAAAGCACCAGCACGACCTGCATGGCAAGGCCGCGGCCGCACCCGCACGGCGGATGCAGTGGCGGGTGCTGGGCTGGGCGCTGCTGGCGGCTGCGTTCGCACTGTGCGTGGCCGACCAAGGCTGGGCGATGGGCCCGGTGCTGTGGCTGGGGGCAATGACCCTGGCCGGCGTGACGCTGTCGTTCGGGTTGTATCCGTATCGTCCAACATGGATTGCGCCGCTGGCGATCGCGCTGCCGGTGCTGGGGTTGGTGCTGGAATTGCTGTAGCCGCAGGACGGGGACAGCGGCATCCTCGCATGGCGTGGATCTACAATGCCCGTATGGATAGCATGCTGCAGCGGATGTCTGGAATCGGCTTTTTTTCCCGGTTGGGTGAAACACTGCCCATAGCGGCCGGCGTCGTCGCCGTTCGGTCGCTGGCCGAAGCACTGCGGACCATCGATACCGATGGTTTCGAATGGATGCCCACGACACTGGGCGATTCGGATCCGTTTCACGGCGCCCTGCCCCATCCCGCCGAACTCGCCGACGCCCGACGCGAACTCAACCGCACGTTGATGCGCGCGCTTTCGGCACTGGATCTGCCGGCACTGCGCTGTGGTGCACATGACCTGCAGCTGGTGGCGCGCGATGGGGCGATGTTCGCCTTCCGGCAACGCCTGCTGGAGATGCATCTCGGCCTGCCGGCACACTGGGAGCCTGTGCTTGCGCTGTACGAACAGGGCCATTGGCCCCTGGCCCATGCGCCGGGGCGATTGTTGGTGCTTTAGGCCGATCCACGCATGGCGTGGATCTACGGACCAGATGCGGTAATGCCGGCCAGCGGCCGGCACTACCGGGCTTACCCCAACCGCTTCAGTTCCCACGCGCGGTGGATGCGCGCGTTGCGCTCGAAATCCGGACCAATCGTGCGTGCGGTGATCTCGCGGCACTGGGCGAACTCGGCGATGGCGTTCTCTTCCAGCTTGAAGCGGCGGAAGTTGTTGGAGAAGTACAGCACGCCACCCGGTGCCAGCCGCGCCACCGCCGCACGCAGCAGCTTCAGTTGTTCGCGCTGCACGTCGAAGTCATCGGCGCGTGCGGAGTTGGAGAAAGTCGGCGGGTCACAGAAGATCACGTCGTACTGGCCACGGTCGCCTTCCAGCCAGGCCATCGCGTCGGCCTGGACCAGCAGGTGCTGGTTGCCCCCCTGTCCGTTCAACGCCAGGTTGTCGTAGCACCATTGCAGGTAGGTAGCCGACAGGTCGACGCTGGTCGTGCTGGCGGCACCCGCCACGGCGGCCTGCACGCTGGCCACGCCGGTGTAGCAGAACAGGTTCAGGAAACGCTTGCCACGCACCTGCTCGGCCATCATCCGGCGCAGCGGGCGGTGGTCAAGGAACAGGCCGGTATCGAGGTAGTCGAACAGGTTCACCTGCAGCAGCGCGTTGTTCTCTCGCACCACGATGAACTCGTCGCGCTGCTCGAAGCGGCCGTACTTGCTGCCGCCCTTGCCGCGCTCGCGCGATTTCATCGACACCTGCTCCGGCGGCACGCCGAATACTTCGCGCGCGGCGGCCAGCAGCTCATTGCGGCGGCGGCGCACGTCGTTCTCGGGAATCGCCGCCGGTGCCGCATATTCCTGCACATGCAGGAAGGTACGCCGCCTGCCACCCTCTTCCTCGTAGACGTCGATGGCCGCCGCGTACTCCGGCAGGTCGGCGTCGTAGGCGCGGAAGCAGGTGATGTCCTCGCGGGCACGCCAGCTCTTGAACTTCTTCAGGTTCTTGCGCAGGCGGTTGGCCACCATCTGCGCGCCTTCGCTCAGCTCGCGGGGCTGTGCCGGATCACGGCCTGGCACAGCGATCGGATCGCAGACGATCAGCGCGCATTCCAGCGCACCGTTGAACATCTGGTACTTCTTGCTGGCGCGCAGGCCGGTGGCAAAGGCCAGTTCGTCATTGCCACACAGCAGGCTGGCGCGCCACTGCGGCACCGCCTTCTGCAAGGCATTGCCCAGTGCACGATACAACGCCGGATCGGCGGCCAGGCGCTCGTCGTACGGCGGGTTGCAGACCACCGCACCGATCTCCTGTTCCGGCGCGGCCAGGTCGGCGACATCGGCGCGGGTGAAACGGATCGCGTGGGCGACGCCGGCGACCTCGGCATTCTCGCGGGCCGCCTGGATCGCAGCCGGGTCGATGTCGCTGCCGTGGATGACCGGCTTCAACGCGGCCAGGCCGGCCGCTTCGCGCTCACGTGCTTCGCTCTGGATGGACTTCCAGGCCGCCTTGTCGAAGCCCAGCCAACGGCTCGGCGGCAGGCTGCCATGCCGCATCAGGCCTGGAGCAACGTCGGCGGCCATCAGCGCGCCTTCGATCAGCAGCGTGCCGCTGCCACACATCGGATCCAGCAGGCCACCGCCCGCGGCATGCAGGCGCGGCCATTGCGCGCGCAGCAGCAGCGCGGCGGCCAGGTTTTCCTTCAGCGGCGCCTCGTGGGCGGCACCGCGCCAGCCACGGCGATGCAGCGGGCCACCGCCGAGGTCGATCGACAGCGAGGCGCGGCCCTTGCGCAGCGAGAGGTTGACGCGCACGTCGGGCAGATCGGTATTGACCGAGGGCCGCTCCAGGCCTTCGTCGCGCATGCGGTCGACGATCGCATCCTTGATCCGCTGCGCGGCAAAGCGTGCATGGGTGATCTTGTCGCCGGACACGTGCGCATCCACCGCCAGGGTCATCTCCGGCGAGATGTGCTCGTGCCACGGCAGTGCACGCACGCCGTCATACAGGGCCTGCTCGTCCGGGCAGTCGAACTCGTCGATCGGCCACAGCACCCGGCTGGCCAGGCGCGACCACATCACGATCCGCAGCGCCTGCGCCAGTTCGCCATCGGCGTTGACGCCGGCAATGGTGGCGGTGGCCTTGCCAAGGCCCAGGGCCGACAGTTCATCGGCAAGCAGGTATTCCAGGCCCTTGGCGCAGGAGACGAAGAATTTCACGGGATCGGTTCGCAGGTGGTCGGGCGCGGCACAGGGGCCGGGCCGGTCGGAAAGGAGGGCCGTAGGCACGGCCGGCAGGCCCGCGCCGGGGGCGGCGGGGCTGCCATTGTAGTCAATGCGGGCGGGCGCGCCGTGCGCCCTGGCTTCACAGTTGCCGCAGCAGGCGCTCGAAGGCCTGCGCGGAGGCCTCCACGTGGCGCTCCAGGCGGTGACCGTCGTCAACCAGCAGCAACTGCGCCGAACGCGCCTGCGCCCAGGCAATCACGCCGGCAGCCGGTACCACATCGTCATGCCAGGCCTGCACCACCGTGGTCGGCACCGCAGCGGCGTCCAGCGCCGGCATCGGGCCCATGGTGGTCGGTGGCACCATCAGGAACAGGCCAGCTACCGGCACCTGCAGCGAGGCGATGGCGGAGATGTAGGCGCCCAGGCTGGAGCCGGCCAGCACCACCGGCCCCTGACGGGCCGCGATGGCGGCGCGTTCAACCAGACGGCGCAGGCGGGTCGGCACGTCGCCCACCCGGCTGACCTCGCTCATCGCGTCCAGGTCGGTGTAGTCGGGGCGCTCGTGGGTCCAGCCCAGGCGTTGCGCCACCTCGGCCAGCGCGGTGACCTTGGTCGCCTCCGGGCCGCTCTCGAAACCATGGGAGAGGATGCAGTGGCCGCGGCTCATGCGCGTGCTCCGTGGGCGCGGGCCGGCGAGGAAAGGGAAGGCAGGTTCATGCCGCAATGCTAGCATCGCCGGATGCCCAACCCGCTCCTGCCCGGCCTGCAGCTGCAGCCCCTGCCCTATCACGACCGACTGCCGCTGCGGGATCCCGCCTCGCTGGAAATGGTGGTGATCCACTGCACCGAGCTGCCCGATCTGGCGATGGCCCGCGAGTACGGCGAGCGCGTGCTGTACGACAGCGGCGCCGGCAACAGCGGGCACTTCTACATCGACCGCGATGGCAGCGTGGTGCAGTACGTGGCGCCGGAACGCGTGGCCCATCACGTGCGCGGCATGAACGCGCATACGCTGGGCATCGAGCTGGTCAACCGCGGGCGCTATCCGGACTGGTTCGACAGCCGCCACCAGGCGATGGACGAGGCCTACACCGAGCCACAGCTGGAAGCGCTGGAGCGGCTGCTGCTGGCGCTGGTGGCGCGCTATCCGTCGCTGCGGCGGATTGCCGGGCACGACCAGCTGGATCTGGAGCAAATGCCGGCCAGCGATGATCCGACGCTGAGGGTGGCACGCAAGCGCGATCCGGGGCCCTTGTTCCCGTGGGCGCGGGTGCTGGCGAAGGTGCCGCTGCAGGGGTTGGAGTAAGCAGCAGGGCTGCGCCCTGCACCTGCAGAGGCAACGTCAACGTCAAGAGCTGGCATTTCGAGGGATGGCGGGGTGGATCCGATTGCGGGGGACGCCGTAAAGCCATCCATGGCGGCTTGTCCGCGGCATCCATGCCGCGGACACCCCCGCAACCGGACCCACCCCGCCTTCGACAGATCTCCGCGATCCCTCGAATCGACACGGGGTCGGCTCCCGTTGCTGCGCAACGGGCTCTGACCCCGATTTTCGGTTGATGGGGTCAGAGCCGTTTTCCGTTGGAAAACGGATCCGCCCCCGCGCGGCTCAGGCGCCGGTCGCCACCGGGCGGCTGCTGTCGCTCACCCAACCACTCCAGGAATCGGCATAGATGCGTGCGCCGCTCAGGCCGGCCGTTTCCATCGCCAGCAGCAGGTGGCAGGCGGTCACGCCGGAACCGCACATCAGCACCACCTGCTGCGGATCGCGGTTGCCGATCACGCCCTGCAGTTCGGCGCGCAGCTCCTGTGCGTCGCGCAGGCGGCCGTCGAGCACGTTCAATGCGAACGGGCGGTTGACCGCGCCCGGCACATGCCCGGCCACCGGGTCCAGCGGCTCCACTTCACCACGGAAGCGTTCACCCGCGCGCGCGTCCACCAGCCAGCCCGGTGCATGCTTCAGCCGCGCGGTGATTTCATCGGCGTTGGCGATCTGGGTGGTGTCGAAACGGCCGGGGTAATCAGGCAGCGCGTTCACCCCAGCCTGGCCGCTTTCCAACGCGTGGCCGGCGGCCTGCCACGCGGCGATGCCGCCGTCGAGTACGGCCACCCGGGTGTGACCGATCAGGCGCAGCAGCCACCACAGGCGCGAGGCGGCCATGCTGCCGTCGCTGCCATCGTAGACCACGACCTGGGTGTCGGGGCCGATGCCCCACTGCCCCAGCTTCGCAGCAAAGGCATCGCTGTCCGGCAATGGATGGCGACCATGGCCGACGCGGCTGAGATCGGACAGATCACGGTTGAGATCGGCATGCACCGCAGTCGGGATATGCCCTGCCAGGTACTGGCCGCCCGCAGCCTGCGGGTCGGCCAGCGAAGCACGCGCATCGACCACGCGCACGGCGGTGCTGGCGGTGGCGCGCGCGTCGACCACCCGCACGCCGTCGCCCAGCGCAGCGGCAAGGGTGGCGACATCGACCAGGGTGGTCCACGGCGGATCGATCGGCTTCATTGCACTTGCTCCAGGCGGCGACGCAGGTTGTAGAGAATGGCGGCGGTCGCGCCCCAGATGCGCTGGCCCGGCCAGCCATACTCAAGGACGTGGCGAACCCGGCCGCGATGATTGATTTCGACCTGGCGCAGGCTGTCGGGCGCCATCAGGTAATCCAGTGGCACCTCGAATACCTCGGCCACTTCACTGGGCTGCGGCACCGGCACGAACTCCGGATCGACCACCGCCACCACCGGCGTGACCCGGTAGCCGGTGATCGTCACGAAGGGATCGAGATAGCCCAGCGCCTGCACCTGGCCGGGCGCCAATGCGATTTCTTCCTGGCTCTCGCGCAGCGCGGCCGCCAGCGCGTCGCGGTCATCGGGTTCGGTGCGGCCACCGGGGAATCCGACCTGGCCACCATGGGTGCGCAGTGTTTCGGTGCGACGGGTGAGGATCACCTGTGCGCCGTTGGCGCGCGGCACGATGCCGGCCAGCACCGCAGCCTCCACCGGAGGCCCGGGCGGCAGCAGGTCGGACAGCTCACTGCGGTTCCAGCCGTCGCCCGCAGGTGGTCGGGCCAAGGGGTGCAGCGCGCGCATCAGTCGCTCGTGGTCGGCCAGCGAGCCACGCAGCGATTGCTGCAGTTGTTCGCGCAGGGGCTGCACGCGATGCAGGATGCGGCTGCGTTCCTCGTTGCTCATCGACGACCACCGCGCGATCTCATCGATATGCCGCCCGCAGCCGGTGCATTGCCGGTGCGGATCCAGCGTGCACACTCCGATGCAGGGACTTGCGACAACACGCGCCGTTTCTTCCATTGTTTGCACCCGCCAACAGTAGCGCGATCGGGCTGAATTTGCGCGGGACGATACGACGCCCATGGCGCAGCGCTACAGGTCGCGCACTGCGCAAACAAAAACGCGCCGGTGGGGTCACCGGCGCGTTTGGTTTGCTGCTTCGATTTACTTGACGCTGACCAGCTTGATCTCGAACTGCACAGCCACGTTCGGCGGGAACGGGGTGCGCGGATCGGCACCGTAGGCCTGGTCCGGCGGCAGGGTGACTTCCCACTTCGAGCCTGCCGGCATCTGCAGCAGGGTCTCGCGCATGGCCTTCATTTCGACTTCGCTGACCTTGATCGACGGGATCTGCTGGGCCGGGCGGGCTTCGGTCGGGCGCTGGCCGTACGGGAACGGACCGGCCACTTCCAGCTGCACGGTGCTGGCCTGGGTCGGCTTGGCGCCCTTGCCGGCCTCGATCACGCGGTACTGGACGCCGCTCGGCAGGGACTGCACGCCGGCCTTGGCCTTGTTCGCCGCGATGAACTGGTCGCTCTTGGTCTTGTTTTCGGCAGCCGCCTTTTCGTACTCGGCCTTGGCGGCCTGGGCACGGCCCTGCTCGCGCTTCTGGAACGCTTCAACGGCCGGCTTCAGCTGCTCGGCGGTGATCGCCGGCTGCTTCTTGGCGTAGGCATCCTGCAGGCCCTTCACCACCGAGTTGATGTCCAGCTGCTCACCACGACCGGTCAGCTCCGCCAGGTTGTTGCCGTAGTCGTAACCGAAGTAGTAGCTCAGCTTGCCCTTTTCGGACGAGACGTCCTGGGCGAAGGCATTGCCCGTCAGGGCCAGGGCCGCGACGGCGACCGCGATAGAACGCAACTTCATCAAACAGTTCTCCAGGGGTGGTAACTCAGGGACGTTCTGCGCCGCCCTGAGGCGACGGGTTAGGATAACGGGCGCAACGTGTAACCGCTACTAACGATGCAGGCTATGACCCGTCTGCGTTTGCAGAGTTCAATATCACTTTTTTTTAACGTTTCAGGAGTTTCCCCGTGGCCGATGCCCTGATCGCTGTCGCTGACGACGGCGCCATCCGCACCGTGACCGTCCAGCGCCCGGACAAGCTCAATGCCCTCAACGCCGCGACCCTGCAGGCCCTGGCCGATGCCTTCAGGGACGCCGCCGCCGATCCGGAGGTGCGCGTCGTGGTATTGACCGGGGCGGGCCCCAAGGCGTTCGTGGCCGGTGCCGACATCGCGGAAATGAACACTCTCAGCGCCGTTCAGGGACGTGATTTCTCGCTGCTGGGCCAGGCCCTGACGCGCCAGATCGAGCGCATGCCCAAGCCGGTCATCGCACGCGTGAATGGTTTCGCACTGGGCGGTGGCCTGGAACTGGCGATGGCCTGCCACCTGCGCATCGCCGCAGATACCGCCAAGGTCGGCCAACCGGAAATCAACCTCGGCCTGATCCCCGGCTTCGGCGGCAGCCAGCGCCTGCTGCGCCTGTGCGGCCGCGCCGCTACCCTGGAGCTGTGCCTGCTGGGAGCGCCGATCAACGCCGCGCGTGCGCTGGAACTGGGCATCGTCAACGAAGTCGTGCAGGCCGACGCGCTGGACAACCGCGTGCAGGACGTCGCCCGCCAGCTGGCGCGCTCGGCGCCGCTGGCCCTGCGTGGCCTGCTCGACGCGGTGCACGTGGGCGGCGAATGCAGCCTGGAAGCCGGGCTGGAGTACGAAAGTGCGCAGTTCGGCCTGCTGTTCGCCACCGAGGACATGCGCGAAGGCACCAGCGCCTTCCTGCAACGCCGCGCGCCGGCCTTCCAGAACCGCTGACGCCATGGCATCCCGACCCAACCCCGCGCAGTTGTTCGCCCGGGTCCAGGCAGACGATCTCGATGGCGCCCTGCAGGCCGGGCTGATGGACTACGTCGTCCGTGCCGGCGACGACCGGTTGCTGCCCGACCACCCCGACCTTCCGCAACGCCTGTGCCAGGCCCAGCAGCAACTGCGCGCGGCCTGGGCTGCACGCGAACGCCACCGCGCCCGTGCGGTGCGCCTGGCCCGCCGCGAGGCCGAGCGCGATGCACGCCGCACCCCGGCACCCGCCCCGGACGTGAAGCCCGCCCTGCCCGCTGCGGCAGCCGCGATTCTGGCCCGGGCCAAGGCCCGCGCCCGCGGCAAGGAACAGTAATGGCCACCACGAAGAAGACCGCACGCGCCCCGGCGCGGCGTGGCGGCACGATGCCACGCGCCGACGTGGTGGAGATGTTCACCCGCCTGCGCGAACTCAACCCGCACCCGAAGACCGAACTGGAGTACAGCTCGCCGTTCGAGCTGCTGGTAGCGGTGGCCTTGTCGGCGCAGGCCACCGACGTCGGCGTCAACAAGGCCACGCGCCGATTGTTCCCGGTCGCCAACACGCCGGCGAAGATCCTTGCGCTCGGCGAGGATGGCTTGAAGCAGTACATCGCCACCATCGGGCTGTTCAACGCCAAGGCAAAGAACGTGATCGCCACCTGCGCGATCCTGCTGGAGAAGCATGGCGGTGAAGTGCCGCGCGATCGCGAAGCGCTGGAAGCGCTGCCGGGTGTCGGGCGCAAGACCGCCAACGTGGTGCTCAACACCGCGTTCGGCGAGCCGGTGATGGCGGTGGACACGCATATCTTCCGCGTCGCCAACCGCACAGGACTGGCGCCGGGCCGGAACGTGCGCGAAGTGGAAGACAAGCTGGTGAAGGTGATTCCGGCCGAGTTCCTGCTCGACGCGCATCACTGGCTGATCCTGCACGGACGTTATGTGTGCAAGGCGCGCAAGCCGGATTGCCCGGGCTGCGTGATCGCCGACCTGTGCCGGTTCAAGGAAAAGACCACGGCCGAGTGACGGCAGCATCCACGCAGGGCGTGGATCTACTGCAACCGGGTCGCAATCCGGGCGTCATACGCAAGCGGTTTCAATGGCAGGCCCTGCCGTGACGGGGCCTGCGGCGGATGTCTGCCGCGCGTGAACTGTCACATTTACGCAATCTTTACCTTCTAGCCTGCGCGCATCTTCCCACCTGCCTGCAAGGCTCCTCTCCATGAAACTGCATCACCAACTCCTGACGGTGGCCGTGGCTGCTGCGCTGTATGTGCCGGCTGCACACGCCGAAGTCGCCATCGACGTGATCGGCGGTTCGGAAATCACCTTCGAAGGCCTGGTCCAGGCCGACGGCAACTGGTTCCACAACGATGTGGTCGACCTCAACGGTGGCGACGCCGGCAACGGCAAGAACAGCGAATTCGAACTGCGTCGCGCCGAGCTGGTGCTGAAGGGCAAGGGCCCGGGCAACGTGGAGTGGGTGGTCGGCTATGACGCCAAGGCCGACAAGTTCCTCGACACCAACGTGAAGTACAAGCTGCTGGGCAACGCCAACCACTTCCTGCAGCTGGGCCAGTTCAAGCAGCCCAACAGCCTGGAAGAACTGTCCAGCACCAAGAACAACGATTTCATTTCCAAGGCAGCGGTCACCAATACCTATGCCATCGCCCGCCGCCTGGGCGGCGCGTACAGCTACGGCCAGGACAACTGGTCGGTGACCGCCAGCGCCTTCGGCCGCGAGCTGACCCGCAACCTGGCCCACGGCAGCGGCTACGGCGCGCGTGGCACCTGGGCCCCGATCAATGAAAAAGGCCAGGTCCTGCACTTCGGTCTGAGCTACGTCAACTACGACGCCGACGCCGACACCCTGCGCGTGCGCGCGCGTCCGAATGCCGACCTCGCCACTGCCCGCCTGGTCGACAGCGGCAACCTGACCGACACCGACCGCGTCAGCACCATCGGTGCCGAAGCGATGTACTTCCAGGGCCCGTTCAAGGCCCAGGCCGAGTACTACACCAGCAAGGCCAAGCGCTACGACCACGACAACTACACCAGCGACGGCTACTACATCAGCGGCGTGTGGAACGTCACCGGCGAGACCTGGAGCTACAAGGGCGGCACTCCGGGCACCGGCCTGCCGAACAACCCGGCCGGCGGCCAGTGGCAGCTGGGCGTGCGCTACGACCACATGGACCTCAATGACGGCAACCTCGCCGCCAATCCGGTCGCCGGTCGCCCGCCGATCGTCGATGGCGTGCTGGGTGGCAAGATGGACATCTGGACCGTGGGCGCCAACTGGTACCTGCGTTCCAACTTCAAGCTGATGCTCAACTACGTGATGGTCGACAGCAAGAAGTACAGCTCCACGGCGCGCGGTTTCGTCAACGACGATCCCAACATCCTGGAAGCCCGCGCGCAGTTCTTCTGGTAAGTCCAGCCACCTGCATTGAACCGCGAAGGCACGGCCCCGGCCGTGCCTTCGTCGTTGCAGCGGTACGCGTGCCGCCCTGCCGGCACAGCGGACATGACATCCCTCATGACGCGTGTCACGCCCGCGTCATATGACAGACGCGGACGTGTCACGCAACCGTTATGGAATGTGCACCGAAACGTCGGGCAACCGCCCTTCGACCACCACCCCAGGAGTCTCCCCGTGATCCACGCCTTCAAATCGCGCGCCGCTGTCGCCATCCTGGCTGCATCGTCCGTGTTCGCCGCCAACGCCGCCGACATCACCGGCGCGGGTGCATCGTTCATCTACCCGGTCATGTCCAAGTGGTCGGCCGACTACAGCGCCGCAACCGGCAACAAGGTCAACTACCAGTCCATCGGTTCCGGCGGCGGTATTGCCCAGATCAAGGCCAAGACCGTTGATTTCGGCTCTTCCGACGCGCCGCTGAAGCCGGAAGACCTGGCTGCTGCAGGCCTGGCGCAGTTCCCGTCGGTGATCGGTGGCGTGGTGCCGGTGGTCAACGTGGCCGGCATCGCCCCGGGCGCCCTGAAGCTGGACGGCGCCGTGCTGGCCAACATCTTCCTGGGCAAGATCAAGACCTGGAACGACCCGGCCATCGCCGCACTGAACCCGGGCGTGACTCTGCCGAACGCCAAGGTCACCGTCGTGCATCGTTCGGACGGCTCGGGTACCACCTTCAACTTCGTCAACTACCTGTCCAAGGTCAGCCCGGAGTGGAAGAGCTCGGTCGGTGAAGGCACCTCGGTGCAGTGGCCGGCCGGCATCGGCGGCAAGGGCAACGAAGGTGTTGCCGCCTACGTGAAGCAGATCAAGGGCGGCATCGGCTATGTCGAACTGTCCTACGCGCTGCAGAACAAGCTCTCCTACACGGCGATGAAGAATGCCGCCGGCAAGTTCGTGCAGCCGAGCGACACCTCGTTCGCTGCCGCCGCTGCCAGCGCCGACTGGGCCAACGCCCGCGACTTCTACCTGGTGATGACCAATGCGCCGGGCGCCGAGTCCTGGCCGATCACCGCCACCAACTTCATCCTGGTGCAGAAGACGCCGAAGAATGCTGCCAATGGCAAGGCGACCCAGGAGTTCTTCCGCTGGGTCTACAAGAACGGCGACGCCCAGGCCCGCCAGCTGGACTACGTGCCGCTGCCGGACAGCCTGGTCCGCCAGATCGAGACCTACTGGTCGCAGAACCTGAAGTAAGCGCGTTCCCCCGCAGGAACGGGGGCGGCGGGTCCTCTCTCCCCCGCCGCTCCCACCCGGGCGCGAGATCCTCGAGATCTCGCGCTCTTCTTGTTTTCGGGGATGCACCTGCCCCTGTAGAGCCGAGCCGACGCTCGGCTGCGCTCTGGAGCGTGCGGACCAACGGTCCGCACCTACCGTGGGCGAGGAGCTGTCGCGCATTGACGCTGCAAGGACCAAGCCGCCGTCATATCGGTGCGCAGATCCGGGGTTTCCGGGCCCCGGCCGGATCGGCGCCAGCCCTGTGAAAGCCTTGTCAGAACGTGATCCTCGACACCTCTGTCATGGTCGTAATACGGCTGTAACAAAAACATCATTTCATAGCCGCATCCGCCGACCACGTCGGCTCTTCCCCGCTATGGAGTGACCATGAAACTGCACTCGGCCGGCCTTGCCGCCCTTTCCCTGGCCATCGCCCTGGGCCTGTCGGCCTGCGGTGGCGACAAGCAGGCCGCGCAGCAGCCGGCTGCCGACGCTGCCGCTGCCCCCGCCGCTGCCGGTGCCAAGGTGACCGCCGAAGTGTCCGGCGCGGGCGCGTCCTTCATCTTCCCGCTGGTCTCCAAGTGGTCGGCTGACTACAACGCCAGCACCGGCGCCAAGATCAACTACCAGTCGATCGGCTCCGGCGGCGGCATCGCCCAGATCAAGGCCGGCACCGTCGACTTCGGTTCCTCCGACAAGCCGCTGAGCAGCGAGGAGCTGGCCCAGGCCGGCCTGGCGCAGTTCCCGTCGGCCATCGGCGGCGTGGTGCCGGTGGTCAACATCGAAGGCCTGGAAGCCGGCAAGCTGCGCCTGAGCGGCGCCCTGCTGGCCGACATCTTCCTGGGCAAGGTCAAGACCTGGAACGACCCGGCGATCGTCGCCGCCAACCCGGGCGTGAAGCTGCCGGACGGCAAGATCACCCTGGTCCACCGTTCGGACGGTTCGGGCACCACCTTCAACTTCTCCAACTACCTGTCCAAGGTCAGCCCGGAGTGGAAGAGCAAGGTCGGCGAAGGCACCTCGGTGCAGTGGCCGGACGGCGTCGGTGGCAAGGGCAATGAAGGCGTTGCGTCCTACGTGAAGCAGATCAAGGGCTCGATCGGCTACGTCGAACTGGCCTATGCCCTGCAGAACGGCATGCCGTATACCGCCATGCAGAACGCCGCCGGCAACTGGGTCGAGCCGAGCGCGGAAACCTTCGCCGCTGCGGCCGCCAGCGCCGACTGGGCCAGCGCCAAGGACTTCAACCTGGTCATCACCAACGCCCCGGGCGAGCAGGCGTGGCCGATCACCGCCACCAACTTCATGCTGATGCAGAAGCAGCCGAAGGACGCCAAGCGCAACCAGGACACCCTGGCCTTCTTCAAGTGGGCCTTCGAGAACGGCCAGGCCCAGGCCAACGAGCTGCACTACGTGCCGCTGCCGGCCGAACTGGTCAAGCAGATCGAGGCCTACTGGGCGACCGACCTGAAGTGATGGACTCGACGGTGCCCGCCCCGCGCGGGCACCGCCTGTTCCACGCCGTGCCGCCCCGCCCCTTCCTGGCCCTGCCGTCCCCATGAATGCCATCGCCCAGCCTGTAGCCGCCCCGTCCACGCGTGACACGCGTGATGCCCGCAACGACAAACTGTTCCGATGGGTGCTGGTCGGCACCGTCATCTTCGTCCTGATCGCCCTGGCCTGCGCCGCGCTGTCGATGCTGTGGGGCGGCCGCCATGCCCTGCAGATGCAGGGCCTGAGCTTCTTCTTCTCCGCCGACTGGAATCCGGTCGAAAACAAGTTCGGCGCCCTCGCCCCGATCTACGGCACCCTGGTCACCGCCGTCATCGCGATGGTCATCGCCGTGCCGGTCAGCTTCGGCATCGCCTTCTTCCTCACCGAAGTCGCGCCGCGCTGGCTGCGTGGCCCGGTCGGTACCGCCATCGAACTGCTGGCCGGCATCCCCTCGATCATCTACGGCATGTGGGGCCTGTTCGTGCTGGTGCCGGTGATGACCGAGTACGTCACCCCGTTCCTCAACGAGACCCTGGGCGAATGGCCGGTCATCGGCCCGATGTTCCAGGGCCCGCCGCTGGGCATCGGCATGCTCACCGCCGGTTTCGTGCTGGCCATCATGGTCATTCCGTTCATTTCCTCGGTGATGCGCGAGGTGTTCCTGACCGTGCCCACCCGCCTGAAGGAATCGGCCTATGCGTTGGGCTCCACCAAGTGGGAAGTGAGCTGGGACATCGTCCTGCCCTACACCCGCTCGGCGGTCATCGGCGGCATCTTCCTCGGCCTGGGCCGCGCGCTGGGCGAAACGATGGCGGTGGCCTTCGTGATCGGCAACAGCGTGCGCCTGTCGCCGTCGCTGCTGGAACCGGGCACCACCATCGCCGCGCTGATCGCCAATGATTTCGGCGAAGCCACTGAAACCTACCGTTCGGCCCTGCTGCTGCTCGGCTTCGTCCTCTTCATCGTCACTTTCGTGGTGCTGGCCATCGCCCGCCTGATGCTGATGCGCCTGTCCCGCAAGGAGGGCAACTGATGTCCACCACCGCTGATTCGCTGTACCTGCGCCGCCGCATCGGCAACGTCGTTGCGATCACTGCGTCCTGCGCCACCGCCCTGTTCGGCCTGTTCTTCCTGGGCTGGATCCTGTTCACCCTGGCGGCCAAGGGCCTGGCCGGCATCAACTGGGATCTGTTCACCAAGATGACCCCGCCGCCGATGCAGGACGGCGGCCTCGCCAACGCCTTCTTCGGCAGTGCCGTGATGTGTGCACTGGCCATCGGCATCGGCACCCCGCTGGGCGTGCTGGCCGGTACCTGGCTGGCCGAGTATGGCAACGCCCGCAAGGCCGGCACCGTGGTCCGCTTCGTCAACGACATCCTGCTGTCGGCCCCGTCCATCGTGCTGGGCCTGTTCGTCTACACGCTGTACGTGATGCAGACCGGGGGCAACTTCTCGGCGTTCGCCGGCGCCCTGTCGCTGGCCTTCATCGTGCTGCCGGTGGTGGTACGCACCACCGACGAGATGCTGCGCCTGGTGCCCTCGCAGATGCGCGAAGCGGCCCTGTCGCTGGGCATCCCGCAGTGGAAGGTGATCGTGCAGGTGCTGTACCGCAGTGCCTCCGCCGGCATCATCACCGGCATCCTGCTGGCGCTGGCCCGCATCTCCGGCGAGACCGCTCCGCTGCTGTTCACCGCCTTCGGCAACCAGTACTGGAACAACAACATTTTCCAGCCGATGGCTTCGGTGCCGGTGGTGATGAACCAGTTCGCCGGCAGCCCGTATGAATCCTGGCAGGTACTGGCCTGGGCCGGTGCCCTGGTGCTGACTGTCTTCGTGCTGCTGGTCAGCCTTGCCGCCCGCGGCATCCTGCTGCGCAACCGTATCTCCCATGACTGACCTTTCCGTGGATAACGCCATGAACGACCTTTCCAACGCCGTGCCGATGCAGCGCATCGCCGTGCCGTCCTCGCACGAGAGCCTGCACACCCCGGCTCCGGTCAAGCTTGCCGCGCGCGGACTGGACTTCTACTACGACAAGTTCCACGCCCTGAAGGGCATCAACCTGGAAATCCCGGAGAAGCGCGTGACCGCGCTGATCGGTCCTTCCGGCTGCGGCAAGTCGACCCTGCTGCGCATCTTCAACCGCATCTACGCGCTGTACCCGAAGCTGGAAGCGCGCGGTGAGGTGCTGCTGGACGGCGAGAACATCCTGTCGCCGAAGTACCCGATGAATCGCCTGCGCAGCAAGGTCGGCATGGTGTTCCAGAAGCCGGTGCCGTTCCCGATGACCATCTTCGAGAACGTGGCCTACGGCATCCGCCACCACGAGAAGCTGAGCAAGGCCGACATGGCCGACCGCGTCGAGCAGGCGCTGCGCCAGGGCGCGCTGTGGGACGAAGTGAAGGACAAGCTGGGGCAGAGCGCACTGGGCCTGTCCGGTGGCCAGCAGCAGCGCCTGTGCATCGCCCGTGCCGTGGCCCTGCGCCCGTCGGTGCTGCTGCTGGACGAGCCGACCTCGGCGCTGGACCCGATCTCGACCAGCCGCATCGAGCAGCTGGTGGAAGAACTCAAGCACGAGTACACGATCGTGATCGTCACCCACAACATGCAGCAGGCTGCGCGCGTGTCCGACTACACCGCCTTCATGTACCTGGGCGACCTGATCGAGCACGACCGCACCGAAGTGATCTTCTCGCAGCCGTCGCAGCGGCAGACCGAGGACTACATCACCGGTCGCTTCGGCTGAAACCTCAGTCGAGCGTGGCTCGACTCTCCAGACAACGTCTGTCGAGCATGGCTCGACTCTACAGAGCGGAACAACCATGAACCTTCCCAACGACCACATCGTCAAGAGCTACGACGAGGAGCAGCAGCGCCTGGTGGCCGAAATCGTGCGCATGGGCGAGATGGCCGTCGCCCAGCTCGAAGCGGCGATGGACGTGATCGAGAAACGCGACGAGAACGCCGCCCATCGCATCATCGCCAACGACGAAGCGATCGACACGCTTGAGCAGCAGATCAGCCACGACGTGATGCGCCTGGCGCTGCGTGGGCCGATGGCGCGCGACCTGCGCGAGATCCTCGCTGGCCTGCGCATCCCGGCCGACATCGAGCGCATCGGCGACTATGCAGCGAACGTGGCCAAGCGCTCGATCGCGCTGGGCAAGGTGCCGCCGCTGCCGCAGATCCAGGGCCTGCGCGCGCTGGGCCGCCTGGCCGCGCAGCAGGTGCGCCGTGCCATCGCCGCCTACCGCGACAACGATGCCGAGGCCGCACTGGCACTGCGCGAGGACGACGCCCGCCTGGACGCCCAGTACACGGCGCTGTTCCGCGAGCTGCTCACCTACATGATGGAAGACCCGCGCAACATCACCCCGTGCACCCACCTGCTGTTCATGGCCAAGAACCTGGAGCGCGTGGGCGACCACGCCACCAACATCGCCGAGAACGTGTGGTTCCTGGTGCACGGCGAGCAGCCGCTGCCACCGCGTGAGAAGCGTGACGAGACCTCCAGCACCGGCCAGCCCTGACGCTGCACTGCAACACCGGAGTCGACTCCAAGGTGGCCGCTGTCCTGTGACAGCGGCCTTCCTTTTTTGCGGTGTTCCGCCCGCGTTGTGGGCGCCGTGCTTGCCCGGCGCAGACCTTCCGGATGCCTCTGTAACAAATCTCACGAAAATTTGAGTTCTTGGCGAGGATTCGTTGAGTAGGATCGCTGCACCATCGTTTCACCCCGGGCACCTGCCCACCACCCAGGAGTAAGACCGATGAGCAGTTCCAACAAGACCCTGTCCCTGCTGACCGCTACCGCCCTGGCCGCCGGCCTGGGCATGACCGCCAGCGCCTCGGCGCTGAGCATGAGCGACCTCGCCCAGGGTTACCTGGTGGCGGGCCAGGCGGCAAAGGCTGCCGATGCCAAGCACGCCGAAGGCAAGTGCGGCGCCGACGGCAAGACCGCTGAAGGCAAGTGCGGCGGTGACAAGGGCAAGGCTGCCGAAGGCAAGTGCGGCGAAGGCAAGTGTGGCGCCGACAAGGGCAAGGCCGCTGGTGCAGCGGCTGCCAAGACCGGCGACAAGAAGTCGGCTGAAGGCAAGTGCGGCGAAGGCAAGTGCGGTGGCAAGCACTGACGCCCGCGCCAGCCTCGTCCACCCGCGGTCGCCGCTTCGTGCGGCGGCCGCCGGGTTGGGCCTGCGCCGGGCGCTGCTGCAGGACCTGCGTGACGCCCCGGAAGGCGACTTCGACTTCCTCGAATGCGCACCGGAGAACTGGATCCATGTCGGCGGCCCGGCCGGTGATGCCCTGGCCGAACTGGCGCAGCGCCATCCGCTGAGCTGCCACGGCCTGTCGCTGTCGCTGGGCGGCAGTGCACCGCTGGATACCCAGCTGCTGGAACAGGTCGGCCGGTTCCTGGAGAAGCACCGCGTGCCGCTGTACAGCGAGCACCTGAGCTACTGCAGCGACGACGGCCACCTGTACGACCTGCTGCCGATTCCCTTCACCGACGAAGCCGTGCGCCATACCGCGCAGCGCATCAGCCGCGTGCAGGACCTGCTGGGCCGCCGTATCGCGGTGGAGAACGTGTCCTACTACCTGGCACCGGAACCGGCGATGGACGAGCTGGCGTTCACCAATGCGGTGCTTGCCGAAGCCGACTGCGACCTGCTGCTGGACGTCAACAACGTCTACGTCAACGCCTGCAACCACGGCTACGATGCCGATGCCTTCATCGCCGGCCTGCCTGCACGGCGCATCGTCTGCCTGCATGTGGCCGGTCATCTGGATGAAGCCCCGGACCTGAAAATCGATACCCACGGCAGCGCGGTGATCGATCCGGTCTGGGCGCTGCTGGCGCGTACCTATGCACGGATCGGCCCGCGCCCCACCCTGCTCGAACGCGATTTCAATTTCCCGCCGTATGCGGAACTGCAGGGCGAACTGCAGACCATCCGCCGCCTGCAGGCCACGCACGCCGGGATGGCACATGATTGATTCCGCCGACACCCTGCGCGCGCAGCAGCACGCGTTCACCGCACACCTGCGCGACCCGCAGGCGGTACCTGCGCCGGCCGGCCTGGATCCACGCCGGGTCGCGGTATACCGGCACCTGCTGTTCAACAACCTGCTCGGCCTGTTGAGCAACGGTTTCCCGGTCTGCGTGCGCCTGCTTGGCGAACCGGCCTGGAGCGCCCTGGTGCACCACTACTTCGCCACGCATCGCTGCCAGACACCGCTGTTCACCGAATTGGCCGCTGAATTTGTGCAGTGGCTGCAGGCGCAGCCACAGCTGCCCCACCCGGCATTGGCCGAACTGGCGCACTACGAGTGGGTGGAAACCGCGCTGTACCAGCTGCAGGCCGAACCGCTTCCTGCGCCTGGCGATACTGATCCGCTTCGGGTGCCGCTGCGGCGTTCGCCGCTGGCGTGGCCGCTGCTGTACCAATGGCCGGTGCACCGTCTCGGTGCAGAGGATGCGCCGACCCAGCCCCTTCCAGAACCCACCGGCCTGCTGGTCCGCCGCGAAGCCGACGGTGAAGTGCGATTCGCCGCGCTCAGCCCGCTGGCGGTACACCTGCTGGTCAGCATCGGCGAACGGCCCGGCCTGGAAGGACAGACGTACCTGCAGCAGCTGGCCACCTCGCACGGCCTGGCCGAAGACGCACTGGCCGAGCCCGGTGCTGCACTGCTGCTGCAGTTCCTGCAGGCCGGCGTGATCGGCCCGCTCGCCCCCCCGCCCTGACGCCTCTTCCACTGGAGATCCAACGATGAACCTGCCGCTCCTGGCCGCCGCGCGCGGCCGGCTGAACCGTCTCGCCCCCTGGGTGGCGCCGCTGGGCCTGCGCCTGCTGCTCGCCTGGGAATACTTCGAATCCGGCCGTGAGAAGCTGCACGGCCAGAACTGGTTCGCCGACCTGCAGGACGCCTTCCCGTTCCCGTTCAACCAACTGCCTGCTGCCCTGAACTGGCAGCTGGCCACCTGGTTCGAACTGGTTGGCGCGGCCTGCCTGCTGTTTGGTTTCGGTACCCGCTTCGCCGCCGCCAGCCTGCTGGTGCTGACCGTGGTGGCGACCTATGCGGTGCATTGGCCGATGCAATGGAATTCGCTGGGTGACCTCGCGATGGGGTATGCCATCAGCGACCAGGGCTACGGCAACTTCAAGCTGCCGGTGCTGTTCATGGCCATGCTGCTGCCGCTGATCTTCACTGGCGCCGGCAAGCTGAGCGTGGACGCCTGGTTGGCCCGGTGGCAGCCATCGGTCACGACGGCACGGCCTGCGGTGCGCTAGATGCCGGCCATGGTCGGTGCGCCGTGTGCCAACCAAGGTTGGCACCGGAATCCTGAGCGTGCGGTGCCCGGTAGGTGTCGACCTTGGTCGACACACGCCCACGCAGGGAACCCATGCGCAGAAGGCTGGCCGGGCGCTCAGGGTCGCTCTGCTAGAATTCACGCATGACTGACTCCCCCTCCGCACCTGCCGCCGCTCCCGATTCCGCAGTACCCCAGGCGCAGCGCGCGATGTCACAACGCTTCCGCGGCTTCCTGCCGGTGGTGGTGGATGTGGAAACCGGTGGCTTCGACAGCCAGCGCAATGCGCTGCTGGAGATCGCCGCGGTGCCGATCGAGATGGACGAGAACGGCCTGCTCTACCCCGGCCAGACCGCCAGTGCCCACGTGGTCCCAGCCGAGGGCCTGGAAATCGATCCGAAGTCGCTGGAAGTGACCGGCATCATCCTCGACCACCCGTTCCGGCTGGCCAAGGAAGAAAAAGCGGCGTTGGACCACATCTTCACTCCGGTGCGTGCGGCGATGAAGAAGTACGGCTGCCAGCGCGCGATCCTGGTGGGCCACAACGCGCATTTCGACCTCGGCTTCGTCAACGCGGCCGTGGCCCGCACCGGCCACAAGCGCAACCCGTTCCATCCGTTCAGCGTGTTCGACACGGTCACCCTGGCCGGTATCGCCTACGGCCAGACCGTGCTGGCGCGTGCGGCCACCGCCGCCGGGCTGGGTTGGGATGCCAACGAGGCACACAGCGCGGTGTATGACACCGAGCAGACCGCGCGGCTGTTCTGCACCATCGCCAACGCCTGGCCGCGCTGAAGCGGCCAACGGCGGAGCCCCTCGTGGCGTGAAGCGAATCATCAGTTGGGCCGGACGGGTGGACTGCGCAGGGGACGCTGCAAGTACCCCTCCGGGGCCCGGCCCAGCCGCTGGCGGCTGTGCGTTCGGGCGCTTGCGAAGCAGTGCTTCGCAAGCAAAGCGCCCTCACCCCTGTAAGCTCGGTCGCCGCTTGCTCGTGTGCGCTGTCCTGCGCACACGGCAAGACCGGGGTTGGGCATCCGGCCCAACCCGCCCGAGGCATGCCTCAGGCCCATGCGGCTCACGCCCCTGCGCAGCCCACCCGTCCGGCCACGGACACGTTGCTGGGTGCCCCGGAAAGATCAGAAAAGCAGGAGCAACAGCGGATCGCTGCGCTCGTTGAGGCTGCCGACGACCTCTGTGGTGGGTACTCCTTTGGTGGGTGCCGACCATTGGTCGGCACCGCCGGTTGGTGCGGCACTCCAGTAGATCCACGCCATGCGTGGATGCGATCAACCGATGCTCGTGCGATCGCGGCCGTCGCTCTTGGCGCGGTACAGCGCGCGGTCGGCGCGCTGGTACAGCAGCGCCGGGGTGCGGTCGTCGGCATCCAGCTCTACCAGGCCCGCGCTGAAGGTGACACGCAGGCCCGCCACGCCGCCCCAATCGGGATGATCATGGAACAGGCCGCGCAAGCGCGCGCACAGCTGTGCGGCTTCCTCCAGGCGGGTGTCGTTGAGCAGCAGCGCGAACTCTTCGCCGCCGGTGCGCGCCGGCAGGTCGGAGTCGCGGCAGGCCGCTGCGATCAATGACGCCACCTGCACCAGCACGGCATCGCCGATGCTGTGGCTGTGGCGGTCGTTGACCTCCTTGAAGTGATCGATGTCGAGCACCACCAGGCACAGCGGATGACCACTGCGCTGTGACCGGGCGAAGTCACGCGCCAGCGTTTCGTCGAAGGCGCGGCGATTGGCCAGGCCGGTCAGTGCATCCTCGCGGGCCTGCCGCTCGAAGGCTTCGGCCTGGCGCGCCAGGCGCTCGGCCAGTTCGGTCTTTTCCTGGTTCAGCGCCTGCAGGTGCACCGTCTTGGCCTGCAGATCGAAGGTCGCTTCGTCCACCCGCCGTGCCAGGCGCAGGTTGCTGGCCTTCAGCTGCTGCAGCAGCAGCCGGTACAGCGCCACCAGTCCAGCCAGCAGCAGCATCCCCGCCAGCACCTGCACGCTGCGGCGCTGCCACCAGAACGGCTCCACGGTGAAGCTCCACACCGCCTCCTGCTGGCCCCAGCTGCCGCCGGGATGGGCGGCCGCCACATGCAGGGTGTAGTCGCCCGGCGGCAGGCCGACGAACTCAACGCTGCGCTGCGGGCCGCGCTCGACCCAGCCGGCATCCAGCCCGTCCAGCCGCGTGCGGTAGCGGATCCGGTCGGACATCAGGTAGCTCAGGCCGACATAACTCACCGCCAACCGGCGCCCCCCTGGAATATGGTTGCGATCCGGCCCTTCCCAATGCACCGGCGCGCCATCCACCTGCACGCTCTCGATCGCGGCCGGCGGCGATGGCCGCTCGCGGAAACGCTGCAGGCGCTGCGGGTCGACCGTGCTCAGGCCGCCTGCGGTGACCACCCAGAACGTGCCGTCCTGGCGCAGGATCGCCGATGGGCTGGAGCTGCCGTTGGCCTGTGCATTGGCCATGCCGTCGATCTCGTTGTAACGCTCCACCCCCACCCGCGGCGTGCGGCCATCGGCCACGGCGTTGAGGGTGGCCATATTGGTGCGCAGCACGCCGCGATTGCTGCTGATCCACACATTACCAAGGCGATCCGGCACCAGCTGGAACACCGCATCCACCGGCATGCCCTGCTCGAGCCCCACCCGCGCCAGCCTGCCGTTGCGCCAGCGATACAGCCCGCGATCACTGCTGATCCACATCGCGTCGCCCAGCTGGTGGAAGCCGAACACGCTGCGGCCACCGCCCAGCGGCGCCAGGTCGATCGACTGCACGTGGTCGCCGCGCAGCACGCGGATGCCTTCGATGGTGCCGATCCACAGGTTGCCCTGATGGTCATGCTCAAGCGCGGTGATCAGGCCGCCGGGCATGCCCGGCACGTTCGAGACCTGCACTTGGTCGCCGTCGATGCGCACCACGCCCTTCTGCGTGCCGGCCCAGACCACGCCCTGCGAATCAACGCTGATCGCACGGATGTTGCCACCCGGCATGCCGTCGGCTGCCGCGTAGTTGTGGCGCAGGTGGCCGTCGCGGCCGAGCCGGTAGACCCCGTCGCCGAAGGTGCCCACCCACAGGTCACCGTCCGGCCCCTGCGCCAGGCTCAGGACGGACGGTGCCTTGCCACCGCGGTTGTGCAGCGGCACGGCACGGAACCGGCCATCCGGCGTCTGCAGGTCCAAGCCACTGGCGCTGCCGACCCACAGCTGGCGATCTCGATCCTCGAATACCGTGCGCACGTAGTCGCCACTGAGCCCATCGCGCTCGGTGTAGCTGCTGAACAGTGTTTCGCGCAGGCGATAGAGCCCGCCGTTGGCGCCCACCCAGATGCTGCCTTCGGCATCCTCGCGCAGGCTCACCACGCGTCCGCCCGGCAGGTTCAGGCCGGCCGGCAGTCGCTCCAGGCCATGTGCGGAGATGCGCAGCAGGCCCTGGTTCTCGGTGCCCAGCCACAGGTCACCGTGCCGGTCCTGCAGCATCGAGGTCATGTGCAGCTGGCCCGGCAGGCGGTGCACCAGCACGAGCTGGTCATCCTCCACCCGGTACAGGCGCTCACCGGCGACAATCCACAACGCGCCATCCGGCGCACGGTAGGGCCACGACAGGCCACTGCCGGCACCCAGCCCCCATGCGGCGGGGGCGCGCTTGAGCACGCCATCGTTGTCGCGCAGCACCAGCCCGTCCAGCGTACCGACCCAGACCCGGTCCTGTGCATCGACCACCAGCCTGGTGAAGCTCATCGCCATCGGCAGGTCCGCCGCCGGCGCCTGGTAGACAATGCCGCTGTCCGGCGTCAGGTAGCCGATGCCCTTGCCTTCGTACAGCAGCCACAGCCGGCCCTGGCTGTCCATCTGCATGGACTGGATCAGCACCTGCGGCGTATCGGCCTGGTGCTCCCACACCCGCCATTGGCCATCACCGCCACGGTGGCTGACGTTGCCGCGCGAATCACTGATCCACAGTCCGCCCTGGCGGTCGACGAACAGGGCGCCGATGCCGTTGTCGCGCAGGCCCGGGCGCGTGCTGCGGTCGAACACGGTGAAGTCCAGGCCGTTGTAGCGCACCAGCCCTTCGCAGGTGGCGAACCAGAGATGGCCTTCCGGCGTCTGCGCGATGTCGCGCAGCGAGTTGTGCGGCAGGCCGTTGCGCGAGGTCCATACATCGATGGCGTAGTCGCGCAGCGGGGGCGCGCCTTCCTGCGCAGCCAACGGCAGCGCAAGGGCCAGCAGCAGCCACAACAGGCCCTGCCGCAGTGCCCGCCTGAATCCTGATGCGCGGCGCTCCACCCAGCGCCTCTTGTCCCCCTGCCCGCCCATCACCGCAGCGGCGGCGGCCAGGTGCGGCTGCAGGACGCGGCAGCGTGCGGGAACAGCCGGGCAGCGTGCAATGGCATGCCGGCAGGAACGGGCTGGCTCATCGGGGGGAGACTGGGGAGATGCGCAGATGATAGGCCAAACCCCGGCCCCGGCGTCACCGTTCGCAGCGCGCCGACTCAGCCGGCGCGGCCGGGTGCCACCACCTGGGCACTGGCAGGCCACTGCACCACCGCCTCCAGGCCACCTTCGGCACGGTTGCGCAGCCACAACCGAGCGCCGTCCTTCTCGGCCAGGGCGCGCGCGATGGTAAGGCCCAGGCCGGCCCCGCCGGTTTCGCGCGAACGCGAGGTCTCCACCCGCACGAACGGATCGAACACCGCCTCCAGCTGCTCTTCGGCCAGGCCCGGGCCGTCATCGGCCACCACCACGGTAATTGCACCGCCGCTCCGCTCAACCCGCACCCGTGCCCGCTGCGCGTACATCACCGCGTTGTCCACCAGGTTGGAGAACAGCCGGTGCATGGCCAACGGACGCAGCATCAGCACCGAACCACTGCCCCCTTCGAAGACCACATCACCGCCGCCTTCGGCGGCGTCCTCGACAATGCTCTCCAGCAGCGAATCCAGGTCAAGTGCGGCGCGCTGCTCGGCACTCTCGGCGCTGCGCGCCAGTTCCAGGCCCTCGCGCACCAGCGCCTGCATCGCCGCCAGGTCGCCGATCAGGCGCTCACGCAGGGCCTCGTCGCTGACATTCTCCAGGCGCAGGCGCAGCCGCGTCAGCGGCGTCTGCAGGTCATGGGTGATCGCCGCCAGCATCTGCGTGCGTTCGGCCAGGTGCCGCTGCAGGCGGTGCTGCATGGCGTTGAAGGCTTCGGCGGCACGCTGCACTTCGCGCGGCCCGCGCAGTGGCAACGGGTCGCGCTGCAGGTCATCGCCAAGGTCTTCTGCGGCTGCGGCCAGTTCCTGCAGCGGCGCGCTGGCCATGCGCGCGACGATATAGGCCAGCACGGCAATCGCCAGCACCAGCAGGGTCAGGAACCATGGGTCCACGGCGAGGATGCCGTTGTGCGCCACCGCCGGCGAGTCCAGCGCCAGCTTCAGCAGCGTGCCGTCGTTGAGGGTCACGTCCACTGCACGGCATTTGGGCGGGATGAACGCGGGGTCGCGTTCGCGCGGCGGCCGCCGGTGGCCCGGCGGCGGCGGCGGCAGCAGCTCCTGCAGTTTGGGAATGCAGGAGCGGAACGAAGCGAAGTGCACGCGCGCGCGCGACACCGGCCCGGGGCGGTCTTCCAGCACTTCCATCAGCGCCGTGTCGGCACGCCCCAGGCGTGCGCCCGGCTGCAGCGCGCGCACGCTCGGCCCGCCGATCGCCAGCAGGCGCTCGCGCAGCTCCGGATTGCCGTCCAGCAGGTTGACGTAGCCCTGCAGGCGGTCGGCGATGCGGTTCAGGTTCTGCCGCTCGAACTCCTGCTGGCGCTTGGAGGTGGCCAGCATGGTCGCGCCGATCGCAGCCACCGCCATGCCCAGCAGCAGGATCACGAACAACCGCCCGACCATCGAGGACAGGAAATGGCGCAGGCGCTTCATCGCGGTTTATTCCAGGTTGACCGACGAGGCCAGCACGTAGCCTTCGTTGCGCACGGTCTTGATCAGTCCATCCGGGCCACCATCGTCGCCCAGCTTGTTGCGCAGGCGGCTGACCTGCAGGTCGATCGCGCGGTCCTGAGCCTCGTAGTTGCGGCCACTGCTGAGCGCGACCAGCTGCTCGCGCGACAGCACCTTGTTGGCGTGGGCGATGAACACCCGCAGCAGGCGGAACTCGGCGCCGGACAGCACCACCACGCGGCCATCCGGATCGACCAGGTGGCGATGCTCCAGGTCGAATACCCAGCGCGAGAAACGCGCGCGGCGTACCGCCAGCGGTTCCAGGTTGGCCGGCAGCGCCTCGGTCCGGCGCAGCACGTTGCGGATGCGCGCCAGCAGCTCGCGCGGCTCGAACGGCTTGGCCAGGTAGTCGTCGGCGCCCATTTCCAGGCCCAGCACGCGGTCGATCGGCTCGGCGCGCGCGGTCAGCATGATCACCGGCGTGTTGGAACGCGCACGCAGGTCACGGCACAGGGTCAGACCATCCTCGCGCGGCAGGTTGAGGTCCAGCACGATCAGGTCCACGTGCTCGCGGTCCAGCAGCTGGCGCATGGCGGTGCCATCGGCCGCAGTGCTCACCTGGTAGCCGGCGCGGCCGAGCTGCTCGGCCAGCAGCGTGCGGATGTCGTTGTCGTCGTCGACGATCAGCAGTCGATGCATCGGGTTTTCAGTCTCCATGTCGCGATCATCCCGTGTCGGCAGCTGAACCGCATCCGGGGCAATGCGTACCAGTGTATCCACCCGCGGGCGGGATACCTGTGGTTACGCCTGTTCACCGACAGTGTTACATACAGACATACCCCGAGGATTGAGCCGTCCATCGCCCGGTCTTCACAATGCCCACCAACGCCGCCTTCGCGGCCTCGAGAGTGAAGCCACGACGTGACGTTCCGCCTGCTGCCAGCGACCCGCCGGAGTCGCCTGATGCTGATCGCCCTGCTCGCCCTGATCGTCGCCGCGACCGGCTGGTGGCTGCTGCGCAAGCCCGCCGCCCCGGCGGTGGCAACCTCGCCGGTCAGCCGCGGTGACATCGAACAAACGGTGGATGCCACTGGCGTGATCGACGCCTACAAGCTGGTCAGCGTCGGCGCGCAGGCCTCGGGCCAGATCAAATCGCTGAAGGTACAGCTGGGCGACACCGTGAAGGAAGGCGACCTGATCGCCGAGATCGATGCCACCACCCAGCAGAACCAGGTGCTCAACGCGCAGGCCTCGCTGGACCAGGTCACCGCCCAGCGCGCAGTGCAGCAGGCCACCCTGCGCCAGGCCGAACTGGAGTTCGCGCGCCAGCAGCAGATGCTGGCCGCCGAGGCCACCTCGCGCCAGGAATACGATGCCGCCGAAGCACAGCTGAAGACCGCCCGCGCCCAGCTGCAGTCCTACGAGGCGCAGATCAAGGGCCGCGAAACCGAGCTGGGCACCGCCCGCGCCAACCTGGCCTACACCCGCATCACCGCGCCGATGGACGGCACCGTGGTCGCGGTGGTGGCCGAGGAAGGCCGTACCGTGAACGCCAACCAGACCGCACCGACCATCGTCATGCTGGCGCGGCTGGACGTGGTCACCGTCAATGCCGAGATCTCCGAGGCCGACGTGGTCAAGATCAAGCCCGGCATGCCGGTGTACTTCACCACCCTGGGCGACCCGGACCGCAAGTATCACGCCACGCTGCGCCAGATCAATCCGGCGCCGGCCTCGATCGCCAACGAAAGCTCCTCCAGCTCCAGCAGTTCGTCCAGTTCCAGTTCCAGCAGTGCGGTCTACTACAACGCGCTGTTTGATGTGGAAAACCCGGACGGCACGCTGCGCATCGACATGACCGCGCAGGTCTCGGTGCTGCTCAAGCAGGCCAAGGGCGTGCTGATGGTGCCGGCGGTGGCACTGGGACCGAAGCGCCGTGGCGATGAGCGGATGGTGCGGGTGCTGGACGACAAGGGCCAGCCGCAGCCGCGCAAGGTCACCGTGGGCATCAACAACGGCGCCTCGGCCGAGATCCTGTCCGGCTTGAAGGAAGGCGAGCGCGTGGTGGTCGGCGAAGCCGCTGCGGCCGGTGCCAGCGCCGGCGGCGGCAACCGCGGCGGCATGCAGATGCGGGTCGGCGGCCCGGGCATGGGGCGCCGATGAGCACGACGGCGCCGCTGCTGCGCCTGCGCGACCTGCGACGTGAATTCCCGGCCGGCGACGATGTGATCGCCGTGCTGCGCGACGTCCATCTCGACATTCACGCCGGCGAGATGGTCGCCATCGTCGGCCAGTCCGGCTCGGGCAAGTCGACGCTGATGAACATCCTCGGCTGCCTTGACCGTCCCACTCGCGGCAGCTACCAGGTGGCCGGCCGCGAAACCGGAAAGATGGAGCCGGACGAACTGGCCGAACTGCGCCGCGAGCATTTTGGTTTCATCTTCCAGCGCTACCATCTGCTCGGCGACCTCGACGCGCGCGGCAATGTGGAAGTGCCGGCCGTTTACGCCGGCAGTCCCGGGCCAGTGCGCAACGCGCGTGCCGAGCAACTGCTGCGGCGACTGGGGCTGGGCGACCGCATGCATCACAAGCCAGGCCAGCTCTCCGGTGGCCAGCAGCAGCGCGTGTCGATCGCACGCGCCCTGATGAACGGCGGCGAGGTGATCCTGGCCGACGAACCGACAGGCGCGCTGGATACGAAATCCGGTGAGGAAGTGATGGCGATCCTCGGCGAACTGCATGCCGAAGGCCACACCATCATCATCGTCACCCACGACATGAGCGTGGCCCGGCACGCACAGCGCATCATCGAGATCCGCGATGGCGAGATCATCGCCGACCGCGCCAATCCGGATGCGCCGAGTTACCGCGCCCAGCGCGAAGCCAGTACCGGCGTCGCCCACGGCAACAGCTGGCGGGCGGCCCGCGACCGCTTCACCGAAGCGTTCCGCATGGCGCTGCTGGCGATGAACGCCCATCGCCTGCGCACCTTCCTGACCATGCTCGGCATCATCATCGGCATCGCCTCGGTGGTCTCGGTGGTGGCCCTGGGCAACGGCTCGCAGCAGCAGATCCTGCAGAACATCAGCGCGCTCGGCACCAATACCATCGACGTCTACCCCGGCCGCGGTTTCGGCGACATGCGCTCGGCGCGGGTGCAGACGCTCAAGGCCAGCGATGCCGACGCACTGGCGAAGCAGAGTTACGTGGACAGCGCCACCCCCAGCGTGTCGACCTCGGTCACCGCGCGCTACCGCAACCAGTCTTCCACTGCGCAGGTCAGCGGCGTCGGCGAGCAGTTCTTCCGGGTCAAGGGCGTGACTCTGCTCGGTGGCAGCTTCTTCGATGCCGATGCCGTGAGGGGCCTCGGCCAGGTGGCGGTGATCGACGAAAACACCCAGACCCAGTTCTTCCCCGATGTCGACCCGGTCGGCCAGGTGATCCTGCTCGGCAACGTGCCGGCACGCGTGGTCGGCGTGGCCAAGCGCCAGAGTTTCGGCTTCGGTGGCAGCACCAGCCTCAGCGTGTGGGTGCCCTACACCACAGTGATGTCGCGCATGCTCGGCCAGAGCCATGTCTCCAGCATCACCGTGCGCGTGGACGACAACACACCGATGGATGCCGCTCAGGAAGCGATCACCCGCCTGCTGACGATGCGCCACGGCACCGAGGATTTCTTCCTCAGCAACAGCGCGGAGATCCGCGACACCATCGAACAGACCACGCGCACGATGACCCTGCTGATCGGCGCCATCGCCGCCATCGCGCTGCTGGTCGGCGGCATCGGCGTGATGAACATCATGCTGGTGTCGGTGACCGAGCGCACCCGAGAGATCGGGGTGCGCATGGCCGTCGGTGCACGACAAAGTGATATCCGCCAGCAGTTCCTGATCGAAGCGGTGCTGGTGTGCCTGCTCGGTGGCGTGCTCGGCATCGGCCTGGCCCTGCTGCTGGGCTCGATGATCGGCCGCTTCGCCAGCGACTTCCAGGTGCTGTTCTCCACCGCCTCGATTGTTGCCGCCTTCGCCTGCTCGACCCTGATCGGCGTGGCGTTCGGCTTCCTGCCCGCGCGCAATGCCGCGCAGCTTGACCCGGTAGAGGCCCTGGCACGCGAATGAAGATGATGACCCGACTGCCCTTCCCTGCCCCCTCGCGCCGGCTGCTGGCGGGTGCCGTTCTGCTCGCCCTGTCTGGCTGCGCCTCTGTCGGCCGCTATCCGGTGGCCGATCCCGACGTGGCGGCCCAGTATGGGCGTGGCGATGCCACCCTCAACGCACCGGCCGGCGACCCGCGCAGCAGCCTGGACACACCGGGCCACGACATCCGCCAGGACACCTGGTGGACCGGCTTCGGCGACGAGCGCCTGGACCGCCTGGTGGCGCAGGCGCTGGCCGCCAACAGCGACCTGGCCGCCGCCGGCCTGGCCGTGCAGCGTTCGCGCCTGCAGGCCGGCCTGGCCAGCAACGCGCTGTGGCCGCAGCCTTCGTCATCGGGCGTCAGCGGCAATGCCAGCCGCGCCACCGACCAGGCCGACGAATGGCGCCGCAGCTACTCCACCGGCGTATCGCTGGGCTGGGAGGTGGATCTGTGGGGACGCCTGCGCACCCAGCGCGACATCGCCCGCTGGGAAGCCGAAGCCAGCGAGGAAGACCGGCAGAATACCGCCCTGCTGGTGATCAGCGACACCATCACCCAGTACTGGAACCTGGCCTACCTGAACCAGTCGATCGCCACCGGCCAGGCCAACCTGGAGCGTCTGGAGCGCACCCGCGAACTGGTGCAGGCCCGCTTCGACGCCGGTGCGGTATCGCGCCTGGAAGTGCGCCAGGCGCTGCAGAACCTGCAATCGCAGCGCGCCTCGCAGAGCGCGCTGGAACAGCAGCGGGTGGAGGTGCGCAACGCACTGGCCGTGCTGCTGGACGGCACGCCCTGGCCACAACAGGACGAACCGCAGGACCTGCTGGGCGCACGCAGCCCGCGCATTGTCGAGGGGCTGCCGGCCGATCTGCTCGGCCGCCGCCCCGACCTGCGTGCGGCAGAACTCCGCCTGCGCAACAGCCTGAAGACCATCAGGGTCACCGCCACCCAGTACTACCCGGCGCTGAGCCTGACCGGCAGCCTCGGTTCCAGTGCGGCCTCGCTGGGCGATGTACTGCGCAATCCGGTGGCCACGCTGGGTGCCGGCCTTTCGCTGCCATTCCTCAACCTGCAGCGCGCGCAGCTGGATACCGATATCGCCGGCACCAGCTATCAGATCGCCGCGACCAATTTCCGCAAGACGCTGTACACCGCGCTCTCGGAAGTGGACAACGCCCTGTCCGCGCGCGAGCAGCTGGCGCGCCAGGTCGCTGCCTCGCAGGCTTCGTACGAGGAAGCGGTGGAAGTGGAGCGCGCGCAGGAAGTGCGTTATCGCGTGGGTGCTACCGATCTGCGCACCTGGCTGGAAGCGCAGCAGACCCGGCGCGATGCCGAGCTGTCGCTGGCGCGCGTGCGCCAGGGCCAGCTGAACAACGACGTGACCCTGTTCAAGGCACTGGGTGGCAGCGCGGGGTAGCGGCTTCTGTAGAGCCGAGCCCATGCTCGGCTGCTTTCCTGATCGGGTATGCGATAGCCGAGCGTGGGCTCGGCTCTACAGATCAGCCGCGCTGGCGCACGGCCTCGAACAGGCTGACGCCGGCGGCGACGGAGACATTCAGGCTCTCGATCTCGCCCGGCATCGGGATCTTGACCAGGCCATCGCAGTTCTCGCGGGTCAGGCGGCGCAGGCCGTCGGCTTCGCCGCCCAGCACCAGCGCGATGTTGCCCTTCAGGTCCAGCTGGTACAGCGACGCGGTGGCTTCGCCGGCCAGGCCATAAATCCACACGCCCTGCTTCTGCAGGTCCTTCAGGCAGCGCGACAGGTTGGTTACCGCCACCACCGGGATGAGGTCGGCGGCGCCGGCCGAGGTCTTGCGCACGGTCGCGTTGACCGTGGCCGACTTGTCCTTGGGGATGATCACTGCAGTCGCACCGGCCGCAGCGGCCGAGCGCAGGCAGGCGCCCAGGTTGTGCGGGTCCTGCACCTCGTCCAGCACCAGCAGCAGCGCCTTGCCCTCGGCCGCAGTGACCAGGCCTTCCAGCTCGTTCTCGCTGTAGGTGCGGGCGGCGGCATAGCGCGCGGCCACGCCCTGGTGGCGCACCGAGCCGCCCACACCGTCCAGCGCCTGGCTGTTCACCTTGCGCACGTCGATGCCCTTGCGGCGGGCGTTTTCCTCGATCTCGGTCAGGCGCGGGTTCTTCGCTCCGGCCTCGACCAGCACTTCGCGGACGTTCTCGGCGTCGTTCTCGATGGAGGAGGCGACGGCGTTGACGCCGACGATCCACTGGCTGTTCTTGCTCATGCGGGCGGGGACCGGAAAGGGGGTGGCTATGGTAGAGCATCGGCGGCGGCCGCGCTTCAAGGCAGCCGAGCATGGGCTCGGCTCTACACAAACCTCACCGGCTGCGCGGTGGCCAGTGCGGCGTGTCGTGGTCGGGGTGCTGGTGGGACACGATCGTGGCCAGGAAGTCCAGGGCCGCGATGTCCTGCTCGGTACGCCGAACCGGCAGTCTGGCCAGGCTGTCGACGAAGGGCAGCTTGCGTTCGACCCCGTACTGGATCGTCGGTGGCAGGCGTTCGGGTTCGTCGAACGCGCCGGCAGCCACCGCCACGCCATCGGGCGCTTCGTAGGTCAATGGCGTGCCGCAGTCGGCGCAGAAGCCACGCCGCACCACGTTGGACGACTGGAAATAGCGCGGCTGGCCGCGGGTCCAGCTGAACTGCACACCGCGTACCGACACCAGCGGCGCGTAGTAGGCGCCGAAGGCCTTCTGGCACATGCGGCAGTGGCAGATCGAGCTGTCGGTCAGCGTGCCACGCACGTGGAAGCGGATCGCGCCGCACTGGCAGCCGCCGCTGTATTCGGGTTGGCCTTGCATGCGATGTCTCCTGGTGGTGCCGGCCGCTGGCCGGCAACCCGTCGGTGCCGAGGGTGCCATGGATGCCGGCCAGCGGCCGGCACTACCACGGTCATCAATATTTCTCTTTCTTCCGCTTGGCCGGCTTGCCCCGCTCAGGCAGCGGCGGCAGGCCATCGCCCTCGTCCTCACCCTTGTGTTCCACCAGGCGGAAGTCGATCTTGCGTTCTTCCATGCTGGCCTTCAGCACCAGGATGCGCACGCGGTCACCCAGCCGGTAGCTGCCGCCGCGGCGCTCGCCGGTCAGCGTCTTGCGGGTCGCGTCGAACTTGTAATAGTCCTGCGGCAGCTGGGTCACATGGACCAGACCCTGTACCTTCGACTCGTCCAGCTCGACGAACAGGCCGAAGCTGGTCACGCCGCTGATCACGCCGTCGAACTGGCCGCCCACGTGCTTTTCCATCCACGCCGCGCGGTAACGCTCGTCGACCTCGCGCTCGGCCTCGTCGGCACGGCGCTCACGCTCGGAACACTGCAGCGCCAGCGCGGCCATCTCGCGGGCGTTGTAGGTGAACTTGTCCAGCGGCTTGCCGGACAGCGCATGCTTGATCGCGCGGTGCACCAGCAGGTCGGGATAGCGACGGATCGGCGAGGTGAAGTGCGCGTAGGCCTCCAGCGCCAGGCCGAAGTGGCCGTGGTTCTCCGGGCTGTAGATCGCCAGGCTCTGGCTGCGCAGCAACACCGACTCCAGCAGCGTCGCATCGGGGCGGTCGCGGATCTTCTTCAGCAGCTTGGTGTAGTCACCGGGGCGCACCTTCGACCACGGCGGCAGGCTCAGCTTGAACTCCTTGAGGAATTCCAGCAGGTCGGCGTACTTGGTTTCCGGCGGCTTCTCGTGGATGCGGTACGGGGCCGGCACATGGCGCGACAGCAGGTACTTCGCCGCCTCCACATTGGCCGCGATCATGCATTCCTCGATCAGCTTGTGCGCGTCGTTGCGCACCAGCATGCCGGCCTGGGTGACTTCACCACGGTTGTCCAGCACGAAGCGCACTTCACTGCTTTCGAACTCGATGGCACCGCGCTTGGCGCGCGCCTTGGACAGCACCTTGTACAGCTGGTGCAGGCGCTGCACCTGCGGCAGCAGGTCACCCATCCAGGCCTTGGTATCGGCATCGTCCTCGCCCACCGCCTTCCACACCTGGGTGTAGGTCAGGCGCGCGTGCGAGTTCATCACCGCCTCGTAGAAGCGCGAATGCGTGACCAGGCCTTCGCGGTCGATCTGCATGTCGCAGACGAAGCACATGCGGTCGACCTTGGGCATCAGTGAGCAGATGCCGTTGGACAGGGTCTCCGGCAGCATCGGCACCACGAAGCCGGGGAAGTAGACCGAAGTCGCACGCTTCTGCGCTTCCTCGTCCAGCGGCGTGCCGGGGCGGACGTAGTTCGAAACATCGGCAATGGCCACCACCAGGCGGAAACCGTCGGCATTCGGCTCGCAGTACACCGCGTCGTCGAAGTCCTTGGCATCCTCGCCATCGATGGTAACCAGCGGCGTGCTGCGCAGATCGACGCGGTCACCGATCATTGCCGGTTCGACCACCAGCGGCACCGAGGCCGCTTCATCCAGCACCTCCTGCGGGAACTCGAACGGCAGCTCGTGACCGTGGATGGCGGTCTCCACCACCAGCGATGCGGTCAGCTTGTCGCCGAGCACGGCGATGATGCGGCCGATCGGCGGACGGCGGCTGTCCGGGGCCTGGGTCAGTTCGCAGACCACCAGCTGGCCATCACGCGCGCCCCCGGTCTGGTCCGGCGGTACCTGCACGTTGCGCTGCACGCGCTTGTCATCGGGTACCACGTAATTGATCCCCATCTCGACGCTGAAGCGGCCGATCAGGCGGGTCATGCCGCGCTCCAGCACGCGGGCGATGCTGCCTTCGCGGCGGCCACGGTGGTCGATGCCGGTCACGCGGGCCAGCACCTTGTCACCGTGCATGACCTTGCGCATTTCATACGGCGGCAGGAACAGGTCGTCGCCGCCCTCGACCGGACGCAGGAAACCGAATCCTTCCGGGTTGGCGATCACCACGCCGGTGACCAGGTTCAGGGTCTGGATCGGGGCGAAGCCGCCTCGGCGGTTCTGCACCAGCTGGCCATCGCGGACCATGGCGCCGAGCCGGCGCGACAGTGCTTCGGCACGGTCCGGGGCGGTCAGGCCCAGGCGTGCGCCCAGTTCCTCGGCGGTCTGCGGCCCTTCGCAACGCTCCAGCAGGGCCAGGATGGCCTCGCGGCTGGCGATGGGCTGTTCGTATTTCTCGGCTTCGCGGGCGGCATAGGGATCGTCGATCACCTTGCCGGTCGGCGGCAGCTTGCGGCCCGGGGCCGGGCCGGGTGCTGCCGCATCAGCGGTGCGGACCTTGCGGCCGCGCGGCGGCTTACCGCCTTCATTCAATTCGGGGAACCAGCCTGGCAGCGGCTTGCCCGGCTTGGTGGTGCGGGCTGCGCCCGCCTTCGGGCCCTTCTTCGGGCCTTGGCTGCGGGACTTGCTCCCGCCCTTGCTTGGTTTTTTGGTAGTCATCGCCCTACATGGTAGCCGTTGATGGCGTGCAGAACGGGTCAGCGCCCGCCCTGGAGGCGTTGGATGAAATAATTTCAGGAAGTCGTTGACAGCTCCCGGATTCATCTTCACAATTGCGCCTCTGGAACGCCCAGGTGGCGGAATTGGTAGACGCACTAGTTTCAGGTACTAGCGGGTAAAACCGTGGAGGTTCGAGTCCTCTCCTGGGCACCAACGAAAAAACTCCTCGCTTCGGCGGGGATTTTTTTTGCCTGCGATCCGGCGCTCTGGCCCTGGGGTCAGAGCCCCTTTCGCAAGCGAAACGGGATCCGACCCCGGCGCTGCAAAAGGTGTTGACACCCCCATAACGACACCCCATAATCTCGCTCCTCGACGCCCAGGTGGCGGAATTGGTAGACGCACTAGTTTCAGGTACTAGCGGGTAAAACCGTGGAGGTTCGAGTCCTCTCCTGGGCACCACGTCGAGAATGAGAAAGACCCGCGAAAGCGGGTTTTTTCATGCCGGGAATTTGGCATCAGAACAATGGCCGCAGCACCAGCTCAAGGCCGAGCAGCAGCAGGAAGCCAAGGAAGCACGCCCGAAACACCCGTGCGCTGATGCGCTGCCGGATCACCTGCCCCAACCACATGCCCAGCAGCGCCGGCAGCACCGCCAGTGCACTCAGCCCCAGCTGCTGGATGCCGAACGCACCGTGCAGCACCAGGCCGGTGGTCAGCGAAATCGTCGACACGGTGAACGCCAACCCGAGCGCCTGCACCAACTCTTCGCGCTGCAACCCCAGCGACTGCAGGTACGGCACGGCCGGCATCACGAACACGCCGGTGGCGCCAGTCACCACGCCCGACAACGCCCCCACCAGCGGCCCCAGCCAACGCTCGCGCCGCTGCGGCACGCGGAACACCGGCGCAAGCAGCGCATAGGCCGCATAGACCACCAGCGCCAGGCCCAGGGCAACGCGCGACCCAGTGCGATCGACCCGCACCAGCAGCGCTGCCGAACCCAGCGTCACCACCACCACGGCCAGCATCATCGGCCACAGGCGCCGCACGATGTGGCCCAGTGACGGCCCGGACAGCAGCTGCCACGCATTGGTGACGAAGGTCGGGATGAACAGCATCGACGCCGCCGCCACCGGCGACAGCGCGCCACCGAGCAGGCCCATCGCCACCGTCGGCAGCCCCATGCCCGTCACGCCCTTGACCACGCCGGCCAGCACGAACACCACCACCAGCAGCACATAGAAGTACATCGATTCATTCATGCCTTCATTGGATCGGGCCGTCGCCCGGCGCACAATGCGGTCTTCCCGGCCCACCCTTCGGCTGACCCGAAGGCTCGGGCGTTGCGACGAGGGCATCACATGCGGATGGACATTGCCGACCTGCGGCTGTTCCTGGCGATTGCCGAGGCGGGCAGCATCACGGCCGGCGCAACGCAGGCGAACCTGGCACTGGCTTCAGCCAGCGAACGCCTGCGCACGATCGAAGCCGACGCCGGCACCGCGTTGTTGAACCGGCACCCGCGTGGCGTCAGCCTGACCGAAGCCGGCGCCGCCCTCGCCCACCATGCACGCCTGATCCTGCAACAGCAGGCGCAGCTGCGCGGCGAGCTGCAGGCATTCGCGCACGGCGCGCGTGGCACCCTGCACCTGTATGCCAACACCGCTGCGCTGACCAACTATCTGCCTTCGCGGCTGGCACCGTGGCTGGCCGAACGCCCGCGCCTGCACGTGGAACTGCTGGAGCGCACCAGCCCCGAAGTCGTGCGTGCGATCAACGCTGGCCAGGCCGAGGCCGGCATCATCAGTGATGCGGTCGACGCTGCCGGCCTGCAGCAGCATGTGGTGGCCGAAGATCCGCTGGTGATGCTGCTGCCTGCCGATCACCGGTTTGCATCACTGCGCAGCGTGACCTTCGCCGATGCCGCCGGCGAGACCTTCGTTGCCCTCGCCGATGGCAATGCGCTTCAGATCTACATCGAAGACCAGGCCCGCGACATCGGGCGCCGCCTCGATGTGCGCATCCGCATGAAGACCTTCGAGGGTGTCTGCATCATGGTCGGCCACGGCATCGGTGTCGGCATCGTGCCGCGGAGCATCGCGCGCCAGCATCGACGCAGTACGCATACCGTTGCGGTGCCGCTTGCCGATGCGTGGGCACAACGCCGCCTGTGTGCCTGTTTCGCCGGGTGGGCGCAGCTGTCACCGGCGATGCGCAGCCTGCTGCACCACCTGGGCGTGCAACCGCAGAAAAAAGTGTGAAATGTTGTTGACACACTCTCTGCCGTGCCGCACAATTCCTCTCCTGAGTCGCCCAGGTGGCGGAATTGGTAGACGCACTAGTTTCAGGTACTAGCGGGTAAAACCGTGGAGGTTCGAGTCCTCTCCTGGGCACCACGACTCAAGATGATCAAACCCGCGAAAGCGGGTTTTTTCGTTTCCGGGATTCGGGAACCCACACGACCTCGGGATCCATCCACGCATGGCGTGGATCTACCAAAAGAAAAACCCCGCCTTGCGGCGGGGTTTTCTGCGTTTCAACGCCAATGGTCGATCAATGCCCACCGCCCGCGGACGCCGCACCCGCGCCTGCACCGAACGGCGGCTTGGCCAGCCACAGGAAGGTGATGATCGCCAGGAAGATCCAGCCCAGCAGGAAGAAGATGTCGTTGAAACCCATCTGCGATGCCTGGTGATTGATCATGTTGTTCAGTACCGCCGCGCCATGTTGCAGGTCGCCCCGCCCCATTGCAGTGACCTGCTCCTGCATGCCCGGCTGATAGGCCGAGATGTGCTCGGTCAGGTCGGCATGGTGCACCTGGGTACGCCGCGCCCACAGCCACGTCGTCAGCGAGGCCGCGAAGCTGCCGCCCAGCGTGCGCAGGAACGTCGCCAGGCCGGAGCCCGCCGCGATCTCGCGCCCATCCAGGTCCGACAGCAGGATCTGCAGCACCGGCATGAAGAACAGCGCCACGCCAATGCCCATGATCAGCTGCACGCCGGCCACGTGCATGTAGTCCACCTGCAGGTTGAAGTTCGAGCGCAGGAAGCTGGTCATCGACAGCACGATGAAGGCCACGGTGGCCAGCATCCGCATGTCGAAGCGCGACGCATACTTGCCCACGAACGGCGTCATGATCACCGGCAGGATGCCGATCGGCGCAGTCGCCAGGCCTGCCCAGATCGCGGTGTAGCCCATGTCACGCTGCAGCCACTGCGGAATCAGCAGCGCCACGCTGAAGAACGCCGCATAGGCCACCACCATCGCCAGCGTGCCGGCACGGAAGTTGCGGTGCCGGAACAGCTTCAGGTCGACGATCGGATCCTTGTCGGTCAGTTCCCAGATCAGGAACACCGTCAGCGTCACCACCGCCACGCAGGCCAGCACCACGATCTTCATCGACGAAAACCAGTCCTCGTCGTTGCCCAGGTCGAGCACCAGCTGCAGCGCGCCGACACCAATCACCAGCGTGATCAGGCCGACGTAGTCCATCTTCGGCTTCTCGATCTGCTCCGGGCGTCCCTTCAGCTGGTTGCCCACCACCAGAGCGGCGAAGATGCCCAGTGGCACGTTGATCAGGAAGATCCATTCCCAGCTGTAGTTGTCGGTGATCCAGCCACCGAGGATCGGGCCGCAGATCGGCGCCACCACCGTGATCATCGCCAGCAGTGCCAATGCCTGCCCGCGCTTCTCACGTGGATAGATCGAGACCAGCAGCGACTGCGTGATCGGGTACATCGGGCCGGCCACGAAGCCCTGCAGCGCACGCGACACCACCAGCATGCCCATGCTCTGCGCAAGGCCGCACAGCAGCGAGGTGATGACGAAGGCGAGGGTCGCCCAGACGAACAGTTTGCGTTCGCCGAAACGGCGGCTGAGCCAGCCGGTCAGCGGCAGCGCGATGGCCGTGCTGACCGCAAACGAGGTGATGACCCAGGTCGCCTGCTGCGAACTGGCGCCGAGGTTGCCGGCGATGGTCGGCAGCGAGACGTTGGCGATGGTGGTGTCGAGCACCTGCATGAACGACGCCATCGCCAGGCCTACGGTGCACAGGGCGACGCTGGGCGGCAGGAACCCGGAGGCCGCAGCCGGCGCCGCCGGTGCGCCCGGAGCGCCGGGCGCGGCTGGAGCTTGTGCGGACATGACGACCTCAGCCCACCTTCGCCTGCTGCTGCGGCAGGTTGCCCTGGATGATCGTGTGGATCACCTCGTCGGCATCATGCAGCTGCTTGGCATACACGTCGGTGTCGAACACCGTGCCCTTGGCCGGGGTGCTCGGCAGCACTTCGCCCTTCTGGTCGCGCAGGCTCACTTCGGCCTTCATCGACAGGCCGATGCGCAGCGGGTGCTCGGCCAGCTGCTTGGCATCGATGGCGATGCGCACCGGTACGCGCTGCACGATCTTGATCCAGTTGCCGCTGGCGTTCTGTGCCGGCAGCAGCGAGAACGCCGAGCCGGTGCCCAGGCCCAGGCTCTGGATGCGCCCCTTGTACTTCACGTCGCCGGCGTACAGGTCCGACTTCAGCTCCACTTCCTGGCCCAGGCGCATGTGGCGCAGCTGGGTTTCCTTGAAGTTGGCCTCGACCCACATCTGCTCGGTCGGCACCACGGCCATCAGGGCATTGCCCGGCTGCACGCGCTGGCCGACCTGCACCGAACGACGGGCGACGTAACCGGAGACCGGTGCAACGATGCCGGCGCGGGCGTTGTTGAGGAAGGCCTGGCGCAGCTGCGCAGCGGCGGCCTGCACGTCCGGCTGGGTGGCGATCACGGTGTCGTCGACCAGCGCGCGGTTGCGCTCGACGGTCTCGCGCGAACCGGCCACGGCCGCTTCGGCCGCGGCCAGCTCGTCGCGGGCGTGGGCCAGTTCTTCGTTGGAGATGGCGCCGGTGGCGGCCAGGTCCTTGCGGCGGGCGTAGTCTTCGCGCACGCGCTTCAGGGTCACCTGGCGGGCGTTCAGGTCCGCCTGCGCGCCTTCCACGCTGCGGTACAGGCCGCGGGTCTGGCGCACGGTCTTGGCCAGGTTGGCTTCGGCCTGCTGCAGCGCCACTGCGGTGTCGGACGGGTCCAGCTGCACCAGCAGCTGGCCGCGCTCCACGCGCATGCCGTCATCGGCATTGATGGCGACCACGGTGCCGGCCACCAGCGGGGTGATCTGCACCTGGTTGCCCTGCACGTAGGCATCGTCGGTCTCTTCGAACCAACGGCCGAACATGAAGTACCACAGCGCCAAAGCGGCAAGCAGCAGCACGACGATCACGAACAGGCCGCGCAGCAGGTTGCCGCGGCGGTTGGGGGCGGCCGGGGCCGCGGTGTCTTGGGTCTGGCTCATGTCGGAGATCTTCAGGAATGCGAGGAATCGGAATGGGAGGCGATCGGTGCGCGGTCGGCGTCAGTGGGCTGGAAACCACCGCCCAGCGCCTTGCTCAGGCGCACCGAGGACTGCACCTGCTGCGACTGCAGGCCGGCCAGCTGCTGCTGCGACTGCAGCAGGGTGGACTGCGCGGTCAGCACGTCCAGGTAGCTGCCGATGCCGGCGCGGTAGCGCTGCTGGGCCAGGTCGAAGGCAGCGCGTGCGGTGTCCACCGCCTGCTGCTGCGACTGCGCCTGCTGTGCCAGCGAGCGCACCGCGTTGACCTGGTCGGCCACATCACGCAGCGCATCGAGCACGGTCTGGTTGTAGTTGGCCACCGCCAGGTCGTACTGCGCATCGGTATTGGCCAGGTTGGCGCGCAGCTTGCCGCCTTCGAAGATCGGCAGGCTCAGCGCAGGGCCGATGTAGGCGAAGGTGGAACTGCTCTTCAGCAGGTCGCCCACATTCGGGGCGACCACGCCGCCCAGCGCGGTCAGGTTGAAGCTCGGGTAGAATTTGGTCTTGGCAACCTTGATCTGCTTGTCGGCCGCTTCCACACGCCAGCGTGCGGCGACGATGTCGGGGCGGCGGCCAAGCAGCTCGCTGGGCAGCACGCCCGGCAGCTGCAGTGCCACCGGATTCAGCGGCCGCGGGCGCTGGATCGACAGGCCACGGTCCGGGCCCTTGCCGACCAGCGCGGCCAGCGCGGTGCGGGCGGCGTCGATGCGCTGCTGGGCGGCCTGCACCTGCTGCTGCGCGGCCGGCACACGGGCCTCGGCCTGGCGCACCTGCAGATCACTGTCGATGCCGGCGCTGCGGCGCTGGCGGGTCAGTTCAAGTGACTTCTGCGAACGGCTCAGCTCTTCCTCGGCCACGTCGTTGAGCTGCCACGCGTAGGCCAGGTCGGCATAGGCCTGGGTGATGCCAGTGGACAGGTTCAGGCGCGCGGCCTGCGCTTCAACGGTGGCGGCGTGGGCGCCGTCCACGGCGGCTTCCCAGGCGGCGCGCTTGCCGCCCCACAGGTCCACGCCGTAGCTGAAGTCGAAGGCAACCTGGCTGCTGCCGCCGTAACGGCCGCCCATCTCGCTGCCGACCATCGATTCGGGCAGGCGCAGGCCGGTGTAGCCACCGGACACCGACAGGCTCGGCAGTTCGTCGGCACGTGCGGTACCGACCTGGGCCTGGGCCTGGCGCAGGCGCGCATCGGCGGCGTCGAGGCTCGGGTGGCCGGCCAGGCCCTCTGCGACCAGCGCGTCCAGCTGCGCATCACCCAGTGCCTTCCACCAGTCCTGCGCCGGGAAGCCAGTGGCGCTCAGGTCGGTGTCGGCCAGGGTGCGTTCGCTGTGCAGGCTGTCCACGTCAAGCACGTGGCCCTGCGGGTTGAGGCCACGACTGCTGGCACAGGCGGCCAGGGCCAGGGCCAGCGCTGACACCAGCAGCGCGCGCCCGGACCGGCGGAAAGTGGAATGCGGGATCGGGTTCATGGGGTCGTCAGTGAATCGCGGATTCGGGTAAGGAGGGACAGCAGCAGCGTGCGCTCGTCGGCGGAAAGATCACGCAGGGCGTAATCCATCACCGCGTCGCCACGCAGCTTCAAGCGCGCCCACAGCGCGCGGCCTTCGTCGGTCAGCACGATCTGCAATGCCCGCCGGTCCTGCGCATGCGGTTCGCGGCGGACGCAGCCCAGCGCTTCGAGCTTGTCCAGCAGCCGGGTCACCGCGCTGGGCACCTGATCGATGGCCTGGGCCAGTTCGTTGGCGGTGCACGGCGCCATGTTCGAAAGCACCTTCAACCCGATGTAGTGGGTGAAGCCGATGCCCAGATCTTCTTCAGCCATGGACGCGTCGAGTTGGCGGACCAGGCCGTCGCGCACCTGGCGCAGCAGCAGGCCGAAGCTGGGGGGAGTGGTTGCAGGACAGATCATGGGGGAGCATTCTCTTCCAAAAAAAATATTTCTCAATGGAAATATTCGATCTGGCATCGAATGCTGTGTTGCAGCAGTGGGCTGGATCAGTGAAGGCGCCTACCTTAATGACCTGGTCAGGTGGCCCGGTAGTACAATCCAGCCAATGGATGACACATTTCAGCCAGCAGACATGATGAACAAGGCAGAAATCCCTACCCCCAAACGCCTGCTCAGGGACGAAGCACTGGACTGGTTCGAGCGCAACGACGGTCCCCCGGTGGTTGGTTTCCGCTTCGACAGCCCGCAAGGGCTGGTCCGTGAAGTGGATTGGCATCATCACCAGCGCGCGCAGCTGATCTGCGTCGAGCGCGGCCTGCTGACCACCCGTACCTCGCACGGCACCTGGTCGCTGGCGCCGGGCTCGGCCGGCTGGATGCCGCCGCTGGAGCCGCACACGGTCACCCTCGACGGCCCCCTGCGTGGCTGGGGCATGGCGCTGGCAGCTCCGGTCTGTGCCACCCTGCCCTCCGATCCCTGCGTGCTGGGCCTGTCCAAGCTGGCGCAGGCGCTCGCCGAGCGCATCTGTGACTGGCCACCGGGCTACGACACCACCTCCGAACGCCAGCACATCATCGAGGTGCTGGTGGACGAGATCCGCACAGCGCCACGCCAGCGCATGCACCTGCCGATGCCGCATGACCGGCGCCTGCTGAAGATCGCCTCGCAGCTGCTGGCCGACCCGTCCGACGAACGCAGCCTGGCCGAATGGGCGCACTGGGCCGGCCTGTCACCGCGCAGCCTGACCCGCCACTTCCGCGACGAGACCACGCTCAGCTTCGCTCAGTGGCGGCAGCAGGCCCGGCTCTCCGAAGCCCTGCGCCAGTTGACCGATGGCCGCAGCGTCGCCGACATCGCCCACGCACTGGGCTTCAGCAGCGCCAGCGCCTTCGTCACCGTGTTCCGCCGCCACTTCGGGCTGCCACCGGGGCGCTACCTGGCGCGGGCCGGCCACGGCCTGGAAACCGGGCTGGACCCTGCGCGCGGCTTGGCATCCCCCGCCGCATCCGGATAATCACAGGATTGCGAGCGGCGGCCACCGTCGCCGCCTCCCGACATAGGTAACAACGCCGCATGACCGAACTTGCCCGCCCCGTGTTCCACGGATTCGAACAACTGCCGCTGCGCGAGTACGCCGAACGCGCCTACCTCGACTACTCGATGTACGTGGTCCTGGACCGTGCCCTGCCGTTCATCGGCGACGGCCTGAAGCCGGTGCAGCGCCGCATCATCTATTCGATGAGCGAGCTGGGCCTGAATGCCGCGTCCAAGCCGAAGAAGTCCGCACGCACCGTCGGTGACGTCATCGGTAAGTACCACCCGCACGGCGACAGTGCATGCTACGAAGCACTCGTGCTGATGGCGCAGCCGTTCTCGTACCGCTACCCGCTGATCGAGGGCCAGGGCAACTTCGGCTCCAGTGACGACCCGAAGTCGTTCGCGGCGATGCGTTACACCGAATCCAAGCTGACCCCGATCGCCGAAGTGCTGCTGGGCGAACTGGGCCAGGGCACCACCGACTGGGCACCGAACTTCGACGGCACCCTGCAGGAGCCTACCTGGATGCCGGCGCGGCTGCCGCACCTGCTGCTCAACGGCACCACCGGCATCGCCGTGGGCATGGCCACCGACGTGCCGCCGCACAATCTCAACGAGATCGTCAGCGCGCTGCTGCACCTGCTGGACAACCCCGACGCCAGCGTGCGCGACCTGTGCGAACACGTGCAGGGCCCGGACTACCCGTCCAGCGCCGAGATCATCACCGCGGCCAATGACCTGCGCAACATCTACGAGACCGGCAACGGCAGCGTGCGTGCACGCGCGACCTTCACCAGGGAAGCCAGCAACATCGTGATCACGGCGCTGCCGTTCCAGGTGTCGCCGTCGAAGGTGATCGAGCAGATCGCCGCACAGATGCGCGCCAAGAAGCTGCCGTGGCTGGAAGACATCCGCGATGAATCCGACCACGCCAACCCGGTGCGCGTGGTGCTGGTGCCGCGTTCGAACCGGGTCGACGCCGACCAGCTGATGGGCCACCTGTTCGCTACCACGGACCTGGAGCGCAGCTACCGCGTCAACCTCAACGTGATCGGGCTGGACGGCCGTCCTCAGGTGAAGAACCTGAAGATGCTGCTCAGCGAATGGCTGACCTTCCGCAGCAACACCGTCACCCGCCGCCTGCAGCACCGCCTGCAGAAGGTCGAGCGCCGCCTGCACCTGCTGGAAGGCCTGCTGGTCGCCTTCCTCAACCTGGACGAGGTGATCCACATCATCCGTACCGAAGACGAGCCGAAGGCCGCGCTGATCGCGCGCTTCGGCCTGTCCGAGGAACAGGCCGAGTACATCCTGGAAACCAAGCTGAAGCAGCTGGCCCGCCTGGAGGAAATGAAAATCCGCGGCGAGCAGGATGAACTGGCCAAGGAGCGCGAGAAGATCCTCGGCATCCTCGACAGCAAGGCCAAGCTGAAGAAGCTGATCCGCGACGAACTGACCGCCGACGCCAGGAAGTTCGGCGACGCACGCCGTTCGCCGCTGGTGCAGCGTCAGGCGGCGCAGGCCATCGACGAGACCGAGCTGGTGCCGAGCGAGCCGATGACCGTGGTGCTGTCGGAGAAGGGCTGGATCCGTGCCGCCAAGGGCCACGACGTCGATGCATCTGCCCTGTCCTACCGTGAAGGCGACGGACTGCAGGGCGCGGTGCGCGCACGCAGCACCCAGCAGGTCGCGTTCCTCGACAGCGAGGGCCGCGCCTACTCGACGCCGGTGCACACCTTGCCCTCCGCGCGTGGCAATGGTGAACCGCTGACCGGCCGCTTCTCGCCGGCACCGGGCACCAGCTTCGTGACCCTGGCCAGCGCCGAGCCGGACACCCGCTTCGTGCTGGCCTCCAGCCACGGTTATGGCTTCGTCACCCGCTTCGAGAACCTGATCGGCCGCAACAAGGCCGGCAAGGCGATGCTGAACCTGTCGGCCGGTTCGTCGGTGCTGACCCCGTCGGCAGTGGCCAACGTCGCCACCGACCGCATCGTGGCAGTGACCAGCTCCGGCAACCTGCTGGCGATCGCCGCCAACGACCTGCCGGAACTGGACAAGGGCAAGGGCAACAAGATCATCGAGATCCCGAAGGCCAAGCTCGCCACCGAACGCGTGGTCGCCATCGTGGCGATCAGCCCGGGGCAGACCCTGCAGGTACGCGCCGGCCAGCGCACGATGGGGCTGAAGTTCAACGAGCTCGACGCCTACCTCGGCGCCCGCGCCACCCGCGGCCACCTGCTGCCGCGCGGCTGGCAGAAGGTGGAAGGGTTGTCGGTGGAGTGAAGGCCGGGGTCGGATCCCGTTCCAACGGAACGGGCTCTGACCCCGGACACCGCCCCTGGCAGGTGTCAACCTTGGTTGAGGTGGGTGTCAACCTTGGTTGACACGCATTACCCCGGTACACGCCAACCTCGGTTGGCGATTTCCATCCCAATGGGATCAGAGCCGTTTTCGTCGAAAACGGATCTGACCCCGGACACGAAAAAGCCGGGGCATTCCCCGGCTTTTTCGTTGTCGGCTGGCGGGCGGTGGAGCGGCTGGCGGGCGAAGGCTGGCTGGCGGTGCTCCGGTGCTGGCGGGCGACAGAACTTTTGTAGAGTCGAGCCGGGCTCGACTCGGATCCAACAGCAGCCGAGCATGGCTCGGCTCTACATGAAGCGAGGCAGCCGAGCATTGGCTCGGCTCTACAAAAAGCGGTGCCGGCTCAGTGCGCCGGGGCGCCGCTGCCGTCGATCTTGCTCAGCTGGTACAGCTCCAGGCCGATGCGCTTGATCAGGCCCAGCTGCTGTTCCAGCCACCAGGCATGGTCTTCTTCGGTGTCCTTCAGCTGCGCCAGCAGGATGTCGCGGCTCACGTAGTCACCCTTCTCCTCGCACAGCTTCATGCCGGCGGCGAGATTGTTCCGAACGGCGTATTCAGTGTCGAGATCCTTCTGCAGCATCTCTTCGACGGTTTTGCCCGGCTCCGTGGCATGCGGGCGCATGTCCGGGTCGCCGCCCAGGAACAGGATCCGGCGCAGCAGCGCATCGGCGTGCTGGGTTTCCTCTTCCATCTCGTGGTTCAGGCGCTCGTACAGTGCGAACAGGCCCTGATCCTCGTAGCGGCGGGAATGGATGAAGTACTGGTCGCGGGCAGCGAGCTCGCCGCGCAGCAGTTCCTTCAGGCAGGCGATGACGTCCGGGTTGCCTTTCATGGGGGGCTCCTGTGAATCGATGCGGCATAGGGTGCCGCATTTCAGAATACGGTGATCTAATCGGAATCAGTCGCAGTTGCGCCTGCGGCTACAATCGGCCCACGAGTTCGGAAAGGACGTGCGATGCGACGTACATGGCGTTGGATGCTGGGCGTAGTGATCGCCATCGTGCTGATCACCGCACTGGTCCTGTGGCTGCTGCTGCGCGGCAGCCTGGCCGACCTGGACGGCGAGCATCCACTGCCGGGCCTGGCCAAGCCGGTCACCATCGAGCGCGATGCGCTGGGCGTGGTCACCATCACGGCCGGCAGCCAGACCGATGCGATGCGCGCGCTGGGCCGCGTGCATGCGCAGGAGCGCTATTTCGAGATGGACCTGATGCGCCGCAGTGCCGCTGGCGAGCTGTCGGCGCTGTTCGGGCCGAAGGCCATCGACGCCGACAAGCGCATGCGCGTGCACCGGCTGCGAGCACGCACCGAGGCGAATCTGCAGGCCGCACTGGGCGACAACGGCGCGTCCATGCGCGCCTACGTGGATGGCGTCAACAAGGGCCTGGCCGATCTCTCCGTGCGCCCGTGGGCCTATCTGCTGCTGCGGCAGTCACCGCAGCCCTGGCAGGCCAGCGACAGCGTGCTGACCGGGCTGGCCATGTACGCCGACCTGCAGGATCCCGGCAACCAGACCGAGCTTGCGCTGAGCCGCATCCGCGCGGTGGTGCCGTCGGCGCTGTACGCACTGATCGCCCACGACGGCACTGAATGGGATGCACCGCTGTTCGGCGAACCGACCGGCAACGCCACGCTGCCCGATGCCAGCCAGCTGGACCTGCGCACGCTGAAGGGAACGCCGGGCACCGGGCAGGAAGAAGCCGACGCCGTCGGCAGCAACAACTTCGCGGTAGGCGGTGCGCTCACCGCCGACGGCCGCGCCATTGTTGCCGACGACATGCACCTTGGCCTGCGCGCACCCAGCCTGTGGTTCCGCGTGCGCCTGCGCTATCCCGACCCGCAGGCCGCTGGCGGCCAGGTCGACGTCACCGGCTTCTCGCTGCCGGGCCTTCCGGCCGTGATCGTCGGCAGCAACGGGCACGTCGCCTGGGGTTTCACCAACAGCTACATCGACACGGCGGACTATCGCACGGAACCGGCCAGCGCCGCCGTGACCGTGCACGAAGAGCGCATCGCCGTGGCCGGCCAGGCCGACGTGCTGTTCGCGGTGCGCGAAACCGACTGGGGGCCGATCCTGCATACCCATGCCGATGGCAGTGGCGACGCCCTACGCTGGGTCGCACACCTGCCCGGTGCCGTACGCCTGGATTTCGCTGACCTGGCCCGCGCCGGTGACCTCGACGGTGCACTGCACTTCGCCGACCGTGCCGGCATCCCCGCACAGAACCTGGTGGTCGGTGATCGCAGCGGGCGCATTGCCTGGCGCCTGATCGGCGCTCGCCCGGACCGCGGCCCCGGCTGTGCACCGGCCGGCTTCAATGCCGCCAGCAACCAGGGCTGCGCGCCGTGGCCGATCCGCAGCGATGCCTCGCCGGCATTGATCGCCCCCCCCAACCATCGCCTGTGGACCGCCAATGGACGCGTCCTCGACGGCGAGGCACTGGCCAGCGTCGGCAACGGCGGCTATGACCTGGGTGCGCGGGCGCGGCAGATCCGTGACCTGCTGGCGATCCAGGAGCGCTTCGACGAGCACGACCTGCTGGCGATCCAGCTCGACGATCGCGCGGTGTTCCTGCAGCGCTGGTGGGCCCTGCTGCACGACGTCATCGAGCGCAGTGACGACCCTGTACTGAAGCGTTTGAAGGAAGTCAGCCATCAATGGGACGGCCGTGCCTCGGCTAGCTCGGTCAGCTACCGGGTGGTGCGCGAGTTCCGTACGCAGGTGATGGCAACACTGTCCGATGCACTGCTGGCACCGGCCAATGCGCAGCTGGGCGATGACTATCTGGAGCCGCGACTGGCGCAGCTGGAAGGCGTGGCCTGGCCGATGCTGCAGCAGCGGCCGGCCAATCTGCTGCCACCGGCCTTCGACAGCTGGGATGCACTGCTGATCGACGCCGCACGCCGTACCGAAAGTGAGCTGACCAGGCAGGGACCGCTGGCCAAACGCAGCTGGGGCGAACGCAATACCGCGGCGATCTGCCATCCCATCGCACGGGCGCTTCCGGACATCGCCAAACGCTGGCTGTGCATGCCGGCCAACCGCCTGCCCGGCGACCGCGACATGCCGCGCGTGCAGACGCCGAACTTCGGCGCTTCCGAGCGCATGGTGGTTTCACCGGGCCACGAGGCGGACGGCATCGTGCACATGCCCGGCGGCCAGAGTGGGCATCCACTGTCGCCCTACTGGGGTGCCGGCCACGAAGACTGGGTGCATGGCCGGCCGACGCCGTTCCTGCCGGGCAAGGCGCAGCACACCATGACGCTGGTGCCGGCGCGCTGACGGCGGCACCCACATGCCCGAGGGTGCGCTGCACGCTGTAGAGCCGAGCCCATGCTCGGCTGCTTCTGGCGCGGAGCCGAGCATGGGCTCGGCTCTACAGAATGCCCGCGCGGCGCTACCGGGTCAGCTTCTACGCCGCTCGATCAGGTTCAGCACTGGCCCGGTCATCGCCGTTGTCACCAGCGCCATGATCACCAGCACCGCGAACAGGCGGTCACCGAGCAGGCCAAGTTCGTAACCCAGGTTGAGCACGATCAGCTCCATCAGGCCACGGGTGTTCATCAGTGCACCCAGCCGCCATGCCTCACGGGTGGGCATGCCGGCACTGCGTGCGGCACTGAAGGTGCCCAGCAGCTTGCCGGTCGTGGCTACCGCGATCACCACCACGCACAACAGGGCATCGCTGGCCTGCAGCGTATCGGCGCGCATGCGCAGCCCGGTCATGGCGAAGAACAGCGGCAGCAGCAGCGTCACCGCGAACGGTTCGACGCGCGCCATCAGCAGCTCGCGCAACTGCACATTTGACGACACCGCCACGCCAGCCGCGAACGCACCGAACAGCGCATGGATGCCGAGCATCTCGGTGACCAGGGCACTGGCCAGCGACAGCAGCAGGATGCCGAGCAGCCAGCGTCCCTCACCACCCGGCGCGATCTGCTGGCGGGCGAACCACGGCTTCACCAGCCCCAGCATCAGCGCCACGAAGGCGACTACGCACAGCAGGTTGAGGCTGGCCGGCAGCCATCCGCTGGCCTGTGCAGCCGCCACGATCAGCGCCAGCAGGCACCACGCGGTGGCATCACCCAATGCAGCGCAGGCAATCGCGGTCTGCCCCAGTGGCGCCTGCGTGATACCGCGGTCGGCAAGGATGCGCAGCAACACAGGGAAGGCCGTGATGCTCATCGATATGCCAACGAAAAGTGCGAATGCGGTGAAGCCCACGCCCTGCGGACCGTGCTGCGGGTACAGCCAGATCGCCAGGGCGACGCCAAGCACGAACGGCACCGCGATGCCGGCATGGCTGACCGTAAAGGCAAAACGCCGGCGTCCACGCAGCGCCGCCAGGTCCAGCTCGGCACCGGCCACCAGCAGGAACATCAGCACACCCAACTGGCTGAGCATGCCCAGCGGGCCCAGCGAGCTGGGCGGGAACAGGGCTCCATGCAGCGGCGGCAACAGGCTGCCGAGCATCAATGGGCCCATCATCAGGCCGGCGGCCATTTCGCCGATCACCGCCGGCTGTCCCATGCGCTTGAGCAGCGCCCCCGCGCCCTTGGCCACCAGCAGCAGTACCAGCAGCTGCAGCAGGAACAGGCCCAGCGGCGACGCCAGATGCTGCACCCAGGTGGCTTCGGCCGTGGCCGTAGCGCGGGCAACAGCCTCGGGCGCCGCCGGCCCGGCATAACGGGCCAGCAGCACGCCAGCCAGCAGCGGGACCCCGGCCCAGGCCAGGTAGCGCCATCCCCACTTCGTCGGTGGCGCCGGGCCCCCGCTGTGTACGTCCATGAACATTCCCCAATGTGCAGGGGGGCGATCATACAAAAAGGGGACGGAGGGGATTAAGTCGTTAGTGGCACAAGCGCCCCGGCCCCCCTCCGTCCCTTTTTCGGGGCTTACGCCAGTGCCTGCTCGTGCACGCCAGCGATCGCGCGCCCCGACGGATCTGCAGCTGCGGCGAAGCTGGCATCCCAAGCGATCGCCGCCGGCGACGAGCAGGCGATGGACTTGCCACCCGGCACGGTCTCGGCGGCCGCACGGCTCGGGAAGAACTGCTCGAACAGATGACGGTAGTAGTAGGCCTCCTTGGTCTGCGGCGGGTTGTGCGGGAAGCGCTTGTCGGCCGCTGCCAGCACACGGTCGCTCACCTGAGCTTCGGCATGCGCCTTCAGCCCGTCGATCCAGCCATAGCCAACGCCATCGCTGAACTGTTCCTTCTGCCGCCACAGGATGCTGTCCGGCAGGTAGCCGTCGAACGCCTCGCGCAACACGGCCTTCTCGATACGGCGGCCGCCAAAACCGGCACCGACCATCTTGTGTGCGGCATCGAAGCGCATCGCCACATCGAGGAACTCACGGTCGAGGAACGGCACGCGCGGCTCCACGCCCCAGGCCATCATCGACTTGTTGGCGCGCAGGCAGTCGTAGTTGTGCAGCGCGTCGAGCTTGCGTACCAGTTCGTCGTGGAATTCACGCGCATCCGGCGCCTTGTGGAAATACAGGTAGCCACCAAAGATCTCGTCGCTGCCCTCGCCGGAAAGCACCATCTTCACCCCCATTGCCTTGATCCGCCGTGCCAGCAGGAACATCGGCGTCGATGCGCGGATGGTGGTGACGTCGTAGGTTTCGATATGGCGGATCACCTCCGGCAGCGCATCGAGGCCTTCCTCGAACGTGTACTCGAAGCCGTGATGCACGGTGCCCAGCGCTTCGGCGGCGATTGCAGCGGCGGCCAGATCGGGAGAGCCCTTCAAGCCGATCGCGAACGAGTGCAGGCGCGGCCACCAGGCTTCGGTCTGCCCCCCATCCTCGATGCGACGGCGCGCATAGCGCGCGGCCACCGCCGCCACCAGCGACGAGTCCAGGCCACCAGACAGCAGCACGCCGTACGGCACATCGCTCATCAGCTGGCGTTCCACCGCATGCTCGAAGGCCATGCGCAGCTCGGCCAGATCGGCCTGGCGACCCTGCACGTCAGCGTAGTCGCGCCACGGCTGCTGGTAGTAGCGCACCAGCTCACCGCTGGCACTGTCGAAATAGTGGCCCGGCGGGAACTGGGCGACGTCGGCACAGGTATCGACCAGTGCCTTCATTTCCGAGGCCACTCGCAGACGTCCCTGGGCATCGTGGCCCCAGTACAGCGGCACCACGCCGACCGGGTCGCGCGCCACCAGCACACGACCGGCACCACGGTCCCACAGCGCGAACGCGAAGATGCCATTGAGCTGCTCCAGCCACTGCGCCGGCGAAGCGCCCTGGCGGTACAGCGCATTGATCACTTCACAGTCCGAACCGGTCTGGAAGTCATAGGCGGTGGTCAGTGCGGCCTTCAGTTGCTGGTGGTTGTAGATCTCGCCGTTGACCGCCAGCGCCAGCTGGCCGTCGGCCGACAGCAGCGGTTGCGAGCCGCCGGCCGGGTCGACGATGGCCAGCCGCTCGTGGACCAGCAGCGCACCTTCGTCAAGATACACGCCGCTCCAGTCCGGGCCGCGGTGGCGCTGGCGCTGCGACAGTTCCAGCGCATGGCGGCGCAGGGCCGGAAGATCGTCACCGGCCTGCAGGCCGAAGATTCCGAAGATCGAACACATGGGGGAGCTCCTGTTGGGGGAATTTCACGGGTGGGAGGGTGTTCGACCGGCCATCCAGGCCCGGGTGGGGCTGCGCCCGGGCACAAAAAAACCCGCATCGACCGATGCGGGCTTTCTGGTGTCCGGGCGTGTGTTGCTGTCTATCTACCCAGGGCGCAGTCCCGCATCGGCCGCGCACGATTATTCGCGCGCAGATTATTGCGGTTGTTGTTATTGACGGCGGTGGCCAGGCGGATCGACATGGCATCGACCCTACCCCGGTTTCCGGCACGGCGCAACCGTTGCGTTGGCAACCACTCCCCGGCGCGCATAATGGCCCGCCGTGAAACAAGTAATGGAAATGCAACACCGCGCTGGCCGCCCTGCCCTGCCTGGGCCTGGCCGCCTGCCAGACCCTGCTCCGGCCGTCGCCCCTGCCGCCGGCTCAGCTGCGGGGCCTGGAACAACGCGGCACCGACGGCAGCTTCGAGGGTGCCTTTGATACCGCGCAGACCTTCGAGCACTTCAACGATCCGCGCGCCATCGACTACTACGAGCGCGCCGCAGCGGTCACGCCCTGGACCTTCCACAACACCAGGGCGGAAGAAGCACTGGGCAGGATCTGGATCTCCGGCACGCTGCGCCATGCCGACAGCCCCCACATCAACCCGGCACCGGTGCTGCGCGCGTCCTGGCGACGCGGTGAACGTGCCTATCTGGCGGCCGCCGACCACGGCAATCCCCATGCGTTCCACGAACTCGCCAAGGCCTATCGCCAGCAAGGCGACGCGCAACAGGCACTGCGCTGGGACCTGCGCGGAATGATCTACGAGCGCTATCCGAGTTCATCGTCACGACGGCCGGATGCGGTCGCCGCACAGGGTGACACCGTGCATCCACGGGTTGCGCAGATCCAGCGTCGCGCCGAGCGTGGCGATGCCGACGCACAGGTCGATCTGGGCGCGCTGCTGGAAAAGGGCGTAGGCCTGCCACGCGATCCTGCGCGTGCGCTGCAGCTGTACCAGCGCGCCGGTGCGAAGGGCAATGTGTTCGGCCAGTACTTCGCCGGGCTGCTGCTGGGCCGCGGTGCGCCGGGCATGGAGAAGGACACCGACGCGGCGGCGCACTGGTTCGCCAGGGCCGAAGCGCAGCACTTCTACATGGCCGCGCCGAGTTACTGGAAGAAGGCGGTCGAGCCGCCGTTCTTCCTCTTTTCGGAATAGTAGAGCCGAGCCATGCTCGGCTGCTTCTGCCGGGCAAAACCAGCCGAGCATGGCTCGGCTCTACAGGGATGCAGCCCCGGCGGGATGCGTGCCGACCAACGGTCGGCACCCACCATTCTCACCCCACCGTCCTCACACCAGCAGCCGTTCCACCAGGTTCTGGTACAGCCCGGGCAACGCTTCCAGATCGTCCACGCGCACGTTCTCGTCCACCTGATGGATGCTGGCGTTGACCGGCCCCACTTCGATGCACTGCGCGCCCAATGGCGCGATGAAGCGGGCATCGGACGTGCCGCCGCCAGTGCTTTCCTCCGGTGCACGGCCGATGTGCTCGGCCAGCACCGCACGCGCAGTGGCGCGCAGGGTGCCTTCCGGGGTGTAGAACGGTTCGCCGCTGCGATGCCACTTCAGCGTGTACTGCAGGGCATGCCGATCCAGCAGCGCGGTGATCTCCGCTTCCAGTTTCGGCGCATCCCAGTGCGGGTTGTAGCGGATGTTGAAATCCACTTCGAGCTCGCCGGGAATCACATTGTTGGCGCCCGTACCGGCATGGATGTTGGAGACCTGCAGGCTGGTCGGCGGGAAACTCTCGTAGCCGTCATCCCAGCGCCGTGCGCTCAACTCGGCCAGGGCGGGCGCCGCCTGGTGGATCGGGTTGCGTGCCTTCTCCGGGTACGCCACATGGCCCTGCACGCCCTGCACGCGCAGCTTGGCCGACAGGCTGCCGCGACGCCCGACGCGCAGCAGGTCGCCCAGCGCCGCTGTCGATGATGGCTCGCCGGTAATGCACCAGTCGATGCGCTGGCCGCGCTCGGCGAACAGCCGTGCGACGTGGCGCACGCCATCGATCGCGTCGCCTTCCTCGTCGCTGGTCAGCAGCACCGCCAGCGTGCCGGGGTGATCGGGATGCGCGGCGACGAACTGCTCGGCGGCCACCACGAACGCGGCCACGCTGCCCTTCATGTCGGCGGCGCCACGGCCATACAGCACGCCATCGCGGATCTGCGGCGTGAACGGATCGCTGGTCCAGGCCTCGCGCGGGCCGGTGGGCACCACGTCGGTATGGCCCAGCAGCACCAGCACCGGCGCACCCTGGCCGTGGGTCGCCCACAGGTTGTCGACCTCACCCAGACGCAGCTGGTCACAGTGGAACCCTGCCTGCTTCAGGCGTGCCGCCAGCAGTGCCTGGCAGCCAGCATCATCGGGCGTCACCGAGGGCCGTGCGATCAGCTCGCAGGTCAGGTCGAGGACCGCGCTCACGCGTCACCCACGCCGAAGCGGGCCTTGAAGCCATTGTCACTGAAACCCTGGCTGACCGTGCCGTCGGCGGTGACCACCAGCGGGCGCTTGATCAGCTGCGGGTACTCGCGCAGCAGCAGCTTCCATTCGGCCTCGGAATCGGCGGCCTTGCGGTTGTCCGGCAGCTGCCGCCAGGTGGTTGAGGACCTGTTGACCATCGCGGCCAGGCCACCCAGCTGCTCAGCCCACGCCAGCAGTGTTTCCGGGCTCGGCTTGTTGTCGCGGTAGTCAACGAAGGTGTACGGCACGCCGAAGCGGTCCAGCCACTTGGTCGCCTTCTTGCAGGTATCGCAGTTCTTCAAACCGTAGACAGTGGTGCTCATGGCCATCTGTGATGCTGGAAAACAGAGGCCCAGAATCTCACAACAGGCGCTCGGACACGACCCGGAACGGTACCCTTGGCAGCCGGAAGGCCATCCCCTCGTGCAGCGCCACGTCCATCGCCTGCAGGCGCGGGCACTGCAGTTCGCCTTCCAGCTGCAGCGGCTGCAGGCTGTCGACATCCACCGGCAGCGCGATGCGGGTGCTGGCCCAGCGCCGGTCACAGGTGCGCGCAACGGCCTCATCCTGGCAGGTCAGGAAGCGCAGCAGGGCCTGATGGCCACCGAAGGCCCCCCGCCACGCCCCGTCCTCCCAGCCCGCAGCGGCCCGCCACTGCAGGTGCAGCGCAGGCGCACTCCCCTGCCCGCCTTCGATCAGGGTGTACCCATCGCCATCGGCGCGCACCACATGCTCGAAGCGCGCGGACAGGTGGGGCTGCATGGCATCGCTGAAAGCACGCGCGCCGGCGACGAAGGCCAGCTGATCCATCACGTTGCGATCGAACAGCACCACCGGGGTCCCGCCCGGATCATCGTCACGGCGCAGGTACCAGCGCCAGTTGCTCTGCTTTGGCGACGGTATCAAGCAGCGCAGCGGTCCCGCCAGCGCCGGCCCGAAGTGGCCATGGCGATAGCTGAGAACGGTATAAGGCGTGCGTCCAGCATGGACCACGTAGTGATGGCCAGGTGGCACTGGCGGGGCATGGCGCACATCGACCCACCAGCTCGCGTAGATCACGTCGCGCACGTCGCTGGCCAGCACCGGCATCGGCCAGCGCCGCGACAGTGCCCGGCGCAACCGGGTCCAGCGCGGAGCTGCAGCAGGCGCGGCAGCATCCGTCCGAGCGCGTTGTCGGACGGATGCAGGTAGATCGCGGACTGCGCCAGGTCCTCCGGCGCACTCACCTTCAGTCGGCCAGGCCGCGCAGCAGGTCGTTGACGCTGGTCTTGCTGCGGGTCTTGGCATCAACCTGCTTGACGATCACCGCGCAGTACAGCGAGTGGGTGCCGTCCTTGCTCGGCAGCGAGCCGGACACCACCACGCTGTACGGCGGGATGTAGCCGTAGCTGATCTCGCCGGTGGCGCGGTTGTAGATGCGGGTGCTCTGGCTGAGGAACACGCCCATGCCGATCACGCTGTGGTGGCCGACCACCACGCCTTCCACCACTTCCGAACGCGCACCGATGAAACAGTGGTCCTCGATGATGGTCGGGCTGGCCTGCAGCGGCTCCAGTACGCCGCCGATGCCGGCGCCGCCGGACAGGTGGCAGTGCTGGCCGATCTGCGCGCAGGAACCGACGGTAGCCCAGGTGTCGACCATGGTGCCTTCGCCGACGTAGGCGCCGATGTTGGTGAAGCTCGGCATCAGCACTACGTCCTTGCCGAAGTACGTGCCGCGGCGGGCGATCGCACCGGGCACCACGCGCACGCCGCCACGGCGGAACTTCGCTTCGTCATAGCCGGCGAAGCGCGATTCGACCTTGTCCCAGAACGGTGCCGGTCGTGCATCGACCACCGCCATGTCGTTGACACGGAAATACAGCAGCACGGCCTTCTTCAGCCACTCATTGACCTTCCAGCCGCCCTGGCCGTCCGGCTCGGCGACGCGGAATTCACCGCTCTCGAGACCGTCGATCACGCGGTTGACCAGCGGCCTGGTCGAGCCTTCCAGCTCATGCAGGGTCAAGGTGGCGCGGCGCTCGAAGGCGCTCTCGATGCCGAACCTGAGTTCTTCCACGCCGGGTGCCGACGGCTTGCGCAGCGACTTGCGGGCGATGGTCTCGGCGCGGACGGCTTCGGCGCTCTTGGCCGGGGCCGGCTTCTTCACAGCACGCTTGACCGCAGCCGTTTTCTTCGCCGGGGCCTTCACCGCAGCGGCCTTCTTCGGCGCAGTGGCCTTCTTTGCGGCCGGTGCGGCTGCAGCAGGTTTCCGGGCCGCTGCGCTCTTCGGGGTCGCGGCGGTCTTCTTGGCGGGCTTGGTGGCCATCAGGCGGGGTCTCCGGCGTTTCGATCAGGGTCCAGGCAGGCCAGCATTGCGTCATGCAGCTGCTGCCGGGCAGGTTCAGTCAGGGGGAGGTCGTGTTCGTCACTGATCACGAAGGTGTCTTCGGCGCGCTCGCCGAACGTGGCAATGCGCGCATCATGCACGCGCAGGCCCTGGTTGCGCAGCACGAACGCCACATCGGCCAGCAGGCCGGGACGGTCGGGAGCGACCAGGGCAAAACGGGTTGCGCCCGGTTCATCGCGGAACTCGATGCGCGGGGCGAAGCGGAAGTGCCGCAGTTGCCGAGGTACCACACGGCGCGACGGCCGCAGGCGCGACAGGTCACCACTGAGTGCCTCGCGCAGCGCCGCCTCCAGGTTGGCACTGCTGCCATCGGCAAACGTGTCGGCCGGGTTCACTTCGAAGGTATCGAAGATGGTATCGGCCGGACCGTCCAGCACGCGTGCGCGGTGAATGCCATAGCCCTTGCGGTCCAGGGTCATCACGATCGCGGCGAACAGGCCGTCGCGGTCGGGCGAGTGCACGAACACTTCCAGCGCCGGGTCATCCACACTGATCCGGCGCACCTTCACCAGCGCCTGGCCCTGCTTCACCGGTACCAGCGCGGCTGCCTGCCAGGCCAGCTGCTCGGGGCGCAGACGAATGAAGCCCTCATCCGGCATCACCGCGAACTGGCGATCGATGGTGGCGTCGTCGTAACCCTGCTCGCGCACCAGTGCGCGCACGCTGTCACGTGCCTCGGCCACGCGTTCGGCGGCCGGTACCGGATGCTCCAGCCCCTCGCGCAGCGCGCGCCGGGTGGCGAAGTACAGGTCGGCCAGCAGGCGGTCCTTCCAGGCATTCCACAGCTTCGGGCTGGTGCCGGCGATGTCGGCACAGGTCAGCAGGTACAGGTAGTCCAGGCGGTCGCGGCTGCCGACCAGGGTGGCGAAGCGATGGATCACCACCGGATCGGCGATGTCCTGCTTCTGCGCGGTCACCGACATGCGCAGATGCTGTTCGACCAGCCATGCCACCAGCTCGGTATCGGTGCCACTGAGCGCATGCGCCTGGCAGAACGCACGCGCGTCCACCGCACCCAGCTCCGAGTGGTCGCCGCCGCGGCCCTTGGCGATGTCATGGAACAGGCCGGCCAGCAGCAGCAGTTCCGGCTTGCGCAGGCGGGGCCACACTTCGTGCGCGATCGAGAAGCGTTCGTCGGCACGGCTGCTGGCGAACTGGCCGATGTTGCGCAGGACCATCAGCGTGTGCTGGTCGACCGTATAGACATGGAACAGGTCGAACTGCATGCGCCCGCTGACCTGGGCAAACGCGGGGATCCACTGGCCAAGCACACCCAGCCGCGCCATGCGCGAAAGCGTGTCGACCGGGCGCTGGCCGCGCAGCAGGGACAGGAACTGCTCGCGTGCATCGGCATCGGCCTGGTCGTAGGCCGGCAACAACGGCAGTGCTTCGGCCAGCGCGCGCGCAGTCAGCGAATGCAGGCCTCGCACCTGTGGATTGTTGGCCCAGCTGGAAAACAGGGCGAACACCTGGCCGATGTCACCGCGCGGCCAGTCGGCCTCGTTGGCCGCCAGGTAGCCGCGGCGCAGGGAGAAGCCCACGGTCAGCGGTTCCGGCTGCGCCTCGCCATCGAACTGCTCCTCGAAGCGCTGCAGCAGGCGGTCGCTGATCCGGCGCACCACCAGTGCGGCGCGGTAGAAGCCCTGCATCATTTTCTCGACACCGAGATTCTCGGCATCGTCTTCGAAGCCCAGGCGCGCGGCCAGGGTCTTCTGGTAATCGAAGCGCAACCGTTCTTCCGGTCGGCGCGCGACCAGGTGCAGGCCGAAGCGCAGCCGCGCCAGCACCGCACGCTCGCGCTTCAGCGCAGCCGCTTCGTCGGCGCCCAGGTGGCCCAGGCCGACCAGCGCTTCCAGGTCGCGTACGCCGAAGGCGCGCAGCGCCATCCAGCCCAGCGTGTTGAGATCGCGCAGGCCGCCGGGACCATCCTTGAGATCCGGTTCCAGGTTGTCGGCAGTGTCGCCGAAGCGCTGGTGGCGGTTGCGCAGCTCTTCCAGCTTGGCCAGGAAGAAGGCACGCGCCGGCCACAGCTCGCGGTCGTCGATGGCCTCGCGCAGCGCACGGCGCGCTGCATCATCAGCCAGGATCGGACGCGCCTCGATCAGCGCGGTCAGCACGGTCTGGTCAGCCGCCGCCTCGCGGCACTGCAATGCAGAACGCACCGCATGGCTGACCGCCAATCCGCAGTCCCACAGCAGCGCGAACAGGCGTGCCAATGCCGCTTCATGCGCCCGTTGTGCGGGCGGGTCGCCGAACACCAGCAGGTCGATGTCCGAACGCGGAAACAGTTCACCCCGGCCATAGCCACCGACCGCGAACAGCGACAGGCCGCTGTCGGCCGGCAGGCAACGCTGCCAGGCCAGGCGGATCAGATGGTCGGCCGCGCGCGCCCGCAGCGCCAGCAGGCGCTCAATGTTGTCGCCCTGGTCGAAGCGGCGATACAGGCGCGCGTCGGCCTGCTGCAGCGCCTGCCGCGCCGCAGCAGCCCAGTCCGGGTCGTTGAGCGACGCGGCCGGCGTGTCCAGCAGCGAACTCGCCGGCAGCATCGTCAGGAAACCTGCGACTCGCCCGGCGACAGCGTCAGCACGTCGACGCCGGTCTCGGTGACCGCGACCATGTGCTCCCACTGTGCCGACAGCTTGCGGTCCTTGGTCACCACGGTCCAGCCATCCGGCAGCACCTTGTTGTAGCGGGTGCCCTCGTTGATCATCGGTTCGATGGTGAAGGTCATGCCCGGCTGCAGCACCAGGCCCTGGCCCGGGCGGCCGTAATGCACCACCTGCGGCTCGTCGTGGTAGACCTTGCCGATGCCGTGGCCGCAGTACTCGCGCACCACGCTGAAACGCTCGCCTTCGGCATAGCTCTGGATGGCATGGCCGATGTCGCCCAGGGTGGCGCCCGGGCGCACCGCGCGGATGCCGCGCCACATGGCTTCGTACGTGGTTTCCACCAGGCGGCGGGCCATCACCGACGGGGTGCCGACGAAGTACATGCGGCTGGTGTCGCCGTGCCAGCCGTCCTTGATGACGGTGACGTCGATGTTGATGATGTCGCCATCCTTGAGCACCTTCCCTTCGCTGGGGATGCCGTGGCAGATGACATTGTTGACCGAGGTGCACACGGTCTTCGGGAAGCCGCGGTAGCCGACGTTGGCCGGAATCGCGCCCTGCACGTTCACGATGTGGTCGTGGCAGATGCGGTCCAGTTCCTCGGTGGTGACACCGGGCTTGACGTGGGGGGTGACGATGTCGAGCACTTCGCTGGCCAGGCGGCCGGCGATGCGCATCATCTCGATTTCCTGCGGGGTTTTCAGATTCACGCTCATGGCACCCATTATCGCCGATCCGGCCGCAATCTGAACGAACGCCACCCAACTGCCGATCCGGGTCATGCACGGTTCCGGCAAGGAAAGTGAAAGCGTGATGGTCTCCGCTCTTTCGTCTGCCTAATTATCACGGATTACAGACACTTACGCCTCCTAAGCTGGATCCACCGTCGTCAAAGCGGCACCGAACGTGCCGTCTTCGCCTTGTTCAACGGACCTTCGGGTCAGGGAGGTTGTTCATGCGATCCCCAGTTCGATCCCCGCTGGCATGGGCCGTGGCCGGGTTCCTGCTGTCCAGCCCGGCACTGGCCGCCGATACCACCACCTTCAATGTCACCCTGGTGGTCACCAAGGCCTGCACCATCACCGCGGCGGCGGCCACCAACGTCGACTTCGGCACCGCCGCTTCGACCACGGCGACCCCCACCTTGGGCCAGGGCACGGTCACCGCCCAGTGCTCGGCACTGACCCCGTACACGATTTCACTGAATGCAGGTGCCAACGCCAGCACCGCCAATGACGTCACCACCCGGCGGATGAAGAACACCAATGCGGCGGTGACCGCCAACAACTATGTCGGCTACCAGCTCTACCAGGATGCCGCACATACCCTGGTCTGGGGCGCCACAACCGGCACCAACACCCAGGCCGGCATCGGCACAGGCCTGGCCGTGCCCTACATCGTCTACGGCCAGATCCTGAACCTGAGCACCAACAACCCGGCCGCCGGTAGCTACCTGGATACGGTTACCGCCACGATCACCTATTGATGGAGCACGCCCGCATGGCCGGATCCCGCCCGTGGCGCGCCACCGGCGTGGCGCTGCTCGCCCTGTACCTGCTTGCCATCGCGGCCGCCGGCGCCACCAGCCTGCAGGTGGCCCCGACCAGCCTGCAGCTGGAAGCCCGCCAGCGTGCCGGCGAATTGTGGCTGACCAACAGCGGCACCTCACCGGTGAAGCTGCAGGTACGCGTGTTCCGCTGGGTGCAGCAGGACGGCCAGGAACAGCTGCTGCCCACCGATGCGTTGATGGCCACTCCGCCGATGCAGGAACTGGCCGCCGGACAGCAGCAGCTGGTGCGGGTCATGCGTGCGGACAAGGAACCGCCAGCGGCACAGCAACATTACCGCCTGATCGTTGACGAGGTGCCCGACCTGGCCATCCGCGCGGGTGGCATGCAGTTCGTCCTGCGCTATTCGATCCCGGTGTTCGTGCAGCCCTCGGCCGGCACGCTGGCGCCGCAGCTGCAGGCCCGGCTGGTAAAGCTGGCGGACGGCCGCAACGGCGTCGAAGTAGCCAATTCGGGCAACAGTTACGCTCAGATCGCCGATCTCGCGCTGGGCAGCGCCACGCGCCCACGCATCGTCCATCCTGGACTGCTGGGCTACGTACTGCCCGGTCAGGTGATGCGCTGGCCGATCGAACGCACGGCGATCGACCGCGACAACGACCAGATCACGGCCAAGCTCAATGGCGAGTCGGAACAGACGCCACTGTCGCCCCCACCGGCTCGCTGAGGCGTTGATGGGCGCGTTGCTGGCTGCCCTGGCTCCCGCGGCGACCGAGGCCGCCGATGTGTCCGGCGTGGCCACGGCGGCTGATGTATCCGGCGTGTCGGCCGATGCGATCCTGCCCGCCCCCACCCCACTGACCGCCAGCCAGACGCTGTACCTGGATGTGTCGCTCAACAGCACGCCGCGCGGCCTGCTGCCGTTCACCGAGAACCGTGGCCGGCTGCAGGCCAGCCCCGAAGTGCTGCGCCAGCTCGGCTTCAACGCCAGCGGCGATGCACCGGTCTACCTGGACCAGATCAGCGGTGCGGTGGTGCGCTACGACGCCCACATGCAGACCCTGGCGCTGGACGTGCCGCTGGACCAGCTGACACTGCCGACCACCGTGCTCAGCCGCCCGCAGACGCGCGCCCCCACCGGCAGCGCCTCGCCCGGCGTGCTGCTCAACTACAACGTCTACGGCAGCCGGGTGGACACGCTCGGCAACCTCAGCCTGAGCTCGGAGCTGCGCGTATTCGGCGTCGGCAATGGCACTTTCGAGAACACCGCCATCAGCCGCCGCTACCAGCAACCCGGCGACCGCCATTGGCGCGGCGAGAGCGTGCGCCTGGACACGCGCTGGAGCCTGGATTTCCCCGATAGCGCAACGACCCTGGAGATCGGCGATTTCTACAGCGGGTTCGTCGACTGGACCCGCCCCGTGCGCCTGGGTGGCCTGCAGATCGGCCGCAACTATGGCCTGCAGCCCTACCGCGTGCTGACGCCCACGCCGAGTTTCCTCGGCCAGGCCGTGGTGCCCTCCACGGTCGAGCTGTATGTCGATGGCCTGCGCCAGTACAGCGGGCAGGTGCCGGTCGGTCCCTTCCAGCTCGCAGCACAGCCCGGCATCAGCGGCACCGGCAACGCGCAGGTGGTGGTGACCGACGCATTCGGCCGCATGCAGACGCTGGACTTCAGCTTCTACGGCACCCAGCAGCTGCTGGCCAAGGGCCTGTCGGACTGGTCGGTCGGCGTCGGCTACCTGCGCCGGGATTTCGGCGAGCGCTCCTTCGCCTATGACGATCGCACGGTGGCCAGCGCCAGCTGGCGCGGCGGTGTCACCGACACGTTCACCGGCGAGGCGCATGCCGAAGGCGGCGGCGGCCTGGCCCAGGGCGGCATTGGCGGCTGGTGGTTGCTCGGCGCCGCCGGCGTGTTCAATGCCGCCTATGCGCACAGTGACTACCACGGCCTGCAGGGTGGGCAATGGGCGCTGGGCTACAGCTGGAACAACCGTCGCTTCAACGTCAATCTGCGCAGCGTGCGCAGCCACGGCGACTACCGCGACCTGGGCGCGCTGCAGGGCAACCTGCCACCAAGCATCAGCGAGCAGGCCACGGTCGGCCTGGACCTGCTGCGGCTGGGCACGCTCAGCGCCAGCTATCTGCGCCTGCGCTACCCCGACGGCGACGACAATCGCTATGCCAGCCTGTTCTGGTCGCGCACCTGGAGCCAACGCTGGTCGGCCTACCTGTCAGTGAACCAGAACCTCGACCGCAGCGATGACCGCAGCATCTACCTGTCGATGACTGCCAGCCTGGGCAACAATCGCCAGGCCAGCCTCTCCAGCCAGCGCAACGGCGACAGCCAGAGCTGGGTCGCGGACGTGACCCAGCCGGTGCCCGGCGATGGCAGCGCCGGCGGCGTCGGCTGGCGCGCGCAGCTGCGCCACGGCGAGGACGGCAACGGCGGCCTGGCCGAGGTCGGCATCCTCAACGATGTCGGCCGCTATTCTTTCGGTGCCTCGCGCCAGGGCGGGCTCAACCATGCCTACGCCAGTGCCAGCGGCAGCCTGGTGTGGATGGGCGGGCACGCCTTCGCCACGCGCGAGGTATCCGATGCGTTCGCGGTGATCAGCACCAATGGCGTCGGCGGCGTCCCGGTGCGGCTGGAGAACCGCCTGATCGGTGTCACCGACGATCGCGGCCTGCTGCTGGTCAGTCCGTTGCTGTCCTGGCAGCGCAACCGGGTCTCGATCGACACCCTGGACCTGCCCGAAGACATGCGTGCCGACCGCATCGAGGACTGGGTCACGCCGCGCCAGCGCGCCGGCACCCGCGTGACCTTCCAGCTGCGTTCGCGGTCGTCACTGAGCCTGACCCTGCTGGCGATGGACGGCCAGCCTCTGGAGGTGGGCAGCGAGGTGCAGCTGCCTGACGGTCGCCAGGCCACGGTCGGCTACGACGGCCTGCTCTATCTGGAAGACGTCGCCGCCGGCAGCGTGCTGTACGTCACCACCAGCCATGGCCCGTGCCGGGTGAAGGTACCGGACCTGCCCAAGGTGGTGGCGTCCGGTGCCCGCCCGAAGCCGGCACCGCAGCAGTGCATTCCGGAGGTGGCGCCATGAAGGTGCTGCTGCTCGTCCTGCTGCTGTGGGCCGGCCTGCTGGCAGCGGCGCCGGCCGGTGCCACCGCGGTCTGCACGGCGGTCGCCAATCCGACCCTGCCGTTCGGCAACATCAACAGCAATGCACCCGGCCCGAGCACGGCCAACCTCAACATCACGGTGACCTGCACCACCGCCGCGCTGAGCCTGCTGGCCACCACCGGCGTGCGCGTCTGCGTGGGCATCGGCGCAGGCAGTGGCGGCGGCAGCAGTTCCACGTTCCGCACGATGGCCACCTCCACCAGCGACACGATGAATTTCCAGCTATATAACAACGCCAGCTTCGGCCAGGTCACTGGCCTGGTCCCGCGCGGCACGCCGCCAGCGCAGGAGCTGACCATGAGCTACAACGTACCGCTGCTGACCGGCGGCAGTGGTGCGCAGACTGTGCAGCTGTTCGGTCAGATTCCGGCCAACCAGGTCCTGGCCTCCGGCGCGTACAGCAGCACCTTCAGCGGCGCCAGCGTGGTGCTGACCTGGGCCTGGAACGAAGTCCTGCTCGGCACCGCCACCGTTCCCGCCACCTGCAACGGCGGCGCCACCGGTACCAACAGCGCGAGCGCGGCCTTCAGTTTCACCGCCACCGCCAACGTGCTGCCGCAGTGCGGCAGCTACGTCACCACCAACATGAATTTCGGCAACGTCACCGGCGGCATCCCGGCCAACATCGACCAGACCGCCACCCTGACCCTGACCTGCCTGAAGAACACCGCCTTCCAGGTCGGCCTGAACAACGGCCAGAACAATCCCGCCGCCACCACCACCCGGCGCATGGCCACCACCATCGGCAGCGGCACCTACTACCTGCCCTACGAGCTGTACCGGGATCCGGCACGAAGCCAGCGCTGGGGCAACACCCTGACGGTCGACACGGCCAGCAGCACCGGCACCGGAAGCGCACAGCAGCTGACCATCTACGGCCGGGTACCGCCGGTCACCGGCCAGCCCCCGGCCGGCACCTACAACGACCTGGTGACGGTGACGATCACCTACTGACCTGCGTACCGACCAACGGTCGGCACCCACCGGACGAAGGCCGTGCCGAGCGCGGGCTCGGCGCTACAGTTGCGGCGCATCCGGCCGATACCGCGCAGCGAGTCTTTCAGCACGGTGGGTGGCAGGTGGTTCGCGCATTTCTGATCGGGGCGATGCTGGTCGCCAGCACGCCGGCCCGCGCCGAACCGCGCAGCAGCACGCTGCAGATCCGGCTGACCGTGGTCGAATCCTGCAGCGACGATGCCGGCGCTCCCCGTTGCGCGGCGCCACACCAGCGCAGTGACGCCCCCAGGGTGCCGCCCCAGGTCCGCGACCTCGCACCACCGGCGACAGACGACAGCGCAATGCCCTCCGTGACCCTCATCTACTGATGCGCGCGCTGCTGATCCTGCTTGGACTGCTGCTGGCGCAGCCCTCGGCGGCGCTGGAGCTGTTGCCGACCACCCTGCAGCTACCCGCCGAAGGCGGCCGCGCCGAACTATGGCTGCGCAATCCGGGGCCCGGCCGCTGGCAGGGCCAGGTGCAGGTGCTGGCCTGGGAGCAGCAACTGGACGCCGAACGACTGCAGCCCAGCGACCGGATCCGGGTCAGCCCCGCGCGGCTGGACCTGGCCCCTGGCAGCACCCAGCGCGTCTGGCTGCTGCCAGGCGGTCCGCCAGCATCGGTGGGTGAACAGGCCTATCGGATCGTACTGGCGCCGGCCTTGCCGGGATTGCCCCGCTACTCGCTGCCGTTGTTCCGCGGCCCAGCGGCGCCAGCGCTGCATGCCCGGCTGCAGGCCCGCGTCGAGGCACATGGGCCTCAGGCCATGCTGCGACTCAGCAATTCCAGTACGCTGCATGGCCGCCTGCACGATCTGCGGTTCACAGCGGCCAACGGCCAATCGTCGCTGCTGGTGGCCGGGCTGGCCGGCTACATCCTCGCAGGCCATGAACGCCGCTGGCCCCTGCCTGCCCGCCCCGATGGCTATGTGGGCGGCCACTTCCGGGCCCGCCTGCAGGACGGCCGCGAGGTCGATCTGGCCGCATCTGACCCTGCAATTGCAGCGGACGCCCCCAGCGGGCTATAATCGACCGGATTCCTGCCGCCTGCGTGCGCGGGAGCCCGTCCACACCGGACGTCACCGGTGAATCCACACCTGCTGCCCCCATCCGTGCCGGGGTGCTCCGCGAGGAGTTCGGCCACGGAGGCAGCAGGGAAGCCCAACCCCGGAACCGATCGCGCTTCCACGCGTCCCGCATACCTATCCCGCGGGCGGAATCGCTGGTTCCATATCAGGAGTATTGCAATGCCCCAGGTCACCATGCGTCAGATGCTGGAAGCCGGCGTCCACTTCGGCCACCAGACCCGCTACTGGAACCCGAAGATGGCTCCGTACATCTTCGGCGCCCGCGGCAAGATCCACATCATCAACCTGGAAAAGACCGTCCCGCTGTTCAACGATGCGATGAACTTCATCTCGTCGGTTGCCCAGAAGCGCGGCACCGTCCTGTTCCTGGGCACCAAGCGCAGCGCCCGCGAAACCATCAAGGAAGAAGCCGAGCGTTGCGGCATGCCGTTCATGAACCAGCGTTGGCTGGGCGGCACCCTGACCAACTTCCGTACCGTCAAGCAGTCGGTTGCCCGCCTGAAGGAACTGGAAGCCGGTGAAACCGACGGCACCTTCGAGAAGCTGGTCAAGCACGAAGTGCTGGGCCTGCGTCGCGAGCGCGACAAGCTGGAAGCGTCGCTGGGCGGCATCAAGGACATGAACCGTCTGCCGGACGCCATCTTCGTGATCGACATCGGCCACGAAGACATCGCGATCAAGGAAGCCAAGAAGCTGGGCATTCCGGTCATCGCCGTGGTCGACACCAACTACAACCCGGAACTGGTGGACTACGCCATCCCGGGCAACGACGACGCCATCCGCGCTGTGCAGCTGTACGCCCGCGCCGCTGCCGACGCCGTGCTGGAAGGCAAGGCCGCTGCGCCGCACGCCGCTTCGGTGCGCGAGGAAGAGTTCGCGGAAGCCGCTGCTGAAGGCGAAGAGAAGCCGGCCCGCCGCGCTCCGGCCAAGAAGGCTGCCAAGAAGGGCGACGACGCCCAGGCCTGATCCAGGCCCCGGGTGGACGCCCGGCGTCCACCTTCCCTGCACGCAGCCCCTGGCGCGTGACAGGACCGTGTCACACGGGCCGGCCACCATGCCGGCCCAACCCCTTTCTTTCGTGAGGTAATCCCGTGGAAATCACTGCTTCCCTGGTCAAGGAACTGCGCGAGCGCACCGGCGCCGGCATGATGGAATGCAAGAAGGCGCTTACCGAAGCCAACGGCGACATCAACGCCGCTGCTGAAGCCATGCGCAAGTCCGGCGCTGCCAAGGCCGACAAGAAGGCTGACCGCGTGGCCGCCGAAGGCCGCCTGGGCCTGGCCCAGGATGGCGGCAAGGCCGTGCTGGTCGAAGTCAACTCGGAAACCGACTTCGTCGCCAACGACGACAACTTCAAGACCTTCGTCAACGCCGTCGCCGCTGCCGCCCTGGCATCGGGCGCCAACGACGTCGAAGCCGTGAAGGCTGCCACGCTGGCCGATGGCCGCACCGTTGAAGAAGCCCGCGCCACCGCCGTGCAGACCCTGGGCGAGAACATCCAGATCCGCCGCATGGTCAAGGTCGACACCACCGGCAACATCGGCGCCTACGTCCACACCAACGGCAAGGTTGGCGTGCTGGTCGACCTGATCGGCGGCGACGTCGAGCTGGCCCGTGGCCTGGCAATGCACGTGGCCGCGCTGAAGCCGCCGCACAACAAGGCTGCGGACGTTCCGGCCGAGTTCGTTGAAAAGGAAAAGGAAATCGAGCTGGCCAAGATGACCGAGAAGGACAAGGCCAAGCCGGCCGACATCCTGGAAAAGATCATCAGCGGCAAGATCAACAAGATCGTCAGCGACGTGACCCTGTACGGCCAGACCTACGTGCTGGGCGACACCACCGTCGAGCAGGTGGTCAAGGCCGCTGGTGCGGACGTGGCAGGCTTCAAGCTGCTGATCGTCGGCGAAGGCATCGAAAAGGTGGTGGAAGACTACGCCGCCGAAGTTGCCAAGGCGATGCAGGTCTGATTCCAGCCCTCCGGCTGTGAAGCGACCAGAAGGAGCCGCGGGAAACCGCGGCTCTTTTTTTATGCATGGGCCCAGGGATTAACCCATGGCCCATCGGTGAGTGCGCACCGTTGGTGCGCACAACCGGCACCTTTGCGTTGCGCTCGAATCAAGCCGATACTCAGTCGCAGGGAATCCTCAGTCACTTAGCAGGAACGAAAATCGCGGACTGTGATGCATTCCTAGGTATTCTTGTCCCAATGGAATTGAACGACCCGACATGCCTCCCGAGCTGACAGCTGCCCTGGCGCTCTGCCGCAACCTGCCTTCGCCACCCGGTATTGCCCTGCGCATCATCGAACTGGCTCAGGACCCGGAAGCGGACATCGCCACCGCCGCCGACATCATCGCCATCGACATGGCGCTGAGCGCTCGCATGCTGCGCATCGCCAATTCGCCGCTGTATGCCAGCCGCCGCCGCATCGAGAACCTCGGCCAGGCGCTGACCATGCTGGGCCTGAACGCCACGATCAGCCTCGCCCTCGGCTTCACCGTCACCCAGGGCCTGACCGGCGGTGGCGCCGATCATGACCTGCGCCAGCGCGCGTGGAAGCGCAGCATCCTCAGTGCCCTGGCCGCCAGCCAACTGGGCCAGGCGCGCGGCCTGCGCCGGCTGGAGGAGCTGATGCTGGCCGGACTGCTGCAGGACCTGGGCGTGCTGTGCCTGGCCCAGGCCGAGTCGGAGCGCTACCTGCCACTGCTGCGCGAGGCACGCGACAACATCGACCTGGTTTCCCGCGAGCGCGAGGCGCTGGGCTGCAGCCACGCCGACGTCGGCGCCTGGGTGGCCGAGCAATGGGGCCTGCCACGTTACCTGGTGGAGAGCATCAGCCACAGCGAGGACGAGGACGCCGCCGAATCGCCATTCCAGGTCTGCGTGCAACTGTCCGGCGCAGTGGCCGACATCTGGCTGGATAACGATGCCGATGCCGCGCGCGAGCGCGCACTGCAGCAGGTGCACGACCGCCTGGAGCTGGACAGCGCGCGCTTCGACCAGGTGCTGGCCCGCATCAGCGAGGCCTTGCCCGACATCGCCAGCCTGTTCGATGCCAGCCTCAATTCGCCGGCGCGGGTACGCGAGCTGATCGATCACGCGCAGGAACTGGCCACGCTGCGCAACCTGCGCGAACTGCAGGATGCCGACCAGGCACGCCGCCGTGCCGACGAATTCGAGGCGCGCGCCAAGCGCCTGGCCGACCAGGCCCATCGTGATGCATTGACAGGCGTGCTCAACCGCCGCCAGCTGGAAGCGGTGCTGGAGCAGGAATTCCTGCGTGCCGGCCGCCAGGGCTGGCCACTGTCGGTGGCCTTCATCGACCTGGACGACTTCAAGAAGATCAACGACGCCCACGGCCACCTGACCGGCGACGAGGTGCTGCGCGCCTTCGCCGGCAAGCTGCAGGGCCAGTTGCGCAACAGCGACACCGTGGCCCGCTTCGGCGGCGAGGAGTTCGTCGCGCTGCTGCCCAACACCAGCGAAAGCGTGGCCCTGGACGTGATCCGCCGGGTGCTGGCCAACATCGTCGCCACGCCGATGGCCGAGCTGGAGGGTGGTCCGCTGTTCGTCACCTTCTCCGCCGGCGTGGCCACCCAAGGCGGCTACGAGCGCTTCGCCGACGTCCAGGACCTGCTGCGCGCGGCCGACGACGTGCTGTACCGCTCCAAGAACCTGGGCCGCAACCGGGTGATCGCCCGCTCGCCGGGGGCGCTGGGCCATGACGAGCTGTCGGCCACGGCCAGCGCCGAACTGGGCTGAACGGGACGCCCCGGCCGACCGGGCGAACCACCGGATTCTGCGCCGCAGTGCACAAAACACTTTGGCACAACGCCGCATGCGCGTAGAATCGCCCGCGATTTCCACGCACCCGAGGTCCCCATGTCCAAGCTCGCCTATCGCCGCATCCTTCTGAAACTGTCCGGGGAGGCGCTGATGGGAGACGAGGACTACGGCATCGACCCGAAGATCATCAACCGCCTCGCCCGTGAGGTCATCGAAGCCCAGCAGGCCGGTGCCGAGGTCGCGCTGGTGATCGGAGGTGGCAACATCTTCCGCGGCGCCGGTCTGGCCGCCGGCGGCATGGACCGCGTAACCGGCGACCAGATGGGCATGCTGGCCACCGTCATCAACGCCCTGGCCATGCAGGACGCCCTCGAGAAGCTGGGTGCCAAGGCCCGGGTGATGAGCGCGATCAAGATCAACGACGTGTGCGAGGACTACATCCGCCGCCGCGCCATCCGCCACCTGGAAAAGGGCCGCCTGGTGATCTTCGCTGCCGGCGTCGGCAGCCCGTTCTTCACCACCGACTCCGGCGCCGCGCTGCGCGCGATCGAGATCGGCGCTGACCTGCTGCTGAAGGCCACCAAGGTCGATGGCGTGTACGACAAGGACCCGAACAAGCACAGCGATGCGGTCCGCTTCGACAGCCTGAGCTACGACGAAGTGATCCGCCGCGGCCTGGAAGTGATGGACACGGCGGCCTTCGCTCTGGCCCGCGACAGCGACCTGCCGATGCGCGTGTTCGACATGGGCCAGCCGGGCGAACTGCTGAAGATCCTCAACGGCGCGAACATCGGCACCCTGGTTCAGGGCCGCGACCCGGCCTGAGCCTGAGCGCAAAGCGACAACCGGGCCGATTCAGGCCCGGCAGCGTCCCGTATTCGCCTATAATCGCCCGATTCCAGATACATCCAGGACCGGGCGATGCTCAACGACATCAAGAACAACGCGCAGACGCGCATGGCCAAGAGCATTGACGCTCTGAAGCACACCCTCACCTCCATCCGGACCGGCCGTGCCACCCCGGCCCTGCTGGACCGCGTGACGGTCAGCGCCTATGGCAACGCCAGCACCCCGCTGAACCAGGTCGCGTCGATCTCCAACGCCGACGCCCACTCGCTGCTGGTCACCCCGTTCGACAAAGGCATGATCAAGGAGATCGAAAAGGGTCTCTACAACGCCGAGTTCACTCCGAACACGCTGGGCACCGCGATCCGCATCAACATGCCGCCGCCGACCGAAGAGCGCCGCAAGGAGCTGGTCAAGCAGGTGCAGAAGGAAGGGGAAGGCGCCAAGATCGCGATCCGCAACATCCGTCAGGACGCGAACAAGGAAATCGCCAAGCTGGTCAAGGACAAGGCGATCAGCGAAGACGAGAAGAAGCGCGGCGAAGACGACATCCAGAAGCTGACCGACGCCAACATCAAGGACGTCGACAAGGTCGTTTCCGACAAGGAAAAAGAACTGCTGTCGGTCTGAAGTCGATGCCTTCAGTCCCGCCTCCGTTGCCTGCCTCCCTGCCCCGCCACATTGCCATCATCATGGATGGCAATGGGCGTTGGGCACAGCAGCGCCGTCGCCCCCGCGTGATCGGCCACCGTGCCGGCGCGCGCGCGGTCAACCGCACCATCGAGCGCTGCCTTGAACTGGGCATTCCGGCGCTGACCCTGTTCGCCTTCTCCAGCGAGAACTGGGGCCGGCCGCAGGAGGAAGTGGACGCGCTGATGAAGCTGTTCCTCGGTGCACTCGACCGCGAAGTGGACGAGCTGCACCGGCGTGGCGTGCGCGTGCGCTTCATCGGCGAACGCGAGCGCTTCGGCGCCGGGCTGGTCAGCCGCATGCAGCTGGCCGAGCAGCGCACCGCCGACAACACCACCCTGACCCTGTCGATCGCCGCCAGCTACGGTGGCCGCCAGGACATCGCCCGCGCCGCGCGCGCCCTGGCCGTCGAAGTGGCGGCCGGTCGCCTTCTGCCCGAGCAGATCGATGAATCGCTGCTGGGCAGCCAGGTGGCCCTGGCCGACCTGCCGCCGCCGGACCTGTTCATCCGCACCGGCGGCGACACCCGCATCAGCAACTTCCTGCTGTGGCAGCTCGCCTATACCGAACTGTGGTTCACCGAGGCCCTGTGGCCGGACTTCGACGCCGGGCAGCTGCAGCAGGCGCTCGACGCCTATGCCGGTCGCGAGCGTCGTTTCGGCCTGACCAGCGCCCAGATTGCCGCACTGGCCACCGAGACTTCCAGCCCATGACCAAGACCCGAGTCCTTGCCGCGCTGATCATGGCGCCGCTAGCCATTGCGGCGATCCTGCTGCTGCCTACGCAATGGCTGGCCGCCGCCGCCGCCGCCGTGCTGCTGATCGGCCTGTGGGAATGGCTGAAGCTGGCCGGTATCGAAGACACCCTGGCGCGCACTGTGCTGCTGGTGCTGAACCTGCTGCTGATGGTGCTGCTGGTCTGGGCCGATGGCAGCACCCTGGTCCTGTTCCAGATAACCACGCTGGCCGGCGTTGCCTGGTGGCTGGCCGCGCTGGTCTGGTTGCGCTTCTTCAACTTCGGTGCGCAGCCGTCGGCACCCTCGCGGATCCTGAAGATGCTGGCCGGTACCCTGGCCATCGTGCCGGCGTGGGCCGCGCTGGTGCTGATCCATGCCGGCGGCGATCCGCCGGGCCAGCAGGGCCACCTGTGGCTGCTGGCTGCGCTGGCGCTGGTGTGGGCGGCCGACTCGGGCGCCTATTTCGCTGGCCGCCATTTCGGCAAGCACAAGCTGGCGCCGCGGATCAGCCCCAACAAGACCTGGGAAGGCCTGTTCGGCGGCCTGCTGGCCGGTGTCGCCGTGGCCCTCGGCCTGGGCTGGCTGGCTGGCATCGATGCCGCACACCTGCCCGGCCTGTTGATCACCGCGGTGGTGGCGGTGTTCGCCTCGGTCCTGGGCGACCTGTTCGAGAGCCTGATCAAGCGCCATGCCGGCGCCAAGGACTCGGGCCACCTGATCCCGGGCCACGGTGGCGTGCTCGACCGGGTCGACGGCGTCCTCGCCGCCGTGCCGGTGTTCGCGCTGGGCAAGGAAATCTTCGGGTTCTGACCATGAATGCAGCTGCAGACCTGCGCCGGGTCGCCGTGTTCGGCGCTACCGGCTCGATCGGCGCCTCCACGCTGGACGTGATCGCCCGCCACCCGCACCGCTACCAGGCCACGGTGCTCGCTGCCGGCCGCCAGGTGCAGGCGCTGCTGGCGCTGTGCCGCCAGCACAGACCCGCGCACGCGGTGATCGCCGACGCATCGCTGTTCGCCGAGCTGCGTGACGGCCTGCGCGAGGCCGGACTGGCCACCGAGGCCCATGCCGGCCAGGCCGCGCTGGACCAGCTGGCCGCCAGCGATGCCTGCGATACCGTGGTCGCGGCCATCGTCGGCGCGGCCGGCCTGTCCTCGACCCTGGCCGCCGCCGCCGCCGGCAAGCGCATCCTGCTGGCCAACAAGGAATCGCTGGTGCTGGCCGGCGAACTGCTGACCCGGACGGCCGAACGTGCCGGTGCCGAAATCATCCCGATCGACAGCGAGCACAGCGCGATCTTCCAGTGCCTGCGCTCGCGCGATGCCAGTGTCGACGGCGCCGGCGTGCGCCGGATCCTGCTGACCGCCTCCGGCGGCCCATTCCGTGGCCGCAGCCACGCCGAGCTGGCCCAGGTCACCCCCGCCCAGGCAGTTGCCCACCCCAAGTGGTCGATGGGGCCGAAGATCTCGGTCGATTCGGCGACGTTGATGAACAAGGGCCTGGAAGTCATCGAGGCCCACCACCTGTTCGGCGTGCCAGGCGAGCGCATCGAGGTGCTGGTGCACCCGCAGAGCCTGGTCCATTCGCTGGTCGAGTTCGTCGATGGCTCGACCCTGGCCCAGATGGGCCTGCCGGACATGCGCACCACCCTCGCCGTTGGCCTGGGCTGGCCGCAGCGCATCGAATCGGGCGTGGCCGGGCTGGACCTGCTGGCCCAGGGCCGCCTGGATTTCGAGGCCCCGGATACCGACGCCTTCCCCTGCCTGGCGCTGGCCTGGCAGGCGATGCAGGCCGGCGGCACCGCGCCGGCAGTGCTGAACGCCGCCAATGAAGAGGCGGTTTCAGCGTTTCTTCAGGGCCGGATCGGTTTCCTGACGATCCCGGAGCTGGTTGCTAACGCTCTTTCAACACTGCCGACCCAGCCAGCCGATACACTGGAGGTCCTGTTGTCCGCCGACCAGCGGGCACGCCAGCTCACCCTGAACGCCATCGACGCCGCCTGAACGACCGCCTCGCCCAGCATGACGCCGCCGCCCTTGCCCACCACTGTGAGCCTGCATGACTGACTTCATCGGATCGGTCTGGTGGATGATCGTCAGCCTCGGGCTGCTGGTCACCTTTCACGAGTTCGGGCATTACTGGGTCGGGCGCCTGTGCGGGGTCAAGATCCTGCGTTTCTCGGTCGGCTTCGGCCGGCCGCTGTGGTCGCGCCGCGACCGGCACGGCACCGAGTTCGCCATCGCCGCCATCCCGCTGGGCGGTTACGTGAAGTTCCTCGACGAACGCGAGGTCGAAGTCCACCCGCACGAGCGCGGCCAGGCCTTCAACCACAAGACCGTCTGGCAGCGCATCGCGATCGTTGCCGCCGGCCCGATCGCCAATCTGCTGCTGTGCATCCTGCTGCTGTGGGCGATGTTCGTGATCGGCAAGCAGGATTACTCGCCCACCATCGGCCGTGTCAGCGGCATCGCCGCCAGTGCCGGCCTGGCCAGCGGCGACCGCGTGCTGCGCGTGGACGACCGCCAGGTGGTCACCCTCGGCGAGGCCAGCATGGCGCTGACCGCAGCCGCGATGGACCGCCGCGACGTGAAGCTGGAAGTGCTGGATACGGCCGACCAGGTACGCACGCGCACCCTGCCGCTGTCGCAGCTGCCGGCGGGTTTCGATGAGCGGCGGGTGCCGATCCTGGCTGGCCTGCACTGGCAGTCGTGGCTGCAGCCGGCGCAAGTGGAGTCGCTGACTGCGGACTCCGTGGTGGCAGGGCAACTGCAGCCAGGCGACCTGATCGTGGCCATCGACGGCCAGCGCATCGACAGCGTCGACCAGGTGATCGGCGAGATCCAGGCCCTGGGCCGTGCCGGCGGGCCGGGAATGATCGAGGTCCTGCGTGGCGGCGAGCGCCTGGCGCTGGAAGTCACCCCGCGCCAGGGCAAGGACGGCAAGGGCAATCCGGTCTGGCAGATCGGCGTCGGCTTCCCCACCAGCTACAGCCCCTCCTATGACACCCTGCTGCGCTATGGCCCGCTGGATGCGGTGACCGTGGCGGTGCGCGAGACCGGCCGCCTGGCCGCCGACTCGCTGGGCATGATGGGCCGCATCGTGACCGGCAAGGCCTCGCTGCAGAACGTTTCCGGGCCGGTCACCATCGCCCGCGTGGCCAATGTCTCGGCCAAGCGCGGCCTCGACTGGTTCCTGCAGTTCCTTGCCCTGCTGTCGCTCAGCCTGTGCATCATCAACCTGCTGCCGATCCCGATCTTGGACGGCGGCCACCTGCTGTATTACCTTATCGAGTTGGTCAAGGGCAGCCCGCTGAGCGAGCGTGCCATCGCCGCCGGCCAATACATCGGCCTGGCGTTGCTGGCCGGGCTGATGGGGTTGGCGTTCTACAACGACATCCTCGGCCTGGTCCCGCGATGAACTTTTCCACGTTGTTGCCGTCTACAGCGTCGGCATCCCGCACCAATGAAATCGACCTTCCTACCGGACGTGACATGACGCGACTCCCCAATCGCCGCCTGCTGGCCCTCGCCCTCGCCGCCGTCACCGGCGCTCCCGCCCTGGCCCAGGCAGCCGAGCCCTTCACTGTCAGCGACATCCGCGTCGATGGCCTGCAGCGCATCAGCTCGGGCACGGTGTTCACCTACCTGCCGGTGGAACGCGGCGAGACGATCACCGACAACAAGGTCGGCGAGACGATCCGCGCCCTGTACAAGACCGGCTTCTTCGAAGACGTGCAGCTGGACCGCCAGGGCACGATCCTGGTGGTGACCGTCAAGGAACGCCCGGCGATCAACAAGCTGACCGTGACCGGCAACAAGGACATCAAGTCCGACCAGCTGCTCAAGGGCCTGTCCGACATCGGCCTGACCGAGGGCGGCACCTTCGATCGCCTGAGCCTGGACCGCGTGACCCAGGAACTGCGCCGCCAGTACAACGACCGTGGCAAGTACAACGTCGACATCACCCCGACGGTGAGCCCGCTGGACCGCAACCGCGTGGACATCGCCATCGCCATCAAGGAAGGCAAGGCCGCCAAGATCCGCCACGTCAACCTGGTGGGCACCGAAAAGTTCGAGAGCAAGGACATCCTGGAGACCTGGGAGTCCAAGGAGCACAACTGGGCGTCGTGGTACCGCCGTGACGACCAGTACTCCAAGGAAAAGCTGTCCGGCGACCTGGAAAAGCTCAACTCCTGGTACCTGGATCGCGGCTACGTCGATTTCAGCATCGATTCCACCCAGGTCTCGATCAGCCCCGACAAGCGCGACATGTTCCTGACCGCGGGCGTGACCGAGGGCGCGCAGTACAAGATCTCCGAGATCAAGGTCAGCGGCGACACCATCCTCCCGCAGGAGGACGTCGAGCGCATGGTGATCCAGAAGTCCGGCGACACGTTCTCGCGTGCCCTGCTGGAGTTCAGCTCGGACACCATCACCAATTCGCTGTCCAACATCGGCTACGCGTTCGCCAAGGTGAACCCGATCCCGACCACCAACCGCGCCGAGCAGACCGTGGCCATCAACATGCAGGTCGTGCCCGGCCCGCGCGTGTCGGTGCGCCGCATCCTGTTCCGCGGCAACACCCGCACGTCCGATGAAGTGATGCGTCGCGAAATGCGCCAGTTCGAGAACAGCTGGTACTCGCAGGCCGCGATCGACCGCTCCAAGATCCGCCTGCAGCGCCTGGGCTACTTCGAATCGGTGGAAGTGGAGACCCCGGCCGTCAGCGGCAGCAACGACCAGGTCGACGTCGTCTACAACGTCAAGGAAACCACCTCGGGCAGCTTCGTGTTCGGCCTGGGTTACTCGCAGTCCTACGGCATGACCACCTCGGTGCAGCTGTCGCAGAACAACTTCCTCGGCGGCGGCAACCGCGTGTCGGTCGAAGCCTCGCGCAGCAGCTACCTGCAGCGCTACGGCTTCAGCTACACCAACCCGTACTTCACCGATGACGGCGTGTCGCTGGGCTACAACCTGTCCTGGCGCGAACTGGATTACTCCGACTTCAACACCGCGCAGTACAACAGCACCAACGGTGCCGCGCAGGTGGTGTTCGGTGTGCCGCTGACCGAGACCGATACCGTCTCGCTGATGTTCGGCATCGACAGCAACCAGATCACCACCTACCAGGGCTCGACCCCGCAGTCGATCATCGACTACATCAACGCCGTCGGTAAGCGCACCTTCCATGCCTGGCGCACCGAGCTGGGCTGGGCGCGCGACTCGCGCAACGACTACTTCATGCCGACCCGCGGTACCTACCAGCGCGTGGGCCTGGAAACCACACTGCCGGGTTCGACCATCGAGTACTACAAGCTGAACTACCAGATCAGCAAGTACTGGCCGATCATGCCGTCGCTGGTGATCAACACCCGCGCCGAAATCGGCTACGGCGATGCCTACGGCAAGGACTACACCCGTACGCTGACCAATCCGGATGGCACCACCCGCACCGTCACCGCCAGCGGCCTGCCGTTCTTCGAGAACTTCTACGCCGGTGGTACCAACTCGGTACGCGGCTTCGAGGACAACACCCTCGGCCCGCGCGAAGTCACCACTGGTTATCCGGAAGGCCAGCCGCTGGGTGGCTCGCTGAAGACCGTCGGTTCGGTGGAAGCCTACTTCCCGCGCCTGTTCGACAGCCCGTCGGCGCGCGTGTCGGCCTTCGTCGACTTCGGCAACGTGTATACTGGCGTGGACAACTTCAAGGCCAACGAGCTGCGCGTATCCACCGGTGTGGCCCTGCTGTGGCGCGCCCCGGTCGGCCCGATCTCGATCAGCTACGCCTTCCCGTTGAAGAAGGAAGACGATGACAAGATCGAGCGCCTGCAATTCACGTTCGGTGGCCAGTTCTGAGGAACTCTGTTCCTCAGAACTGATCCACCTCCGGTGAATTGCCCGCGCATTTCACCTATCCCCCGCGCCGCTGGCGCGCCCCCCTTAACAAAGGGGGGCTCTCCACCAAACGGGGTGCGAAGCGCCGGGCTCTGCCCGGCGTTTTCGTTTGGCCTGGATGCCGGAAGCGCCCGCTCTGCTTTTGATCTTTTCTGTTTTTCCGTGGCTGGCACTCGCGCCAAGCCGTCGGAGGTCGGATGGGGCGGGGCTGCGGGGGTGTGAGCCGCATGGATGCGGCGACCAAGGCTACATGGACGTACTTGCGCCGCCCCCCGCAGTCCCGCCCCGTCCGACCCAGCCCATGACACTGGCTCTGCCGGCCGCGAGGGGCCCTGCCGTTGGCTGCATATGCCCCCCGCATGACCGAAATGGCGTCACACGTTAAACTCCCGCCGTGAATACTCCCACCTACACCGCCCAGCAACTCGCCGAGCAGTTCGGCCTGCAGGTCCATGGCGATCCCGCTACCGCCATCCATGGCGTGGCTACCCTCGCCCATGCCGGACCTGGCCAGCTGACCTTCCTTGCCAACCCGCGCTACCGCGCCCAGCTGGCCGACAGCCAGGCCTCGCTGGTGGTCCTGCGTGCCGATGACGTCGAGGCCGCCCCCGGCGCCGCGCTCGTCGCCAAGGACCCGTACACCGCATTCGCCAAGATTGCCGCACTGTTCGACATCGCGCCGACCCGCCCGCCCGGCATCCATCCCAGCGCAGTGATCGATCCCAGCGCCCAGGTCGCGGCCAGCGCCCATATCGGCCCGTTCGTCTCAGTGGGTGCGCGCAGCGTCGTCGGCGAGAACTGCATCATCGGCACCGGCAGCGTGATCGGCGAGGACTGCAGCCTGGATTCCGGCTGTGAGCTGATCGCACGCGTGACCCTGGTCACCCGGGTCAGGCTGGGCAAGCGCGTGCGCGTGCATCCCGGTGCCGTGCTCGGCGCCGACGGCTTCGGCCTGGCGATGGACGCCGGCAAGTGGATCAAGGTGCCGCAGCTCGGCGGCGTCCGCATCGGCGATGACTGCGAGATCGGCGCCAACACCTGCGTCGACCGTGGTGCGCTGGAAGACACCGTGCTGGACGAAGACGTGCGCCTGGACAACCTGGTGCAGATCGCGCACAACGTGCAGATCGGCGCGCACTCGGCCATTGCCGGCTGCACCGGCATCGCCGGCAGCGCCAAGATCGGCCGCTACTGCCTGCTCGGCGGCCACGTTGGCGTGGTCGGCCACCTCGAGATCTGCGACAAGGTCGTGATCACCGGCAAGTCGGTGGTCCGCAACTCCATCCATGAGCCGGGCGAGTACTCGTCCGGCACCCCATTGACCGACAACCGCACGTGGCGCAAGAACGCCGCGCGCTTCAAGCAGCTGGATGCATTGGCTCGCCGCGTTCTGGCTGCTGGCAAGGAGAAAGAATGAACGATTCGCTGCAGCTTCCGATCGACGTCTGCCAGATCCAGGAACTGCTTCCGCACCGCTACCCGTTCCTGCTGGTGGACCGGGTGCTTGAACTCGACGTCGAGGCCAAGCGGATCCTGGCGCAGAAGAACGTCAGCATCAACGAGCCGTTCTTCCAGGGCCACTTCCCGGGCCGCCCGATCATGCCCGGCGTGCTGATCATCGAAGCGCTGGCGCAGGCTGGCGGTGTCATGACCCAGCTCACGCTCGGCCGCGATGCGCAGTCCAAGCTGTTCTACATGGTCAAGGTGGAAAACGCCCGCTTCAACAAGCAGGTCGTGCCCGGTGACGTGCTGATGCTGGACGTGCAGATGAAGCGCCTGATCCGCAACATGGGCTGGTACTACGGCGAAGCCAAGGTCAACGGCGAAGTCGTCGCGTCGGCCGAGGTCATGTGTGCCGGCGCCAAGGGCTGATCCACTGGAGGCAGCAATGACTGACAACGCACCGCGGATCCACCCCACCGCCGTCATCGACCCGGCCGCACGCCTGGCCGACGATGTCCAGGTGGGCGCCTTCACCCTGATCGGCCCCGACGTTGAAATCGGTGCCGGCACGGTGGTGGGCCCTCATTGCAGCATCCACGGCCCGACCCGGATCGGCCGCGACAACCGCTTCGTCGGCCATGCCGCGATCGGTGGCGAGCCGCAGGACAAGAAGTTCGGCGGCGAGCGCACCGAACTGGTGATCGGCGATCGCAACGTGTTCCGCGAGTTCGTCACGCTCAACCGTGGCACCGGCGGCGGCGGCGGCATCACCACCATCGGCAACGACAACTGGATGCTGGCCTACACGCACGTGGCGCACGACTGCCATGTCGGCAACTTCTGCGTGTTCTCCAACAACACCACTCTGGCTGGCCACGTGACCGTGGGCGACTACGTGATCATCAGCGGCTTCGCCGGTGCCCACCAGTTCTGCCGCATCGGCGCGCATGCCTTCCTCGGCATGGGCGCGCTGACCAATGGTGATGTACCGCCGTTCACCATGGTCGGTACCGATTCGCTGGGACGCCCGCGTGGCATCAACAGCGAAGGCCTGAAGCGGCGCGGCTTCGACGCTGACCGCATTTCGGCCATCAAGCGTGCGTACCGCACGCTGTACGTTGCGGGCCTGCCGCTGGCAGAGGCCAAGGTGCAGCTGACCGAACAGGCGCGTGACAGCGACGACGTGAAGGCGATGCTGGACTTCATCGAGCACGCCGAGAGGCCCCTGCTGCGATGAGCAGCTCGACCGGCCAGGCGCCGGCCGGCGCCGCGGTGATCCCGCTGGCCTCGATGGCCGGCAGCGTTCCCGCGCAGCGGGTGCTCAGCGAGCGCCCGTTGCGGATCGCGCTGGTTGCCGGCGAAGCCTCCGGCGACCTGCTCGGTGCGGGCCTGGTGCGTGAACTGAAGGCGCGCTTCCCGAATGCCGAGTTCGCCGGTATCGGCGGCGATGCCATGCGCAGCGCCGGCTGCCAGACCTGGCACGATGCCAGCGAGCTGGCGGTGATGGGCCTGACCGAAGTGCTGCGCCACCTGCCGCGCCTGCTCAAGCTGCGCTCGGCGTTCCGCCAGCGTGCGCTGGACTGGCAGCCGGACGTCTTCATCGGCATCGACGCCCCCGACTTCAACCTGGGCATCGAGCGCTGGCTGAAGCAGCGTGGCGTGCGCACCGTGCATTACGTCAGCCCGTCGGTCTGGGCCTGGCGCGAAAAGCGCGCCGAGAAAATCGGCAGCAGCGCCGACCTGGTGCTGTGCCTGTTCCCGATGGAGCCGCCGATCTATGCCCGGCACGGCATCGACGCGCGCTTCGTCGGCCACCCGATGGCCGATGACATTCCGCTGCAGGGCAACCGCGAGGAAGCACGCGCCGCGCTCGGCCTGCCGGCCTCGGCCAAGGTGCTGGCGGTGTTGCCGGGCAGCCGCCTCGGCGAGATCTCGCGCCTGGGCGAGCCGTTCTTCGAAGCGGCCTGGCAGGTTTCCGAACGCATTCCGGGCCTGCATGTGGTGGTGCCTGCCGCCAACCCGGCCTGCAGGCAGCTGATCGAAGAACAGCTGTCGCGCTCGGCGCTGCCGGTGGCCTACTCGCACGTGCTTGACGGCCAGGCGCGCAACGCGATGATCGCCGCCGACGTGGTGGTGCTGGCCTCCGGCACCGCGACCCTGGAAGCCATGCTGGTGAAGCGGCCGATGGTGGTCGGTTACCGCGTCAACGAACTGACCTATCGACTGGTCAAGGCGCTTGGCCTGATCAAGGTCGACCGCTTCGCCCTGCCCAACATCCTGGCCGGCCAGGACCTGGCGCCGGAACTGATGCAGCACGACTGCACGCCGGACAGGCTGGCCGCGGCCATCCAGCAGTGGTTCGACCACCCGCAGCGGGTGAGCGACCTGCAGGACACGTACGTGCGCCTGCACCAGCGACTGCGACGCAACGCGTCGGCGCGTGCCGCCGATGCCGTCGGCGAGCTGCTGATGCGCGACCAGGCGCAGGCATGAGCCGCCGCCACGCCGCAGCAGCCAGCCTGACCCTGTTCGACGGTACGGCAGTGATCGAGCCGGAGCGCCTGGTCGCCGGTGTCGACGAGGCCGGGCGTGGCCCGCTGGCTGGGCCGGTGGCGGTGGCGGCGGTGGTATTCGATCCGTCACGGCCACGCATCAACGGCCTGGATGATTCCAAGCAGTTGACCGCTGCCCGCCGCGAGCAGCTGCATGACCGCATCATCGAGCGCGCCCTGGCCTGGCATGTGGTGCTGGTGGACGTGGACACCATCGACCGCCTGAACATCTACCAGGCCACCCTGCAGGGCATGCGTGACGTCGTTGCAGCGGTCGCCCATGTGGCCGGCTTCGCCCGCATCGACGGCAACGTGGTGCCCAAGGGCCTGGTACTGCCGGCGCAGGCGCTGGTCGGCGGTGATGGCATCGACCGCGCGATCATGGCCGCCTCGATCCTGGCCAAGGTCTCGCGCGATCGCTACATGCAGGCCGTGCACGCCCGCCACCCTCAGTATGGATTCGAGCAGCACAAGGGCTATGGCACTCCGGCCCACCTGGCCGCCCTGCGCGAGCACGGCCCCTGCGTGGAGCACCGGCGCAGCTTCGCCCCGGTGCGGGAGTGCCTCGGTTGACCTTGTAGAGCCGAGCCCATGCTCGGCTTTCCGCAGCAGCCGAGCGTGGGCTCGGCTCTACAGGAAACGGGCTCCCGCACGCCTGAACCCGGTCGTCCTCCGGGGCCTGTCAAGCCTTGTGGCAACCCCCTGCCCTCGCTACCCTGACCGGGCATTCCAGCGCTTCCCGACCCCGGCGACGAACCTCCGTCAGCACCCGGGGCCCGCGCGCTCCAACCTGGTCCGGCATGTCCAACTCCCGCTTCGTACATCTCCACGTCCACACCGAGTTCTCGCTGGCGGACTCGACCATCCGCGTGCCGGCCAAGCCGGACCAGGCGGACCCGAAGAAGGCCAAGCAGGCCAACCTGCTGTCGCGCTCGGTCGAGCTCGGCCTGCCTGCGCTGGCGGTGACCGACCTCAACAACCTGTTCGCCCTGGTCAAGTTCTACAAGGCCGCCGAAGGCGTGGGCATCAAGCCGATCGCCGGTGCCGACGTGCTGATCGCCGAGGAAGGCCAGGACCCGTGGCGGATGACCCTGCTGTGCCGCGACCGCGAGGGCTACCTGAGCCTGTCGCGGCTGCTGACCCGCGCCTGGATGGAAGGCCATCGCCCGGAAGGCGGTGTGGCCATCCACCCGGACTGGCTGAAGGCCGGCAACGCCAACCTGTTCGCGCTGGCCGGCCGGCAGAGCCTGGCCGGGCGCCTGGCACTGGACGGCAAGCATGAACTGGCCGAGCAGCAGCTGGCCGACTGGCAGCGCGTATTCGGCGATGGCCTGCACCTGGAGCTGACCCGTACCGGCCGCGAGGGCGAGGAAACCTTCAACCAGTTCGCGCTGATGGCCGCTGGCCAGCGCGGCCTGCCGGTGGTCGCCAGCAATGACGTGCGCTTCCTGTCGCCGTCGGATTTCAGCGCGCACGAAGCGCGCGTGTGCATTTCCACCGGCCGCGTGCTGGACGATCCCAAGCGTCCGCACGAGTACAGCGACCAGCAGTACCTGAAGTCGGCCGAGGAGATGTGCGCGCTGTTCGCCGACATCCCCGATGCGATCGACAACACGCTGGCGCTGGCCGAGCGCTGCAACATCGAGATGCGGCTGGGCACCTACTTCCTGCCCAACTACCCGGTGCCCGACGACGAGACCCTGGACACCTGGATCCAGAAGATGTCGCGCGACGGCCTGGAAGAGCGCCTGGAGAAGAATCCGCTGGCGCCGGGCAAGACCCGTGAGGAGTACTTCGAGCGCCTGGAGTTCGAGCTCAACACCATCATCAAGATGGGCTTCCCCGGCTACTTCCTCATCGTGGCCGACTTCATCCAGTGGGGCAAGAACCAGGGCATCCCGATCGGTCCCGGCCGCGGCTCGGGTGCCGGCTCGCTGGTGGCCTGGGCGCTGAAGATCACCGATCTGGACCCGCTGCCGTACAACCTGCTGTTCGAGCGATTCCTGAACCCGGAACGCGTGTCGATGCCCGACTTCGACATCGACTTCTGCATGGACCGCCGCGACGAGGTGATCGACTACGTCGCCCGCAAGTACGGGCGCGAGCGCGTCAGCCAGATCATCACCTACGGCACCATGGCCGCCAAGGCGGTGGTGCGCGACTCCGGCCGCGTGCTCGGCTTCCCGTATGGCCTGGTCGACGGTGTTTCCAAGCTGATCCCGAACATCCTGGGCATCCACCTGAAGGATGCGCTGGGCAAGGGCAAGGAAGGCCCGAGCTCGGAAATGGCCTCGGCCGAACTGATCCAGCGCTATGAGACCGAGGACGATGTCCGCGACCTGATCGATCTGGCGCTGCAGCTGGAAGACCTGACCCGCAACGCCGGCAAGCACGCCGGTGGCGTGGTGATCGGGCCCGAGCCGCTGAGCGAGTTCTGCCCGCTGTACGCCGAACACGACGAAAATGGGCTCGGCAAGAACCCGGTCACCCAGTTCGACAAGAACGACGTGGAAGAAGTGGGCCTGGTGAAGTTCGACTTCCTCGGCCTGCGCACGCTGACCATCATCGACTGGGCAGTGAAGGCGATCAACAAGCGCCACGAACGCGCGGGCATTCCGCCGGTCGACATTGCCGCGATCCCGCTCGACGATGCGCCCACCTACAAGGACATCTTCGCCAACGGCAACACCGGCGCGGTGTTCCAGTTCGAATCCTCGGGCATGCGCCGCCTGCTGAAGGACGCGCGCCCCGACCGCTTCGAAGACCTGATCGCGCTGGTGTCGCTGTATCGCCCCGGCCCGATGGACCTGATTCCCTCCTTCAACGCGCGCAAGCACGGCCAGGAAGAGATCATCTATCCCGATCCGCGCACCGAAGCGATCCTGAAGGACACCTACGGCATCATGGTGTACCAGGAGCAGGTGATGCAGATGGCGCAGATCGTCGGCGGCTACTCGCTGGGCGGCGCTGACCTGCTGCGACGCGCGATGGGCAAGAAGGTGCCGGCGGAAATGGCCAAGCACCGCGAGATCTTCCGCGAAGGTGCAGCCAAGGGCGGCGTCGACGGCCCCAAGGCCGACGAAATCTTCGACCTGATGGAGAAGTTCGCCGGCTATGGCTTCAACAAGTCGCACGCCGCTGCATACGCACTGGTCAGCTACCAGACCGCCTGGCTGAAGCGCCATTACCCGGCCGAGTTCATGGCGGCCACGCTGTCTTCGGACCTGGACAACACCGACAAGGTGGTTGGCTTCCTCGACGAGGTGCGCAACCTCGGCCTGACCGTGCTGCCGCCGAAGGTGAACCAGTCGGCCTTCATGTTCGAAGCGGTCACGCCGGACACGATCCAGTACGGCCTGGGCGCGATCAAGGGCGTCGGCCAGGGCGCCTGCGAAGCGGTGGTCGAGGAACGACTGAAGGGCGGACCGTTCAAGGATCTGCTGGACTTCTGCACCCGCGTCGGCTCGGCCAAGCTCAACCGGCGCACGCTGGAAGCGATGATCAACTGTGGCGCGCTCGATGAGCTCGGCCGCAACCGTGCCTCGCTGATGCTGCAGCTGCCGGAAGTGATCAAGGCCACCGACCAGATGGCACGCGAGCGTGCGTCCGGACAGAACTCGCTGTTTGGCGGGCCCGACCCGAGCACCGTTTCGATCCAGCTGGACCTGCCGGAAGCCGAAGAATGGCCGCTGCTGCAGCGCCTCAACGGCGAGCGCGATACGCTGGGCTTCTACCTCAGCGGCCACCCGTTCGATCCCTGGCGCGACGATGTGCGCGATCTGGTAGGCAACGACCTGGGTTCGGTGGAGAAAATCTGGAGCGCCAACAGCGGCGGCGGTGGCGGCGAGAAGCGCTGGCGCCCGGAAGTGCAGACCGTGCTGGCCGGCCAGGTGGTCGGCGTGCGCCGCAAGGGCGAAAGCCAGATCTTCATCCAGCTGGAGGACGGTCGCGGCCGGGTGGAGTGCAGCGCGTTCTCCGATGCGATGGCCGAGTTCGGCCACCTGATGACCAAGGACCGCATCCTGGTGGTCAAGGGCGGCCTGCGCGAGGACGAGTTCAACGGTGGCTACGCGCTGCGCATCCGCCAGTGCTGGGACTTCGACGAAGTCTGCGCCAACTACGCCACGCGGCTGTCGCTGCGCCTGGACCTGCGCCAGCAGCGCCCGGTCTGGGAGCGCATCAATGCCCTGCTCGACCGCCATCGCCCGGGGCGCACGCCGCTGCGCCTGGACCTGCTGCTGAAGGGCCCGCACGGCGGTGTCGCCGGCATGCTGGATGTCTCCGGGCAGAGCGCGGTACGCATCGATTCCAAGCTGATGGAGGCGCTGCGCGCCGACCCGGCCGTACGCACGCTGAAGGTGCGCTACAGCCCGCCGTGGGCCAGCTGAGGCTGGCTCCTTCGTGTTCCTGTTTTCCCGTTCCAGTCATCAAGGACGATTGCCGATGAAGACCCTGCTGTTCCCGTTCGTTGCCGCACTGGCGCTGGCCGCCTGCTCGCCGTCGAAGATCGAGTTCCAGATCGACAACCCGACCGACACGCCGCTGGCGCTGAGCATCGACGGCCAGGACCTGCCAGTGGCTGCGCACGGCTCGCGCCCGGTCTCCCTGGCCATTGGCGAGCATCGCCTGCACACCGACACGCTCGGCGATGTGCGCTTCATCGTCTACGTCGATGGCCGCGGCGGCCTGATCAACCCGACCCTGAGCGAGTACGTGATCGCTCGCGAGGTCTATGTCACCGACGAGAGCAAGCTGAAGAACTTCGGCACCGGCAAGGCTGGCATCGAGCTGGGCGGCGTCGACTTCGAGGGCCCGTTCGAGAAGAGCCACGAACTGTTCATCGACAAGACCTGGACCTACGGCGTGCGCGAACCGTTCCCGAAGGAAAAGGTGGTCGCCCACGTCGATTCCAGTGGTGGCCAGATCGTCGCCAAGGTGTTCACGGCACCGGATTTCATCGCCTACGTCGAGGAAGGCATGGGCGAGCCGGGCGCGTTCAAGCGCGAACAGCCGGCCGGCTACGTGGCCCCGGCATACAGCCTTGAACCGGCACCGGCCAGCCTGCCGGCGCTGGCACCGGCCTTCGAGGCGCATGCCGCGCCGCTGCGCGAGGTCTACGCGCAGTGGCTGAAGGCCACCACCGCCGATGAACAGAAGGCCCTGCGCAAGCAGGACTTCGCTGCGCAGATGGCCTTCACCTCGGCCACCGCCACCCTGGGCAGCGGCCTGGGCCGGGAGGCCAACGAGGCCTACAACGACTTCGTTTCCCGGCGCAGCCAGTTGATGGGCCGCAGCGCCCTGGTAGTGCCCTGAGCTGACTGGCGCCGCCTGCCCGGCTGCGCTACCGTCGCCTTCCAGACGAAGGCGTACGGGTGGTTTGCACGCATTCGGCTAGAATTGCCTCCTTCTTTACACGACGGCTTCCGATGAATCCGAACTACCTCGACTTCGAGCAACCCATCGCCGACCTGGAAGCCAAGATCCAGGAGCTGCGCAACGCCAGTGCCGGGCCGGCGGTCAATGTCGAGGCGGAAGTGCACGCGCTGCAGGACAAGCTGCGCATGCGCACCGCGCAGATCTTCCGCAACCTGACCTCGTGGCAGGTGCTGCAGCTGGCCCGGCACCCGTCGCGTCCGTACACCGCCGACTACATCCGCGTCATGTTCGATGAGTTCCAGGAGCTGGCCGGTGACCGCGCCTTCGCCGACGACAAGGCGATCATGGGCGGCCTGGCCCGCATCAATGGCCGCGCGGTAATGGTGATCGGCCACCAGAAGGGCCGCGACACCAAGGAAAAGATCAAGCGCAACTTCGGCATGCCCAAGCCGGAGGGTTACCGCAAGGCGCTGCGCCTGATGAAGATGGCAGAGCGCTTCGGCCTGCCGGTGCTGACCCTGATCGACACCGCCGGCGCCTGGCCGGGCATCGACGCCGAGTCGCGCGGCCAGTCCGAAGCGATCGCGCGCAACCTGATCGAGATGGCCGAGCTGAAGGTGCCGATCATCTGCACCGTGATCGGTGAAGGCGGCTCCGGCGGTGCGTTGGCACTGGGCGTGGGCGACCGCACCGTGATGCTGGAATACGCGGTGTACTCGACCATCACCCCGGAAGGCTGCGCCTCGATCCTGTGGAAGGACGCGGGCAAGGCCAAGGAAGCGGCCGAGCAACTGGGCCTGACCGCCCCGCGCCTGAAGAGCCTGGGCCTGGTCGACAAGGTCGTGCGCGAGCCGACCGGTGGCGCCCACCGCAACCCGACGCAGATGGCCAAGCGCCTGAAGGCCGTGCTGCTGAACGAGCTGGACGCGCTGGAAAAGCTCTCCACCGAGCAACTGCTGGAGCAGCGCTACACGCGCCTGCGCAGTTACGGCACGTACGAAGCAGCCTGATTCATCGGCTTGTTACTTTCTTGCTCGTGCAAGAAAGTAACCAAAGAACACGCCGCCGAACGCGAGCCGGTGCCACGCACCGGTTCCCTGCGCTTCTCGGTGAATCAGGGGACGGCGCCGAACTCGCTGCGCTCAGACATCGTCGCCTCTTCGCCCCTGTTTCACCTGCGATGCTCGGCTCGCTCATGGCGGACCTGGACATCAAAAGCCACAGCTGCACCCAGTAGATCCACGCCATGCGTGGATGCATCTGTGCGATGCGCCGCGCGCGCAGCGCGCCCCGTTCAGAACGGCTTGGCCAGCACCAGCCACACGATCGGAATGAACGCCAGCAGCGGGATCTCGTTGATCCAGCGCAGCGCGCGCGACGACGGCAGCGCCCGGCCCTTGGCCACGCCCTTGAGCAGGCGACCGGTCCAGCCGAAGTACACCAGCAGCAGCACCACCAGGCCCAGCTTGGCGTGCAGCCAGCCAGCGCCGCCCGGCGCGACCATGGTCGGGAAATCCGGGATGACCTTGTAGCCCAGCCACAGCACCAGGCCCAGCACAAAGGCCAGGCCGAACATCGAGTGGCCGAAACGGTACAGGCGCAGGCCCATCAGCTGCAGGCGCTCGGTCACCGCCGGCTGGCCTGCGGTCTCGGCCAGGTTGACCAGGATGCGCGGCAGGTAGAACACCGTGGCCATCCACGCCACCACGAATACGATGTGGAAGGTCTTGACCCAGTAGTAGCTCTGCATGCGCTCGCTCCGGCGGCTGGCGTAGATGGGCGCCTATTGTCGCAGTAGAGCCACCTCCTGGGTGGCTGCCGCGTCCAATCGCCGCATCAGGACGGCCACGCATGGCGTGGCTCTACTGCGGGTCCGCCACACCCGGGGGCGCAACACCGTACGATAGGCGCCGTTTTCCCCGATCGCGCACCGCCCCATGGACAAGACCTACGACGCCGCCTACTTCCAACGCTGGTACCGCCGCGCCGACATCGGCGGCAGCGCCCGCCTGGCGCGCAAGGTGGCCCTGGCCGTGGCCAGCGCCGAGTACTACCTGGAACGACCGATCCGCAGTGTGCTGGACATCGGCTGCGGCGAAGGCGCCTGGCGTGCGCCGCTGCTGAAGCTGCGTCCGAAGGTCGAATACCTGGGCTTCGACAGCAGCGAGTACGCTGTGCGCCGCTACGGCCGCACCCGCAACCTGCACCTGGCCCGCTTCGGCGACTTCGCCTGGCTGCGGCCCTGCGCGCCGGTCGACCTGCTGGTGTGTTCGGACGTGATGCACTACGTGCCCGACCGCGAGCTGCGCGCCGGCCTGGCCGGCGTGGCCGAGCTGACCGGCGGCGTGGCCTTCCTGGAGACCTTCGCCGCCGAAGACGCGTTCGACGGCGACCACGAGGGCTTCCAGGCCCGCCCGGCACGCTGGTATCGGCGGACGCTGGCCCGGCACGGCCTGCAGCCGGTCGGGTCGCACTGCTGGCTCGGCCCCGCCCTGGCAGGCGACGCCGCCGCGCTGGAACGGATGTGAATCCAGATTCATTATTTTCAGCCAACTTAACCTGCGGGACACCCGGATGGGATATGCTGCGCGGCAACATATGACCATACATATTCGGTCGTCATGCTCTATCAACTGCACGAACTGACCCGCAACCTGCTCGCCCCCTGGGTGCACCAGGCTCAGGCCAACGCCAGATTCTTCGCCAACCCGGGCCACTGGTGGTCGCAGATGCCCGGCGCCGATCGCCTGGCGGCGGTCAATGAGCTGTTCCACCGCATCGGCAAGGATTACGAGAAGCCCGAGTGGGGCATCAACGAAATCGAGGTCGACGGCGAGCGCGTGCCGATCGTCGTGCACGAGGAAGTGAGCAAGCCGTTCTGCAAGCTGCTGCGCTTCAAGCGCCACAGCAATGAAGCCGAACAGCTGCACACCATGCTCAACCAGCCGTTCGTGCTGGTCGTGGCACCGCTGTCCGGGCACCACGCCACGTTGCTGCGCGATACCGTGCGCACGCTGCTGCGCGACCACCGTGTGTACGTCACCGACTGGGTGGACGCGCGCATGGTGCCGGCCAGCGAAGGCGAGTTTGGCCTGGACGATTACATCGCCTACATCCAGGAGTTCATCCGCCATCTGGGCGTCGAACGCCTGCACGTGGTCAGCGTGTGCCAGCCGACGGTACCGGTGCTGGCCGCGGTTTCACTGATGGCCAGCCGTGGCGAGCCGACACCGCGCACCCTGGTGATGATGGGCGGCCCGATCGATGCACGCTGCAGCCCGACCGCAGTGAACAACCTGGCCACGCAGAACCCGCTGTCGTGGTTCGAGAACAACGTCATCCACACCGTGCCGGCCAGTTACCCCGGCGCCGGCCGCCGCGTGTATCCGGGCTTCCTGCAGCACGCCGGCTTCCTGTCGATGAACCCGAGCCGCCACTTCAGCTCGCACTGGGATTTCTACACCGACCTGGTCAAGGGCGACCTGGAAGACGCCGACGCGCACCGTCGCTTCTACGACGAGTACAACGCGGTGCTGGACATGCCGGCCAAGTACTACCTGGATACCATCCGCGTGGTGTTCCAGGACTTCCTGCTGCCGCGTGGCGAGTGGGTGGTCAATGGCGAGAAGGTCGATCCGTCGGCGATCCGCGATACCGCGCTGCTGAGCATCGAGGGCGAACTGGATGACATCGCCGGACTCGGCCAGACCGAAGCAGCGCAGGCGCTGTGCACCGGCATTGCTGCTGACCGCCGCGAGCATTTCATCGTCGAAGGCGCCGGCCACTACGGCATCTTCAGCGGCCGTCGCTGGCGCGAAGTGGTGTACCCGAAGGTGCGCGACTTCTTCGCTGCGCATGCCGAGGCACCGGCGGCGAAGGCCACGAAGAAGAAGAGCAACGTCACTCCGTTGCGGCGAAAGGCGGGGTAACTCCCCGCCGTGGGGTCGGATCCCTTTCCAAAGGAAAGGGCTCTGACCCAGCATGATGGGATCCGGGGTCAGAGCCCTGTTCTGCGAACAGGGATCCGACCCCTGGCCTGTTACAACCGCACCAGCAGGTTCTTGGCAATCAGCCCGTGCAGCTTGCCGATACCGCGTGCCAGGTGCATCGTCAACAGCAGCAGCAGCACGCCCACAGCTGCGATCACGATGCCCACCAGCGGCGAAGCGGCCATCGGCAACACGTTCACGCCGTCGACGTACACGCCCGGAATGTCACCGCTGAACAGCGCGGCCACCGGCGCCCAGATGAACCCCAGTGACAGCGACAGCAGCGTCACCGCGATGGTGAAGTAGACCACGCCCAGCGGCAGCATCAGCACGAAGTACAGCAGGGTCAGCCAGGTACGGCCATCGGTGAACATGTCGCCGATGCGCTGCAGCCACGTGCGGCTACGGTCGGTGTAGCGCGGACGGCGCGGCATGCGCTCGCCCAGCAATGCTTCCACCAGCCGCCCTTCCAGCAGCGCCAGCCCGCGCACCGAGCCGAAGAACAGCACGGTCAGCGGAATCCCGACGATCAGGATCAACAGGCCGAGCGAGAGCGACAGGCCGGTCACCACCCAGGTGAAGAAGAAGATGCCGGTGGCCAGCGACAGCAGCATGTAGAACAGCGCGCCATAGGTATGCGGATCGGCCACCACCCCGAAGAATCGCGCCAGCAGCGAGCGTTGCACCGGCGCCGGCGGCGGCGCGGCCGGTTCGATGCCACTGGCTTCGGCAGCGGCACGCAGTACCGGCGCGGTATCCGCACGCGGCGTACGCAGCGCGCGGTTCACCGTCACTTCGGTCTCGCGGTAGATGTCGGCCACTTCGTCCGGCGCGCCATAGCTGCCGGCCACATCGGCGATCACCTCGGCCTCGCTGCGGCCGGGCTGCGCCGCCAGCTCCGAGCGCAGGTATTCCTCGGCGTCGTACAACGCGTCCTGCACCATCGCCGGATCGGCACCTTCCAGCGCAGCGCGCAGCTGCGCCAGGTACTGCGGAATGGTGGTCGGCAGGGCGCGGCCTGCCAGGCTCGGGTCGTTCATTGCGGTACCCCCTCCAACACGGAATCGACGGAATCACGGGTGGCCTGCCACGCCTGGCGCCACTGCGCCAGCACCTCGCGGCCACGTTCATTGATGCGGTAGTAGCGCCGCGGCGGCCCGCTGCTGGACGGTTCCACATGGCTTTCCAGCAGGCCGGCGCCCTCCAGGTTGCGCAGTACCGGGTACAGCGCGCTCTGCTTGCCGCTCAGCACGCCCTCGCCCACCCGCTCCAGCTCCTTGGCAATGAGGTAGCCGTACAGCGGCTCCCCGGCCCGGGCCAGCACCGCCAGCAGGGCCAGCGACACTGTTCCGGCGCTGAGCTCCTTCTGGAACTTCTTCAGGTGGACATCGTCCTCGGACATGGCCGGCCCTCCACTACGTTGAAGTCCACAGTAGTGCGAAGTTCGGTATAGCGAATGTGTCGTTAGTCACTCTGCCGGTTGGCGAGGGTCGGCCGACCATCTGGCCGGCAGGCCCATTGGCTTGCTTGCCCCTCTGCGAGCCGCGGCATACCGTCGTCTTCCAACAGCGCAGCGGCTGATCCAGCTCCTGCGAGCACGACGGTCCCGGGAGTATCCACTTATGACTGAGTTTTATTATTGCGACTTCTGGTTTGGCGCAAAGAAGTCCGCCCGAAACATAATCAGTGAATCCGAAGCCAAATCGAGACATGAGAGCCAGGCTCGCTATACGGTTCTCGTTGGCTCCCCCACCACGCCATCCGCGATTATCGATGTGCTGTTGGACAAAGAAATGATTGGCGTCGACTTTCTGGATGAACATCTAAGGGAGCGCCTGACGTATCAATTCCAGCAGGTAGCGCCGGGAAATCTGTTCCTGAGCATGGCGGTACATAGAACGTTCGATGAGAAGAGTGACGGCATTGCCGAAGGGACAAGCTACCTCTTCAATGAAGATGGTCGGCTTACGATAACCAGGGAGAATTTTTCACCTCATCATCTGGAAGAGTCTTCAACTACGCACGATCCGACAGGCAACTATGAACCTGTTCCTGTCTTCGGCCATTACTCCGGTCTAATTGCAGAAGAAAGATAGGCGTTGATTCCAGACCCATTGGATTGTCCAAGAGGCGGCGCGCAGGCTGACGCGATTGCCCTACATCTCGCTTGGCGATGTGGTCTCTAGTCGCGCAGAATCGAACCCTCGTTCATGTTCCGGGGTTCCCATGCCGCACCGTCGTCGCCTTGCCCTGACCGCCCTCGCCTGCCTGCTGCCCGCCGTGGCCAGCGCGGCCACGCCTTACCGCAGCCCGCAGCAGATCCTCGATGCTTCGGCGGCCAGCGACTGGCGTACCCCCGACCCGGCCAACCTGCTGTACATGGACCTGCCCGCCGGGCGCGTGATCATCGAGCTGGCGCCGCAGTTCGCCCCGCGGCATGTGGCCAACATCCAGACCTTCGCCCACGAACATTTCTGGGACGGCACCAGCATCTACCGTTCGCAGGACAACTTCGTGGTGCAGTTCGGCGATGCCGACGCCGATGACGCAGCCAAGGCCAAGCCGTTCGGCAGCGCCGCGCGCAAGCTGCCGGCCGAGTTCGAACGCGCCAGCGCCGGCCTGAAGGTCAGCGTGCTGCCGGATCGCGATGGCTGGGCCGCGCAGACCGGTTTCGTCGACGGCTTCCCGGTCGGCCAGGACCCACAGGCCGGCAAGGCCTGGCTGGCCCATTGCTACGGCATGCTGGGCGCGGGCCGCAGCAACGAGGAAGACAGCAGCATCGGCGCCGAACTGTACGTAGTGACCGGCCAGTCACCGCGCCAGCTGGACCGCAACATCACGCTGGTGGGTCGCGTGCTGAAGGGCATGGAGCTGCTGAGCGCAACGCCGCGCGGACCGGCGCCGATGGGCTTCTACACCGACCCGAAGCTGCGTACGCCGATCGTGTCGATCCGCCGTGCCAGCGACGTGCCGGTGGCCGAGCGCACACCGATCCAGGTACTGCGTACCGACTCGAAGACCTTCGCCGATACGGTGGAGGCGCGACGCAATCGCGTGGATGATTTCTACAAGCGCCCGGCGGGGCATATCGACCTCTGCAATATTCCGGTGCCGGTGAAGTAACGCCGTCGCGGATTCTGCGCGTGGCGCGTGCTGAAGGTGCTTCACTGTTCATGGGCGTTACTTTTCTTTGTACGCAAAGAAAAGTAACCAAAAGAAACGTTCCGCCAGTCACGAGCCGGTGCTGCGCACCGGTACCCTGCGCTCCTCGGCCCGTCGAGGGACGGCGCGGGAACTCGCTGCGCTCAGACACCCGCGCCTCTTCGCCCTCGCCGGACCTGCGGTGCTCGGCTCGCTCAAGGCGGATCCAAGATCAAAGGCAGAAGCGGTCGCTCCGCTCGCCGGGCCCGGCCCGGCCCGGCCCGGCACTACCAAACATCGTCGTGCAGCTGTGGCTCTTGACCTTGGATCCGCCTTGAGCGAGCCGAGCATCGCAGGGGAATCAGGGGCAAAGAGGTGCCGATGTCTGAGCGCAGCGAGTTCGGCACCGTCCCCTGATTCACCGAGAAGCGCAGGGGACCGACGTGCGAAGCACGGCGGCTCGCGACCTGGCGGCGCGTTTCTTTTGGTTACTTTTCTTTTCGCGCGAAAAGAAAAGTAACGCCCATGAACAGTGAAGCACCTTCAGCACGTGCCACGTGCAAAAACGTCTCAGCCCTTCTGACTCACCGCCACGCTACCCAGAATCAACACACCCGCAATCAACATCTGCAGCGTCACCGCCTCACCCAGGAACAACCACGCAAACGCCGCACCGAACAGCGGAATCAGGTAGGTCACCGTCGACGCCCGCGACGGGCCGATACGACCGATCAGGCGATAGAACATCAGGAACGCCAAGCCAGTACAGGCCACGCCCAGCGCGATCGCCGCGCCCCAGGCCTTCAGTGGAATCGCCGCCTGCGGCCAGTGGGTCACCGCCATCGGCAGCATCCACAGCGAGGCACACGACAGCGTTGCCGCCGCGGCGGCGGCCGACGGCAACCCGGTCATGTGCCGCTTCACCAGGTTCACGCCCAGGCCGTACAGCAGCGAAGCCGCCGCACCGGCCAGCACTGCGGTACCGATGCTGAGGCCGGACACTTTCGCCGTGGCCAGCACCACCACCCCGGCAAAGCCGACCAGCAACGCACCGGCACGGCGCATGCCGATCTTCTCGCCGAAGAACAGGAACGCGATCAGCGCGGCGAACAGCACCGTCATCGCATTACAGATCGCACCGATCGCGGCCGGCGCCTGCTCGGCGGCATAGGCAAACAGCACGAACGGCAGCCCCGAATTGATCAGGCCGATCGGCGCCAGCCACAGCCAGCGGCGCGGCGGGAACTGCGCGCGGGCGCGCCACAGAAACGGCAGCAGCACCAGCGCGCCCAGCACCAGCCGCACCTCGACCAGCGCGAATGGGCCGAACGACGGCACCGCCACCCGCATGAACAGGAACGAGCAGCCCCAGATGGCGCCCAGCAGGGTCAATTCCAGCGGCGTGCGCCAGTCGCGCTCGGCCGTCTGTGGGATCGCATTCATGTCCTGCCTCCGTCCATCGTCTGTTCCTCGCCAAGGCAGACAGGATCAGGCGCAGACGCCCGCCGCACAAGCGCGTAGTATCGCTGTCAGCCACAAATATGGTTTGAGGCTCGACATGCAGCTACGCCCTTCCCTGCTCCCCGCATTGGCCGTGTTCGCGGTCGCCGCACGGCACCAGAATTTCGCCCAGGCCGCGCAGGAGCTGCACCTGACCGCCAGCGCGGTCAGTCACCACGTGCGCCGCCTGGAAGAAGTACTTGAAGTTCGCCTGTTCCTGCGCCACGCCCGCGGCGTGCGCCTGACCGCCGAGGGCCGGCAGCTGGCCGACGCCGCCAGCGCCGCCTTCACCGATGTCGCGGCGGTGGCCCATCACCTGCAACCGGATGCCGACAGCGTGCCGCTGCGGATCACCACGCTGCGCTCGCTCTCGTACTGCTGGCTGCTGCCGCGACTGCCACGCTTCACCCAGGCCTATCCACACATCCGCATCGAGCTGCACACCGGCAGCGGACTGGATCGCTACGACGACAACGGACCGGAAGTCGGCATCCGCTACGGGCTGGGCCAATGGCCGGGCCTGCGTGCACAGCACCTGATGGATGACTTCCTGTTCCCGGTGGCCTCACCGGCGCTGGCCGGGGTCGAAGCACTGGTTGATCCGGCGCGCATCGCCGACCTGCCGCTGCTGACCGACCTGTCGCCGCAGGGCTGGCGTGACTGGTTCCGCCACGCCGGCGTGCGCCCACCGTCGCCCCTGCCGCCGATGCACACCTTCGCCGACAGCACCGACGCGATGCGTGCGGCGGTGTATGGCATGGGCGCGGTGCTGGCGCGCACCCACATCGCCCAGCCCTACCTGCAGCGCTACGAGGTGGTGCGCCTGCCCGGTCCGGCATTGAAGGCACGCTATGCCTACCACGTGGTGCACGCAGAAGGGCAACCGCCGAGCCCGGCCGCGCGCCTGTTCATCGACTGGTTGCTGGAACAGGCGCAGGACGAGCACACGCCGATCCCGGCATTGCCGGACAGCCTGCTCGGGCGGCCGGCGACGCACGCCTGACTGCGCCCTCACCCGTTCTTTGCCTCACGCTGGCTAGGCTGCTGACGAACCCACAACGTACCTATGCCATGGCCATGCTGCGACTGCGCATCACCGGAACCGAAGACGACGCCCGCGCCATCAGCGACCTGCTGCTCGGCCTGGACGGCATCGAACATGTCGAGGAAACCGACGACCTGATGCCGCACATGGACGACGACGATTCCAGTTCGGCCGGGCTGTCCGATGACATCGGCCCGGGCATCCACGAGTTGGAAGTGGAAGTCGGCAATGAAAGCACCGCGCAGAAGGTGCGCGATGCGGTGCAGGAACTGGCGCTGGAGCTGGATGTGTTCGTCGAGTACGAGACCGACGAGGGCTGATGCCGGCTGACGGCCCGCATCAGCCTTGACCTCAGCGGTTGGGCGGCAGCTTGCGACGGTGGCGACGCCACCATGCCCGCACACCCCAGGCTGCGATCAAGGCCAGCACCGCCACCGGCAGCAGTGCGGCCGCAGCGCGGATCAGGAACGCGATGCTGGTGCTGAGGATGCCGCCCGACTCGCTCAGCGCCTCACCGATCTCGCTGCGGCTGCGCTGGCCAGAGGTGGTGTCGAAGTGGATCGCCACCAGCTGGGTATCGATGCGCCGGCGCTGCTGCGCAGCATCCTTGTTGGCCTGCTCGACACCCGCCTCGATCTCTGACAGGCGCGTGGTGATCGCCATCAGGTCTTCGATCTTCAGGTCCTTGCGGTCCTGGTAGGACAGCAGGCGGGCGTGCTCCTTCTCAAGCCGTGCCTTGGTCAATGCCGTGTCGGCCACCGCCTGCGCGAGATCCTCGGCGCGCGTATTGCGCGACTGCAGCTTGCCGCCTTCACCAGCCATCGCGATCAGCGGCTCGGTACCCTTCGGCGCGATGCGCACCTTCACTTCACCGCTGGGCCGCTCGCCGCCGTGCTGCTCGATCTGCAACACTGCACAGTCGCCGAACTTCGCGCTCTGGCAGGCCTGAGCGATCTGCTGGATGCGCGGTGCGATCTGCGCCGCCTCCAGCTGCACCTGCACGTCATGTTCGTAGGCCAGGAATGCGCCTTCCGGCGAAGCGATGGCAGCCTCGGCGGCCGTGGCGCCCGCATCCCCCACCATGTCGCCCTGCTTGGCGCAGGCGCCCAGCGCCAGCAGCAGTACCGGCAGCGCCGCCCTGCGCGTCCACGCTCGCACCGGCCTCACAGTGCCGCTCCGTCGTAGGAGGTCACCGAAAGGCCCGCCAGATCGACCTGCGGCACGCAGCGCACGTTCACCGCCACCATCGGTGTGCCGGTACGCGGATCGACCGCTTCGCTGTAGGGGGCGATACCGCATTGGCGGCAGTGGTGGTGGTCGATGTGGGCCTTGTTGAAGTGGTAGGTGGCCACGTCAGCCGGATCGGTGGCCAGCTGGAACGCCGCACGCGGAGCGAACCACAGCAGGCTGCCGCGACGCCGGCACATCGAACAGTTGCAGTCGATGACGTCGCTGATCGGCGCCTCGGCCTGCACGGTGAATGCGATCCTGCCGCAATGGCAGCTTCCCTGGTATTCCATGTCCTGCGCTCCTTTGGAGGGTCCTTGAATCCGCCCATGGTAATCCTATGGCACGGGGACAAAGCAGCAACGGGGCCCTATGCTCAGGGTTTGACCCCGTACAGGAATGCCGATGCGCCCGCATCTTCTTGCCCTCGCCCTGGTCGCCGCGCTGGCCGGTTGCCAGCCGGCCGACGCCCCGACCACCGCTTCCACCCCGGCCGCCAGCCAGCAGGCCGGTGACGCGGCGGTCGATGCCGCCTTCGCCGATCTGTCCAAGCGCGCCCTGGACACCTGGATGCAGCTGTCGCCGGTCAGCGCCACCCAGATCGGTGACCACCGCTACGACAGCGAGCTGGACGACCTGAGCGCCGCCGGCCAGCAGAAGACCGTGGCCGCCTACAAGGCGCTGCTGGGCGAGCTGGACAAGATCGAAGTGGCCAAGCTGGGCCGCGAGAACCAGGTGGACGCGGCGATCCTGCGCAACCAGCTGCAGTCGGAAATCTGGAACGCCGAAGTGCTGCAGTCCGGCAAGTGGGACCCGCAGCTGTACAACGGCATCGCCGGCAGCGCGATCTACGGCCTGATGGCGCGCGAGTTCGCGCCGCTGCCGGAGCGCCTGAAGGCGGCGACCGCGCGCATGGAAAAGCTGCCGGCGATCTTCGCCCAGGCACGCGAGAACCTGGATCCGGCCCGCGTGCCGAAGATCCATGCCGAGACGGTGGCCAAGCAGAACAAGGGCATCCTCAGCATCGTCGATACTTTCATCACCCCGCATATCGGTGAACTGCCGCAGGCCGACCAGCAGCGCCTGCAGGCCGCCATCGACGGTCTGAAGAAGGCCGTGGACGAGCAGCAGACCTGGCTGGACAAGACCCTGGTGCCGAACGCCAAGGGTGATTTCCGCATCGGTGCGGAAAAGTACGACCAGAAGCTGAAGTTCGCGCTGAGCTCCTCGCTGTCGCGCCAGGAGATCGGTGAGCGTGCACGTGCAGAACTCAAGCGCGTCCGCGAGGACATGTACGGCATCGCGCAGACCGTGCTGAAGGACAAGCCGGGTGCGCCGGAAATGCCGGCCCAGCCGACCGACGAGCAGCAGCAGAAGGCGATCGAGGCCGCGCTGGAACTGGCCTACGCCGACAAGCCGGCACGCGACAAGGTGGTCGACGATGCCAAGGCCGCGCTGGAGCAGTCCACCGCATTCGTGCGCGAGCACGACCTGGTGACCCTGCCCGACGCGCCGGTGGACATCATCCTGATGCCGGAATTCCAGCGCGGCGTGGCTGTGGCCTACTGCGATTCGCCGGGCCCGCTGGACAAGAACCTGAAGACCTTCTACGCCGTGTCGCCGATTCCGGACGACTGGAACGAGAAGCAGGTCGACTCGTTCCTGCGTGAGTACAACTCGCGCATGATCCACCTGCTCAGCATCCATGAAGGTACTCCGGGCCATTACCTGGAAGGCTGGCACTCGGCCAAGTTCCCCTCGACCCTGCGTGCGGTGCTGCGTTCGGGCCTGTTCGCCGAAGGCTGGGCGGTCTACACCGAGCGCATGATGCAGGAGCAGGGTTACCTCAACAACGATCCGCTGTTCCACCTGGTGCAGCTGAAGTTCTACCTGCGCACGATCTCCAACGCGATCCTCGACCAGGGCGTGCACGTGGACAACTGGGATCGCGAAAAGGCGATGCACCTGATGACCCACGACGCGTTCCAGCAGGAAAGCGAAGCGGCCGGCAAGTGGGTGCGCGCGCAGCTGACGTCGGCACAGCTGCCGACCTACTTCGTCGGTGCGCAGGAACACTTCGACACCCGCAAGGCAGTGCAGGAGAAGCTGGGGGACAAGTTCAACCTGAAGGCGTACCACGACCAGGTGCTGTCCTACGGCGCGCCGCCGGTGCGTTTCGCCCGCCAGCTGATGCTGGACCAGCCGATCGAGTGATCGGGACGGTGTGAGATGAAGCGGAGCGGCCCGGGGAAACCCGGGCCGCTTTCTTTGTTCGCCCCTGCTTGGGCTGCTGCCGGATCAGAGCAGATGGATGTACATTTTCTTTGAGCCCAGCCGCAGATCCACGAAGTACTCGGCACCACAGCCACGACAGGCTGCAGGACAATCCTCATCACTGCCACGCTCGTTTTCCAATGAGCCAGCCACGACCGGGTATCCGCACTCGAAACAGTTGAAAGCCACATGGTTGCCATGCGGATCAGCAGGGATCTGGTCACCCTCACCGTCCATCACCAGGAAATCCGTGATTCTCATTTCCACTCCCTCCCGCTGAATTGAGGACGAAAGACGAGCCGAACATCTAGCGTCAGTTGTGCGAAAGCAACGCGCGGATTGCACCACAGCGTGGCGCTTTACGTCCGCATCAGATCTCGATGCGTCGAAGCAATTGCCTGGGCTCCGCCTCCGTGCCCCGTTCAAAAAGCCTTGAAGCAATCACTGCTCCGCAGCCACGAAACCACCGGTCTGTCGCGCCCACAAGCGTGCGTACAGGCCACCGGCCGCGATCAGTTCGGCATGACTGCCGGTCTCGACGATGCGGCCCTGGTCCATCACCACCAGCCGGTCCATGCGCGCGATGGTCGACAACCGGTGCGCGATTGCGATCACCGTCTTGCCGCCCATCAGCTCATCCAGGCTGTCCTGGATCGCCGCTTCGACTTCCGAGTCGAGTGCCGAGGTCGCTTCGTCCAGCACCAGGATCGGCGCATCCTTCAGCAGCACGCGGGCAATGGCGATGCGCTGGCGCTGGCCACCGGACAGCTTCACGCCGCGCTCGCCGACATGCGCGTCGTAGCCACGGCGCCCCTGCCCGTCCACCAGCGTATCGATGAAGGCCTCGGCACGCGCCTTGTCTACGGCAGCACGCAGCTGCTCCTCGGTCGCATCGGGGCGGCCATACAGCAGGTTGTCGCGGATCGAGCGATGCAGCAGCGAGGTATCCTGGGTGACCACGCCGATCTGCTGGCGCAGGCTTTCCTGGGTGACGTAGGCGATGTCCTGGCCGTCGATCAGGATGCGGCCGCTCTCCAGGTCGTACAAGCGCAGCAGCACGTTCACCAGGGTCGACTTGCCGGCACCGGAAGGACCGACCAGGCCGATCTTCTCGCCCGGCTTCACCACCAGGTCGAGGCCGGCGATCACGCCGCCCTTCTTGCCGTAATGGAAGTGGATGTCCTGGAACTGCACGCCACCACGGGTCACCTGCAGCGGCACCGCGTCCTCGCGGTCCTGCACGGTCAGCGGCTGGGCGATGGTGGTGATGCCATCCTGCACCGTGCCGATGTCCTCGAAGATGCCGTTGATGGTCCACATGATCCAGCCGGACATGTTGTGGATGCGGATCACCAGGCCGGTCGCCAGGGTGATCGCGCCCACGGTGATATGGCCACCATTCCACAGCCACAGCGCGAGCCCACAGGTACCGGCAATCAGGAAACCGTTGACGATGGCGATGGTCAGGTCCATGCCGGTGGTCACCCGGGTCTGCGCGCGGTGCTTGACCGCCAGTTCCTGGATCGACTCGGCCACGTAGGCCTGCTCGCGCCCGCCATGGGCGAACAGCTTCAGCGTGGGAATGTTGGTGTAGCCATCGACGATGCGGCCCATTGCCTTGGAGCGCGCTTCGGACGCAATCCAGGCCCGTTCCTTCGCGCGCGGCACGAAGTAGACCATGATCACCGCATAGGCGAGCAGCCACAGGACCAGCGGCACCATCAACCGCCAGTCCGCCTGCGCGAACAGGTACAGCGCCGTGCCGGTATAGACCACGATGTACCAGAGCGAATCGACCATCTGTACCGCCGACTCGCGCAGCGAGGTACCGGTCTGCATGACCCGGTTGGCGACACTGCCGGCGAAGTCGTTCTGGAAGAAGCTCAGGCTCTGCCGAACCACGTAGTTGTGCATCAGCCAGCGCGAGCGGTTGCTCAGGCCGGGCACGATCGCCTGGTTGACCAGCAGGTTGTGCAGGCCCACCAGGATCGGCCGCGCGATGACCGTGATGAACAGCATCCAGCCCAGTTCATTGGCATGGCGCTTGAAGAAATCGGCACCGGGCTGCTCGGCGACCATGTCGACGATGCGGCCCAGGTAGTCGAACATGGCCACTTCCACCAGCGCCAGCAGCAGGCCGGCAATCAGGGTCGCCAGCAGCACCGGCCAGACCGGGCGCAGGTAGTGCAGGTAGAACGGCAGCACCTTGCGCGGTGGCATGCGCCCATCCACGGGCGGGAAAACCGGGATCAGGGATTCAAACCAACGGAACATCGCATTCCCTCGCCATCAATAGCCGGCGGAGTATCCCACGCCGGATGTGTACGCCGGCCGACGATGCCGTGGCGCCGGTAGTGCCGGCCGCTGGCCGGCAACCTCGCGACGTTTCCAGGGATCATGAGGTTGCCGGCCAGCGGCCGGCGCTACCCTCATTCTTTGACCGGGGTGAACAGCAGGTCCTGGAAATCGAAACTGAAATCGGTCAGGTCGGAAATCGGCTGCATGCGCACCTCACGCACCTTGCCATCCGGGTCCAGGCTGAAGTTCACGAACGCATCGGCGTTGAGCGAACGGTCGTCCCAGCGCACGATGAAGGTGTCGTGCTGCCAGTGCTCCAGGCGCCCGCTCAGCTGCGCGGTCTTCGCAAAGCGCAGGTGCAGGCCCTTGCCTTCGGCGCTGATCTGCATGTCGCCATACCAGCGGTCACGGAAGCTGCCGGTGTAGCCAGCCAGCGCCAGCGATGGCCTGCTGCCCTTGTCGCGTGCGCTCTGGTGCTTGGCCCAGGCCTCGTCGGCCTTGTCCTGGCCCTTGGCCACGGCCTTGGCATAGGCGTCCACCCAGTCGTGCCTTTCTCCGCCCAGGTAAGCGTCAAGCACGCTCAGGGTGATCGCATTGAACGCCGCACCCACTTCCTGGTTGGTCAGCACCACCACGCCCAGCTTCTCGCCTGGCACCAGGGTCAACCGCGAGACCATGCCCGGCCAGCCACCGGTATGCCAGACCAGCTTCTGACCACGGTAGTCGCTCAGGCTCCAGCCTTCGCCGTAGCCAGCGAAGTTGGCCCGCGCCGGTGCCAGCTCCGGCACGCTCGGCGCCGGGATCGACTGCGGGGTGATCATCCGCCACATCTGCTGCTGGCTCTTCTCGCTGAACAACGGCGTGCCGTCAGCCAGCTTGCCTTCGGCCAGCTGCACCTGCATCCAGCGCGCCATGTCGTGCGCGCTGGAATAGATGCCACCGGCGCCGGCATTGTTCGACCAGGTCAGCGGTGCAACGGTGCGCAGGTCCTTGAAATCGTACTTGGCGTGGCCGACCGCCGCCTTGTCACCTGGCTTCAGGTGGTCGGCGTTGTAGCGCGTGCCGGCCATCCCCACCTTGTCGAAGATGCGCGTCTGCAGGAACTGCTGGTAGCTCATGCCGGACACGCGCTCGATCACCTGTTGGGCGACCGCGTACAGGATATTGTCGTAGGCATAGCTTTCGCGGAAGCCGCCCTTCAGCGGCACCCTGCCCAGTCGCTCCACCACTTCGGCGTTGCTGTAGGAGGTGGCCGGCCAGAACAGCAGGTCACCGGCGCCCAGGCTCAGCCCGCTGCGATGCGACAGCAGGTCGCGGATCGTCATCTGCCCGGTCACGAACGGATCGGACATGCGGAACGACGGCAGGTGGTCGATCACCTTGTCATCCATCTTCAGCTTGCCGTCCTCGGCCAGCAGGTTCAGCGAGGTGGCGGTGAACGCCTTGGTATTGGAAGCGATGGCAAACAGGGTGTCGGCCTGCACCGGTTCCGGCTTGCCCTGCTCGCGCACGCCCCAGCCACGTTCCAGCACCACCTGGCCGTCCTTGACCACGGCCACGGCGATGCCGGGCACGTCAAACTGCGTGCGCACGCGCTCGACGGTCGCATCCAGGTCCTGCAGCTGCTGCGGGGTCGCCGCATTGGCCATGGTCGTGCACGCCAGCAGCACGGCTCCTCCGATCCAGGTTTTCATCCAGCACCATCTCCGAACAGGGGTCGCGGCCATGTGCAGGCCGTCACCGGGGTTTCGCAGGATGGTAACGGTCGCCGATGCACCCTGCCCCGTGCCATAGGAGGGGTGTCATGGGCGGCAACGGCCAACCAAGCAACGGCTCCACCATCATTCCGTGCCTGCGCTACCGCGACGCGCTGGCCGCCATCGACTGGCTGCAACGGGCCTTCGGCTTCCATGCCCAGGCCGTGTATGCCGATGGCGATACGGTCTTCCATGCCCAGCTCACCTTCGGCAACGGCATGATCATGCTCGGCTCGGCCAACAACCAGAGCGCATGGAGCGAACACGCGGTCCTGCCCGGAGAAGTCGGCGGCCGCCAGACCCAGAGTGCCTGCGTGATCGTCACCGATGTCGATGCGCACTATGCGCGGGCCAAGGCGGCTGGGGCGTGCATCGTCATCGACATTGCCGACCAGGACTACGGCGGCCGCGGCTATGCCTGTGCCGATCCTGAAGGCTACCTGTGGTGGTTCGGCAGCTACGACCCCTGGCGCGAGGACCACGACCAGTGACCGCGACCGCCCGGCAGGCGGAGATCCGCTGCGGCATCGGTGGCTGGGTGTTTCCCGAGTGGCGCGGCGGCATGTTCTATCCGGTGGGACTGCCGCAGCGCGAGGAACTGGCCCATGCCAGCCGCGCCCTGCGCTGCATCGAGATCAACGGCACCTTCTACCGCACGCCGACTGCGGCCCAGTGCGCGCAGTGGGCCGCGCAGACGCCGGAAGGCTTCCGTTTCTCGATGAAGGCGCCACGCTACCTGGTGCAGCGCCGCGACCTGGCCAGCACCGTGGGAGCGGCCACGCCGTTCCTGCAGGCGGCACTTGCGCTCGGTGACCGGCTCGGCCCGCTGCTGTGGCAGTTCGATCCGCGCCATCCGGCCGACGCCGATGCATTGGAAGCGCTGATGGCGCAGCTGCCGAAGCAGCTCGAGGGCGTGCCGTTGCAGCACGCTCTGGAAGTGCGCAACGCCGAGGCACATGGACCGGCTCTGGTCGCCGCCGCGCGCCGCCACGGCGTGGCGCTGGTGATCGAGGACAGCGACGAGGCGCCATTGCATGGCGATGTCAGTGCGGGCTTCGTCTACGCGCGGATCAAGCGCAGCCAGGCCCGCTTGAACGAGGGCCTGCCTGCGTCCGTGCAGCAGCGCTGGGCTGAACGCGCACGACGCTGGTCACGCGGCGAGCCGGTGGACGACCTGCCCTGCCTGGCCGGGCCCGCCCCGGAAACCCCGCGCGAGGTCTACCTGCTGTGCATCGGTGCCGGCAAGGCCCGCAACCCGGCCGCAGCGATGGCCCTGCAGCGCCTCATCGACGGCGCCAGCGGTCCAGCCCCCACAGCAGGGTCCAGCCCACCACGAACACGCCCGCAACGCGCAGCACGTTGAGCAGGAAGGCCGCCAGCCCCAGGCGTTGCAGTTCGAGGAATGGATACGGCGCCTGTCCGGTCATTGCAGCGACCAGCATCGCCCAGCCAAGGTAGACCAGCGGTACCAGCAGCACGCCGCCCAGCGCGCGCCAGCGCAGCGCGCCGTGCGGCAACAGCCACCACCACCCGAGCAGGTACAGCGCCGGCACAGCGTAGTGCAGGCCGGCATCGACCCACCATTGCAGCCCGGTGGGCTGCCACAGCCCCTGCAACGCCAGCACGTAGATGCACGCGGTCACCCCGATGCACAACCCGATTACCGCGGCGACAGTCGTGTTCAGCACACCCGCACGGATCAGCCTGACGCATCCCAGGCACACCGCCAGGTTGCTGAGAATCGTGAAGTAACCAACGAAGCGCAGCGTCGCCATGCCAACCCCGGCAGCCGCCCCGGGGCCGCGTAGCAACAACAGGTATTGCAGCAGCAACGCGGTGGCGGCCACCAGTGCAGTCAGGCCTGCCCATGCACGCAGGGCGCAGCGGTTGGCAGCCATTGCAGGGTTCCCCTGGGGAGTTTCCGCGAGCATGCCACAGGCGTCGCCGGCGACCGTAAGATTGCCTCACAATAGGCCGATGAGCACACCCGACACCCGCAAAGCGCTGTGGCAGATCCATTTCTGTGTCCTGCTGTGGGGCATCACGGCCATCCTCGGCAAGCTGATCACCCTGCCCGCACTGCCGCTGGTGTGGTGGCGCATGCTGCTGGTGACGGCGATGCTGGCCCTGCTGCCGCGGGTCTGGCGCGGGTTGCGTACCCTGCCCCTGCGGCTGGTCGCCGGCTACGCCGGCATCGGCGCGCTGGTCGCCCTGCACTGGCTGACGTTCTACGGCGCGGTGAAGCTGGCCAATGCCTCGGTGGCTGCCACCTGCATCGCACTGGCACCGGTGTTCACCTCGATCATCGAGCCGTGGGTGGCCAAGCGGCCGTTCCAGCTGCGTGAGCTGGCGTTTGGCCTGGCGGTGCTGCCGGGTGTTGCGCTGGTGGTCGGTGGCGTGCCCGATGGCATGCGCCTGGGTGTGTTGATCGGCGCGATCTCGGCGCTGCTGGTGGCGGTGTTCGGTTCGCTCAACAAGCGCATGGTCAGCCATGCCGATCCGCTCACGGTCACCGCGCTGGAGCTGGGTGCCGGCACCCTCACACTGACCCTGCTGGCGCCGCTGATGCCCTATCTGCTGCCGGCGCTGGCCAGCCCGCTATGGGTGGTCCCGAATCTGCACGACGGGATCCTGCTGCTGGTGCTGGCCGGGTTCTGCACGCTGCTGCCGTTCGCCCTGGCCCTGGTCGCGCTGCGCCACCTGAGCGCCTACACGGTGCAGCTGGTGACCAACCTGGAGCCGGTCTATGCGGTGGTACTGGCGGTGGTGCTGCTGCGCGAGCAGCACGAAGTCACCCCGTGGTTCTACCTGGGCGTGGCGATCATCGTCGGCGCGGTGTTCCTGCATCCGCTGCTGAACCGCCGCAAGCCGGTGCAGCATCCGGAAATCCTCGGCACGGCCGAAGCGCGCAACATCGCCGATTGAGTGCATCCACGCATGGCGTGGATGGCCGCATCAGCGCTGCGGCCAATGCCAGGCCGGCGCATCCAGCAGGCCCTGCCCGCTCAACAGCGTGCGGCCCTGTTCCTTGTACAGATGCAGCGAATGGCACCCTGGCGCCTGTTCCAACGCCGCGATCAGCCGGCTGGCGTGCGACACCACCCATACCTGGCTGCGCGCACTGGCTGCGATGATGAGCCGCGCCAGCGCCGGCAGCAGGTCCGGGTGCAGGCTGGTCTCCGGTTCGTTGAGCACCATCAGCGGCGGTGGGCGTGGTGTGTGCAGCGCCGCCGCCAGCAGCAGGAAGCGCAGCGTGCCGTCGGAGAGCTCGGCCATCGACAATGGCCGCAGCAACCCAGGTTGGTGGAAGCGCAGCGCCAGGCGTCCATCCAGCGCCTCGAAATCGACCGTGGCGCCCGGGAACGCGTCGTCGACGCTGCGTGCCAACGCAACCGGGTCGCCGATCTCGAGGATGGTCACCCAGGCCGCCGCCAGGTCCCGGCCATCGTGATGCAGCACCGGCGTGCGCGTGGCCATCGCCGGTTGCCGCGCCGGGGCATCGCCATCGCTGCGGAAATGGTCATAGAAGCGCCAGCAACGGATGTACTCACGCAGGGTGATCGTTTCGGGCATGCGCTGCGGATCGCCGACCTGGGTGAACAGGCTGTCGAACAGCGACAACCGGTCATCCACCAGATCCCAACCGCGCGCATGGCGCTGCCGCACCATCGCCCCGCGACGATCGACCAGCTGGTTGGCGCTGCGCAGGAACGGCCCCGCCCAGATCGCCTCGGCCTTGATCTGCGGGTCCAGCGCAAACGCCGAACGGCTGGGCGGCGGGTAGCCGAGATCGATGGCGTAGCCGAATTCGTCGGTGGTGAAGCCGAGCTTCAATCCCACCGATTCCTGGCGTGGGCCGCCCTGCAAGGGGATTTCGCCGGCAGCAACCCGACGGTCTATTTTTTCCGGGCCCGCCCACAGCGCCGAGCCCAGCCCACCTTCGCGGGCCAGCACCGCCGCGACGCCACCCTGCGCGGTCTCGGCCAGCAGGCGCAGCGCGCGGTAGAGGCTGGACTTGCCACTGCCATTGTCGCCGGTCACCACATTCAACTGCTGCAGCGGCAGTACGAGCCCGTGCAGCGAACGATAGTGGGCGATGGCCAGGGTCTGCAGCATGGGCGGCGTCCGGGGAAACAGGGCGTCATGCTGCCCGCTCTTGATCGCAGGCGCTGCGACGCGATGTGAATCGGGAAGAGCATCCACGCATGGCGTGGATCTACCGGGCGGGGCGCTTCAGCCCGCTACTTCCACCCGGTTGCGACCTTTGCCCTTGGCCCGGTACAGCGCCTTGTCGGCACGTGCCAGCGTCTCATCCACGCTTTCACCGGGCTGGTGCTGGGCCACCCCAATACTGATCGTGACCGGGAACCCCAGCGGCAGATCAGCAACGGCCAGGCGCAGGAACTCGCACTGAAGTTCGGCGGTTTGCAGGTCGGTCGCCGGCATCACCGCCACGAACTCCTCGCCGCCATAGCGCGCGGCCATGCCACGGCCGGCGAAGTGCGAGCGCAGCAGCGTGCCCAGCTCGGCCAGCACGCGGTCGCCGGTGGCGTGGCCCTGGAAATCGTTGATGTGCTTGAAGTGGTCGATGTCCAGCAGCGCGACGCAGGCCACAGCGGGCTGATCCCCGGTCACCGCCACTGCCTCGTCCAGCGCCGCCGCCATCGCGCGGCGGTTCGGCAGGCCGGTCAGCGCATCGTTGCGGCTCTGCTCGGCCAGGTCGGCGTTCTGCGCCAGCAGCACGTCGTGGTACTCCGACAGCAGGCGCTCGTAATCATCGCGTTCCAGCATGTGGTTTTGGATGTCGAGCGCGAAACGGCGCAACTCCATCACCAGCATCACCTGCCGCGACAGTGCGGCCAGCGCCTCGGCCTTGTCGCTGGCCAGGCGTTGCGGCTGTGCGTCGAACACGCACAGCGTACCCAGCGGCAAGCCGTCGGAGCTGATCAGCGGCGCGCCGGCGTAGAAGCGGATGTGCGGGTCGCCGGTCACCACCGGGTTGTCGTGGAAGCGGATGTCCTGCAACGCATCCTCGACCACCATGATTTCGTGCGGCTGCAGGATGGCGTGGCCACACATCGATTCGCTGCGCAGGTTTTCCGCCGCGTCGATGCCCTGGATCGACTTGAACCATTGCCGTTCGACGTCAATCAGGGTCACCGCCGCCATCGAGGTACCGCAGACCGCCTTGGCAATCGCCACCAGGTCGTCGAATGACTTCTCGCGCTGCGAATCAAGGATCCGGTAGCGGTACAGCGCCTCGAGCCGAAGGGCTTCGTTGGCAGGCTTGTCGGGCTTGATCATGCAGCGTCACGTTCCGGCAGGTCACTGCGGAGTCTAGCCGATGTAGAGCCGAGCCCATGCTTGGCTGCACCCGGACAAAAGAGCAGCCGAGCATGGGCTCGGCTCTACAGAAGCCGTTTACCAGTCCAGCTGCTTCGGCAGCAGGCCCTGCAGCTCCTGCTCGGTCAGGTTGCGCCACTGGCCCGGCTTCAGCGCGCCAATCTTGATGTTGTCGATGCGCACGCGGCGCAGCTGGGTCACGCGATAGCCGAACTCGGCGGCCATCAGGCGGATCTGCCGGTTCAGGCCCTGCTGCAGGGTGATGCGGAAACCGAACTTGGCGATGCGCGAAGTCTTGCATGGCAGCGTCATCTGGTCGTGGATGCGCACACCACGCGCCATGCCGCGCAGGAACTCATCGGTGACCGGCTTGTTGACCGCCACCAGATACTCCTTCTGGTGGCCATTCTCGGCACGCAGGATCTGGTTGACGATGTCGCCGTTGCTGGTCATCAGGATCAGGCCTTCGGAGTCCTTGTCGAGGCGGCCGATCGGGAAGATGCGCTGTTCATGGCCGACGAAGTCGACGATGTTGCCCTTGACCGACGTCTCGGTGGTGCAGGTGACGCCGACCGGCTTGTTCAGCGCGATGTAGACGTGGCGGCGGGCGCCGGGCTTGCGGGCCACGCGCGCGCGCAGTGGCTGGCCATCCACCAGCACCTGGTCTTCCTCGCCCACCACCGCGCCGGTGCCGGCCGGATGGCCGTTGACGGTGACCCGGCGGGCGGCGATCAGGCGATCGGCCTCGCGGCGGGAGCAGAAGCCGGTGTCGGCGATGTGTTTGTTGAGTCGGGTGGTCATCGCCCTATTATCCGGCATCGCCGCCCGCCGCGCTTCATGCCAGGCCGGGTGGATCGAGTTCTTCGCCGTCGAACACCCGGTTGCGGCCGGCACGCTTGGCCACGTACATGGCATGGTCGGCCCGGCGCAGCAGCGCGGCGAGATCATCCTCGCCCGGCCGCCACTGCGCCAGGCCGATGCTGGCGGTGACCTCCAGGCCGGGCACCTGCAGCGCCCGGGCCGCCTCCGTGATGTGCCGGCGCAGGCGATCCAGGCGCGCCGACGCCGCCTCCCGCGGCATGCCCGGCATCAGCAGCAGGAACTCTTCGCCCCCCATCCGCACTACCTGGTCCTGGCTGCGTACCGCGGCACGCAACGCGCGCGCCACCGCCACCAGCACCTGGTCCCCCACGGCGTGGCCATGGCGGTCATTGATGTCCTTGAACAGATCGATATCGAGGAAGCCGATCACCAGCGGGCCACGCTCGCGGTCAACCCGCTCCAGGTGGCGGGCCAGCTGCTGCAGGCCGGCACGGCGATTGGGCAGGCCGGTCAGGCCATCGGTCTCGGCCAGCTGGCGCAGTTCATCGCGCTGCTGGCGCAGGCGGCCCAGCCGCTGGTTCAGTGCGTAGGCTGCCATCATCAGCAGCCAGGTCACCGCCAGCTGCAGGGCCTCCACGCGGTATTCCAGCAACCACGCCGCGCGGCAGGCGTCGGCCAGGATCAACACCAGCATCGGCGCCAGCGCCGCCAGCCCCGCCTGCGCCCAGCGGTCACCGCGCAGCCGCGCCCACACCCCGACCATCAACGCCAGGCCACAGCCCAGCAGATAGGACACCTGCAGGCCCTGCGCCACCCAGGCCAGGCTGTCCCATGGCAGCCAGGGCACCAGTGCAGCCAACACCAGCAATCCCCAAAGTGCCAGCAGCTGGAACGGACGCGAACGCGGCAACAGGCGATCACCGCCATTCAGCCGCCACAGCGCCGGCAGCACCAGGGCCTGCGTGGCCGCAGTCAATACCAGCAGCCACCAGGCACCGCGCTCGCCCACCGGCAGCCAGGGTTCCGGATAGCCGCTGAGGCCACCGAGGATGGCCTGCCACAGCACCAGCACGGTGGTGCCGGCGATGTAGACCAGGAAACTGCGGTCGCGGGTGGTGAGGAAGGCCATCAGTGCCGACAACGCCAGTGCGATCGCCACGGCGATGCAGGCCGCGCGCACCAGCAGGCGGGCGGTATCGTTCTGCTGCACGGGACTGGGCGCGCCCAGCCGAAGGGTGGGTACCCAGCGCGCCTTCAACGGCGTCTGCCACGACACCAGGAAGGGATCGTGGCTGCCCGCTGGCGGCACCGCCACCAGCCCGATGCCTGCGCGGAAGCGTGAGTCTCGGGTACGGGCATCGTGCATGTTGCCGCAGATCTCGCGATCGCCATACTGCACGCGGACTTCGCCAGCGAACACATTGAACACGTCCAGGGCCTGCGGTTGCCCCGACCAGCCGCCCGGCGGCGCAGGCACCTGCACCTGCTGCCGGTGACCGGCCAGCATGCCCGGCGTGCATGCGCGATGTGGAGTGGGTTCATCGGTGGCTGCGCCGACCAGCAGGTAATCGCGGCCGGCTTCGGCGGCGGCGGCCCACAGTGGCCACGGCGTTGCCAACCACACCAGCAGCACGACCAGCACCGCCCCTGTTCCGTACTGCCACTGCCTGCCGCCCACGCCACGTCCTGTTCCTGCTTACGCCCGCGCCCACTGCGCGTCGCCCCTGGCGGGCATTATCGCAGCCGCGGCTGCAACGCATGTGTAGACCAAAGTCGCCGCAGAGCACTCAGCCTGCGGCGGGAGGACCTTTCACGGCCACCAGGCGCACCGGCCGCAGGTCGGCCAGGGTCATCCGTTCCAGTGGCTGCGGTCGCTCGACCGCATAGCCCTGCAGGCCCTGCACCCCAAGCCGGGTCAGCGCGGCGGCGACTTCGGCGGTCTCTACCCATTCGGCCACCACCTCCATTTGCAGCTCTCGCCCCAGTTCACTGATCGCGCGCACGGTGGCGTGGCTGACCGGATCGGTATCCATGTCGCGCACGAAGGCCCCGTCGATCTTCAGGATGTCGGCCGGCAGCTGGCGCAGGTAGCCGAACGAGGACAGCCCGGAGCCGAAATCGTCCAGCGCCATCCGGCAGCCGCGCGCCTTCACCGCATCGATGAACGCGCGCGCCTGGCTGAGGTTGCTGATCGCGGCGGTCTCGGTGATCTCGAAGCACAGCTTGGAGGCCAGCGCGCGATTGCGCTCCAGCAGGTCGCAGACGAAGGCGAGGAAGCCGGGTTCGGCGATCGACTGCGCCGACACGTTGACGTTGCACAGTCCCAGCTGCCGCACATGCGCCGGGCACACCTGCAGGTGCCGGAACAGCAGGCCGAGCACGTGCCGGTCCAGCGCCACGGCCATGCCATAGCGCTCCACCGCCGGCATGAACTGGCCCGGCAGGTGCAGGCTGCCATCGCTGCCGCGCATGCGCACCAGCACCTCATAGTGCAGGTAGGTGGGATCGCCGACGCGGGCGATGCGCTGCGCATACAGCACCATGCGGTTCTCGGCCATGGCCAGGCTGACGCCCTGCAGCCGCTCGGCTTCCCGGCGCCGTTCCTCCAGCGCCATGCGGTTCTCGTTGAAGCAGTGCACGCGGTTGCGCCCGGCCTGCTTGGCCGCATAGCAGGCACTGTCGGCGGCGCTCATCAACCAGTTCACATCCGGTGCATCGGCGGTGACCTCGACCACGCCGATGCTGCAGCTCAACTGCGGGCTGCCCTCGCTCACCAGGAACGTCGCCTGCCCCAGATTGCGGATCACGCGCTGCAGCACGCGCTTGGCCTCGTCCTGCCCGGCATGGGCGAGGAACACCGCGAACTCGTCCGCACCCAGCCGGCCCACCCAGTCACCATCGCGCACCGCCGCCACCAGGTACTCGGCGAAGCTGCGCAGCATCTGGTCGCCGGCGGCATGGCCGAAGCTGTCATTGACCAGCTTGAAATGGTCCAGGTTGATGTAGCACAGCGCGTGCGTGCCACCTTCGCTGCGCACCTGCAGCAGTGCGCGTTCCAGCAGTCGCTCGATCTCGCGCCGGTTGATCAGGCCGGTCAGCGGGTCATGGCTGGCGTGGTGCTCGATCTCGCGCGCCAGTGCATGGTTCTGGCTGACGTCTTCGATGATCGCGAACACCGACAGGCCGCCGCCGGCGCTGCGCACACCGGTGCCGCTCCAGCGGCCCCAGACCAGGCTGCCATCGCGACGGCGGAATCGCAGTTCGCTCGGGCGCAGCTGGCGGTCCCAATCGATGCGCCCCACCCCGTCAATGACCAGCTCGCCGTCCATCAGCAGGTCAGCCAGCGACAGCTGCAGCAGCACGTCGCGGCGATGATCGAGGATGTCGGCCATCGCCTGGTTGGCCTCGATCACCTTGCCTTCGGTATCGAGCTTGAGCATGCCGACGTTGGCCTGGTAGAACGCTGCGCGGAAGCGGCTCTCGTGTTCGGTCAGGTCCTTGCCGACGCGGCGCGCCAGGGCCACCGCCATCAGGCTGATCGCCAGCACCGACAGGCCCGCGACCATCAGCGTGGCCAGCCTCACCAGCGTCGCCATCCGCAGCAGCGCCTGCGAGAACGCCTGGCTCTGTACCTTCATCCGCTGGTCCAGGTCACGCAGCTGCTGCAGGTACTGGTCACGCGTGGCTGTCAGCAAGGGGCCACCCTCGTGCCGCCGCTGCAACTCATCGACCAGGCGCTGCAGCGCCATCAGGTCCCCGTCGGTCTGCCGCCATAACGCGGTCGCTTCGCGGAAAGCACCGATATCGCGCGCGTAGCGGAACGAAAACACCAGGCGCGGAATGTCGGCGTGCGCGTTGCCCCCCTGCAGGAAGCCCTGCCGGGCCTTCTCTTCGTCAGGCTCCGCCTGTTCCAGCGCCAAGCGCGCCTGCAGATCGCCCAACGGCACCTGCAGGGCCTGGCGTGCATCGTCCAGGTCCTGGACATTGCCGCGCGCCAGGTAGCGACTGAGCGCGGCGGTCGCATCCTGCTGACCGCGCGACCAGTATCCCTGGCCGGCGATCCAGGCGGTGGAGGCCGCCTGCAGTTCCTGGATCAACGCCGACAGTGCGACCAGTCCGATCGCCATGCCGGTCAACAACGCAAATCGCAGTCCCAGCCCCCGGGTCATCGGCACCCGCCGGCTCTGTTGGTCCGTGCCACTCCTACCCATCCCGGATCCCCCAGAATGTGCTGCGGTGACAACCTCCTTTGGAACCGGACCAGCCTATGACCGGCAATGTGTTGACCGTGCGAAAAAGGGGACGGAGGGGATTAAGTCGTTTTCGGCATAAGCGCATGGCCTGCCATATACGACTTAATCCCCTCCGTCCCCTTTTCCTGTACGCCGGCCCGGGGGCCGGCGTTGCTCTGGACGGCTGTGAGTGCGGCTTAGAAGCTGCGCGGGCCGCGCGGCTTGAAGCCATCACGACGTGGCGGGCGGCTGTCGCGGTCACCGCCGCGGTCGCCCCCATGGCCACCCGGACCACCCGGACCACCACGACGCGGGCCACCGGGGCCGCCCGGACCACGCTTGTCGAAGCGCGGCTTGAACGGACGCGGGGCCGGGTTGATCTCTTCACCGGCCGCCAGCGGACGCATCTGCAGCTGCTGGCCGGACACCCACACCTTCTGCAGGTGCGACAGCACGTCCGGCGGCATCTGTGCCGGCAGGTCCAGCAGCGAGAAGTCGTCGTGGATGTCGATGCGGCCGATGAAACGGCTTTCCAGGCCGGCTTCGTTGGCGATGGCGCCGACGATGTTGGCCGGCTTCACGCCATGCTGGTGACCGACCGAAATACGGTAGGTCTCCATGCCCTGCTCCGGTGCACCACGCGGCGGAACCTCGCGGCGCGGACGCTGCTCGAAACCACCTTCGGCGTCGTCGCGACGCGGGCCACGCTCGAAGCGCGGCCCCCGCTCGTTGCGGTCGAAGCGATCACCACGTTCCGGGCGGTCACCACGGTCGAAGCGCTCGCGCGGTGCGCGCTCTTCGCGCGGGGCACGCACTGGCGGCTGCAGCAGGAACGGGGTATCGCCCTGCAGCATCCTGGCCAGCGCGGCGGCGATCTCGATGGCCGGCACGTTCTGCTCGTTCTCGAAGCGCTCCAGCAGCTGGCGGTAGAAGTCCAGGCCACCGGCACCCAGGGTTTCGCTGATGCGCGAGGTGAACTTGTTGATGCGGGTGTCGTTGACCGCCTCCACGCTCGGCAGCTGCATCTCTTCGATCGGCTGGCGGGTAGCGCGCTCGATCTGGCGCAGCATGCCCTTCTCGCGCGGGGTGGCGAACAGGATCGCCTCACCGCTGCGGCCGGCACGGCCGGTACGGCCGATGCGGTGCACGTAGCTCTCGGTGTCGTACGGGATGTCGTAGTTCAGCACGTGGCTGATGCGCTCCACGTCCAGGCCGCGGGCGGCCACGTCGGTGGCGACCAGGATGTCCAGCTTGCCTTCCTTCAGCATGGCGATGGTGCGCTCGCGCTGGGCCTGCTGCATGTCACCGTTGATGGCGGCAGCGGCCAGGCCACGCGCCTGCAGCTTGCTGGCCAGTTCTTCGGTGCCGGCCTTGGTGCGCGCGAAGATGATCATCGCGTCGAACGGCTCGACTTCCAGGATGCGGGTCAGCGCGTCCAGCTTGTGCATGCCGCTCACCCACCAGTAGCGCTGGCGGATGTTGGCCGAGGTGGTGGTCTTGGCCGCGATGGTCACTTCCACCGGGTCCTGCAGGTAGGTCTGCGCGATGCGGCGGATCTGCGGCGGCATGGTGGCCGAGAACAGGGCCACCTGGCGCTGCTCCGGCAGCTTCTTCAGCACGGCTTCCACATCGTCGATGAAGCCCATGCGCAGCATTTCATCGGCTTCGTCCAGCACCAGGGTCTTCAGCTCGGACAGGTCCAGGGTGCTGCGGTCCAGGTGATCGATCACGCGGCCGGGGGTACCGACCACGATGTGCACGCCACGGCGCAGCGCCGACAGCTGCTGGCCGTAGGGCTGGCCGCCGTACACCGGCAGCACGCGGAAGCCCGGGATCTTCGACGAATAGGACTGGAACGCCTCGGCAACCTGGATGGCCAGTTCACGGGTCGGCGCCAGGATCAGGGCCTGGGGCTTGATCTGCTGCAGGTCGATGTTGGACAGTACCGGCAGTGCGAACGCAGCGGTCTTGCCGGTACCAGTCTGCGCCTGGCCCAGCACGTCGCGGCCTTCCAGCATCGCCGGGATGGTAGCGGCCTGGATCGGCGACGGGGTTTCGTAGCCGATGGCGGTGACCGCCTGCATCACGGGCTCGGACAGGCCGAGCTGCGCGAACTGCAGCGGCGCTTGGGAATCTTGGGACATGGGGAACTCCGAAGGCACTGCCGTCTTCCTGGCAGTGCGATAAAAAGGGTGATGGTCCGCGCTTTGGGCGCCCTTCTTATCGCGTGCCCTGGCGCTGCTCGGTCGGAGGAGATTTCACTCGCTCAGAGCGGAATGATACCGCATTGATCCTGAACGAGGCGTACAGCTTTCCATACGCGTGCCGTCGTGCCCCGTGCTGGCGCACAATACGCGCCCTCTCCCCGGCCCGGCCGCTGGCCTGCGCCCTCTTTCCAGGACCCCTCGCTCCATGCAGATTCTCGAATTCGACCTCGACGGCGACTACGTCGAACTCAAGCAGCTGTTGAAGCTGGCCGACCTGGTCACCAGCGGCGGCGAGGCCAAGATGGTCATCAGCGAGGGCCAGGTGCGGGTCGACGGTGAGGTCGAACTGCGCAAGGCCTGCAAGATCCGCGCAGGCCAGGTGGTCGAGTTCGCCGACAGCCAGATCCGCGTGCTGGCCGCTGGCTGATCCGAGAGTGTTCAGGCCACGCGCTGGGTCAGGTGCGAGGCGATCAGCTGCCTGAACGGCGCCACGCCCTGCGCCAGGCGCAGGCCCGCGGCCCGCAGCAGGCGTGCCGGGCGACGATCGTCGGTGTACAGGCTGGCGATCGCGTTGGTGGCCTCGTACAGCGGCCGCGACGCCAACCGATGACCGCGTTGGTAGCTGGCCAGCATGCCGGCGGCGGCAATGTCCGCACCGCGCCGCTGCTGCGCGACGATGCCCTGTGCCAGCCGCTGTGCGCTGGCCAGTCCCAGATTGAAGCCGTGCGCGGTGACCGGGTGCATGCCCACCGCGGCATCGCCGATCAGCGCGGAACGCTCGCCGACGAAACGGTGCGCGTACACTCCCACCAGCGGATACGCCTGCGGTGTGGCCACCGGCTGCATGCGGCCCAGCCGATGCTCGAAGCAGGCACTGATGGCCTCACCGAAAGCCACCTCGTCCATCGCCAGCAGTTCTTCGATCTGCCGCGGCGGCAGCGTGATCACCGCCGATGCCTGGCCCTCGTTGAGCGGCAGCAGCGCCATGGTGCGGCCGTAGCCGAACCACTCCCAGGCCGTGTGGTGATGGTCGCGCTCGACCTGCATGCGGCACACCAGCATCGACTTGCCGAAGTCGCGCATCTGCGCACCGATGCCGAGCATGCGGCGGGTGGCGGAGAAGCGGCTGTCAGCCGCGACCAGCAGCCGCGCGTGCAGTTGACTGCCGTCATCGAGTCTGACCAGCTGGCCCTGCGCATCGGCCTGCACGCCCAGCACCTTGCGCCCGTCGAACAGCTCCAGCCCATCCTGGCCCTGCACGGCATCCCAGGCGGCGCGGCGGATCAGGTGGTTGGGCACCAGCCAGCCCAGCGGCTGGCCATCAACCTGGCTGCTGGCGAAGGTCAACGCGAACGGCGAGCCGCCGTTCATCACCCTGGCATCGCGCAGCTCGGCGACTTCGGCCTGCGGCAGGCGCTGCCACAGCCCCAGTTGTTCCATGCTCTGCCGCGAGGCATGGGTCAGCGCGATCTCGCGGCCATCAAAGGCGGCGTCGGCCAGGGCCTGGCGCGGCTGCACTTCGACCAGCCCGACCTGCAGGCCACTGGCGGCCAGCGCACGCGCGAAGCACAGGCCCGCCGGTCCGGCGCCGACCACCACCACGTCCATCCTGCGCATGCGCGCCTCCTGCCGTTGATTCAGTCCGGGCCAGCATAGCGCCGCGCGCCTGAGCGGCCTTGATCTGGATCAGGCCGACTTACAGAAGTGCGAACACCAGCGCCAGGATCGACAGCAGCGATACGAGCCAGACCAGGCTGCGCACGTAGGGCACGCCCGCGGCATACAGCGGCAGGTAGACCACACGCGCCCAGACGTAGGCCTGCGCAGCCAGCGCCGTGGTGTCGTTGCTGCGCCCGGCCACGACCACTGCGATGGCGGCAGCGGCGAAGAACGGGAAGGTTTCCAGGAAGTTGGACTGCGCACGCTGCAGGCGCCCGGCCAGCGGGCTGAGCGGCTTTGAATCGCCATCCCGTGCCGAGGCATTCCACTTCATCCCGCGCTCGCGGGTGACCACGGTGGAGGTGGCGAAGATGTAGACAAAACCCAGCAGCACCGACCAGGCCAGCATCGTCAGTTCAGTTGCCATCGCTCATCTCCTCAGGGCGCCGACGCGCGCAGGCTGTAACCGGCCAGGCGCCACACCTGGTCTTCGTCGAAACGGAACGAGACCAGCTCGCGCACCGGCTGTGCGCTGTTGGCGAAACGGGTCGGGAAGCTGACGTTGATGTACAGCCCTTCCGGCACCGCAGCACCGGCGCTGTACTTGACCCGGGTGATGGTGGGCTGGCCACGCCCGGCCAACGCACCCAGGCGCGCACGCTCGGTGGTCAGCTGGCTCACGAAGGTGGCCTTCGGCACCGCACGGCGCGCGACGGCCGAAGCGCCATCCCACAATTCGCCGGCGCGGTTGGCATCGACCAGTTGCGCCGCCTTCAACGCAGCCGCGCCCATTTCCGCGTCCTGCTTCTGCACCTGGGCCTGCTGCGCAGCGGTCAACGCCGGGGCACCGGCAGTGGCGGGCTTCGCGGCCGCCGGCGATGCCGGGGCCGGGCGTGCCGGAGCCGGTGCCGGCGTGGCCGGCGCAGGTGCCTGCGCCAACGCAGTCAGGGGCAGCAGGGACAGCAGCAGGAGCACGCGCTTCATGGACACCGCCGGTTCTGGAGGAAAGGACCGCAGTCTACGCCAGCGCAGTGAGCGGTTCGTCAGCGCGCGTGGGCGTTGCCTTCCACCGCCGCCGCATCGGCCTGCGCCGCAGACTTGCCTGCATCGTCGGCTGCCTGCTCGGCCATCGGCGGTTCCGGCGGTGCCGGGGGCAGCGTCGCCACATCGATCTCCGACAGCGGGCTTTCGTCGGGGCAGACCGCGTCCGGGAAGCCGAAGCGCTGCTTCAACGCCTGGCCGCAGCTGTTGATCGACTCCATGTCGGCGCCTTCGCGCTTGCACTGCTGGTCGAAGGCGACCAGGAAGGCGTCCTTGCGCTGCACGAAATCGTCACCGCAGGCACGCATCTGCTTGATCCGTTCCAGATCGTCCTGCACCGCATTGGTGCCATCCAGACCGTACTGGCGCAGTTCGTCCGGAGTCAGCAGGCGCAGGCTGCGGTTGGGCACGGTCATCATCAGATCGGCCACACCCACCGCCACGCCGTTGCGTTGCAGGTAGTCCTTCACGTTGTCGTAGACCTCGTGCAGCTCGCGGTTGAGCTCGGCGCGCGAGGTGGCCTTGGAACTGATGCGCATCATGCGGTGGATGCCGACCTTGCCCGACAGCAGGCGGTTGTCACCGGCGGCCAGCACGAACACGCAGGCGCTGTGGCAGATCGAGCCTTCGCGCACCCAGATGGTCCAGCCCGATTCACCGATGCTGTCACCGGCGACAATCGCCGACTCCACCTGCCCCCCGCTGGAATCCAGATCGAGGATGCGCTTGTGGATCTTCTGCTCGTCAGCGACCACGGCCAGTCGCCACATCATCTCGGCGAAGCCCGGATTGATCTTGCCGGCGTAACGCACGCGCATCAGGCCGCGCTCGGCGCACGGCGCCAGCGCCTGGGTGATCTGCTCGCGCTGCAGGCCTTCCAGCTCGACACCGTCACCGGCATCGCCAGCATATTCCGTGCTGCAGCTGACCCAGGCACGGCCATTCTCAAGCTGCGCCTGCGGCCACGGCCGATCCGCCTGGCTGCGCGGCGGCGCTGGCGGTGGCGGTGCATCGGCCGCATTGATCGACACCATGTTCTCGCCATCGCTGGCCGGCGCCCGCGCCGCCTTGTCAGCAGCGGTCACATTGCCTGGATTTTCCAGCTGGCTGCAGCCCGCCAGGGCCAGGCACAACAGGGGCAACCAGCGGCGTTTGGCGGACATCGGGCAACCAGTCTTCACGTGAGCAGGAGCCACAGTCTACCCGTCCGGGGGACGCATTCAGCGCGTGGCACTGAACCCCTTCTGACCCTCTGGCTCCAACCTTTTCATTACAGCGTCTTGCACCACTCCATCCACGCATGGCGTGGATCTACCGTGTCGACCAAGGTCGACACCCAGAGCGGGATGCCGTTCCGGCAGGCCGCGGGAAACTGTCGAAGGCGGGGTGGGTCCGATGGCAGGGGCGTGAGCGCCATGGATGGCGCGACCGAGCTACAGGGACGTACTTGCAGCGCCCCCTGCCACCGGCCCCACCCCGCCCTCCCACAGGAAGCCTGCTGTTGCTGTTGCTGTTGCCTCTGCGGGTGCAGGGCGCAGCCCTGCCCAACCCTCTTCAGCATCCATGTCCGAATGTGGCGAGTATCGCCGCCCGCACGGGCCTAGACTGGCGCCATGGATACCGCCCTCGCCCTCGACACCGCCGCCTGCGACCGCGCCCGCCTGGCCCGCGACGCACGCTTCGACGGCGTGTTCTTCACCGCCGTGCGCAGCACCGGCATCTACTGCCGCCCGGTGTGCCCGGCACCGCCGCCGAAGCCGCGCAACATCACCTACTTTCCGACCGCCGCGGCCGCTGCGGCCGCCGGGTACCGCCCCTGCCTGCGCTGCCGCCCGGAATTGGCACCGCAGGCCCAGCAGGCCCTGGCCGGACAGACCGTGCAGCGGGCACTGGCGCTGATCCACGGCGGCTTCCTGCAGGAGCAGCCCGTTGCCGACCTCGCGCAAAAGATCGGCCTCAGCGCGCGCCAGCTGCAGCGCCTGTTCGTTGAACACCTGGGCGCGACGCCCGGGCAGATCCACGCCACCCATCGCCTGCTGCTGGCCAAGCAGCTGCTGACCGAGACCACGCTGCCGGTGACCGACGTCGCGCTGGCTGCCGGCTACAACAGCCTGCGCCGCTTCAATACCGCGTTCCTGCAGGGCTGTGGGATGGCGCCGACCGCCCTGCGTCGCCAGCATCAACCGTTGGCTGCAGATGATGGCGGCCTGGTGCTGCGCCTGGGCTACCGTCCACCACTGGACTTCCCACGCATGCTGGCCTTCCTGCGCAAACGCAGCCTGCCCGGCATCGAACTGATCGGCGAAGACAGCTACCAGCGCGTACTGGGCACGCCGGAGCGCCCCACCCTGCTGCGCGTCACCGCCGATTCGAAGCGCCCGGAGCTTCGCCTGCAATTGGGCGCGGTGGATCCGCGCCTGATCCCCGACATCGTGCGCCGCGTGCGTCGGGTGTTTGATCTGGATGCCGACCTGCAGCAGGTCCATGCCGCGCTGGGCGAAGAACCGCTGCTCGCGCGTGGCATCGCCGAACGCCCCGGACTGCGCGTACCCGGCGGCTGGGATGGTTTCGAGGTGGGCGTACGCGCGGTGCTCGGGCAGCAGGTCAGCGTGGCCGCGGCCACCACCTTCGCGCGGCGCCTGGTCGACGCCTATGGCGCGCACCTGCCGGGCATGCCATCGGAATTCGATCGCCAGTTCCCCGCGCCCGAGGTACTGGCCGAGGCACCATTGGAATCCATCGGCCTGCCGCGCAGCCGCGCGGCCACCGTGCGCGCCCTGGCCGCCGCCTGCGCCAGCGGCCAGCTCGACTTCGGGCCCGGCCAGGCCTTGGAGGAATTCGTGGCCCGCTGCGTTGCACTGCCCGGCATCGGCCCCTGGACCGCTCAGTACATTGCCCTGCGCGGACTCGGCCAGCCCGATGCCTTCCCGGCCGGCGATCTTGTACTGCAGCAGGTGCTCGGCCACGCCCAGGGCCAGCGCCTCAGCGAACGCGCGACCGAAGCGCGCTCGCAACCATGGCGCCCTTGGCGCGCCTACGCGGTGCTGCACCTGTGGCACCTGTCCGGCACGTTCGTTGGAGAACCGACATGACCCTGTTGTTCGATCGTTTCGACAGCCCGATCGGCGTATTGACCATCGCCGGTGACGAGCGTGGTCTTGCGCACGTGCTGTTCCCGGAGAACCGCCACCCCGCGCGCGGGCGCGACGGCTGGCATCACGCGCCGGGCGCATTGCCCGAAGCGCGCGAACAACTGCTGCAGTTCCTGCACGGTGAACGCAGCCGGTTCGACCTGCAGCTGGCACCACGGGGCACGCCTTTCCAGCTGCGTGTTTGGCAGGCGCTGGCGTTGATTCCGTTCGGCCAGACCTGGAGCTATCTGCAGTTGGCGCAGCACCTGGGCCAGCCCAGCGCGACCCGCGCGGTGGGCGCGGCCAATGGCCGCAATCCATTGCCGATCATCCTGCCCTGCCACCGCGTGATCGGCAGCAACGGTGCACTGACCGGCTTCGGCGGCGGCCTGGAAACCAAGGCCGCGCTGCTGCGGCTGGAACAGCGCCAGGCACCGCTGTTCGCCTGAGAGGGCTGGCCGGGCTGCGCCCGGCACCCGCAGAGGCAACCGCAACGGCCGAAGCAACAGCAGCGTTCCGGAGCATGGCGTGGTGGGTCCGGCTGCGGGGGACGCCGTCAACCCGTCCATGGGGGCTTGGCCGCGGCTTGCTCGTGTGCGCTGTCCTGCGCACACGGCAAGACCGGGGTTGGGCGTCCTGCCCAACCCGCCCGAGGCATGCCTCGGGCCCATGCCGCGGACACCCCCGCAACCGGACCCACCCCGCCTTCGACAGGTTCCGGCGATCTGTCCGAACGTCATTCTGCGCAACTGTTGGTAGATGTCGACCTTGGTCGACACGGTAGATCCACGCCATGCGTGGATGGGGCATCAGGGACGTGTCTGGAGAAAAGCCCCCTTCTTGTTGAAGGGGGCGCGCCGACAGGCGCGGGGATAAGGAAAAATGCGCGGAGACGGCGCGCGAAAGTGCGCCGTGTCTTGGGCGCGTCATTACCTCGCACTATCATGCGCGGATGACTTCCGTACGCCTGACCTGCGCGCTGGCGCTGCTGCTGCCCTTGGCCGCCTGCACCACCGCACCCGCCCCTTCCGCCTCTGTTCCCACCACTGTTGCAACAGCGGCGCCGCCCAAGCTGCTGCTGATCTCCATCGACGGCCTGCGTGCCGACGCGCTGGATCGCGGCCTGACGCCGAACCTGCAGCGACTGATCGACGGCGGCGTGCGCGCACGCTGGATGACCCCGTCCTATCCGTCGCTGACCTTCCCGAATCACTACACCCTCGTTACCGGCCTGCGCCCGGACCACCACGGCATCGTCAACAACAGCATGGACGATGAAGCACTGGGCCGGTTCGAGCTGAGCAATCGCGAAGCGGTTACCACCAGTGGCTGGTGGGGCGGCGAACCGATCTGGGTCGGCGCCGAGAATGCTGGCGTGCGTTCGGCCACCACGTCATGGCCGGGCAGTGAATCGGAGATCCGTGGCGTACGCCCCAGCCAGTGGCGCATCTACGACGGCAAGGAACCGCTGGAACAGCGCGCTGGCATCGTGCTCGATTGGCTGTCACAGACCGACGCCGATGCCCCCCGCCTGACCACGCTGTACATGGAACACGTGGACAAGGCAGGTCACAACTACGGCCCCGAGTCGAAGCAGTACGCCGACGCCATCGTGCGCGCCGACCAGATCGTCGGCCAGGTGCTCGATGGGCTGCAGCAGCGCGGCCTGGCCTCGGCCACCAACGTGATCGTGGTCTCTGACCATGGCATGGCCAGCGTGCCGGTCGGCCAGGTGATCGCCACCGAATCGATGGTCGACCCTGCGATTGCGCGCAATGTCAGCCAGGGCCAGTCGGTCGGCTTCGCACCGGTGGTCGGCCATGAAGCTGCCGCCGAACGCGCCCTGCTCGGCCGCCACGCGCACTACGAATGCTGGAAGAAAGAAAAACTGCCGGCGCGCCTGCACTACGGCAACCATCCGCGCATTCCCGCCATTGTCTGCATGATGGATGAAGGCTGGGATGCCCTGCATCAGGAAAAGATGGCCAAGCGCGAACAGCAGGACCGCGGCTCGCACGGCTACGACAACGCGCTGCCGTCCATGCGTGCGGTGTTCGTCGCCGGCGGCCCGTCGTTCCGCCAGGGCCTGGTGATTGACGGGTTCGACAACGTGGACGTCTACCCGCTGCTGGCCCACCTGTTGCAGGTGCCGGCCGCGCCGAACGACGGCAACCCGGAAACGCTGAAGCAGACGCTGCGCTGATCCGGTTGTAGCGCGGAGCCCACGCTCGGCTGCATTGCGCCAGCCGAGCATGGGCTCGGCTCTACAAAAACGTGCATAAAAAAACGCGGCGCCAGGCGCCGCGTTTTCTTTGGACCGGTCGGTCGGCCGGATCAGGCCTTGGCGACGGTCTTCTTCGCTACGGCCTTCTTCGCCGGAGCCTTGGCCACGGTCTTCTTGGCGACCGGGGCGGCGGCGCCTACGGCGACCTTGCTCGCGGTGTGCGAACGGGCGTTGCCGTAGCTGGCGTTGTAGCGCTTGCCCTTGGCGGTCTTGCGGTCACCCTTACCCATGTCTTCAACTCCTCAAGTGTGAAATCTGGTTACCCCGTACTGACACGGGTTCGGCGGGGCCGCCTTGCTGGGCGCCCCCGCGCACGATCGAAAATCCTATCACGGAGCGCCTAGTGCGCGCAGCTGGCGTCGTGTACGTGGCCGTGGTTCAGGCGCAGGTTGACCAGATGGGCAACGCCCACCAGCAGGCCGCCGATGGTCATCACCACCGCATGCGGCACGGCGTTGTGATGCAGCGGCTCGTACAGCACGCCGGCCCACAGCGCGACCAGGCCGGGGATCAGGAAGCCCAGCGCACGCAGCGCGCCATGGCGGCGGTAACCCCAGACCAGGCTGAACAGCCCAAGCAGGGTCACGAACAGCACCAGCGCCTGTTCAACGCCGTCGCTCAGCCAGAACGACAGGCCCAGCGAGGGCGCTGCCGCCAGCAGCACCGGGATGACTGCGCAATGCACCGCGCACAGCATCGAACCGGTGGCACCGAAACGGTCGAGCAGGTGGCGCAGGCGTGAGGACAAGGACATGACTTCCAGCAGGGTCGGCGAATCATTATGGAATAATATAACATCCCCTCCTGACCCGCACGCTTTCCCTCTCCCCGTCCCTCGACGGGATTCGTGCGCCCAGCGATTGATACAGTGTAACAAAGGACCCATCCATGCCCACCCACACCGCACGGCTCAAGCCGCATTCCCTGGCTCTGGCCCTCGCCGCCCTGCTGCCGTCCGGCGCCTTTGCAGCCGGTCAGGACACCGCCCATCGTGACCGCCACCTGACCGAGCTGTCCTCGGTGCAGGTCACCGCGTCGCCGCTGCAGGGCGATGCCGAATCCCTTGCACGCCCGGTGGAGGTGCTGGCCGGTGAACGCCTGGACGAGCAGAAGGCCGGCACCCTCGGCGATACCGTGGCCAAGCTGCCCGGCGTACAGAGCACCTTCTTCGGGCCCGGCGTCGGCCGCCCGATCATCCGCGGCCAGGAAGGCCCGCGCGTGGCCGTGCTGTCCAACGGCATGGGCAACATGGATGCCTCCACCGTCAGTGCGGACCATGCCACCAGCATCGAGCCGTTCCTGGCCGACCAGATCGAAGTGCTGAAGGGGCCGGCCACGCTGTTGTTCGGCAGCGGTGCCATCGGTGGCGCGGTCAACGTGGTCGATGGCCGCATCGCGCGCGAGCTGCCCGAGCGCCCGCTCAGCGGCCGCGCCGAGCTGCGTGGCAATTCGGTGAACAACGAGCGCAGCGGCATGTTCCGCCTCGATGGCGTCAGCGGCAATGTCGTGCTGCACGTGGATGGCCTGGTCCGCAATGGCGACGACTACCGCATTCCCGGCTATGCGGTGATCGACAGCCTGGAAGACCACCACGACGACCACGACCATGATCACGCGGGCGAGGAAGGCGAAGAGCCGCGTCGCGGCCGCCTCGACAACAGCTCCATCCGTACCCGCGCCGGCGGCGTCGGCGCAACCTGGCTGGGCGACGGCGGCTATTTCGGCGTATCGGCCAGCACCTACCGTACCAACTACGGCATTCCCAATGGCGCGCACGTGCACGCCGATGGTGATGATCATGGCCATGACCACGGTCACGACCATGGCGATGAAGAAGAAGGCGGCGACGAGCACGACGTGCGCATCGACATGGTGCAGAACCGCTTCGAGACCAAGGCCGGCATCTACGACCCGGTCTCGTTCCTGAAGAACATCAACGCACGCGTGGCCTACACCGACTACGAACACGTGGAGCTGGAAGCCGGCACGCCGTCGACCCGCTTCACCAACCGTGGCATCGAAGCGCGTCTGGAAGCCGTACAGCAGCAGATCGGTGGCTGGGACGGCGCCTTCGGCCTGCAGTTCGGCAACAGTGATTTCGGCGCCAAGGGCGAAGAGGCGTTCGTGCCGGATACCGGCACGAAGAACATCGGCCTGTTCGTGCTGCAGGAAAAGCAGTTCGGCCCGTTCAAGCTGGAACTGGGCGGCCGCCACGACCAGGTCAAGCTGGACCCGAGCGGTGACTATCGCCGCCGCACGTTCGGCGCCACCAACCTGTCGGCCGCTGGCATCTGGAAGCTCAACGATGCGGTTGACCTGCGCATCGGCGTGGACAGCTCCGAGCGTGCACCGACCAACGAAGAGCTGTATGCCGCCGGCGCGCACATTGCCACCCGCTCGCTGGAAATCGGCGATGCCAACCTGAAGACCGAGCGCGGCCAGCGCGTGGAACTGGGTATCCACACCCACAGCGAACGCCTGGACTTCTCCGCCTCGGTCTACCAGACGAAGTTCAAGGACTTCATCTACCTGGCCGACACCGGCGTTACCGAGGGGCTGCCGGTGCGCGCCTGGACCCAGCAGGACGCGGTGTTCCGCGGCGCCGAGGCCGAAGCGCTGGTGCACCTGTTCGAGGGCGGCGCCGGTGACTGGGACCTGCGCCTGTTCGGCGACTACGTGAAGGCCAAGCTGGATGGCAGCGGCAGCCGCAACCTTGACATCGCCGTGCCGCACGGCGACCACAACCACAATTACAGCGTGGAACTGGCCAACACCGGCTACCTGCCGCGCATCGCCCCGGCCCGCGTCGGCGCCGACCTGCGCTGGTCGAAGGACGGCTGGCGCGCCTCGGTCGGTGCGGTGCGCTACAGCCGCCAGAAGGACGTCGCGCAGAACGAAGCACCGAGCGATGGCTACACCCTGGTCGATGCGCACCTGGCCTACCGCTGGGACCGCAACGCCAGCAACAGCTACGAAGTCTTCCTGGATGGCAGCAACCTGACCAACCGGGAAGTGCGCCCGCATACCTCGCTGCTGCGCGACTACTCGCCGCTGCCGGGCCGCGGGGTCGCATTCGGCATCCGCGCGTTCTTCTGATCGGATGCAGGGGGGCGGATCCCTTTCCGCGGGAAAGGGCTCTGCCCCCACTCGCCCTTCCACGCATGGCGGGGCCGCACCACGAATACCATTCTCTCTCCCGGGGGGCCGTCTGGCCCCCCGTTCCTTTATGCGTGAGCGAGGTCGCGGCGCCCTCGCTCACACACCCGTCACAAAGATGTGCGTACCACAACAAGCGGACAATCCCGTCACCCAATGTCTCGCCAATCGGACATTTTTGTCCGAAAATAATTCCATGACTGCCCAACGTGCCGATGCCGCTGCCCGCCGTGCCCTCATCCTCGACGCCGCCGATCATGTGTTCGGCCAACACGGTGTCACTGCCCCACTGGACCTGGTGGTCGAACGCGCCCAGGTGGGCCGCGCCACCCTGTACCGCAACTTCCCCGACCGCACCGCGCTGATCCAGGCGCTGCTGCAACGCACGGTTGATCGCATCCGGCGCCAGGTCGAACAGCTCGGTGACCGCGACGACGCCCTGTTCGAGGTGTTCGAGGGCATGGCCCAGCGCATCATCGATTCGCCCGCACTGGCCGATTACTGGCGCGCGGTCGATTCGGACGTGCCGGCCATGCGCGCGGCGCGCGAGACCGTGCGCGACCTGCTGGAGGAGCCGATCGCCCGCGCCAAGGCCGCCGGACTGTGCCGTGCCGATCTGGAGAAGACGGATATTTCACTGATCTCGGGCATGCTGGGTGCGGCCCTGCGCGGCAAGACCCGCGACGAGCGCGCCCACCTCGCCGGGCGCGCCCTGCAGCTGCTGCGCGGGGGTCTCCAGGGAGCAACCAGCGAGGCGCGCTGATGGTCCAGCCGTATCTGAAGCCGGTTCCGGATTGGGAGGAGCATGAGAAGCCGACCATGCCCGGCTCGGCGTCGATGCCCTGGCACCCGCCGTACCGGCGCGCGGCCTATGCGCTGGTATCGCTGCTGGTGGCGATCACCGGCGGCCTCGGCAATGCGCTGGTCACCGCCAACCTGCCGTTCCTGCAGGGCCAGCTGGCGCTGACCCCGACCCAGGGCAGCTGGCTGGTGGCGGCCTATGCCATGGTCAACGTCACCGCCAACCTGCTGGCCTTCAAGTTCCGCCAGCAGTATGGCATCCGCCTGTTCGCCGAAATCGGGCTGGGGCTGTATGCGGCGCTGGCGGTGCTGCACCTGTTCGTCGGCAGCTTCGAGACCACGATGCTGACCCGTGCCGCCAGCGGCTTCGCCGGCGCGGCCTGTTCGACACTGGGCACGCTGTACATGCTGCAGGCGCTGCCGCGCCGCTTTACCGGCAACCTGCTGGTGGTCGGCGTCGGCCTTTCGCAGCTCGCGGTGCCGATCGCCTGGATCGTTTCCCCAGGCTTGGTGGATACCGGCCAGTGGCACCAGCTGTATTCGTTCGAGGCCGGCCTTGCGTTGTGCGCATTCGCCGCCGTGGTGGTGTTGAAGCTGCCGCCCGGCATCCAGGTGAAGGCCTTCGAGCCGCTGGATTTCCTTACCTTCGCGTTGCTGGCGCCGGCGGTTGCGCTGCTGGTGATCGTATTGGCGCAGGGCTACACCCGTTGGTGGCTCAACACGCCGTGGCTGGGCTGGGCCCTGGTCGCCTCGATCGTGCTGTCCACCACCGCCTTGATCATCGAGCACTACCGGCGCAATCCACTGCTGCAGATCCGCTGGCTGTCGACGCTGCCGGTGCTGCATTTCATCGTCGGCGCCTTCCTGATCCGCTTCCTGACCACCGAGCAGTCCTATGGCGTGGTCAACCTGATGCGCACGCTCGGCATGGGGCCTGACCAGATGCGGCCGCTGTTCGTGGTGATCCTGGCCGGGGTGATCGTGGGCATCGCCGGTGCCTCGCTGACCTTCGGCCCGAAGCGGCTGATCGCCCAGCTGCTGATGGCGATCCTGCTGCTGGGCGCTGCCGCCTTCTTCGACCAGCACCGCACCAGCATGGATCGGCCGCACGATTTCTACGCCAGCCAGTTCCTGGCCTCGGTCGGCGCCGGCATGTTCATGGGCCCGTTGATCATGCTCGGCATTTCCGCTGCGTTGAAACAGGGCGTGGACCACATGATCACCTTCCTGGTGACGCTGTCGATCACGCAGACACTGGGCGCCCTGGCCGGCTCGGCAGTGCTGGGCACCTTCCAGCTGCATCGCGAGCAACTGTACTCCAGCGCGCTGACCAGCCAGCTCGACCCCGCCGATCCGGTGGTGGCACAACGCCTGCGCATCCAGCAACAGCTGTACAGCGCACAGATCACCGACCCGGTGCTGCGCAGCGCGCAGGGCAGCGCGCAGCTGGCGCAGACCACGCGCCGCGAAGCCAATGTGCGCGGCTTCAATGATGTGTTCACCCTGAGCGGTTGGCTGGCGATCGGTTTCCTGTGCTGGTTGCTGCTGCTGTCGCTGCGCACCGCCTTGCTCAAGCAATGGCGCAAGCGCCACCCCACTTCACCCGTTGCGGCCACCCCGGCCGCGCACCGCTGAGTCCTCCGCCATGCCCCCCGTTCCGCCCCGATCCGACGACGCCGACAATGTGACGCCACCGCCGCCGACCGACGCGGCACCTGCGCCCACGCCCGTTGAACCGGCAGTCGCGCCGAAGTATCTCAAGCCCAGCGCGCGCAGCGTGGTGGTGATGGTGGTGGTGGCCCTGCTGGGCATTGCGCTGATCCTGCGCGCCTGGCACCTGTGGCCGTTCACCAGCAGCGTGATGGTGACAGACAACGCCTATGTGCGCGGCCAGATCACCGTGATGGCGCCACAGGTCAACGGCTATGTGACCGAAGTGCTGGTGAAGGATTTCCAGCATGTGAGGCAGGGCGAGCCGCTGCTGCGCATCGATGACCGCATCTATGCCCAACGCGTCGCCCAGGCGCAGGCGACGCTCGACAGTGCGCGCGCGGCGCTGGCCAACTCCGACCAGTCGCAGGCGCAGAACCGTGCGCAGATCGCCTCGGCGCGCGCCACGCTCTCGGCCGGCCAGGCCGAACTGCAGCGCTCGCGCAACGAGCTGAAGCGCTACGAGGAACTGGCCGCGCAGCAGTTGGTGTCGATCAATGACCGCGACAAGTTCCGCACCAGCCAAGCCTCGGCGCAGGCCAGCGTGCAGCAGTCGCAGGCGCAGATCCGCATCGCCGAGGAAACACTGGTGTCGACCCAGGTCGCGCGCAAGAGCCTGGAGGCCCAGGTGGAAAGCGCACAGGCGCAGCTGGAACTGGCCCGCATCGACCTGGCCAACACGGTGATCCACGCACCGCGCGACGGCCAGATCAGTGAAGCCAGCGTGCGCGTGGGCCAGTATGTCGCCGCCGGTTCGCAGCTGCTGTTCCTGGTACCTGACACACTGTGGGTGGTGGCCAACTACAAGGAAGGCCAGACCTGGGGCATGGCGATCGGCCAGCCGGCCACGTTCTCGGTGGACGCTTTCCAGGGCCAAGTGCTGAGGGGCCGCGTGCAGGAGATCGCGCCCGCCACCGGATCGGAGTTCAGCGTGTTGCGCCCGGACAATGCCAGCGGCAACTTCACCAAGGTGGTGCAGCGGCTGCCGGTGCGGATATCGATCGATGACGGCCAGAAGCTGGCCGCGCAGCTGCGGCCCGGCATGTCGGTGATCGTGCGGGTGGATACGGCAGGCAAACCGAAGGACTAGCCCTTGTCATGAAACGGGGTCAGATCCCTTTTGCCAATGGCAAAGGGATCTGACCCCACTCAGGATCCCGGCCAGCGGCCGGCACTACCATTGCGTTACCCCGCGCAGCGCGCGCAGAGACCGTGCACTTCCAGTGTCTGTGCCTGCGGCTGGAAGCCCAGTTCCTTGGCCCGCTTCTCCAGCTGGCTGACGATCTCGCGGTCTTCCAGCTCCACTGCGCTGTGGCAGCTGTTGCAGATCAGGAATGGCACCGAATGCGCAGCGCTGCTTGGATGATGGCAGGCCACGAAGGCATTCACCGACTCCAGCTTGTGCACAAAGCCATTGGCCATCAGGAAGTCCAGCGCGCGGTACACGGTGGGCGGAGCATCAGCGCCCACGCCCTTGCCGTTGCGCACCCATTCCAGCAGCTCGTAGGCCTTGACCGGCTTGCCGGCCTCGGCGATCAGCTTCAGCACATTGGCGCGGATCGGGGTCAGTCGCAGCCCGCGTTCGCGCGAGACACGCTCGACCACCGCCACGAAATCCGATGCGTCGTGGACGTGGTGGTGCGGGGCGGTACAGGCAGTGGCGGTCTTGGCGGGCATGCGTGTTCTCCGGTTCGGGCCTGGCAAGGATGCCTCAGGCCGTTGCTACCTTGGTGATGGCCACATCAATGCGTTTCAAGGCCTGCTCGCGGCCGGCCAGGTACACGGTATGGGAAATGTCAGGGCTGACCTGGGTGCCGGTGATGGCCACGCGCAGCGGCTGGGCGACCTTGCCCATGCCGATTTCCAGCGCTGCGGCCGCGTCATGCAGGGCCACCCCCACCGACTCGGCGGTCCATTCCGGCAGCGCGGCCAGCAGCTCGCGGGCCTTGCCCAGCGCCACCTCGGCTCCGGCCTTGAAGTGCTTGGCCACCGCCGCGTCATCGTATTCGGTCAGCGGCTGGTACCAGACCACGGCCTTCTCGGCCATTTCCTTCAGGGTCTGCACGCGTTCACGCAGGGCGATCACCACATCCTCCGGAGCCGGGCCGGCGGCCACGTCCAGCCCCAGCTTCTGCAGCTGGTAGACCAGGTGCGGCACGATCACGGCCACCTCCTCGGTCTTCAGGAAGTGCTGGTTGACCCAGCCCAGCTTGGCCATGTCCAGGCGCGAGGCCTTGGAATTGCAGTCCTTCACGTCGAACAGGTCGATCAGTTCCTGGCGGCTGAACAGCTCCTGGTCACCATGCGACCAGCCCAGGCGGGCCAGGTAGCTCAGCAGCGCATCGGGCAGGTAGCCGGCGTCCTTGTACTGCATCACGTCAGCCGCACCGGTGCGCTTGGACAGCTTGGCGCCCTGCTCGTCCAGGATCATCGGCATGTGGCCGAACCTGGGCACCGGCGCGCCGATGCCTTCATACAGGTTGATCTGGCGCGGGGTGTTGTTGATGTGGTCGTCGCCGCGGATGACCTCGGTGATGCCCATGTCCCAGTCGTCCACCACCACCGCGAAGTTGTAGGTGGGGTAGCCGTCCGGGCGGAAGATGACCATGTCATCCAGCTCGCTGTTGGCGATCTCGATGCGGCCCTTGATCAGGTCATCGAACACCACCGTGCCTTCCAGCGGGTTCTTGAAGCGGATGACGCGGTTCGGGTCGTCCCGGTAGGGCAGGCCCAGATCGCGCGCAGCGCCGTTGTAGCGCGGCTTTTCCTGCCTGGCCATGGCGGCCTCGCGCATGGCATCCAGCTCCTCGCGGGTCTCGTAGGCGTAGTACGCCTTGCCCTCGGCGATCAGCTGCTCGGCCACTTCCTGGTAACGGGCGACGCGGTCGGTCTGGTAGATCGGGCCTTCGTCGTAGTCCAGGCCCAGCCACTCCATCGCCTCCAGGATGGCGTCGATTGCGCCCTGGGTGCTGCGTTCGCGGTCGGTGTCCTCGATGCGCAGCACGAACTCACCGCCGCGGTGACGGGCCTCCAGCCAGCAGTACAGCGCGGTGCGGGCACCACCGATGTGCAGGTAGCCAGTGGGACTGGGGGCGAAGCGGGTGCGGCAGGTCATGGACGGCTCGAGGAACGGGAATCCCCCGATTTTACCAGCCCACCGCCCCCGACGGAAAAAGGGGACGGAGGGGATCAAGTCGCGATTGCCCAGCCCGGGGGGCTGCAACCGGGCAGTGGAGGGGAGATACGACTTGATCCCCTCCGTCCCTTTTTACGGTTCTGCCTTTCGCGGGAAGGACGGCTCGCGCATTGCGGCGTTGTAGGCGAACGAAGCGACGATGGCCGCGGCCTGCTTCAGGTCTTCCGGTTCGGCGTGGTCCCAGGTGTCCAGGTGGCTGTGGTGGACGTTGGTGAAGTAGTCCAGCCGGTCCTGGATGAACTGGAAGCCCGGCAGGCCGATGCGATCGAAGCTGATGTGGTCGGTACTGCCGGTGTTGCGGGTGGCCACGGTGGTGGCGCCCACGTCATGGAACGGCGCCAGCCAGGCTTCGAAGATCGGCATCGCCGCCAGGTTTTCCTGCGCGTAGATGCCACGGAAGCGGCCCGAGCCGTTGTCCATGTTGAAGTAGACCTGGAACTTGCTGTAATCGCGGGTCTTCTGCAGTGCACCGGTCGGCTCGCGCAGCGACGCCGGCAGCGCTTTCTGGGCCGGGTCGGTCGGCTCCGGGAACTTGCCGAAGTGCTTGGCCACGTAGGCCTGCGAGCCGATCAGGCCCTGCTCCTCGCCGCTCCACAGCGCCACGCGGATGGTGCGCCTGGGCTTGGCGCCGGTGGCCTTGAGGATGCGCATCGCCTCCATCATCACCGCCACGCCGGCGGCGTTGTCGGCCGCACCGGTGCCGCTGTGCCACGAATCCAGGTGCGCACCGATCATCACCACTTCATCGGGCTTGCTGCTGCCGCGGATCTCGGCCAGCGTGTTGTAGCCGGGCTGGTCGGCCTCGTCGGTGAAGCGCGCCGCTACATCCACGCGCAGGCGCACCGTCTGCTTGGCCTGAAGCGCGCGCACCAGCGGATTGAAGTGTTCGCTGATCATCGCCAGTTCGGGGATGCCCACCGGCTCACCGGCCTTGCGCGAACCGCCGCCGGCAACGCGGATGATGCCGTTGTCCCAGCTGCTGATGCTGATCGAGGCCAGCGCGCCCTCTTCGACGAAGAACGCATTGACCTTGGCCGCCAGCTGCTGGCGCTCCTGGTACTCCTTGACCCGCTTGGCGCGCTCGGCGGTGGCGTCCTTGTCCTTGGACAGGGTGAACTCCTGCAGGCCCTCCAGCGAGGTGGCGTCGTGGCGGTGCGAATCGGGCTCGGTGCCCCGCTTGTATTCGCGTGCCTCGCCCAGCAGGAGGATCTTGCCGCGCAGCTTGCCGCGGTACTTCTCGATGTCTTCGGGCTTCTTGATGTCAACCTGCACCAGTTCGCCTTCGACCGGGCCCTTCGTACCGGGGGTCCAGGCCTTGGGCAGCGCATGCAGCGGCTGCACGCGGTCACCCAGCATTTCCACGCTGGCAGAGGTGAATTCCCAGCCACGGCCGAAGTCATCGAAGGCTTCGTCGTGGACATTGTCCAGCTTCCATTCGTTGAACTTGCCGCGGGTCCACGCATTGGCGCGGCCCATCGCCGGCGAATTGCTCAGGCGCGGGCCGATGCGCTCGGTGAGATAGCTGAAGGTGTCCATCACCTGCGAACGGTGGAACGCCTCCTGGCGGATGCGGCTGACCATGTCCAGGTCCACCGTCTCGCGCTGCTGCGCCCCTGCATTGCCACCCAGCACCAGCGCTGCGGCCAGCACGCCCCACTTCAACACATCGCACCCCTGCCCTTCGGCTCGATCGTCAACCCATCGAGTCTAGCCAGCCGGGGCGCGGCGATACCGTCCCATCGGTCATGGACGGCGCGGAAGCATGCGAACCAAGGTTCGCACCCACAGGAGAGTGTTGGTTCGTACCCGCAAAGCCGAATCACCCGCTCCATCCCAACCACAACTGCGCCCGCTCCGGCAGCAACAGCAACCAGTGCCGCCGGTCGATGCTGCTGCAGCCGTACACCGCCGCGTGTGCCGGCCAGTCATCCGGAAGACCGCCGATGCCGATCTCGGCCAATGCCTCCGCGCCGGCCTTCCAGGGCCGATAGCGCGGCACCCGGCCGGCCACCGCGCCGCGTCCCTGCCGCGCACCCTGCAGCCAACGCAATCCCTGCCCCTGCAATCCTTCGCGGGTCACCGCCGCCAGCTGGAAGCGGACCAGGCCGGGGGCGATCCGCGCCCCCGGCAGGGCCGCCAGCACGCCATGTGCCTGCAGCAGTGCATCCACTTCCAGCAGGGCCGGAATGCCCTGCTGTGCCCGTTGCCGCAATCCCTGGCGCCAGCCCATGGCGTGCTCCTTACTTCAGGTCCGCGCCGAGCGCGTACCAGTCGACCCGGCGGGTCACCCACATCGCCAGCGCCAGGATCACGAACAGCAGCAGCGACCCCATCAGCAGTGCGTTGTTCTCCGACACCAGCAGGCCATACAGCGCGCCGTACAGCACGGTCAGCAGGGCCGCGAAGCCGAGGCCGCGCTTCCAATGGCCCAGCACGTTGGCCAGGTACACCGCCTGCAGGCCGATACAGGCCACCGCCGAAACCAGGTAGGCCTTCCAGAACGCGATGTGTTCGGACAGGCTGATCAGCAGCAGGAAGAAGATCGCCAGCGCCAGGCCGACCATCAGGTACTGCAGCGGGTGGATGCGCAGCGACTTGATCAGCTCGAACAGGATGAAGCCGACGAAGGTCAGCAGTACGAACAGCACGCCGTACTTGGACGCACGGTCGGCCTGGGTGTAGGTATCGACCGGATCGACCAGCGACACCGTCACTGCCTGCGAGTCGACCGAACCTTCATTGCGCAGCTGCCGCTGTGCGTCGGAGGCCAGCGAGGACACCGCCCAGCGCGCGTCGAATCCCTGGGCATCAACGCGCCGCTCGTTGGGCAGGAACGCACCGCTGAACGACGGATGCGGCCAGCTCGAACGCAGCGCGATGTGGGTGTCATCGCCTACCGGCACCACCGACAGCATGCGGCTGCCATCCAGGCGCAGCTCCAGTTCAACGGTGCTGGCCGCCAGCGTGCCGCCCTGATCCGCAGCGAAACCGGCCACCGGCGCATGCAGGCCACGGCCGACTTCGCTGGCCACGCCGACGCCCGGCAGCAGGCGCAGCTGCTTGCCATCCACGCGCAGGTTCGGTGTACCGACCAGGCCGCGCACATCGGAAATTCCCACCGCCACATACGGCTGGCCATACGTGCGCCCTGCCTTCACCGGATAATCGTCAGCGGCGAAGCTCGCCTTCATCTGGCCGTTCCAGCTGTACACCGGCACCTTGAACAGGCCGACTTCGCGCTGGCTCGGCAGCATCTCACCGCCCACCTCCAGCGACGCCGGCATCTGCAGCCAGTGCCCCTCGGTGACCTGCACCTCGGTCTTCTTGACGCCCAGCGGGTCAACCAGTTCAACCTGCTTGCGTTCCACCCACGGCACCACCCGCACCGGGCCCACCAGCTGCTGCGTGCCCGCACGGCTGTCGGCCACCCGCGCAAAGGCCTCGTCGCGGTACTGGCTGCGTTCGGTGATCACCCCGCGGATCATCATCAGCGGCACCAGCAACAACAGGATCAGCCCGCCGACAATGGCGAACCGCAGCAGCATCTTCAGGGATTTCATGGTCCATCCTCGTTGGAGAGGGCTGCAGGATGCACCGCTGCGGTGAGCAGGGTTTGTGGCGAATTTGAAGCGAGTGTGAAGTCAGCGGCGCGGGCGCTGGCCCGCAGCACCCAACGGCAGCCACAGGCTTGCCACCGTGCCACCGCCATCGCGGGCGTCGAGGCTGGCGCGTCCGTCATGCAGGCGAGCCACTTCCTGCACGAACGGCAGGCCCAGGCCGGAACTGCGCCGGCCGCTGCCGGGGCGTGCCAGCGAATAGAAGCGTTCGAACACCCGTTCGCGCGCGTAGTCGGGAATGCCGGCACCGCGATCCGCTACCTGCAGGCGCACGCCCGGCCCGTCCACCTCGGCCTGCAGCGCGATGTCCGCGCCGGGCGGTGAGAAGGCAATGGCGTTGTCGATCAGGTTGTGCAACGCCTGCCGCAGCAGATAGGCATCACCCTGCACGCGCATGTCGGGCACGCTGCCGATGCGCACCTGCACGCCTGCCGCCTGCGCGCGCACCTGCGCGGCCGCCGCTGCGTCGGCCAGCAAGGTTGGCAGCGCGATCGGATCGCGGGTCTGCAGCCAGCCGTGCTGTTCCACTTCGGCCAGCGCCAGCAGCTTGTCGATCGTTTCGGTCAGCCGCTCCTGTTGATCGACGATGCTGCGCGCGAAATGCACGCGGTCGGCCTCCGGCAGCGGCTCCTGCAGCAGCTCGGCGGCACCGCGGATCGCCGCCAACGGACTCTTCATTTCATGCGTCAGCGACTGCACGTACTGCTCGACGTAGGCCTTGCCCTCCAGCTTGCGGCGCATCGTTTCCAGTGCCTGGCCCAGGTCGCCGATCTCGTCGCGGCGACGCCGCGGCGGTGGCACCGGTTCGCCGGCGCTGACCGCCCGTGCATAGCGGCTGAGCTGGCCAAGGCCCGTGGTGAGCCACATCGTCACCAGCACGCCAACCAGCGCCGACAATCCGATCAGCCAGGCGCCGCGCTCGATGATGGCGCGCTGGCTGGCCGCAATGAACGGATCGATGCTGCGGTTGGGCTGGGCCAGGCTGAGCACGCCGATCAGGGTGCGGCCATCGGCCGGGTCGTATACCGGCGCCGCCACATGCATCACCGTATCGCCTTCTTCGCCTGGCACTTCCGGGCTGGAGCGGGCGCCGTACTCGCCACGCAGGGTGCGGTAGACATCGTTCCAGCGCGAATTGTCACGCCCCAGGTCGCGGCCCAGCGAGTCGTAGATGACGATGCCCTTGGCATCGGTGATGGTCACCCGGTAGTCCAGTGAGCGCTTGGGAAAGCGCCAGACCATCGCCTTCAGGTCACGCTGCCGCGCCTTGGCCAGGTTGCGGGTGAAGCTGCCGCTACGGATGGTGCCGTCCTTGACATCGGCCGCCGCCATCTCGGCCAGCACGTTGGCGGCATCGACCAGGGTCGATTCCATCGCCTGGCGCACACCCGGCTTCACTTCGTTGACGAACACGCGCATCACGAAGAACGCGGCGATGCCGGTGATCAGGAAGAAGCCGAGGAACAGCTTCAGGACCAGGCGCATCGGCTAGACCTCCAGCGCGTAGCCGAGGCCACGGTGGGTGCGGATCGGATCGTCGCTGGCACCGGCTGCGCGCAGCTTGGCGCGCAACGTCTTTACATGGGTGTCGACGGTGCGGTCGGCACTGTCGGCGCTGCTGTCCCAGCCGCGATCCATCAACTGGGCGCGACTGAGAATGGCGCCCGGCCGCTGCAGCAGCGCTTCCAGCAACGCGTACTCGTAGCGGGTCAGGTCCAGCGCGTGGCCGCGGAAGCGGATGCGCCGGCCTTCGCGGTCGATGGCGAAGGCACCATGTTCCTGCCAGCCCGCATCGGCGCCGGGGGCTGCCGCGACCGGTGCGGCGCGACGCAGGCGCGCACGCACCCGCGCCACCAGCTCACGCGGCGAGAACGGCTTGGTCATGTAATCGTCGGCGCCCAGTTCCAGGCCCAGCACGCGGTCCACTTCATCGTTGCGGGCGGTCAGGAAGATCACCGGCAGCTGGGCCGCCGGCCCGGGCTGCGCGCGCAGCCGCCGGCACACCTCGAAGCCGCCCAGGTCGGGCAGGCCCACGTCCAGCACCACCACGTCGATATCCCCGGCCTGCAGGCGCTTCAGGGCCTCGCCACCGAGCAGGCAGTGGCTGGCGGCATAGCCCTCGCTGCGCAGCGCATAAAGCACGGTTTCGGCGATGGCGGCTTCGTCTTCGACGACCAGGACATGGGCAACAGGAGCTGTCATGGCGCGCAGCATAGCCGCTGCGGCCGCCGCCCCGTACACTGCCGCCCATGAACTATCGCCACGCCTTCCATGCCGGCAACCACGCCGATGTGCTCAAGCACATCGTGCAGCTGGCCCTGATCGACAGCTTCAAGCGCAAGGACAGCCCGTTCTTCGTGCTCGATACCCACGGCGGTGCCGGCCGTTACCTGCTGGCCAGCGAAGAGAGCCGCAAGACCCTCGAGGCCGAGTCCGGGATCATGCGGCTGATGGCCCAGCCCAGGCTGCCGGAGGTGGTCGAGCGCTACCTGAAGGCGGTGCAGGCCGACAATCCCGTGGGCGCACTGACCAACTACCCGGGCTCGCCGCTGCTGAGCGCACAGGCCATGCGTGCGCAGGACCGCATGGCGGTCTGCGAGCTGCAGGAAGCCGAAGCGGCCACGTTGAAGGCCCTGTTTGCCCATGACAGCCGCGTCGACGTGCGCCCCGGCGATGGTTACGCCCTGCTGCGCTCGCTGCTGCCGCCCAGGTTCAACGGCAGCAAGATCGGCCGAGGCCTGGTGCTGATCGACCCCCCGTACGAGGCCCAAGACGCCGAATACCAGAACATCCTGGCCGCCCTGACCGAGACCCTGGCACGCTGGCCGCAGGCCACCTGTGCGGTCTGGTTCCCGATCAAGCAGCGCCGCACCATCCTGCACTTCCTGCGCAAGGCCACCGCCCTGCCGGTGAAATCGGCGATGACGATCGAGTTCCTGGTGCGCCCGGACGACTCGCCGCTGCGCCTCAACGGCAGCGGCATGCTGCTGCTCAACCCGCCGTGGCAGTTCGACCGCGTGGTCGGTCCGGCCCTGCCGGCGCTGCGCCAGCACCTGGGCGAACCCGGGGCCAGCACCCGCCTGGACTGGCTCAAAGCCCCCGAATAACGGCCTTCACGAGGCTGTACCGCCGTGAGCCTTTCGTTCACGGAACGCAGCCCCGGTGATGCCACAATCGATGGACCACCAAGGAATCACCCGGTATGGCCACTCGCAACCGCATGCCGCCCTGGCATGAGATCTTCAAGGCTCCCAGCGGCCACGAGCTGCTGATCCGCCCCATCCGCCCGGAAGATGGCGCACCGCTGCAAGCGGCATTCAGCCTGTTCGGGCCGGAAGAAATCCGTGATCGTTTCCTGCAGGCGGTGACCGAGCTGTCGCCGGAAACCACCCAGCGCCTGACCCACCCCAACCCCAAGACCGAGATCACCCTGGTCGCAGCCGAGTCCCTGCCCGCTGGCGAAGCGGTGGTCGGCGCGGTCGCCCGGGCCTCGATCATCCCCGGCACCCGTGAAGCCGAGTACGCGATCCTGATCAGCCGCTTCCTGATCGGGCAAGGCCTGGGACGGCAGCTGATGCGCAAGCTGGTGAAGTGGGGCCGTGGCAAGTACCTGGACCGCCTGTACGGCGACGTTGCCGCCGAGAACGAACCGATGAAGCAGCTGGCCGCGTCGCTGGGCTTCAAGCCGGTGCCGCACCCGACCGGCGCCGAAGGCCTGGTCCGGATGGTGCTGGAGCTGGACAACTGACGGATGCGCCGGGCCCTGCCCGGCCACGTCTCCCGGTAGTGCCAGCCGCTGGCCGGCATTCCGCTCCGCCAACGGCACATGAGGCTGCCGGCAACCGGCCGGCACGACGCACAGGAGCCGGATCGGGCTTCTGCTAAAATCCGGGGTCCATGTCGCGTACCTCATACCCCGCCCCGCCGCTGCCGCGCGCCGGCCAGCTCCGCGCCTGGTGGCGCGCCCCCGCCTCGCCCACCGCACTGGCCTGGTACCTGGCCCAGGCAGCGCGCGTGCACGACGCTCCGCTGCTGGTGATCGCCCGTGACAACCACGGCGCCAACCAGCTCGAAGCCGACCTGCAGACCCTGCTCGGTGGTGACCCGGCCCTGCCGGTGGTCGCCTTCCCGGACTGGGAAACCCTGCCCTACGACCGCTTCAGCCCGCATCCGGACATCATCTCGCAGCGCCTGGCTGCCCTGCACCGCCTGCCCACGCTGAAGCGTGGCCTGGTGATCGTGCCGGTGCAGACCCTGCTGCAGCAGCTGGCCCCGCGCAGCTACGTCATTGGTGGCAGCTTCGACCTGAAGGTCGGCCAGCGCCTGGATCTGGAAGCCGAGAAGCGCCGCCTGGAAAGCGCCGGCTACCGCAACGTGCCGCAGGTGATGGACCCGGGTGACTTCGCCGTGCGCGGTGGCCTGCTCGACGTGTTCCCGATGGGCGCCGGCGAGCCGCTGCGGGTGGAACTGCTGGACGAGGACATCGATTCGATCCGTGCCTTCGATCCGGAAAGCCAGCGTTCGCTGGACAAGGTCGAGGCCGTGCACATGCTGCCGGGCCGCGAAGTGCCCATGGACGAGGCCAGCATCGCCCGCGTGCTGGCCACGCTGCGCGAGCGCTTCGATGTCGATACCCGGCGCAGCGCGCTGTACCAGGATCTGAAATCCGGGCTGGCGCCGGCCGGCGTCGAGTACTACCTGCCGCTGTTCTTCGAGCGCACCGCAACCCTGTTCGACTACCTGCCCAGCGGCAGCCTGCCAGTGGTCTGTGCCGGTGCCGGCGAAGCCGCCGAGGCGTTCTGGGCGCAGACCGGCGAGCGTTATGAGCAGCGCCGCCACGATGTGGAACGGCCGCTGCTGCCGCCGTCGGCGCTGTACCTGTCGCCGGAGCTGCTGCGCGAGCGCCTGAATGACGCCCCGCGCATCGAGGTATGGGCCGCCGACCACGCACGCATCGCAGACGCGCACGCGCTGGGCGACCAGCCGCTGCCCCCGCTGCCGGTGGCCGCACGCGAAGCCCCCGCCGGCGATGCGCTGAAATCCTTCCTCGGCCATTATCCGGGCCGGGTACTGATCGCCGCCGATTCGCCCGGCCGCCGCGAGGCACTGCTGGAAGTGCTGCAGGCCGCCGAGCTGAAGCCGCCGGTGGTGGCCGACCTGCCCAGTTTCCTCGCTAGCGATGCGCGCTTCGCGATCGCGGTGGCGCCGCTGGAAGATGGCTTCGCGCTGGACGATCCGCGCATCGCGGTGCTGACCGAGCGCCAGCTGTTCCCCGAGCGCGCCGGCAGCACCCGCCGCACGCGCCGTGCCGGCCGCGAGCCGGAGGCGATCATCCGCGACCTCGGCGAGCTGACCGAGGGTGCGCCGATCGTGCACGAGGATCATGGCGTCGGCCGCTACCGTGGCCTGATCGCGATGGACGTCGGCGGCATGCCCGGCGAGTTCCTCGAGATCGAATATGCGAAGGGCGACCGCCTGTATGTACCGGTCGCCCAGCTGCACCTGATCAGCCGCTACTCCGGCGCTTCGGCGGAAACCGCACCGCTGCATTCGCTCGGTGGCGAGCAATGGAGCAAGGCCAAGCGCAAGGCCGCCGAGAAGGTGCGCGATGTGGCCGCCGAACTGCTGGAGATCCAGGCCCGCCGCCAGGCGCGTGCCGGCCTGGCACTGCAGGTCGACCGCGCGATGTACGAGCCGTTCGCCGCCGGATTCCCGTTCGAGGAAACCCCCGACCAGCTGGCCGCGATCGATGCCACCCTGCGCGACCTGGCCAGCAGCCAGCCGATGGACCGCGTGGTCTGCGGCGACGTCGGCTTCGGCAAGACCGAGGTGGCGGTGCGCGCTGCATTTGCTGCGGCCAGTGCCGGCAAGCAGGTGGCGGTGCTGGTGCCGACCACGCTGCTGGCCGAGCAGCATTACCGCAACTTCCGCGACCGTTTCGCCGATTACCCGCTGAAGGTCGAAGTGCTGTCGCGCTTCAAGACCAGCAAGGAAATCAAGGCCGAACTGGAGAAGGTGGCCGCTGGCACCATCGACGTCATCGTCGGCACCCATCGCCTGCTGCAGCCGGACGTGAAGTTCAAGGACCTGGGCATGGTCATCGTCGACGAGGAGCAGCGATTCGGCGTGCGCCAGAAGGAAGCGCTGAAGGCGCTGCGCGCCAATGTGCACCTGCTGACCCTGACCGCCACGCCGATCCCGCGCACCTTGAACATGGCCATGGCCGGCCTGCGTGACCTGTCGATCATCGCCACGCCACCGCCAAACCGGCTGGCGGTGCAGACCTTCATCACCCAGTGGGACAACGCGCTGCTGCGCGAAGCCTTCCAGCGCGAACTGGCGCGCGGTGGCCAGCTGTACTTCCTGCACAACGACGTGGAGAGCATCGGCCGCATGCAGCGCGAGCTGTCCGAGCTGGTGCCGGAGGCACGCATCGGCATCGCCCACGGGCAGATGCCCGAGCGCGAACTGGAAAAGGTGATGCTGGATTTCCAGAAGCAGCGCTTCAACGTGCTGCTGTCGACCACGATCATCGAATCGGGCATCGACATCCCCAACGCCAACACCATCATCATCAACCGTGCCGACCGTTTCGGCCTGGCCCAGCTGCACCAGCTGCGTGGCCGCGTCGGCCGTTCGCACCACCGTGCCTACGCCTACCTGATCACCCCCGACCGCCGCGCGATCACTCCCGACGCCGAGAAGCGCCTGGAAGCGATCGCCTCGATGGACGAGCTGGGCGCCGGCTTCACCCTGGCCACCCACGATCTGGAAATCCGCGGCGCCGGTGAACTGCTTGGCGAGGACCAGAGCGGGCAGATGGCCGAGGTCGGCTTCAGCCTGTATACCGAGCTGCTGGAACGCGCGGTACGCAGCATCAAGCAGGGCAAGCTGCCTGACCTGGATGCCGGTGAGGAAGTGCGCGGCGCCGAGGTCGAGCTGCATGTGCCGGCGCTGATCCCGGAAGACTACCTGCCGGACGTGCACACCCGCCTGACCCTGTACAAGCGTATTTCCAGCGCGCGCGACAGCGATGCGCTGCGCGAACTGCAGGTGGAGATGATCGACCGCTTCGGCCTGCTGCCGGATGCAGCCAAGCACCTGTTCGCCATCGCCGAGCTGAAGCTGAAAGCCAATACGCTGGGCATCCGCAAGCTCGACCTGGGCGAGAACGGCGGCCGCATCGTGTTCGAGTCCAAGCCGAACATCGATCCGATGGCGGTGATCCAGCTGATCCAGAAACAACCGAACCTCTATGCCATGGAAGGGCCGGACAAGCTGCGCATCAAGCACCCGCTGCCGTTGCCGGAAGACCGCTTCAATGCGGCCCGCGCCCTTCTGACCACCCTCGCCCCGGGTTGATCGCCCCCCGAACACCCCGCACCGGTCCCCACCCGGTGCGGGCGGATGACCATGTTCCCTGACGCCGTACCTGACGCCGTACCCGCCCCCGACCTGCTGCACGCGCAGGCCTGCCTGATCGATGCCCTCTCGATGTCGCTGCAGATGCGCGACGCCTACACCCGCCACCACTGCGACCGCGTTGGCCTGCTCGCGCAGCGCCTGGCCACGCACTGCGATCTTGATGACGAGGCCCGTGCGCAGATCGGCCTGGCCGCGCGCTTCCATGACATCGGCAAGATCGGCATACCCGATGACGTGCTGCTGGCACCCCGCCGGCATACCGACGAGGAGCGCGCGATCATGCGCGAGCATCCGGTACGCGGCGAACACATCTTCCTGGCCACCGGCCGCAGCGACGCCTTGCCGGTGGCGCGGCTGATCCGCGCCCATCACGAGGCCTTCGATGGCAGCGGCTACCCCGATGGGCTGCGCGGCGAATCCATCCCGCTGGGCGCGCGCATCGTCACCATCGCCGATGCCTACGATGCGATGACCAGCGTGCGCCCGTATCGCGACGCGATGGAGCATGAGGCCGCATTGCGGATCATCGACGAGCAGGCCGGCGGGCTGGTGGATCCGTACGTGCTGCAACGCTTCCATCGCATGCTGGAGCGGGAACCGGCGCTGGCCTGAGATCGGCCGGGCAAACGAAAGGCCCGGCGTTCGCCGGGCCTTTCGCTCCACGCGTCACGGGTGATCGATCACCAGATCACCACACGCTTGTCGTCGGCGCGCACCATCGCATCACCCGCCTTGCACTGGAATGCAGCAGCGAACGAGGGCATGTTCGACGGCGCACCGTTGGCACGGAAATTGGCCGGCGCGTGCGGATCGGTGTTCAGGCGCACGCGCAGCTCGCCATCGGTAAAGTTGCGGCGCCACACGGTGGCCCAGTTCATGAAGAAACGCTGATCCTGGCTATAGCCGTCAACTTCGACATTGGCCTTCGGGTCTTCCTTCAGCGCCATCTGCAGCGCGTCGTAGGCCACGGTCAGGCCGCCCAGGTCGCCGATGTTCTCGCCCAGGGTCAGCTTGCCCTTCACGAATACGCCCGGCACCGACTCGTAGCCGTCGAACTGCGCGACCAGCTGGTCGGTACGCTCGGTGAAGGCCTTGCGGTCGGCGTCGGTCCACCAGTTGTCGAAGTTGCCGTTGGCGGCGAACTGGCTGCCAGAGTCGTCGTAGCCGTGCATCATTTCGTGGCCGATGACCGCACCGATGCCGCCGTAGTTCAGCGCCGGATCGGCCTTGGCGTCGAAGAACGGCGCCTGCAGGATCGCCGCCGGGAACACGATCTCGTTCTTGGTGGCGTTGTAGTACGCGTTGACGGTCTGCGGGGTCATGCCCCACTCGGTCTTGTCCACCGGCTTGCCGATCTTGTCCAGCATGTAGCGGTAGTTGAACGCACGTGCTGCCTGCATGTTGCCCAGGTAGCTGTCGCCGTTGGTCTGCAGGCCCGACCAGTCACGCCACTTGTCCGGGTAGCCGATCTTCGGGGTGAAGCTGGCCCACTTTTCCAGTGCCTTCTTCCTGGTTTCCTCGCCCATCCACGGCAGCTGCTCCAGGCGCGCCTTCAATGCCTGCGACAGGTTCTCCACCAGGTGCTGCATGGCCACCTTCGACTCGGCCGGGAACACGGCGTCGACGTACAGCTGGCCCAGGGCCTCACCCATGCCACCGTTGACCGACTCCAGCACGCGCTTCCAGCGCGGCTGCATTTCCTTCTGGCCACGCAGGGTGGTGCCGTAGAAATCGAAGTTGGCCTTCTCGAACTGGCTGCTCAGGTACGGCGCGGCATCGTCGATGGTGTGGAAGCGCAGGTAGGCCTGCCAGGTGCTGGCCGGCACGTCGGCGAGCATCTTGTCCATTTCACCGAAGAAGCCCGGCTGGGCCAGCGAGAACTTCTGCGCGGCCGGTACCTTCAGGGTGTCGAACAACGCGGTCCAGCTGAAGTTCGGGGTCAGCCTGTCGGCGTCGGCGGCGCTGAGCGGGTTGTAGCGCTTGGCCGGGTCACGCATTTCGATGCGCGACATCGAGGCCTTGGCCAGGCGGGTTTCGAAGGCCATCACGGCCTTGGCCTGCTCGGCGGCCTGCGCCGCGTCCACGCCGGACAGGGTCAGCACCTGTGCGATGTAGGCCACGTAGGCGTCGCGGATCTTGGCCTGCGCATCGTCGAAGTAGTAGCCCTTCTCCGGCAGGCCCAGGCCGCCCTGGCCGACATAGGCGATGACGTTGGCCGAATCCTTGTAGTCGGCATTGGCGAACAGCGAGAACAACACGCCCTTGCCTTCGGCCTGGCTGTCGCGCAGGTACTGGGTGATGGCGGCGGTGTCGTTCAGCGCGGTGATCTTGTCCAGCTGCGGCTGCAGCGGCGCCAGGCCGGCGGCTTCGATCTTGGCCTCGTCGTTGCCGGTCTTCCAGATGTCACCGATCTTGGCTTTCACCGAGCCGGCATTGGCCTGGCTGGCGGCGGCCTGCTGCACCAGCGCGTGCTGCACTTCCAGCGAGCGCTCGCGCAGGATCTCGAAGCTGCCCCAGGTGGTCTGGTCGCCCGGCACCGGGTTGGCCTTCAGCCACTTGCTGTTGACGAAGCCATTGAGGTCGGTACAGGCCGAAATGGCCGGATCCAGGTCGGCGCTGTTGAGCGAGATCAGCGGCGTCTTGATCTGCGACAGGTCGAAGGCCGGCTTGGCGTCGGCACTGGCCGCCGGTGCGGTTTCGTTCTTGCCACAGGCGGCCAGCGAGGCAGCGATGGCGATGGTCAGGCCCAGCGGGACCAGGTTGCGGACGTTCATGAGGCTCTCCTGCGGGTAATTTCACAGGGTAGCCGGGGGCGTGAGGTTGGGGACCGGCCAAAGGTCACAGAGCCCACGGCGCAGCTCCCGCCGCGCGCCGGTATGCTCTGGCCTCTGCGATCACTGGACCTCATGACCATGGACGAACCTGCGCTGCTGCTGGCCCTCGACACCTGTGAGTTTCTGTTTCTTGCTGAGATTGGCGAGCCGGAAGCGAATCGTCTGCGCCTGGTCGTCGAGGAGGGCCGGGTGGTCGGTAAGCCCTCCCGCGTGGAGCTCGGTCATGGACGTTCAATCGATGACGTGCGTGCGATAGAGGTGGTACCCCACTCGCAGCGGTTTGAACTGATCTGGGACCACTACATCAGCTACGCCGTGCACAACGAGTCCTACCAGAGCTGGGACGACTCCGAAGCCTGGAGCGGCAACCTGTTCCGCCGCTACAGCCATTCGAAGTTCCTTGAATATCTGGGCCGTGCCACCTTCGCTGATACCCGTTACCCGGGCCCATTCACGCATTACCAGGTGATATGCCAGGACCACGTCATCGACATTGCTGCGTTGCAGTCGCCGAAGGTGCGCCTGCTGGATCCGTCGTAGCCGGAACATGCAGCCACCATGAAGTGGCTCTACCGGGGTTGCGACAGCGTCAGCCGAGCGTGGGCTCGGCTCTACAAAAAGAAAGGCCGGCTTGCGCCGGCCTTCTGCTTCTTATTTCGCCTTGCCCTGGTTGGCTACGGCTTCGGCGGCCTTGCGCGCCGCTTCCGGGTCGCCGAGGTAGCGGAACGACTGCACGGTCAGGTCATCGTTCAGTTCGAACAGCAGCGGGATGCCGGTCGGGATGTTCAGCTCGAGGATTTCCTCGCGCGAGACGTTGTTGAGGTACTTGTACAACGCACGCAGCGAGTTGCCGTGGGCGGTGACCAGCACGGTCTTGCCGTCCTTCAGCTGCGGCGCGATGGCGTCGTGCCAGTACGGCAGCACGCGGTCCAGGGTGGTGGCCAGCGATTCGGTGCCCGGCAGCGCGTTGCGGTCCAGCCCGGCGTAACGGCGGTCATGGATCGGGTGGCCCGGATCTTCCAGGTCCATCGGCGGCGGCGGGATGTCGTACGAACGACGCCACACCTTCACCTGCTCTTCGCCGTGCTTGGCAGCGGTCTCGGCCTTGTCCAGGCCCTGCAGGCCGCCGTAGTGACGCTCGTTGAGGCGCCAGGACTTGTTCACCGGCAGCCAGTCCTGCTCCAGCTCGGCCAGCGCACCCTGCAGGGTGTGGATGGCGCGCTTCAGCACGGAGGTATGGGCGACGTCGAACTGCAGGCCTTCCTCGCGCATCAGGCGACCGGCGGCAGCCGCTTCCCGTCGCCCCTGCTCGGTCAGGTCGACATCGACCCAGCCGGTGAAGCGGTTGTCCAGGTTCCACTGGCTCTGGCCATGGCGCAACAGTACGAGTTTACGGGTCACTGCAGGGTCTCCAACGCGAGGAAAGGCAGGCCGCCATTGTAGCCCCGGTGGCCGCTCACCGTGCCGTGGCGCCGCGCATGCGATGCTGGAGCCAATGAATACGGTGATCGACCCCGGGCGCTGGGAAGGCAGCGTCACCGCTGCCCGCGCGCAACAGCTGCAACTGGCCGCCCGCGTGGAACGCCAGGACCGCCTGCCCCGTGACGTGCGCTGGCTGGCCGGGCTGGACGTCGGCTTCGAGGACAACGGTGCCATTACCCGCGCCGCGGCGGTGCTGCTGGATGCAAGGACGCTGCAGCCCGTGGCGCAGGAGATCGCGCGCATCCCCACGGTGATGCCCTATATCCCCGGCCTGCTCAGCTTCCGCGAGCTGCCGGCGCTGCTGGCCGCGCTGGCGCTGCTGCCGCGGGCACCGGACGTGGTGTTCGTCGATGGCCACGGCATCAGCCATCCGCGCCGGCTGGGCGTGGCCGCGCATCTGGGCGTGGTCACCGACCTGCCGAGCATCGGCGTGGCGAAATCGAAACTGGTGGGAAGGTTCGTCGAACCGGGCGCCGAGGCCGGCGCGCATACACCACTGCTGGACGGCGAAGAGCAGCTGGGCTGGGTGCTGCGCAGCAAGGTTCGCTGCAAGCCGCTGTTCGTGGCCGGTGGCCATCGGATCAGTGCCGATACCGCGCTGGGCTGGGTGCAGCACACCCTGCGTGGCTATCGGCTGCCGGAGCCAACCCGGCTGGCGGATCGGCTGGCCTCGCGGCGGGACGAATAGCTGCGCCGGGCGTCTCCCGGCGCGCGCGTCATCTTCGATCAACGATGCACATGGCCACGATGGCCCTGCGCGTCCTCGCCGTGGTCGTGGCCTTCATGGCCCTCGTGTCCGCCGCCCTTGGCCGGCGCCGGCCCGCCACAGGCTTCGCCGCAGTGGTCCGCTTCGATCTGCAGTGTCACGTGCTCGATACCGAAGTCATCATGCAGGCGTCCGCCCAGCTCACGGCGCAGCGCATCGGCATCGGTGCCCTCGCGCATCACGATGTGCGCGGTCAGCGCCGGGGTGCTGGAAGCCAGCGCCCACACGTGCAGGTCATGCACGTCCAGGACTGCGGCGTGGCCGGACAGGCTGTCGCGCAACCTGTCCACGTCCATGCCCTTGGGCACGCCTTCCAGCAGCACGTTGATCGCTTCACGCATCAGCACGTAGGTACGCGGCAGCACCCACAGGCCGATCAGCACGGCCAGGATCGGGTCGATCGGTTTCCATCCGGTCCACTTGATCAACAATGCGCCCGCAATCACTGCCACCGAGCCGAGCATGTCGGCCCACACTTCCAGGTAGGCGCCCTTCACGTTGAGGCTCTCGCCACTGCCCGCCTGCAGCAGGCGCATCGAGATCAGGTTGATGACCAGGCCCGCAGCCGCGATCACCAGCATGCCGGAGGAGGCGATCTCCTGCGGCTGGCGGAAGCGGCCGACCGCCTCCCACAGGATGTAGGCGGCGACCACGAACAGCATGGCACCATTGATCATCGCGCCCAACGCTTCCAGCCGTGCATAGCCGTAGGTGCGGCGCGCATCCGGCGGGCGCCGGCTCAACCGTACCGCGACCAGCGCGATCATCAGCGCCAGCGCATCGGTGGCCATGTGCGCGGCGTCGGACAACAGCGCCAGGCTGTTGGTCCAGAACGCGCCCACCACTTCGACGACGAGGAAGGTGGTGGTCAGGCCGAGTGCCCACCACAAGGGCTTCTCGTGGCGGATCTGGGATGGCAGGTGATCGTGGTCGTGGCCCATGGCAACAGCTCCTTTGCGATGCGGTGCAGGCTACGCGGTGCCGGCGGAGGAGACTATTACGATGTTTATAACATTGCAGGCCACACGAGCCCTCGTCGGGCATGGCCCGGCGAGGGCTGCAGACCGACGCCGGCCTGCGGTCAGAAGCCGAAGCGAAGGCTGGCCCAGTAGGCCCGGCCCGGTTCGTTGTAGGTCGCCGCACCGGCATCGCTGCTGTTGGCCTCGCGGAACAGGCGCTTGTCGGCCAGGTTGTTCACGCCGAAGCCGAAGCTGACCGTCTCGGTCACCTTGTAGCGCGCGCTCACGCCCCAGATGTTGTACGCGCCACGATCCTGCAGCGCGATCGATGCATCGCAGCTGCCGGTGCAGCGCGGGTCGTTGTTGATGTTGGTCGTGGCCGGTTCCTGCTTGCCGTAGAAGGTGCCGGTCAGCAGCACGGACAGCCTGTCGGTGGCTTGCCAGTCCAGCATGGTGTTGATCGTGTACTTCGGAATCACCGACAACGGCTGGTGCGTGGTCTTGTTCTCGTTTTCCACCATGTAGGTGAAGTTGTTGCTCCACTTCAGGCGGTTGCCCTGCTCGCCCAGCAGCGGAATGACCAGGTTGCCTTCCAGCCCCTGCACGATCGCCTTCGGCGCGTTCTCCCAGCGGAAGATGCGGCCCTTGGTGTCGGCGGTCAGCCCGATCTGGGTGTAGCCGGCCTGGATCTTGTCCTTGTAATCGTTGTGGAAGTAGGTCAACGACGCCTGCCAGCCGCTCTGCGGTGCCCATTCGATGCCCAGTTCCTTGTTCAGGCTGGTTTCCGCCTTCAGGTCCGCGTTGCCGCGCATGTAGCAACCGGCGCCCAGGCTCGGCAGCGCATTGGGGCAGCCGTTGCCGCGGGTGTAGTAGAGATAGTCCGGATTGGACTGATACAGGTTCGGCGCCTTGAACGCGCGGGCAATGCCGCCCTTCACCACCCAGTCGCTGCTGATGCGGAACTGCGCGTTGAGGCTGGGGCTGGTGTTGTTGCCGAACTGGCTGTGGTGGTCGAAGCGCAGGCCCGGGGTAACGATCCAGCGCTCGCCCAGGTAGATGTTGTCTTCCACGAACACCGCCGTGGTCTGCGCATCGGCCTTGCCGCGCGCACGATCGGCCGACAGCCCCGGGATGCCACCGCCGCTGCTGCTGGACTGGCTCATCGAGTACGGGTCGGTCAGGCGGCTGTCCAGGTATTCAAAGCCCAGCGTCCAGATGTTCTCGGCGCCGCCCAGCGTGGTCGGAAAGCTCACTTCGCCATCCAGCTGGTAGTTGCGCAGGCGCGAGGTCGACCAGTCGGTGCCGTTGAAGCTGCCCTCCGGGCCACCGGCCAGGCCTTCATTGATGCGTGAGTTGTTCACCGCCTCCACCGCGGCGGTCACCCGCGAGGTCACATCGCCCCAACGGCCACGATGGGTGATCGCGCCGGTGTTGCGGTACATGCGGTTGGTTTCCGCCTTGCCGTCGGCCAGGGCGGCCAGATCGATGCCGGTCGAAGTGCCGGTGGTGCTGACCGCGCGGTCACCGGCATAGATGTTGCCCTGGCGGCTGGTGCCGGCCTCGAACTCGACCACCTGGTCGGCGGTCACGTCCCAGCGCAGCAGCGCGTTGATGTCGCGGTTCTTGACGCCCTCGCGGCCAGCCGGTGGCACTGCGTTCGGCTGGGTGGCGTACCGGCGGTTGAGATCGAGTGAATCGGCGTCGGTCTTGTTGAGGTTGCCGTACAGGCGGAACGAGAGCGTGTCGGTCATCGGCCCACTCAGCTGCAGGCCGACGCGCTCGCTGCCACCTTCGGCGCTGTGTTCGGGCACCAGCCCGTACAGGTCGACCGCACCGGTCAGGTCGCCGGTCGGGCGCTTGGTGATGATGTTGACCACGCCACCGGACGCACCGGAGCCATAGCGTGCCGCCGCCGGTCCGCGCAGCACTTCGATGCGCTCGATCATCTCCGCCGGCACCCAGTTGGTGTCGCCGCGCGTGTTGCGCTCGCCACTGCGGCCCATGCGCACCGCATCGCGCGCACCGATGCGCTTGCCGTCGACCAGGATCAGGGTGTTTTCCGGGCCCATGCCGCGCAGGTCGATCTGGCGGTTGTTGCCGTACTGGCCCGAGGCGCTGTTGCCGGTGAGGTTGACGCCCGGCATGGTGCGCAGCAGTTCGGCGATGTCGTTGGCCGGTGGGCGCCTGGCGATGTCCTCGGCGGTGATGGTCGAGGTACCCAACGCCTGGCGGGCAATCTGCGAGGCGGTGACGTGCACCGTGTCGATATCGGTGGCGTCGGCTTCAGCCTGGGCGGTCAGGGCGCTGCCCGCCAGCAGGGCGGCAACGGCGAGCGCCAGCGGGCGCGGCGAGAGGACAACGGCAGGAGACATGATCTGGACCTTCTGGCAGGGCAACGGGGCCTCTGGCAAAGGGCTTGAGGCAACGACGAGGGGGAGGCGGAGCGTCGCTGCAGTCGCCTGCGGCCCGATCCGTGCGCGCATTCTCCCATCAATGAGAGTGATTCTCAAATGCGTTCGCTCATTGATACCGCAGGCGTGGTGTGCCCTGCGCGCCGGACGACCCTGCATCGCGCTTAAACTGGCCGGCTTGCCCACCATCAACCGCACGCCACCGCGGCCGATACCCGTGGTTTGCCGTACGCAGTCAGAGATCGACGTGGAACCACCCCAACTGGACGATGCCAGCCAACCGCTGGCCGAGGCCTGGCAGCACTGCCTGCAACAGGCCGGCCCTGCCGCCACCGCGCTGCTGCACGCCGCCGCAACCGATGCCCCGCCGGCGCTGGCCCAACGCTTCTACGAAGTGCTGTTGCAGGACGGGCGTGCACGCCGCTTCCTGTCCCACGATCAGGTCAAGCAACGCCTGCAACCGGCCATGCAGCGCTGGCTGGTGCAGCTGCTGACCACCGATGCCGACGGCATTGCCGCCACCGTTGCCTCGCAACGGGTGATCGGCGATGTGCATGCCCGGGTCGGCATTCCGGTCGACCTGGTCACCCGCGGCGCGCGCGTACTCAAGCACGAGCTGTTCGTGCGCCTGCGCGACGACGCGCCCGACAGCGCCACCGCGTTCGCCGCCATCGACTGCCTCAGCGCGATCATGGACATCGCCATGGAAGGCATGACCCTGGCCTACACCCATGCACGCGAGCGCTCCACCCGTGCCGATGCTGCCTATCGGCTGTTCTCGCTGGTGCAGAATGTCGGTACTGAACGCGAGCGCCAGCGTGCACTGCTGCTGGACTGGGAGAACGCCCTGCTGTACGCACTCGCCGGCCACGTGCAGGCCAGCGAAAGCGCCAGCCTGGCGACCTCGGAATTCGGCCTGTGGTTCACCCACAAGGGCATCCCCAGCTTCGGCGAGAGCAGCGAAACCCAGCAGGTCGGCCAACTGATGGCCCGCATCGACGGCAACCTGCAGCGGGCAAGCCATGACACCCCGGCGCAACGACTGGCGGTGCTGCCGGCCATCCGCGAGGACCTGGCCGCCATCCGTACCCTGATGACGCTGTTGTTTGAACGCATCGGTGAACTGGATGCCGGCAGCGATGCCCTGACCAACCTGCTCAACCGCCGCTTCCTGCCTACCGTGCTGCGCAGGGAGATCGAGCTGGCCACGCGCAACCGCACGCCGTTCTCGCTGCTGCTGCTCGACCTGGATCACTTCAAGGCGATCAACGACGGCCACGGCCACGATGCCGGCGACCGCGCGTTGCAGCACGTCGCCGGCCTGCTCGGCCAGCTGACCCGCGGCAGCGACTACCTGTTCCGCTACGGCGGCGAGGAGTTCGTGGTGGTGCTGGTTGCCGCCAGTGAGTCACAGGCCACGGTGATCGCCGAGAGCCTGCGCCGGCAGATCGCGCAGTCGCCAGTGGCACTGGCCAACGGCCAGGCTCTGTCGCTGACTGCCAGCATCGGCGTGGCCGGCCATGATGGCCACCCGGACTACGAGCGGTTGATGGCACGTGCCGACGCGGCGATGTACGAGGCCAAGCGCAGCGGCCGCAACCGCGTGGTGGTGGCCAGCGCGGACCTGCAGGAAGCCCCGGGGCGGCGCGCGTTGCAGCGCTGAACTGGCGGAAATGAAAAATCCCGGTGGCGGGTAGAGTCGACTGTTAGTCGACTACCGCGCGCAGCGCGGAGCTTTTCGCCGTCGGAACGAGGAGCAGTCGACTAACAGTCGACTCTACCGATTCGCGCGCCAGCCGCTGCTTTCACCGCCCGCCTCCGCCACGCCGCCCACCACAGCAGCGCCAGCAGCGCGATGCCGGCGCCCAGCAGGCACACGGCAGGCCAGCCGTGCCGGGCCTGCATCCAGGGCCCGGCAGCCGCACCGACACCACTACCCACCGCATAGAAGAGCATGTAAAGCGCCACCAGGCGTCCATGCTGCTCGCCCGGCGCGCGCAGCAGCAGCGCCTGGTTCGAGACATGCAGCGCCTGCCCACCCAGATCGAGCACGATCACGCCCAGCAGCAGCAACGACAGCGACTGCGGCAGGCCCAGCAGCGGCCACCACGCGACCAGCATCAACAGCAGCGCGCCAAGACTGACCCGATCGGCAAAACCGCGGTCCATCCAGTGCCCGACCCGCGACGCCATCAATGCACCTGCCACCCCGGCCAGGCCGAGCGCACCGATGGCCGCAGTGGACCACTGCAGCGGTGGGGCCGACAGCGGCAAGGGGGCCGCCGCCCAGAACACGTTGAGTCCGGCAAACAGCAGCAACGCCAGTGGACCGCGCTCGCGCAGCGTTCGATCTCGGCGCAGCATGCCCAGCATCGAGCCCAGCAGCTCATGCCAGGGTGGAGGGACCGACGGCACCGGTACTGCGGGCAAGCGCTGCCACAGCAGCGCCGCCAATGCCGCCATCACCACCGCGGACAGCAGGTAGACCCTCTGCCAGCCAAAGGCCGCCGCCACCGTACCCGACACCACGCGCGCCAGCAGCAGGCCGATGAACACTCCGCCCTGCACCACGCCAACCATGCGACCGCGCTGCTCGGGCGGTGCCAGCGTGGCGGTGTAGGCGATCAGGCCCTGGGTCAGCGCCGTGCCCAACAGCCCGGCCAGCAGCATGCCCGACAACAGCCAACCGGCCGTGCGTGCCGCTGCCAGCCACAGCAGGGCTGCCACCAGTGCCGCCAGCTGCAGACGCAGCAGGTGCCGCCGGTCACCGCGATCAGCCAGCGGCAGCAACCCGAGCAATGCCAGCACGCTGCCGGCCTGGGTCGCGGCCAGCACCGCGCCGGCAACCGCCGGCTCCAGCGCGAAGGCGTGTGCAAGCTGATCCAGCAGCGGCTGCGCGTAATAGACGTTGGCAACGCTGGCGCCGGCGGCAACCGCAAGCAGCACCAGCAGGGGGCGTGGAATCGGCATGGCATTCGTCATCTGGTTTCATATTGAAACCGGATGCAGGCTAGCCACTTTGGTTTTAAACTGCAACCACATAGGACGGAGACCGCCGTGCACGCAGACAGCCCCTGCCCCGTTGCCCGCAGCGCCGACCTGCTCGGTGATCGCTGGGCACTGCTGGTGATCCGCGATGCCTTCGACGGCGTCAGCCGCTTCGGCGACTTCCAGCGCAGCCTGGGCGCCGCCCGCAACATCCTCAGCGATCGCCTGCGCAGGCTGGTCGAGGCCGGCATCCTGCAACTGCAACCGGCCTCCGACGGCTCGGCCTACCAGGAATACGTGCTCACCGCCGCCGGCCAGGAACTGTTCCCGCTGCTGGTCGCGCTGCGCCAGTGGGGCGAACGCCATCGCTTCGCTGCCGGTGAGGCCCATTCGCAGCTGATCGAATCGAGCACACGTCGCCCGCTGCCGTACATGCAGCCGCGCGGGCGCGACGGTCGGCCCCTGCAGGCCGCCGCCACCCGTGTGCGCAAGCTCAGGGACGACGGGCACAGCGCCTGACCCGCCCATTCGCGCACACCGCGACCCGGTCGCGCCGGTTAGCATCGGATGTTTCCGCCGCCGGATACCGACGATGTCGCGCTATCGCCCTTCCCTGATGACCGCCCTGCTGCTGCCGTTGCTGGCCTGCAGCGCCGGAACCACGCAGGCCCGCGAGGTGGCCGCACCCGCCGACCACGTGCAGGCCGATGGCCCCTATGTGTTCCGCCAGGGCGACCAGGTGCAGGCCCAATGGATCTGCGCCGACAAGGTCGAATCGCGCACGCTTGCCTCCGAAGCAACAGGGACCGATATCGCACCGCGCTGCGGCTACGAACACACCGTGCATGTGGCTGCGCCGAATGCAGCCTCGGTGTCGGTGCTGCCGGCCACACCGCGCATCGTCGCGCTGTCCGACATCCACGGCCAGTACGGGTTGCTGGTGCGCCTGCTGCGTGCCCACCACGTGATCGACGCGGAGGATCGCTGGGCGCTGGGCAAGGACACCCTGGTCATCGCCGGCGACGTGTTCGACCGCGGCCCGCAGGTGACCGAGGCGTTCTGGCTGCTCTACGGCCTGCAGCAGCAGGCGGCCGCCGCCGGTGGCGCCGTGCACTTCGTGCTCGGCAACCACGAAACCATGGTGCTGTACGACGACCTGCGCTACGTCAACCCGAAGTACCTGCGCAGCGCCCAGCTGCTGGGCCGCAGCTACCCGCAGCTGTATGGCGCCGACTCGGTGATCGGGCAGTGGCTGCGCACCCGACCGGTCCTGCTGAAGATCGGCGATACCCTGTTCCTGCACGGCGGCATCTCGCCCGAGGCGGTGCAGCTGGCGCTGGACCCGGCACGCACCAACGCGGCCTACCAGGCCTCGCTGGGCCTGCCCAAGGCCGAAGTGAAGGCCGACCCGGCCACCACACCGCTGTATGACGGCAAGACCAGCCCGATCTGGTACCGCGGCTATTTCGATGGCCGCCTCGACACCGCGGGTGTGCAGGCCGTGCTCGACCGCCTGCAGCTCAAGCGCATCGTGGTCGGCCATACCTCGATGCCACACGTCAGCAGCTTCCACGGCGACCGCGTGATCGCCATCGACAGCAGCATCAAGAACGGCGAGAACGGCGAACTGCTGTTCATCGAGGAGGGCAAGCTCAGCCGTGGCCTGCTGGATGGCTCCCGGATGCCGCTGGCGCTGGGTGAGCCGGGGCTGCAGGACTGAATGGAGGGACAGCGTGACGGCGCCGGGAGGTGCCGGCGCGCTCCACCTTCACCCGGTTTGCGGCTACCCTTCGGCAGCCGAGAGGCCCGCCCCGTCCAGCCGGTGGGCCTGACCGTTACAGGAGCCCCGCGCATGCGCGTTCTGATTGCTGAAGACGACCCGGACATCGCCTCCGGCCTGTGCGCCTCGCTGCGCCGGCAGGGGCACGTGGTCGACCACGTCGACAACGGTGCGCACGCCGATGCAGCACTGGGCTCGACCCAGTATGCACTGCTGGTGCTGGACCTGGGGCTGCCGCAACTGGATGGCCGCGACGTGCTGCAACGACTGCGCCAGCGCGGCGATGGCCTGGCGGTGCTGGTGGTGACCGCGCGCGACGGCCTGGCCGAGCGGGTGCGCGTGCTCGACCTCGGTGCCGACGACTACCTGGTCAAGCCGTTCGCACTGGACGAATTCGAAGCCCGCGTGCGTGCACAGCTGCGGCGGGTCACCAGCAATGGCAATCCGGACCTGCGCATCGGCCGCTTGCGCCTGGACCTGGCCGGGCACCGCGTATGGATCGACGACCAATCACTTGAACTGACCGCACGCGAGTTCGGCCTGCTGTCGGCGCTGGCGGTGCGTGCAGAGCGCATCGTGTCACGCGCGCAGCTGGTGGAAGCGCTGTGCGACTGGGGCCAGGACCTGACCGACAACGGCCTGGACATCGCCCTGCACCGCCTGCGCCGCAAGCTGCAGCCGGGCGGCATGGGCATCCGCACCGTGCGCGGGCTGGGCTACATGCTGGAAGACGCGCAGGACGACAGCGCGCCGTGATCAGTGGACCGCCCAGCCTGCGCCGGCGCCTGCTCGCCTTCCTGGCGTTGCCGATGCTGGGCCTTCTCACCTTCAATACGATCCTGGCCTATTACGTTGCGCTGGACTATTCCAACCGCATCCACGACCGCAACCTGATCGACGACACGCACTCGTTCGCACAGATGCTGAGCACCATGCCGGTGACCAGCGACCTGTCTCCGCAGGCACGCTTCCTGATCGAGTACGAACCCGACGGCCATCGCTATTTCAACGTCGACAGCAGCCGCCAGGGGACGCTCAGCGGCAACGCAGATTTCAGTGCCTACGCGCCTTCGCAGGAATGCACCGGCGTGGACCCCACCCTGTACGATGGCATTCTCAACGGCCAGCCGGTGCGCATGGCCACCGTCTGCACGCGTGCGATGAACGATCCGCAGGACCAGCTGGCGGTGACCGTGGCCGAAAGCATGGCCGAACGACGCCAGCGCGCGCGCGAGATCCTGATGATCATCATCCCGCTGATGACCATGCTGGCGCTGGGCACTGCCGCGCTGGTCTGGTTCGGCGTGACCTACGGCCTGCGCATCCTGACTCCGCTGAGGACCCGCCTGGCACAGCGCCGAGGCGAACTGGCGCCGATCTCCGACGCCGACGTGCCGGAAGAAATCCAGCCACTGATCAGCACCATCGACGATCTGTTTGCCCGCCAGGCGGAAATGATCACCCTGCAGAACCGTTTCATCGCCGACGCCGCGCACCAGCTGCGCTCGCCGTTGGCCGGCATGGCCCTGCACGTGGACCAGGCACTGGCGCATGGCGACCCGGACACGGTGCGCGAGGCACTGCAGCACATCCGCCGGCTCAACCAGCGCACCGCGCGGGTCAGCACCCAGCTGCTGGCGCTGAGCCGGGCCCAGACCGTGCCGGAGACGGTGGAGGTACTGGACCTGTGCGAACGGGTGCCGCAGTGGGTCGGTACACGCGTGCCTGAAGCGATCCGCGATGGCATCGATCTGGGTTACCGCGGCAGCCCCCAGCCGCTGCGCGTGCTCGGCAACGGTGCCCAGCTGCAGGAAGCACTGGACAACCTGATCGACAATGCGCTGCGCTATGCCGGCCGCGATGCGACCGTTACCGTCGGCGTGCACGCGCTGGATGACAACGACGTCGAACTGTACGTGGAGGACAACGGGCCCGGCGTACCCGAGGACGTGATGCCGCGGCTGGGCGAGCGCTTCTTCCGCGCCCCCGGCACCACCGCCAGCGGCACCGGCCTGGGCCTGGCCATCGCCCACGAGGCGGTGGAGCACTTCGGCGGGCGCCTGACCTTCCTCAACCGCCCCGGCGGCGGGCTCAAGGTCGCCATCACGCTGCCGCTGCTGAAGGGCCCCTGACCCGGACCGGGGCGCTGAAAGGCTGGCGAAAATCGCGGTTGCGATCCTGACCCTCCCCACTGCCGTCCCGGAGCCGCCAGGTGACCGACTCGCACGACTTCTTCCTCCCCGGTGGCCCGCAGGGCGTGCTGCTGGTCCACGGCCTGACCGGTACCCCGGCGGAAATGCGCATGCTGGGCAAAGGGCTGAACAACGCCGGCTTCACCGTACACGGCGTGCAGCTGCCCGGCCATTGCGGCACCGTGGATGACCTGCTGGCGACCACCTGGGAACAGTGGTACCAGGGCGTGGAAGATGCGGCGGCAAGCCTGCGCGGCAAGGTCGACCAGCTGTTCGTCGGTGGCCTGTCGATGGGCGCGGTGCTGTCCCTGGCACTTGCTGCTCGACGACCGGACTGGGTGTCCGGCGTCGGCGTGTATGGCGCCACGTTCCGCTACGACGGCTGGAACATACCCGCCGTCGCCCGCCTCTCGTTCCTGCTACCGTGGTTCAAGCGCTTCAACATCGGCCGCGACCGCATGTTCATGGAAGAACCGCCGTACGGCCTGCGCGACGAGCGCCTGCGTGCGCAGGTCAGCGCCGCCATGTTGTCCGGCGACAGCGCGGCGGCAGGCCTTCCGGGCAATCCCTGGCATGCGCTGGCTGAGATGCGTGCGCTGAGCAACTGGACCCGCCGCCACCTGCACCAGGTCACCGCCCCGTGCCTGGTGATGCACGCCCGCGAAGACGACGTGGCCAGCATGGGCAATGCCGAACTGGTGATGTCGCGGGTCAGTGGCCCGAAGGAACTGGTGGTGCTGGAGGACAGCTACCACATGATCACGATCGACCGCGAACGCCGCGAGGTGATCCGCCGCAGCGCGCGCTTCTTCACCGGGATCGGTGAACACAGCGGCGTCCTCAAGGCGGTGGCCTGAGATGGGGGCACTTGCCACGCTGCTGTGGCTGGCCAATGTCGTGCTCGATACCGGTGGCCAGCTCGCCTTCAAGGCCGCCGCCAGCGACCCGCAGGAGGGCGAGGGACTGCAGCGCTGGAAGCACATGCTCAGCCGCCCCTGGCTGTGGATCGGCATCGCCTGTTACGTGCTTGAGTTTGTCGCCTGGATCGCGTTCCTGTCACTGGTTCCGCTGTCCAAGGGCGTGCTGCTGGGCTCGATCAACATCGTGGCGCTGATGATCGCCGGCCGCATCCTGTTCCGCGAGAAGCTCACGCCATTGCGGGTGACCGGGATGCTGCTGGTCACAGCAGGCGTGGCGGTGGTGGGGGCCGGCTCATGAGGCGCCTGTATGTGATCGGCTTCCCCCTGCTGATGGCCTTCGACACCCTGGCCCAGCTGTGCTTCAAGTACGCCGGCGATGCTGCGCTGCCGGTCGAGGCCAACACCACCTGGCTGCTGCGCGTGCTGTCGCAACCATGGGTGTACGGCGCCATCCTGGGCTACGTGGGTGCGTTCTTCACCTGGATGAGCCTGCTGCGGCATGCGCCGATCGGCCCGGCATTCGCGGCCTCGCACCTGGAAGTGATCAGTGTGCTGCTGCTGTCGGCCTGGCTGCTGAAAGAGCCGCTCACCCTGCACCACCTGGTCGGTGCGGTGCTGATCGTGGCCGGCATCGTCTGCCTCGGCCGCGCGGAAGCGGACGACCCGCACAGTCCCGCCGAAAGCACCTCGTGAGCGGGCTGCGATGAGCCTGTTCGCGCGCGAACTGCCACCGACCGCCGGCCTGCCGATGCAGGCCAGCGACTTCCTTCCCGGTGGTGGTGACCTGCGCGGGATCCTGGCCAACCAGCTGGGCACGCCGCCGCTGCAGCTGACCTGTTCCGGCACGCACGCGCTGCTGATCGCCCTGCGCACCCTGCGCAAGCGCGCGCCCAGGCGCGACACGGTGATCATGCCGGCCTACACCTGTCCGCTGGTGCCGATCGCGGTGCACAGCCTCGGCCTGCGCGTGCAGCTGTGCGATACCCGGCGCGGCCACTTCGACTTCGATCCCGGCCAGCTCAAGCGGTTGGCCGATGCGCGTACGTTGGCCATCCTGCCGACCCACCTCGGCGGTCGCATCGCCGATGTCGAACGGGCCTGCGACATCGCGCGCGGCGCCGGCGCCTGGGTCATCGAAGATGCCGCACAGGCGCTGGGCGCACGGGTGGGCAACAGCAGTGTCGGCCTGCGTGGCGACATCGGATTCTTCAGCCTGGCCGCCGGCAAGGGGCTGAGCCTGCACGAAGGCGGCCTGCTGGTCAGCCGCGATGACGAACTGCGCGCCGAACTGGCCGAGCATGCCGCCGAACACGTGCGCTTCAACCTGCGCTGGGAGCTGCTTCGCAGCGTGCAGCTGCTTGGCCTTGCCGCCTGTTATCGCCCCTCGCTGCTGTCGCTGGTGTACGGCAATCCGCTGCGCAACGCACTGCAGCGTGGCGATCTGGAAGACGCGGTCGGTGATGTTTTCCCGCTGGACATACCGCAGCACCGGGTCAGCCGATGGCGGCAGAACATCGGTGCCCATGCCGCGCGGCGATTGCCGGCGTTCCTGCAGGCCGGGCGCCTGCGCGCACTGCAGTTGCGCGTGCAGCTGGCACAACTGCCGGCGGTGGAGGTGGTCGATGGCCTGGCCGGTAGCGGCGGCACCTGGCCGATGCTGATGCTGCTGCTGCCCAGCCAGCGCGCGCGTGACGCCGCACTGGACACACTGTGGCCGCGCGGCCTCGGCGCCAGCCGTATGTTCATCCGTGCCCTGCCCGACTACGCCTACCTGCGTGGCATCGTGCCGCAGGAGGACGTGCCCAATGCACGTGACTTCGCCGCACGCATGCTCACCCTTGGCAACAGCGCCTGGCAGACCCGTGAGGAGACGGCCGAAATACTGCAGGTCCTGGCCCGTGCCTGACCCGCACGTGCATGCATGGCCTGCGCGCCGCGCATTCATCCATGCATCTTCCTGAACGCTTTCCCAGCCCGTAAAAAAAGCCTTTCAACAGGAAAGGAACGAGAAAGGCGGCCTGCCTACATTGAGCCTGCCCCGGCATCGTGCCGGACGCTTCTTTCATCGACGGACCTGCCCATGCGCTGGAGCATCCTGTGTGACTTCGACGGCACCATCAGCCTCGAAGATGTCATCGACTCGCTGCTGGAAAAGTACGGCCAGCCGGGCTGGCAGGAACTGGAAGACCAGTGGAAGGCGGGAAAGATCGGCTCGCGTGAATGCATGCAGGGCCAGGTGCGGCTGCTGAAGCTGGACCCGGCCACGCTCGATGCCCATCTGGACCAGGTGCAGATCGATCCGGGCTTCGCCGCCTTTGTCAGCCGTGCCGGACAGCTGGGCGTTCCGCTGCGCATCGTCAGTGACGGCCTGGACTATGCGATCCATCGCATTCTCGCCAACCACGGCCTGGCGCAGCTGCCGGTGGTGGCCAACCACCTGCGCTGGTGCGATGACCACTGGGAACTGGAATCGCCCTACCAGGCCGAAGGCTGCCGCAGTGGCACCTGCAAATGCACCTGCGCCGCGCAGGCGCGCGCCAACGAAGCACCGCGCGTGCTGATGATCGGCGACGGCAGTTCGGATTTCTGTGTATCCGAAGATGCCGACTTCGTGTTCGCCAAGCGCCGCCTGATCACCCATTGCACCCATGCCGGCATCGAGCATGCCGCCATCGACACCTTCCACGATGCAATCGCACTGCTGCCGCGCCTGCTCGATGGCAGCCTGCTGCAGCCACGTCGCCTCGACGCCAGCCCGCAGCCCGCCGCACTGCCCCTGCTGCTGGCCACCGCCTGAGCACTCCCTTCCAGGCGCGCTCCCCTGTTACCCCTTTCGAACGTCCTTCACGGAACCGAACTGCATGAACATTTTTGACAAGAACGCTGCCTCCGATGCGCAGCTGCTGGCCGACGAAGCCCGCTACAGCTCCTTCGGCGATACCGTCCACTACGTCGATCCGCCTAAGATCTTCCAGCGCGGCGAAGGCAGCTACATGTTCGACGGCGCAGGCGTGCCCTACCTCGACCTGCAGATGTGGTACTCGGCGTGCAACTTCGGCTACAGCAACAAGCGCCTGAACGATGCACTGAAGGACCAGATCGATACCCTGCCGCAGGTCGCCAGCCAGTACCTGCACCCGACCCGCGTGCAGCTGGCCAAGACCATTGCCGTGGACATGCACGAGAAGTTTGGCCTCGACGGCCGCGTGCACTTCAACGTTGGCGGTGCGCAGGCCATTGAAGACTCGCTGAAGATCGTGCGCAACGCGCGCGGCGGCAAGAGCCTGATGTTCGCCTTCGAGGGCGGCTACCACGGCCGCACCCTGGGTGCGTCGTCGATCACCTCCAGCTACCGCTACCGCCGCCGCTACGGCCACTTCGGCGAGCGCGCGATGTTCATCCCGTTCCCGTACCCCTTCCGTCGCCCGAAGGGCATGACCCCGGACGAGTACTCCGACCACTGCGTGTGGCAGTTCGAGCGGCTGTTCGAAAGCGAGTACAACGGCGTGTGGGATCCCAAGGTCGGCCAGGCCGAGTACGCCGCGTTCTACGTTGAGCCGATCCAGGGCACCGGCGGCTACGTCATTCCGCCGCGCAACTTCTTCACCGGCCTCAAGCGCGTGCTGGACAAGTACGGCATCCTGATGGTCGTCGATGAAATCCAGATGGGCTTCTGGCGCACCGGCAAGCTGTGGTCGATCGAGCACTTCGGTGTCACCCCGGACGTGCTGGTGTTCGGCAAGGCGCTGACCAACGGCCTGAACCCGCTGTCGGGCCTGTGGGCGCGCGAAGAGCTGATCAACCCGACCGTGTTCCCGCCGGGCTCCACCCATTCCACCTTCAACTCCAACCCGCTGGGCACCCGCCTGGGCCTGGAAGTGCTGAAGCTGGGCAAGGAAATGGACTACGAGCGCACCGTGCCGGAGAAGGGCGCGTACTTCCTCGACGGCCTGCGCGGCCTGCAGAAGCGCCACCCGGAAATCGGCGACGTCGACGGCCTGGGCCTGGCGCTGCGTGCGGAAATCTGCCAGGCCGACGGCTACACCCCGAACAAGGAGCTGCTGGACCGCATGGTCGACATCGGCCTGGCCGGTGACCTGCTGCACGACGGCAAACGCATGGGCCTCGTGCTCGACGTGGGTGGCTGGTACAAGAACGTGATCACCTTCGCGCCGTCGCTGGACATCAGCTACGAAGAGATCGACCTGGCGATCACCCTGCTCGACCAGGCGCTGACCAAGGCCAAGGGCTGAGGTCGATGCGCTGCCGGTTCCCGTGCCGATGGAAATGACGTCACGCGCATCCAGCACCGCGCTGGAACCGGCCGCGCTGCTGGAGGGCTTCCTGGCCCACCCGCCGCTCGGATTCGAGGCGGGTCGCCTTCCCAGCGGCCTGCCGACCTTCCGTGCCCCGTTGGACCTGACCACCACGATGGACGACGAACTGCGCGGCAGGCTGCTCGGCCTGCCGCTGTCGCGCCTGTGGCGGCCTTGGATCACCTGGAAGACGCGCTTCGTCGGTGCCACCAGCACCGAGTACACCCCGTTGCCGGCGCACGTGGCGCCGGAGGCGCTGGCCGAGGACGTGACACGTCACGCGATCGGCGATACCCGGCTGCTGGTGGTGAAGGACCTGGCGATCGATTCACCGCTGCTGGACGACGCCGCCAACGCACACAGCGGCGCCTTCCTGCAGGCGCTGCTGGCACGCGGCTTCGTCGAACTGGAAGGCATGCCGCTGGCCTGGGTGGCGATCGATTTCGATTCGCTCGAGGACTATCTCGGCCGCCTGTCATCCTCGCGCCGCAAGAACATCCGTCGCAAGCTGCGTTCGCGCGATGACCTGCAGATCGACTGCATCGCCACCGGCAACCCGGCCCTGGCCGACCCGCAACTGCAGGCCGAACTGTACGCGCTGTACCTCGGCGTATACGCGCAGAGCGCGGTGCATTTCGACCAGCTCGACCTGCCCTATTTCCAGTACCTGCTGGCCGACAGCCAGGGCCAGGGACGGATGTTCCTGTACCGCCACCAGGGCCGGCTGATCGGCTGGAACCTGTGCTACGTGCATGCCGGCAAACTGGTGGACAAGTACATCGGCCTGGCCTATCCGCAGTCGCGCGAGCACAACCTGTACGCAGTGAGCTGGATGCACAACCTCGAGTACGCGCAGCAGCACGGCCTGAGCCACTACGTGGCCGGCTGGACCGACTCGCGCATCAAGGCCGAACTGGGTGCGCGCTTCACCTCCACCCGACATGCGATCCATGCTCGTTCCCCGTTGCTGCGCGCTGCGCTGCGCCGGCTGGCACCCTATCTGCAGGGCGAACCTGATGGAGGCGGTTGAATGATGCCGTTGCGTTCCCCGCTGATCCTGGACCTGGACGGTGGCGTGCTGCCGCTGCCACAGGCGCAGACCCTGGCCCTGCCGCAGTGGCATGACCCGCTGCGCTTTGCCTGCAGCAATGCCACCCTCGACCGTTTCGCCGCTGACGTGCTGGCACCGCTGCCGGCCCTGCTCGGAACCGTCATGCTCGGCAGTGGCGACTTCCACCACCTGAGCCTGCCACTGCTGCGCCGCATGCATGGGCAGGCCCCGTTCCAGCTGGTGGTGCTGGACAACCATCCGGACAACATGCGGTTCCCGCTCGGCATGCACTGCGGCTCGTGGGTGAACGCCGCCAGCAAGCTGCCGCAGATCTCGCACATCCATGTGCTCGGCATCACTTCCAGCGACATCGGCCCCGGTCATGCCTGGGAGAACCACTGGCGACCGCTGATGGGTGGACGCCTGACGTACTGGTGCATGGACGTGGACGTGGGCTGGGGCCACCGCCTCGGCATGGGCCGTGCGTTCCGACGCTTCGAGCACCCGGAGGCACTGGTCGCCGCGTTCGCCGCCGAGCAGGCCACATCCCCACAGCCGACCTACCTGTCGATCGACAAGGATGTATTCGCCGAGGACGTTGCGCGCAGCAACTGGGACCAGGGCCGCTTCCAGCTGGAACACGCACTGGTGGTGATCGAAGCACTGCGCGCCGGTGGCCTGGTCGGCAGTGACATCACCGGCGAAGTCTCGCTGGCGAACTACCAGAGCCGCTTCAAGCGCTGGTTGTCGTCGCTGGATGGCCAGCCGGACATCAGCGCCGATGATCTTCCCGTCTGGCAGGCGCGTCACCAGCAGGTGAACCGCGAACTGCTGGCGGCAATCGCCGCCGCACCGACGGCCTGCTGACCGCGTCGGCAATGCCGGCCGTTGGCCGGCACTACACTGGGTTCCCACCTCGGAGCCGCCGCCATGCCCCAGACCGTCATCCCGCAACTGCGCATGCGCCACGCAGACACCACCCTGCCGTTCTACGTGCAGGGGCTGGGTTTCGTGGTCGACTGGGAACACCGCTTCGAAGCCGGCTTCCCGTTGTTCGCCCAGCTCACCCGCGATGGCCAGACGATCTTCCTCACCGAGCACAGCGGTGACTGCGAGGTCGGCAGCGCGGTGTACTTCATCGTCGACGACGTCGACAGCGTGTACCGCGCCTTCAGCGCCGCCAGCGTGCCGATCGAGCAGCCACCGCATGACACCGACTGGGGCAGCCGCGAAATACTGCTGCGCGACCCCGACGGCAACCGCCTGCGCTTTGCCACCCACCTGGACTGAACAACGCGGGCTTGAGGCAAATATACGAAACATATACGATTCGTACATTCCCTGCTCCAGGACCGCCAATGGGCATCGTCAACATCGATGACACCCTGCACGACCAGCTGCGCCGTGCCTGCACCGTCTCCAGTCGCTCGATCAACGCCCAGGCCAACTTCTGGATCCGGGTCGGCATGCTGTGCGAAATGAACCCCACGCTGAGCTTCCAGGACATCGTCGCCAGCGAACTGCGCGCCGCCGGCGTGCAGCCACAGGCGCTGGCACCCGGACGGGCCTGACGTGGCGGTGATCAAGCAGCCGCACGAAATCGCGCTGATGGCCGAATCCGGGCGCCTGCTGGCGCAGGTGTTCGCCGCGCTCGACCGGCTGCCGCTGCAGGGCCGCAGCACGATGGAGATCAACGAGTTCGTCGAACGCATGATCGTCGATGAACTGCAGGCGCGGCCGGCCAGCAAGGGCCAGTACGGCTTCCCGTATGTGCTCAACACCTCGATCGACAACGTGGTCTGCCACGGCGTTCCCAGCACCACCGACGTGCTGCGCAATGGCCAGATCGTCAACCTCGACATCACCCTGGAGAAGAACGGCTACATCGCCGACTCCAGCACCACCTACCTGGTCGGTGAGGTCGACTACGCCGCGCGCAGGCTGGTGCAGACCGCCTACCAGGCGATGTGGAAAGGCATCGCTGCGGTGCGCCCCGGCGCACGCCTGGGCGACATCGGCCACGCCATCGCCCGCCACGCGCGCAGCCACGGCTACAGCGTGGTGAAGGAATACTGCGGCCATGGCATCGGCCAGGAAATGCACGAGGAACCGCAGATCCTGCACTACGGCCATCCCAACGCCGGCAGGGTGCTGGAGGAGGGCATGGTGTTCACCATCGAGCCGATGCTCAACCAGGGCAAGCCGGCCATCCGCCAGCAGCCGGACGAATGGCCGGTCTACACCCGCGACGGCAAGCTGTCGGCGCAGTTCGAGCACACGGTGGCGGTCACCCGCAACGGTGTACGCGTACTGACCCTGCGCCCCGGCGAAGCGCCACTGTGCGCGGTCGACGCGGCCTAGAGCGGACGCAACAGCAACAGTGTCGCCAGGCAGAACATGAAGACCGCCACGGCGGCATCCAGCACCCGCCAGGCACCTGGCCTGCGGAACACCGGCTGCAACAATCGCGCGCCATAGCCCAGCGTGCAGAACCAGGCGACGCTGGCCACGCAGGCCCCGGCGGCGAAGGCCCAGCGCAGATCGCCCGGGTAGCGCGTGGACAGGCTGCCCAGCAGCACCACCGTATCCAGATAGACGTGCGGGTTGAGCAGGGTGAACGCCAGGCAGGTCAGCAGCACCTTCCGTCCGCTGCCGCCCTGCGCCTCGGCGGCGGCCAATACGCTACCACCGCGCCACGCGCGCAGCCCGGCCCGCAGGCCATACCAGAGCAGGAATGCCGCGCCACCGAAGCGCAGCACCTGCAGCAGCAGCGGCCACTGCAGCACCAGCGCGCCCATGCCACCGACGCCGGCCAGGATCAACGCGGTGTCCGCGCCGGCGCAGGCCAGCACCACCCTGCCCACATGCCGCTGCTGCAGGCCCTGGCGCAGCACGAAGGCATTCTGTGCGCCGATGGCGATGATCAGGCCGGCACCTGCGAACAGGCCGGCGGCGGTAGCGGCGATCCACATCAGGACAGGCCAGGCAGCGAGGGGACGCGCAGGGTGCGGCCACCGCCCCTGTTTAGACAATCTGATTTTTCTTTATCCTGTGCAGGAAAACTGAAGGGGCACCGGCATGGATCTGGTACATCCACAATTGGCCGCATTCGCTGCGGTGCTGGAAGAAGGCAGCTTCGAGGCCGCGGCACGCCGCCTGTCGATCAGCCCATCAGCACTGTCGCAACGGATCAAAGCGCTGGAAGACAGGCTCGGGCAGGTCCTGGTGGTGCGCCAGGCACCCTGCCGACCGACTGCTGCGGGGGAAGCGCTGCTGCGCCGGGTACGCCCGATGCAGGCGCTGGAAGCCGAGGCGCTGGCCGAGCTGCTACCCGAGCGTGGCAACGACGCTGCGCGTACGCCCATCCCCCTGGCGGTCAACGACGACTCGCTTGATACCTGGTTCGTGCCCGCCGTCGCCGACCTGCACCAGCGCCATGGCTACCTGTTCGACCTGCGCATGGACGACCAGGACCACACCCTGCAGTTGCTGCGCGATGGCAGCGTGCTCGGCGCAGTGACCGCCGAAAGCCAGCCGGTGAAGGGCTGCAACGTGTACCCGCTCGGCGCCATGCGTTACCACGCGATCGCTTCGTCCGGCTTCGCACGCCAATACTTCAACGATGGCATGCAGGCCGCGGCCCTGGCGCGCGCACCGATGCTGGTGTTCAACCGCAAGGATGAACTGCAATGGCGCTTCGTGCGGCGCCTGACCCGCGCGCGACTGCAGCCGCCGCTACACTACCTGCCCTCTTCCACCGGTTTCGTCGAAGCCGCCGCGTGTGGACTCGGTTGGGGCATGGCCCCGGAAACCCTGGTCGCGCCCGCCGTGCGCGCCGGCCGCGTGGTGGTACTGGAACCCCGCCGCTGGCTGGATGTGCCGCTGTACTGGCAACATGCCGCCGTGCGCTCAAGCACGCTGCAGCACATCACCCAGGCGCTGCGCACTGCAGCCAGCGGCACCCTTCGTTGAGGACAATCCGATGACCGCAGACTCGGGCTTCACGCCGCGCGCACTACCGTTTGCGCACTTCTTTACCACTGGGACGGCATGGGCGTGAACGGCCGACGTACAAGGATGCACCGCGCGAAGGCCGCGCTGGCGCTGGTGCTGGCGACCTGCCTGCCAACCGCTGCGTCCGCGCAGAACAGCAACGACGCCCCCGCATTGGACTGGGAACAGGCACGCCAACGCCTGGAGCAGGTCTCCGATGCGCTGGCGGCCGCTGATGCAGCGGTACGCAACAAGCAGGACCTGCAGGACGCCACGCGCCTGCTGCGCCTGCCGGAGATCACCGGCGAAGTGCGCCGCCTGCAGTTCCAGAAGACCCTGACCCTGCCACTGGGTTCGCTGGCGCCCGTGGCTGAAGCCTTCGGTATCGATTCGCCGCTGTCGTTCACCGAGCGCGACTGGCGTACACGCCCGGTAGTGACCGCGGTGCTGCCGCTGTACACCGGCGGCGTGATCCCGGCCGCGCAACGTGCGGCCAGCGCCGCCCATGAGCAGGCCAACGCCGAGCGCGAGGCGCAGCGCCAATCATTGACCGTGCAGCTGGCCCAGGCCTACTTCGGCCAGCGCCTGGCCGAGCAGGCGGTGGACGTGCGCCGCGACGTGCGCGACGGCCTCAACCGCCACCTGTCCGATGCAGAAAAGCTGGAACGCGAGGGCTTCGCCACCCGCGCCCAGCGCCTGCAGGCCACCGTGGCCCGCGACAAGGCCGAGCGCGAGTACCAGAAGACGGTGAACGACCTGGCCACGCTCAAGGCCGCGCTGTCCACACTGCTGCGCAGCGGCGGCGAGGTGCAGCCGGTATCGCCGCTGTTCGTGCAGCGCGTGCCGCTGGAACCGGTGGCCAGCTTCGAGCGCACGGCGCAGGCGCGCCAGCCGCAAATCGCGCGCTTGCGCGCGATGGTGGCGCAGGCCGAACAGGGCGTGCGCGTGCAGCAGGCCAAGCTGAAGCCGCAGATCTTCGCCTTCGGCCAGTACGACTTCCGTCGCCGCGACGAGATGCTGACCGACCCGGACTGGGCGTTCGGCATCGGCCTGAAGTACACCTTCCTGTCGCCGAACTTGCGACCGGCGCAGATCAGCGCTGCGCGTGCGCAGCAGGAGCAGGCCGAGGCCGGCCTGCGCGAGGCCGAGAACCAGGTCGCGCTGGGCGTGCGCAAGGCCTGGAACGAACTGGAAACCGCGCGCCAGCAGTTCGTGCTGCTCGACAGCAGCATCGCCCAGGCACAGGAAAACCTGCGCCTGCAGGAGCTGGCATTCCGCGAAGGCCAGGCCACCTCGCTGGATGTGATCGATGCGCGGCTCGGCCTGGGCGGCGCCCGTGTCGAGCGCGCACAGGCCGCCTACCAATACGACATTGCGCTGGCACAGTTGCTGGAGATCAGTGGACAGATGGACCGTTTCGAAGAATTCCGGCGGCGTGCGGACGAGGTGATCGACCATGAGTGATGTGCTGCACGACGATGCGACGACGCCCCCCGGCAAGCGACGGCTGGGACCGATCCTGCTGGTGGTCCTGCTGGTCGCGGTGGTGCTGGGCCTGTGGCTGGCCTGGCGCAGCCCGACCGACCAGATCCAGGGCATGGCCGATGCGGACACGATCAACGTGGCTGCCAAGATCACCGCGCGCGTGGCCGAGCTGAAGGTACGCGAGGGCGACCGCGTGCAGCCCGGGCAGGTGCTGTTCCTGCTCGACAGCCCCGAAGTGGCTGCCAAGGAACAGCAGGCGCACGGCGCATTGGCGGCTGCGCAGGCGGTGGCCGACAAGGCCGACGAAGGCGCGCGCAGCGAAGACATCCGCGCCGCCGAAGCGAACTGGAAGCGGGCCGAAGCCGGCGCGACACTGGCCGAAGCCACCTACCAGCGCGTGCAGAACCTGTTCAACGAAGGGGTGATGACCCGGCAGAAGCGCGATGAAGCGCATGCCCAAGCCACCAGTTCGCGCGAACTGGCCCGCGCCGCCCGCGCGCAGTACGACATGGCATTGGCCGGCGCCCGCGAGCAGGACAAGCGCGCCGCGCAAGGCCAGGTACAGCAGGCGCAGGGCGCGGTGGCCGAGGTCAACGCCGCGCGAGCCGAAGTGGAAGGACGCGCGCCGGTGGCGGGCGAGATCAACAAGCGCATGGCCGATCCGGGCGAGCTGGTGCCGGCCGGCTATCCGGTGTTCACCCTGGTCGACATCGACCGCATGTGGGTGGCGATGAACCTGCGCGAATCGCAGATGCAGGGCCTGAAGGTCGGCAGCAAACTGCAGGGAAGCGTGCCGGCGCTGGGCCTGGATGGTGAGTTCGAGGTCTACTTCATCAATCCGGCCGGCGACTACGCAACCTGGCGTACCACCCGCCAGTCGTCCGGCTATGACGTCCGCAGCTTCGAGGTGCGGGTGCGCCCGGTACGCCGCATCGAGGGCTTCCGCCCCGGCATGAGCGTGCTGTTCGCATGGCCCCAGCACTGAGCCCGGACCGCAACGGCTTCGCCGCTTCGTGGCGGCGCGAGCTGCAGTCGCTGCGCGGCAACCGTGCCGACCTGCTGCTGGTCACCTTGCTGCCACTGCTGATGCTGGTCGTGATGGCATGGATGTTCACGCCGTCGGTGATGCGCGATATCCCGATTGCTGTGGTCGACCTTGACCACAGCAGTGACAGCCGCCTGCTGCTGCGCATGCTCGACGCCAGTCCCGGCGTACGCGTCGCCAGCCAGCCAGCGGACCTGGAGGAGGCACGTTCGCAGCTGCGCAGCCTGGACGTGTTCGCCATCGTGCTGGTGCCGCGCGATGTCACCCGGCAGGCGCTGCGTGGGCGCCAGGGCACGGTGTTCGCCTATTACAACGCCACCTACATGACCACCGGCCAGTCGGCGTCGCGCGACATCGGCGACGCGGTTTCCGCATGGAACGCACGCCTGCTGCGCGAGCGCATCGGCCTGCAGGTCGGCCCGGGCAAGCTGCGCGCGGCGCCGATCGCGGTGCAGTCGGACATCCTCTACAACCCGGCGCGCAGCTACGAACTGTTCCTGCTGCCACTGATCTTCCCGGCGGTGCTGTCACTGGTACTGGCACTTGCGGTGGCCGGCAGCCTCGGCCGCGAGATCCGCGATGGCACCCTGCCCGCCTGGCTGGCTCGCACGCCGTGGTCGGCGATTGCCGGCAAGGTCGCGCCGTACCTCCTGCTGTTCTCGCTGTATGGCGCGCTCGGCATCGGCTACCTGGCGTGGCTGCGCGGCGATGGTGTGGCCGGCAGCGTGCTTCTGCTGCTGCTCGCGCAGCCGTTGTTCTACCTGGCCACGGCCGCCTACGCGCTGTTCTTCGTCGGCGTCACCCGCGACATGGGCACCGCGTTGTCTGCGGTCGGTCTGAGCATCGGCACCGCACTGGCGTTCTCCAGCGCTACCTTCCCGGTGCTGGACGGGCCGTTGTTTACCCGCGTCTGGCACCAGCTGCTGCCGTTGAGCGCCTACATCAAGCTGCAGACCCAGCAGCAGTTCATCGGCTCGCCGCTGCAGGTTTCGGCATGGCCGCTGGCTACGCTGCTGTTGATGACGGTGGTGGCCGGTGGCATCGGCGGCCTGCGCCTGATCGCCTTTGCACGCACGCCTGCCGCCGCACAATCCGCAGGGGCTGACGCATGAGCATGCTCTGGCGCAGCCTGCGGCAGACCCTGATGGCGGTGCTGTGCGACCGCTACGCGATCGTGGTGATGGTCGGTGCGGTGATCCTGTATTCGTTCTTCTATCCAGCCGCCTACCGGCACCAGGTGGCCGGCAACCTGCCGGTGCTGGTGGTGGACGAGGACCATAGCGCGACCAGCCGCGAGCTGCTGCGCAAGCTCGACGCACTGCGCGTTGCGCGCGTGGTCGGGCAACCGGCGGACGTCGACAGCGCACGCCAGCAGCTCGAAGCCGGCCACGCCGAAGGCATCGTCGTGATCCCGGCCAACCTGGAGCGCGACATCCTGCGCGGCCATCCGGCCAAGCTGGTATTGCTTGGCAACGGTGCCTACCTGGGCCGCGCCAGCTGGGTGCTGGGCAGCGTAGCTGATGCGCTGGGTGCGTTCGGGCGTGATGCGGTGGTCGGCCAGGCCGCCTTCATGGGTGCGCCGCAGGCACCGCCGGTCACCCTGGTGCAGCGCCCGCTGTACAACACGCAGGAAGGCTATGGCAGCGCCATCGTGCCCGGCGTGGCCGAGCTGATCGTGCACCAGACGCTGTTGATGGGCATCGGCGTTCTGCTCGGCGGCCGCCGCCTCGCACTGGGCCGGCGCCTGCGCTTCGACCTGCCGACGTTGGCCGGCATGGCGTTGGGCTTCGGCCTGATCGGCCTGTTCGGCCTGTTCTGGTACGCCGGTTTCACTGCCTGGGTGCAGGACTATCCACGCGGCGGCAACCCGATGGGCCAGCTGCTGGGCGGCACCTTGTTCATCGCCACCACCGTGGCCTTCGGCCTGTTCGTCGGCAGCTTCTTCCGCACCCGCGAGCGCGCCTTCCAGTACATCATCGCCACCTCCATCCCGCTGTTTTTCCTGGCCAACCTGTCGTGGCCGGCGGTGATGACGCCGCAACCGCTGGTCTGGCTGGCACAGCTGCTGCCGACCACCTCGGGCATCAATCTGATGGTGCGCCTGAACCAGATGGACGCCCGCCTGGCCGACGTCAGCCACGAACTGATCACCCTCACCGTCCTGCTGCTGCTCTACGGCAGCCTCGCCTCCTGGCGCCTCCTCGCCCAAAAGGGGACGGAGGGAATTAAGTCGTAAGCGGCCAGTTCAAGCGGCGCGGCATGGCCGCTTTGACCCACGTTTATGGATCCGGGGCGTACCAGAACGGGATGCGGAACGCGCGGCGCCGTCCGGCCCCCCGCTCGCCGCCTGCAGCATTCCACACCAGCTCCAGGTCATGGCGTCCGGGTGCGAGTCCCCGGGTAGGCAGGTACCCCACCAGGCCCCGCATATCCAGGTCACGCCGCTCCATGGGCACGAAGCCATGCAGGTCGACCGGGGTGCCGTCCAGCTTGACCAGCCAGAGCCGGGAAAGGCACTCCACTGCGGCATTGGCGGCCTGTTGCCCGGTGGCCTCATTGCGCGCGTCCGGAAGTGCGGTGCAATGCTGGCGCGCCAGCGGATTGTCGCGTTGCGGGCGATGCGGAATGAACAAACGAAGCTGCGCACCGCTGATCGTGTCCGACGGGATCATCGGGTACGGCAGCAGCTGGTCATGCGCCGAACGCATCGATTCGTAATGCGCACTCAGCATGCCGTGCTCAACCGCCGCTTCCGTGACGATCTGGTAACGGTTGAACAGCGAGAACTTCAACGACGCCATCACCTGCACGGCCGCCAGCAGCATCGCTACCAGCACCGCGAACAGGTAGGCCGCCATGAACGAGCGCGAGCGCAGGTTGCTCTGCATGGTCAGCTGCATGGTCTGCATCAGGCGCAACAGCGGAACCCGTTGCAGTGCCGCCAGCATGCCCTGCAGCAGTCGCTGCGGTCGCTCATGGGGCCGCCCGCGCGCCTGCCGCCGCGCCACGATCTTCTCCAGGATCCCGGGGGTAACAGCCAGCGCCAACATTGCGGCCAGCACGGTGCACAGGGCGAGCATGGCGACATGATCGGCGCCACCGGACAGCGCGCCGATCACCATCGACACACCAAGCGTCAGGACGGCCAATACCAGCGTGCCCGCCAATGTCTGTACGGCAAGCAGGGTGGTCGAGAACAGCATCGTCGCCAGCCGGTCGGCACGTTCGATGCTGCCATCTAGGCCTCCGTCCCGGGCCTGCAGGAAGGCGCGCGTGACCGCCCCCATTCTTGGCAGGCGCCCCCAGTCAATGCCATCGGGGAAATGCGACCTGAGGCCGATCAGCCCGATCCAGTAGCCGCGCACCGTGAGGTGGATGATCAAAGCCACTGCCAGCACATAGCACATGCCGACACTGATGCTGAAACCGAACCAGAGCATCTGGAAGTACATGCCTTCGGTGTGCAGGCTGCTGCGCGCCCAGGCGTCGAACAGATAACCCGGCACAGCCAGCAGCGCGAACGCCAGCAGGCCCGAAATGAAGAGCTCGAGTTCATCGGTGCGATCACGCACCCGATGGGGATGGGCAGTCGCTTCCGGTATCGGGTCGTGCCTTGCGAGCGGTGCCGGTTGGGGAGCTGGAGCCGATTCGTTCACTGGACATTCATCCGTTGAGTCGGCGCAGTATAGGCACGACGCCGGAGTCAGCGATACAGGTCCGGAACGAAGAACGCCGGCGCGGGGCCGGCGTTCGAGTACTGCGATGTGTAAGGGGGAACGGGCGCTGCCGGCAACCGATCAACGATAGACGCGCTCGCAACGGCGCTCGACCACGCGGTCGCCGTTCTTCTGCTGGCTGTTGCCCTGGATCTGGCGACCGGCCGCGCCACCGGCCACAGCACCGGCCACGGTAGCGAGCTTCTTGCCATTGCCGCCGCCCACCTGGTTGCCCAGCAGGCCGCCGATCACTGCGCCCGTGGCCGTACCCGCAATGCGGTTCGGATCGCGCGAGTTGCGCTGCACTTCCACGTTCTTGCAGACCACGCGGCTGCCGTCGTTGAACTTGCGTCCCTCATCGCGCGGGCCATACGTCTGCGCGCCGGCCACCGACGAAGCCGCCAGCAGGGTGCCCAGCACAAGCAATCGGGTCGAGGTCTTCATGGCCATCTCCTGAGTTCCGGTATGGCGCAAGTCTCCTCCTGCGGTTGGCAACCGGAAGTGAAATGCGCGTGTCCGCCACCTCATCGGCCATAGCGCGTTCAGGAAGAAAATCCGCGCCCATCACGATCAGCCGTCGTGATGGGCGCCGTCTCCCTACCGGCGTGCCACGTTCTAGAACTCTTCCCAACCACCGGCATTGGCCGCCAGTGTCGGCTCGATGCGCGGCGACAGTGCCGCCGGCCTGCGCACCGGAGTAACCGTCGCGGCCACCGCAGCCAGGGCCGGACGCACGGGTGCAGCCGCGGTTGCCGCACCGGTGCGGAACACCGATACCGCCTCGGCCAGCAGGGTGGCCTGCTCCGCCATGGAGCGTGCCGCCGCGCTGGCTTCTTCCACCAGCGCCGCATTCTGCTGCGTGGTTTCGTCCATCTGCACCACCGCCTGGTTGACCTGTTCGATGCCCGAGCTCTGCTCCTGCGACGCGGCAGAGATCTCGGCCATGATGTCGGTCACGCGCTGCACCGACGCCACGATCTCACCCATCGTAGTGCCTGCCTGGCGGACCAGCGCCGATCCATCGGCGACCTTGCCGACCGAATCCTCGATCAGGCCCTTGATCTCCTTGGCCGCGCCGGCTGAGCGTTGCGCCAGTGTGCGCACCTCACTGGCCACCACCGCAAAGCCCCTGCCCTGCTCGCCGGCACGCGCGGCTTCCACCGCCGCGTTCAAGGCCAGGATGTTGGTCTGGAAGGCGATGCCGTCGATGACGCTGATGATCTCGGCGATCTTCTTCGACGAGGCTTCGATGGCCGACATCGTGGTGACCACCTGGCCGACCACCTCGCCGCCCTGCGAGGCGACACCGTGCGCGCCGATCGCGAGCTGGTTGGCCTGGCGTGCATGCTCGGCGTTCTGCTTCACGGTGGAGGTCAGTTCCTCCATCGACGCCGCCGTCTCTTCCAGGTTCGCCGCCTGCTGCTCGGTACGCCGCGACAGATCGGTGTTGCCCGAGGCAATCTCGCCCGCTGCCAGGTTGATGCTGGACGCACTGGACTGGATGCGGCCGACAATCTGCTTGAGCTGATCGACGGTGGCGTTGCAGTCATCGCGCATGCGGGCGAACACGCCGTGGAAATCACCTTGCATGCGTACGGTGAGGTCACCGCGCGAAATCGCCTGCAGCAGCGTCGACACCTGTACCAGGTTCTCGTCGGTGGTCTGCATCAGACGATTGAGCCCGGCCACCATGTCGCGGAAATCGTAGGCGAAGCGACCTTCGTCACCGCGCAGGCTGAAGTCGCCTGCCGCGGCCGCTGTCGCCAACCGGCGGATCTCGCTGTTGATCGCCGACAGGCTGGTCTTGGTCTCGTCCATTGCCTGGGTGATCGCCGCCTTCTCGCCCGGCAGCGGATCCATGTCCACCGACAGGTCGCCACGGGCGTAATGCTTCATCACTTCGATCAGCCGGTTCTGCACTTGCACGTGCGAGCCGACCAGCGCATTCGTCTCGTGCACCATGCGCCCGTAGTCGCCGGGGAAGGCACCTTCGTCCATGCGATAGCTGAGGCTGCCTGCATCGTGCTGACGGGCCAACTCGCCCTGCGCCGCCATCACCGACTGCAACTGCGCCTGCATGCGCTGCATCGACCTGAGCAGCTGCGTCACCTCATCGTTGCCGGACGCGTCGATGCTGTTGTCCAGCCGCCCGTTGGCGATGCCGTCGGCCAGCTTCACCGCACCTTCCAGCGGGCGGGTCAGGCTGCGGGTGATGGCCCACGCGGCCAGCGAGCCCAGTATCAGGCTCAGCACGCCGAACACGATCGACAGCGTGCCGGTCCAGGATTCGGTTGAACGGTATTCCTCGCGGCTGCGCGCGGTCAGTGTCTCCTGATGCCGCAGCAGGGTCGAGATCGTCTCGTTCCATGCGGTAGCCAGTCCGTGCTCGGCGAGCAGTTCCTTGGCCGCACCGTCAAAATCACCCGCCTTCATGCGCTCGTGCAGATGCTGGGTGGAGGCGTCTGTCGCCTTGCGTGCCGCGTCGATTTTCGCAACCAAGGCATCGCCGGTGGCGTCGCGTGGAATCTTGATGTACTCGGCCCAGATACCATCGTAGGTCTGCGACAGCTCCTGCGCTTTCTGATAATCCTTGTCGAAATCCTCGCCGCGCTTGATCACCATCAGCCTGCGGTGCATCAACACTGCGTTGTTGGTATCCAGCATCTCGTTCAACAGCCGCATCTTCACCATGTTGACGTCCACCACTTTCGAGAACTGGGCAGACTTCAGATGGTTTCCGTACAGCGCCAGGCCGACGATGGCCACGATGAACAGCAGCAGCAAACCGAACCCGGCACCCAGCCGGGATCCCACTCGGAGGTTGCGTAGGGCGAGCATCTCAATTCCCTTGATCATGGCCGTATGATCGATGGCGGCGCAGGCAAGGGAAACTTTATAGGGCGATATTATTATATCGATCCAAAACTCTGGAACTGTGCAGACAGGTGTGAAATCAGACGACCCACGGACGTGTTATATCCATAAGGTATATCGCCACTGATAGTCAGAATGAGATCGGGCCGGGGCCTGCCGCTCCGGTATCCAGCATTACGGTGCAGCAGGCCCCGGAAGGACCAGATCCTTCCCGAGCCTTGCCGCATAGACGCTCTCGAACTGGAACGAGAGCACAAACCGGAACCCCACATCGCGGCGTAGCGCTGAAGCGGCAGATTTCCTCCCAGGCACGTTCAAACCCGCTCGCGCGGAAATGAAACGAGCCGAGCAGGCCCACCTGCCACGAGGCCTCAATCCCTTCCGCTACGACAGCTTCCGGCGCGTCGACGATGCCGAACCCGAAGCCAGTGTTGGATGCTGGAAGATATCCACGCAGACCGTCAGTACCGTCGGAGTACTCGGCCTGGATCGAATCCAGGGCGTGCAGCACGGCACCCAGATCGGCACCGGCTTCGACTTCCAGAAACAGCGAAATGCTCATTATCGAACCATCAATCTGAAGCCAACAGCTTCATGACTCGGCATGGCCGCTTTCGTCTTCGGCTTCATTTCTGTCCTGAAGAATTCCTGATTCATACGGACTACCCCTGCCCACCTCACCCATGGGAGCTCGCAACAATCCGGCTACCGCTTCAGATCAGTGTAGGTAGCACTCATATCCTTTATGCCCTCCTCGCTGTTCCCCATGGACGCTCTCACCGCGTCCAACCAGTCCTCCCACGCACCTGGATCCGTGGGGCTTCGATCCTCCTTAAGACTCCAGCCAAGTGAACCCAGCAGCCCCCCGATCTCATCGCTGGGGCCGCGGGAATAGTCGATCTGGAGGAAGTAGAACATCGCCATGTAAGCTTCCTCGATCGTCAAGAGCTGTTCTTTCACCAATAATCTCCCTGCATGCCCCATTTCCAGAGCGACTCTCGCCGGATGTCAGCGATCACAATCCAATGAGGGTATGCCGGTTGAAGAACCGCATCTTCCCCTCGATCGTGAAGTCCGTGCGCCTGATTTCACCCAGCATCATCTCGCGTTGGGCGTCGTTCAACGTGCACGGCTCCAGAACATTGGCCTCCAGCACTCGCCCCGGGGGCGCCAGTCGCAGCTCGACAATGCAGGCATTGCCCTCGATGGGGACACCTGCTGGCCACGCCGTCATTGTGATCGCACGCATTTGCTCCTGGTACGCCACCCGCTCTGCTTCCTCCATCTGCGGGTCCGGCAGATACGGCGGGTTCGCCGCCACGTGCACAGCAGACTGCGTGGGCGTTGGCTCTGATATCGAACCAACGATCAGTTTGATCAGGGTGTTCTGTGAGGCCGTTACCGCCAAGGCGATCACCAGAGCGGTGTAGCTGACACCACCAGCCTTCTGCAGCTCAAGGTGCCGCCGATGTGCCCCGCGATGCTCGGCATCAACCTTGCGGACAATCCTTCGGCAATGCGACAGGTACAGCGGATTCGCCAGAATTCCTGCAAGTACGCGAAACACCAGGAAAGAGAGCAAGGACAACCATGGCAGCCCCAGCAGCACGAAGGTGGTCATCAGCAACGGCGAAAGGATGAACCAGATCGCGCCCCACGCATGCATGCGCCGGAAGAAGAACCAGAGTGACGAGAACAGGAATGCCGGCCAGTTCCATCGCCTTGGCGCCCTGCCGCTTGCTTCGTACAGCCTCCAGTGACGGAGATAGGCGCGGAACCTGTCACCTACCACGATCGCCAGTGCTTCCTTCTCGCTCAACCCATCTGAGGTTGCATCTGTGCTCTGCACCGCTTCACCGACGGCGCTGCCGAAGGTGGGTTCAATCCTTACTTTCATTATCCTCTATCCAAACTCGCCACGAAACTAAACCTTGCTCCAGGCAGGCTCCTCTGTCACCTCAACATGAGGCCTACTGCGGCCGGCAAGAATCTCGACTTCGAATTCACAACCGAATTCAAGATCCTCTTGCATCGCCCGCCCCACCCCATTCAATCGCTATTGCCATCAGAGAAGCCGCTACCCAAACCCCTACGACCTAACCTTTCCAACCGACTCCATCCACTCAACCCAGACAGAGGAATCATTCAGGCAACTGGAATCATTTAAAGGCGACGTGAGACGCCCAATAACTTCGAACAGTGGAAGACCCTCACCGGATCGATCAAAAATCGCCTCGGGGAATACCAGCATTACTGAGAACGAATTCAGCAACGTCAAACACCCACCCGATGAATTCATTTGTGCGACACAGAATTCAGCATTAAGTGCGCCCCCAGCGGTGTTGACCTCTGCAAACGCGTCGCGCCAGTCATCCCACATTACCGGATCGTTGGGCAGGTCATCTGCCCACAAAAAAGAGCGCGCCGAAGATAATAGATCAACAAGAGCGTCCTGATTACTACCCCTATCCAAATAATTTTGCAGGAAAACGCACATCAACACATATGCAGCCTGAACAGAAATTTCTTTGAAATCTCCCATATCACCAACACTCATCCCGCCCCCTCTCTTCTGAACCGGCTCACATGCGCACTGCAAACACCATTGGCAATCAGCTGGCTGGTGGCCGTCACCGTACCTGCGGCAGCCGCCGTCGCCTGCCTGTCCATCAGCAAAGTGCTTGCATCAGCAATGCCTTCACCGCGCGCTGCGCTGGTATCGATGTTGACGCCCAGCTCAGCCGCCAACATCTGTTTGCCATCGATGGTGAGGTGTGATCGATTTGGACTGGAATGCTACGTCCAATGCTCACGGCCATCTGCGCCAATCCAAACCAAGCCCGCCGGAGCATCGATCAAGAACCAAAGGCCGAATCCATCAATATCATCTTCGCCAGGACTCTCAGGCCATGCCTTTGAGATGAACAACAATTGTTCCCGCCAGTCACCCTCCAAGGTCCTCCCGTCCGATGCGAGTTTTACTTTCCGCTCTCTCAGCAAACGCCCCATCAACTCGAAGAACGCGCCCCTCCTTCCAGAAATCCCAACATCCCCCATCTCCATCGTCATGTGCTGCCAGACGGCACCAAGAGACAACCCAAACGAAGAATTCATCACTGCAGAATAGACTTCATCCCTCATTCTAGCCTCACCCCTACTTGCCCCCATTACCTATCGACTTGTCCCGCACATCAGTCGCCCAACTCGCACCAGATTGCGCTCGCCTGATCCCCTGCGTGGAAGTTGTTCTCAAACAAGTTCCTGGCAATCCTCACATTCAACACGGTCCCCGCCAGATCCTGCCCGACAACCCACCCGCCAGCGCTCCCACCGCTTTAGAAAGCGCCAGAACCGCCTCCGTTTGGATCATCGAACAGTCCAAGCTCTCCGGGCCACGAACCCATACTTGTACGAAACAGCCGCATTCACAAACGCCTGACACGCAGGGCTCGCCGAGTTCGCTGTACAAACCGAGAGCAGCTCACAGTCCATTCGCTCCGACAGTTGCTTGGCAACGTCACGCACCATCTTTTGGCATGACGTGTCGCTGCCATACTCGTCGAGTTGCTGCTTCATTACTCGAGCTTGATCCTCAGCAAGGAAGTTATTCTCAACCGAGTTCTTGGCAATCCCCGCATTCAACGCGATCCCGGCCAAATCCTACCCTAAAGCACCCAATAAGTTTCTGGCGATGGCACAGGCACAGCGAGCTCGCCAGTAATGCGTAAGCAGACGGCTCATCAGCGATGGCAACAGCGCCAGCCACAGCGCCCGCATCAACGATGCTGCAATCATCAGCAGGGCCGCAGTCTCGATTAGCCATTTCCCAGCTCATTCCGGCACAGCATTGAGCGAACGTACTCAGCCGATCCCGGAGTTCTTTCTATATACTTGAGACATGCCATACCCAGGTATCGACTAAACTCTTCATCACTAACAATCACAACGTCCGGGTCATACTTGAGCCCATATGAAAATTCCACCCCAGAAAAGTGATCATCCACGTCGAAGCTACTATTATCTGGGAATCTACAGTCAACATCATCGGTGCCAAAACCCCAGCCCCTTGATAAACACTCGAGCATCTGAATAAACACTCCCGAAGAATAAATCCAATCAAAGTAAGCAAAAACCACCCAATCAGAATCCCTCTTATCCATCCAAGATCCAAACAACTGATCACTCATACCAACCTCACTTAGGGTGGAAATTTTTAACTACACCGGCATCATCGATGTACACAACGAAAGAGACGCCTCCCGCATTGGACTCATATATCCTCTTCCCCGCAGCAACAGCGTCCTTGTAACCCTTCACAGCAGCTTCCTGGCCGAGCACCAAAACCTTCCTATCTGACATTATAGGATGCGATCATCGGTCGCCGTGGCACCACGCAACGCGGTATCGCCCCCGGCCTTCATCGAGATGTTATTGCGCGCCTCGCATCTTCTGCAGGCGATCATTGGGATTTCGAGCCGCGTCGACGTTGATGATCGGATCGATCAACGGGGACTTCGCCCCCCACCCGTAGAACCGATCCCACTCAGCTTCACGTAGTACCCAACCCTTGTGAATCACCCTTGCCGCAATCGCCAGTGGTTGAAATCCCCTAAGAGATCAAGCCTAAGCCCTCACGGAGCGGCGATTCCCTTCCAGATCAGACAATGGAACTCCCCAAAGGGCCGCGCGCATCATCAGTGAAAAATCTAGTGTCCAGATCCTGCGCCGGCTCCATCCCTCCAAACACAGTGCGCGCTTCACTCAGCAACTTCAATTGCTGGAAATGCCGATGCAGCATAGGCATGGCCACGGCAACATTCGACCAATCCATGTCGAATGAAAAATCGAAAATTATCGTCCCGTCAACCTTAAAGACACGAATCAACAACGCTGGAATATAGACGGCAGATCCCAACCTAAAACCATTGATCATCTGGATCATGCAAGAGCTGCATGGGAAGCCGTCGACACTTCCTGCAAGCCAGTCGCCAATCGCTATCGGCTCGCCATCCAGCTCGGTCCGCGAGACGGAATCAGCCATGCGACCGATCGATTCCAGCACCGCGGACAGAACGCATCATTCATCAATAGCTCCCCCTCAGATCCCGTCAGCGACCGAATGGGTCAAGACCCTTGTCCATGTTTCGGATTCATCCTCCTTCGTCCGACGTCTCCGCCCCCAGCAGCACTTAGATCTACGGACTGAAATAACTACCATCTTCCAGCTTCCAGACAAAACCGCTAGGAACCCATCCATATCCAGGCTTGGCAACCCAGAACATGTCCGGATCCCAGTCCAACTCAGGCGGCCACGCCGCCATGAAACGCTCAATCTGCTCATTAACGGTACCACCCCAAAAACCATTCACATCTTCGAGCCTGGCCCTCCCCTCCCTCAAAACAGCACCCAACCCCCACCGGAAGAACTGCTTCCTTTCTTCAAACGAAAGACCCGGAAGATAGTCAAAACTATTCCACCAGATCACATCAACATCAAGAAGCTCCACCCTACCAATAAATTCCCTTGCATCAAGATCACCCAACCAGTTATTGATCACTTGAACTTAATCTCCACTCTTTTTGCCCTGATCCCATTCGGCGACATTATATCTATAGTCCACTTCGCACCAGTAACATTGCTCGAACTAGAACCATTTCTTAAATTTATACTCACACCATCCTTTCTGGTGAGAGTATAGACCTCAGCACTCGAACCCCTGATCATAACCGACTTAGGGAGGGGCAATGAATCAACACCACCCAATTGCATGAAATAGCTCTTTACAAGATTATCAGACGCCCCTTGAAATATTGGCGCATTAATACTATTTACGGGATCGGCGCGCATGAATTTCCCATCAATCGTTATTGTAAAATCCTTTGGCCTCAATGCAGGATCCGCAAACTTTGATATTATATCATTCATTAGATTGTTAGAATGAGCAACCGGATCACGACTTATTACCCCGCCGGAAATAAGACCCGTACCATTGATGTTGTCTGGCAGCATATTTACCGGCAACATCCCTTCAGACGCTAAATCCTTAGCCGTGTTACGCCCAGCGTTCTGACCAGAAGTCTCAACAACGTCTCGCAACGCACTTTTTCCTGCTGCTCGCGCAACAGTACTACCGCCAGCATATGCAGCAGTCGCGATGTCGACCACGGTCATAAATCGGGCATCGAATGCGTCGACACCGACCACCTCGAGGCCGGTCACGGGATTTATCCCTGTCCATGCACCCACGGTTTGCCCAAGCCCAATCAACGTATTCGCGAGAATTCGAGGACTGGTTCCGCTCCCCGGGATGAAGCGATCCATTAATGCGGAATTATCCAGTGCAGCATCTGCAAACAGATGCAAGGCACCCAGCTGAGTGGGTCTCATCCCAGGTTGCGTAAAGACTACGGACTGGATATCTTCCCCATGCCTCTGCCAATAGCGATTTTCAATCGCCGCCATCGCAGCGGGAGTGATTGCATACCCCTGTGCGACCAAGGCCTCTCTTGCCGCATTTACAAATCCGGCGTGATCGACATCGCGCTCATGGGAAAGATTCTCCAGCTTTCGTTGAACACTGCAACTCGCCTCGTCCCCATTCTTGCAACCTACTTTCGCTTCGTCGTACTGACGCCCTTCCTGCCTACTAAGCCAGTTGTTCTCAACCGAATTCTTGGCAATCCCCGCATTCAATGCGATCCCAGCCAGATCCTGCCCCGACAGCCCACCCGCCAGCGCTCCCACCGCTTGTGAAAGCGCCAGAACTGCCTCCCTTTGCTGCGGGCTGAGATTCGCGGGGTTGCCGCCGAACAAGGTGTCCGTCAGCAACTTCGCCGCCAACTCACCACCACCGGCCGCCAACGCCCCACTCCCCGCCTTGCCACCATTGGCCTCAGCCAACAGCGCGCCCAGCAGCGCGTGCGACAGCATCTGCATGGCCTCGCTAGGCACAGCACTCTGCTTGTTCGGGTCAAACGTCTTGCCGATCAGTTCAGCCGCATACGGCGCCAGCGCATTGGAACCCAGCTGACCCAGTCCCTGTCCTTCAACACCACCGACCAACGCGCTGGTCACTGCGCCGAGCGCGCGACCATAGACGCCATCAGGGGCCCACTTCTGCTGGGTCACCAGCGCATCGGGGTAGGATGCATCGAACGCGACAAGGCGCTTGAACTGCTCATCGGGAAGAAGCGCGTCGAACGCCCGTCTCTCTTCGGGACTCATCGGCTCCCGATACTTGTCCGTGATCTTTTTCGCATCCGCACTGCCAATATCCCAGGCAATCTGCTGGCTGGTGGCCATCACTGTCCCCGCCGCAGCCGCCATCGCCTGCTGGTCTGCCAGCAGCTTGCTCGCATCCGGCAATGCCTCCAGCGCACGATGCGCTCCACTGGCATCGATGTTGATGCCCAGCTCCGCCGCCGACGTCTGCTTGCCACCGATGGTGATGTTGCCCTCGGTCAAGGTGGCAAGGGTGGAGCTGCTGTCGCTGCCCTTTTCCATCATCGGCAGGCTCGGACCACCTCGCGGTGCGGCCGTTCCCGGCTTGGGCGCCCAGCCATTCATCTGCCCGCCCGCACCACCACTGATGCTGCCGGAGCTGGCTGCGTAGTCCATGTGGTTCTGCAGGTCGGTGAACGTCAGCGAGCCCGCAGTCAGTTCACTGTTGCCCGCATGGGTGCTGGCAATCGCCCCGCCCACCAGATTCACGTGGCCGGCGTCGACGTGGTAGCCGCCATTGCCGGCAAACAGGCCGCTCTGCTGGCCAACACCCTGGTAGCTGCCGCTGGCCTTGCCTGCACTGGCGTAACCGTCTGCATTCCACGCGGTGCCGAACGACACCTGCACGCGGCCACCCACCTGGCTGTTCCTGGACATGCTCTCGGCGATGTCCTGCAGCGACTCGATCGTCAGCGTGCCGCCGGTCTTGACGTCGATGCGATCAGCGGTCGCCGTGGCGCCACGCAGCGTGGTATCGCCCTCGGCCTTCATCGAGATGTTCTTGCCGGTCAGCGTGGTGTTCTGCCAGGTGCTGCTCTCGGCATTGGCCTTGCTGCTGCCAACACTGGCTTCGGCGTACACGTACACGCCGGTCTGCGCCCCAACAGAGACGCCCACGCCGACTTCGGCGCCGGCATTGCTGCTCTTGCTGCGGTCAGCCACATGCGCCTTGCCTGCTTCCAGCAGGATGTCGCCGGCCGAATCCAGGCTGAGGGTGTTGCCTGCACTTAGATTGCCCTGCACCACGTGGATGTCGCCCTGGGTGCTGGTCAGGTTGACGTTGCCGCCGCCCTGGATGGTGGAGCCACGCGACACCATGCTGCTGCCATCGGCACTGCTGTTGGCGGTCTTGAAGCCGATGCCCGCTTCAGCACGGAACAGTTCGCCACTGCCGCCACGGCCGGACAGCGCTGAGATCGCACTGGCTGCCTGGTACGCGTTGGCGCCCGCCGCCATGCCCTGCATCTTCTGCAGGCGATCATCGGACTGACGGGCCGCGTCCACGTTGTTGATCAGGTCGATCAACGGCGACTTAACCCGCGCGAACACGCCGATCTTCAGGTCCTTGTCGCTCTGCGCGTAGTGGCCGCTTTCGTCGGCGGTCAGCAGCTCGATCTCGGCGGCGGTGATGTTCACGTCCTTGGCGGCCACCACGTTGCTGGCCGTCTGCGTGTACTTGCCACCGGCGGTCAGGCTCACGCTACCGCCCAGGCTGCCGATGCTGCTGGCCACCTGTGACACCTGCGCGCTATCGTCCTGGTGCTGCTCGCGGTGCCAGCCGGAGAACTTCTCTGTATCCGATATCTGTACCGTGCCGATCGCCTTGCTGTCGGACGTATTGGCGTTGCTGACCGTATCCTGCCCGCTGCGCACCAGCAGATCGCCGGCCGCACGAATGCTGACGTCCTTCTCGGCGGCGATGTTGGCTGCGGTCAGGCGGATGTTGCCCTCGGTGGTGGCCATGCGCACGCCGCCGCCGACCGACAACTGCGTGCCGGTGATGGTGTCACTGCTGCCGCTGCCCTGGCTCTGCGCGTTGTTGGTACCGAACGGCAGGCCGCTGGTGTTGTTGGCAAAGCCCCAGCCCTTGCCGCGGCTGCTGCTGTCGCTGCGCTCGGTGTTGTGGGCCACGTCGAACACGATGTCCTGGGTGGCCAGCAGCACAGCGTTGCCCTCGGCAGACATCTGTGTGCCCTGGCTGAGGATCGAGCCGCCGTTGGCAATCAACGTGAGATCGCCGCCAGCAGCCAACTGGCTGACGCGGGCATCACTGGTCGAATGGCTCTGTTCGCTGTTGGTGCGCTGGCTGCCGGCAGTCACCACGGTCGACGTGGTGGCCGCGCGCAGGCCGGAGGCTGCGCCTTCAGCGGTGCGGGTGATCCGCCCCATCGCCGAGCCACTGTCGGCCATGCCGTCGGTGGTCGAATCGCGGGCGCTGCGGTAGGCCTTGGTCGGGTCGTAGGTCACGCCCACCGAGAAGCCGCTGGACTTGCTGGCCTGGCTGGATTGGCTGTCCGTGGTGTCCTGTCGCGCCAGCAGCGCAATGTCCTTGCCCACCAGTGTCAGGTTCTCGCCTGCGGCGACGTCCGAGGCCTCGATCGTCAGTGTGTTGCCAGCATTGATCAGCACATTGCCGTCGCGCGAGGCGATCGCCGATCCCACCTGGGTGGTGGACTGCTCGGCGTGGGTGCTGCTGTTCTTCGCGCTGCTATAGCCCACCGATGCCACGCCGTTGCCGAAGCCTCCGGTGACACCGGATTTCTTTTTGCTTTCGTTGGACTCATTGCTGTGATGGTCCTCGGCGGCGGTGATCAGCACATTGTTGCCAGCCCCCAGAATCACGTTGCCGGTGGCATCGACCACCGCACCTACCGCAGTCAGATCGCGTCCAGCCGTGATGTTGATACGCTCGCCCTGGATCGCCGTGCCGATGGCATAGCTGTCGCTGGCGTCGACGCTGCGCGTGGTGGTGGTACTGGAGAGCGTCTTCTTTTTCTTGTCGTAGCTGTCCAGGCTGTAGTCGTGCGTCTCGTTGGCCGAGAGCAGGTTGACGTCGCGGCCCGCAGCCACGCTTACCGCGCCGTCATTGCTGTCGACCAACGCGGCTGTCAGGTTCACATCCCGGCCCGCGTTCAGCAGCAAATCTTCCCCGGCCTGCAATGTACTGCCCCGCACGATCTCATCACTCTGGCTGATCTGCAGCGAGCTGCGCTTGCCCGCGTTCGCAAAATCCCGGCTCTCGCTGTCCACCAGCGCCTGGCTGTTGATGTCCCCACCGGCCTGCAATGCCAGACCGCCCGCCGCCTTGATCTGCGCGGCGGCCAGGTTGATGTCCTTGCCTGCGGCCAGCACCACATCGCCAGCGCCCTGCACCGATGTGGCAGCGTGTGTCGTCCTGCTGCTGCGCTGGTGGTTGCGTTCATCGAAGGTGGCGTCGCGGCGCTCCTCCAACGCAATCGCGCCAACATCCAGAGTGCCGCCTGCGGCCAGCTGGGTCAGGCCGTCGGCGCCGGCGTTGCGGATCTGTGCGGCCTGCAGGCTGATGTCACCACCGGCCACCACCGACAGCATGCCGTCGCCACTGGGGTTGGTCACATACAGGCCGGCAACCCGATCGATGCGGTTGGTCTCGTACTGGTAGGTGCCACCGCCCTGCTGTGTCTCCACCGTGGAGGCCACCGTGACATTGCCCGCAGCCTTGACCGACAGCGCATCGGTGGCCGTCACGGCGGCACCCACAACACGGATGTCCTTGTCCGACGACAGCCCAACGTACTGGCCGGAAATGCTGCCGCCCAGATGCTCGATGTTGCCGGCATCGATGGTCACCAGCTTGCGCCCGGCGATGTTGCCGGTGTTGACCAGGCCATTGCCCAGTTTGATATCGACATTGGCGCCGGCCAGCAGTGCACCGTTGCCGTCCAGGTCGCCCGGGCGCAGGCGCAGGTAGACCTGCGGCACCAGCGCGGTGGTGGTGCTGCCATCGGCCAGGGTGACGGTCTGCTCGACCAGCCAGACGATGTCGCTGGTCAGCTGTGCCATCTGCGCTTCGGTCAGCGCCACGCCGGGGCGAAGGCCCCATTCGCTGGCGACCGTGGCACCGGCCTCCAGCAGCGCGCGGTACTGCGCCTCGTCGCTGGCGTAGCCGTCGAGGAAGCGGCGACCGGTCAACTGGCCGATCTGCTCACGCACCAGCTTCTGCTCGTAGTAGCCGTCACCCAGCCGCTTCTGCACGGTATCGGGCGAGTAGCCCATCTGGCCCAGCAGGTGGTCCGAGCTCAGCCAGGTCTTGTGGTCGGTGAAGCGCGGATCGGTCTCGACCAGGTACTGGCCGCCGTTGGGATTGACGTTGAACAGGCTGGCGCTGGGTGCGCGCGTATCCGGCGCCCCCATTGCGATGCGGTCCGGCGATCCGCCACTGGCCGCGACCACGCGCGGCCCGGACGTGCCGGTGTTACCACTCACGCCGCCGAAGCTGCTCCCTTGCTGGGTACTGGCACCATCGGCCGCCTGTGCCAGCGCGCGTTCGGCACCGGTGCCGGTGGACTGGCCCGGCCCCTGCGCACCGCCATGGCCCGGCCCATCCGGCAGCGCCTCGGGCCCCTGCACGTTGAGGTTGGCCATGGCCGAACCGTTCTGCACGTTCGGCGCGTTTCGCCCCTGGTTGAGGTTGCTCAGGTCACCGACGTCGATGCTCAACGTGCCGTTGGCGGTAATCTGGCCCCCCAGCTGGCCGATCTTTTCGGAGATGGGCTCGGCGGTCCATTGCGTTCGGGTGCCGTCGTAGGCGATGGAGGTGTTGTTGAAGGTATGCGTGCGGAACAATTCGAGACCGACGTTACTGACACGGCTGTCGGCGCCGTGACCGACGATCTGCAGATTGCCGCCCGCAGCAATCTGCGCGTAGCGGTTGTTCAGCTCGTCCACCGACAGGCGCATGTTGCCGCCGGAACGGATCACCGCATCGGCACCGGCACCGGGCTGCAGCTGGTCCTCATGGGCCACGTGGTGGGCAACGCGCTTTTCTTCATTGAGGCCGTGTTCCTGCGTGTGCTGGCGGCGACCGACGATGGTCGCATCGGGATTGCTCAACGACGCCGGGGTGATGAACTGGATGCAGGTAGTGCTGCAGGTGCCGTAGGCGCTGGAGAACGTCAGGCGATCGTTCTGGTAGGTGAACTTCTCCTTCGACTTGAGCACGTCGAACGGATCGCCGCCCGGCACCTGGTCCGGATTGGCGGCAGTGCCCTTGCTCACGTAGTAGATCGTGACGGTGCCGTTGACCGGATCCATGCGCCAGCGCTCACCGCGCACGTCATAGCCCAATCCACCAGAGCCGAAGAAGAAGCGCGAGGTGCTCGCGGTCAAGCGAACCACCGCCTTGCCCAGGCGGGTGCCGTCCGGCGCAATGTAGGGCTCGTCCTGCAGCACGTCTTCCGGCGCGATGTAGTAGAACTCCCAGGCCTTGTAATTGCTGGTATCGCTGACCGTGCCTGCGGTGTTCTTCGAGTTCTTCTGCCACGCCGCCACCATCATGTTGACGGTAGTGTCGATGGTCTTGACCTGGGTCGGGGCGATCGCCACGTTCTCGCGGATGTTGTTGACCACCTGCGCATCAATGGACAGGTTGCCGGTCACATCGATGACCGAGCTGATGTTGTCGATCCGCCCGGCAATGCCGCTGGCGATGCGATCGGCACTCAGCGTGCCGCCGATGGCCGCATCACCGCCGCTGTAGATCAGGCCCTTGCCGGTGTTCTGCAGCTCGCGCACGCCCAGGTCCAGCCGCTCGCGTGCGGCCACGGTGCCGACGCGGGTGGCACCACCGGCCTCTTCGGCGCGGTTCTTCAGCACGCCGGTGGAGATCGCCACGCGATCACCGTAGATGCGCCCGGTGCCAAGATTGTCGATTTCGCTGGCCTCCAGGTGGGTCAGCGCGCCATCGATCAGGCCCCGGTTGGTCAGCTGGCCACGGGCATTGAGGTGGGTCGTGCCCTGGCTGGAGATCTCGCCTGACGCGGCATTGGTGATGTTCTGGGCGTTGAGGTCGAGGTTGCCACCGCGCACCACACCCTGGTTGTCGAGGTCGCCGGACAGGTTCAGCGACAGCGTACCGTTGGCGATCCATTCGCCACGATGGCGCATGCCCTGCTGCAGGGTGAGGCCGAGGTCCCGCTGCGCATGCACCTGGCCGTCTTCGCTGAGCGCACGTGCGACCAGGGTCTGGCTGCCATCGGCGCGCAGCAGGCCGCCGCTGTTGGCGACGTTGTCCGCCTGGCTGTCCAGGTTGCCGCCGGTGCTGATCACGCCGCCGGTGTTCTGCAGCTGGCCGTTGATCTGCAGCCGCGCACCGCCATCGGTGACGATCTGGCCCTGGCTGTTGTCCAGCCACTGTGCACCGAACTGCAGCTGGCCCGCCTGCAGGCCACGCGTGCCGTCGCCGCCACGGGTGTTGCGGTTGTCCACGCTGGCGGCCGTGAGGGTCAGCAGCTGGCCGGCCGCGATCGCGCCGGCGGCGTTGTCCAGGTGCCCGTCCAGGGTCAGGTCGAGGTTGCGCCCGGCCTGCACGCGACCACTGGCATTGGCCAGGCTCGCCGCCTGCAGCGACAGATTCGCGGCGCTGGCAAGTGTTCCACCGGCACTGTTGTCGACGCGGGCCAGCAGCAAGCGCGCATCGCCTTGTGCATTGACTGCGCCGCCACGGTTGTCCAGCACGCCACCATCCAGCTGCAGCTTCCCTGCCGCCAGCAATCCACCGCTGCCGGCGGTGGCGCGGTTGTCGATGTCCTGCCCGGTCGTGTTGATGGCCAGGTCGGCCGCCGACTGCACGCGGCCGCCCTGGTTGTCCATCGCGCCACTGCGAACGCTCAGCGCGCCCTTCTGCGTGCCCAGCGTGCCGGCGCGGTTGTCCAGCCGCTGGCCGCGGGTATCGATGTCCAGCTGGCCGCTCAGCAGCGTGCCGCGCTGGTTGAGCAGACCGTTGCCCTGCAACTGCAGCCGTTCGCCGGCCTGCATCGCGCCGTCGCTGTTGTCTACGCCTGCCGCCGTGGTCGCGCTCAGGTCCTTGCCAGCGACCAGGGTGCCGTGGCGGTTGTCGAGACTGCCGGCGCCCAGGGTCAACGTGCCGGTGCTGGACAGCAGGCCCTGATCGCCATTGTCGAGGCGACCGTCAACGCCCAGCACCAGCGCGCTGCCGCCCGCATGCACTGTGCCGCCCTGGTTACCAAGGCTGGCCGCGGTGACCGTGCCGGCACCGCCGAGCAGGATGCGGCCCTTCTGGTTGTCCAGCGCCTGGCCGATCGCCAGCGTGGAGTGACCCGCGCCTGCACCCTGCAGCGTGCCCTGTGCATTGATCAGCTGCTGCGCGGTGACAGCCAGCGCGCCATTGCTGGCCAGCGATCCACCGCGATTGTCCAGCACACCCTGTACGCGCAGGCGCAGCGCGTCTTCACCGGTTGCGGTGAGCGTGCCACCGGCGGTGGTCAGGGTATCGGCGGTGATGTCGACGCGGCGCGCCGAGGTGGTTGCCGCGGTCAGATCGAGGTTGGCGCCGTCCAGCGCGAAGCTGCCATTGCTGAGCACGCTGCCGCCGTTGCCCAGCAGGGTCTTCGCCGAGACCTGCAGCTGGCCGCTCCCCGCGTGCTGGATCCTGCCTGCACGGTTGTCCAGCGCCTGTGCCAGCAGGGCCAGGTCGCCATTGCTGGCCAGCGTGCCACCGGCATTGCCCAGCGTCGTGGCCTTGATGCGACTGGCGCCTTCGCCGCTGGCGATGATGCGGCCACCGGCGTTGTCGAGCGTAGTGGCCTCAAGGTCGAGGCGATCGGCGCCCAGCGTCGCGTCACGATGATCCACGTCGCCAGCACGCAGGGTCAGCGTGGCCGAGGAGACCAGCGTGCCCTTGCTGCCGTCCAGGCGGCCGGTAGTGATGTCCAGGCCCTGGTTGCCGGCCTGGCGGATGCTGCCGCCACTGTTGTCCAGCCGTGCGGAAGTGACCGTCAGGCGATTGGCATTGCTGGCGATCGTGCCTTCGTGGTTGTCCAGCGCAGCGACGATCTGCAGCGTGCTGTCAGCCGTTCCGGCACCGCTGAGCGTGCCCTTGCGGTTGATCAGTTCACCGGCCTGTACATCCAGCGCGCCGTTGCCGGCGATCGTACCGCCACTGTTGTCCACGCGCTGCGCCACGTGCAGCCGCAGCGCGTCGCTGCCGGTCGCGCTGAGGTTGCCGCCGGCATTGTCCAGGTGCTGCGCATCGATGGCGATGCGCTCGGCCTGGGTAATGCTGCCGGCCCCCAGCTGCAGTTGGCCGCCCTCAAGCATCAGCGACGACTGGCTGAGGATGCGGCCCGCCGCGCCCTGCAGGCTGTCGGCGTGGATCTGCAAGATGCCGCTGCCGGCGTGTTCGATCGCGCCGCCGCGGTTGTCCAGGCGCGCTGCCTGCAGCTGCACATCACCGGTACCGGCCAATCGGCCACCGTTGCTGTTGTCCAGCAGCTCGCGGGCCAGCACCTGCAGCGCACCACTGCCTGCGGCCAGCACCTTGCCGCCCTGGTTGACCAGGCTGCCAACCTGCAGCTGCACCTGGCCATTGCCGGAGATGCCGCCGCCGCTGTTATCCAGCGTGTCGCGCACCGTCAGCGCCACGCCCTGCGTACCGGCCGACTGCAGCGTGCCCTTCTGGTTGTCGATGCGACCGGCGTCGATGCGCAGGCCTCCGTTGCCGACGATCTTGCCGCCCTGGTTGTCGAGCGCATCGCGCACGTCCAGCGCCAGCGCCGAGACACCCTGCGAAACGATCTGGCCCTGGCGGTTGCGCAGTGCCCCGGCGTGGATCTGCACACTCTGCGCCGATGTCGTACCGCCACTCACGTCCAGCTCGCCGCCGGACAGCACCAGCGCGCCGTTGCTGAGCAGGCGCCCTTCGCTGCCACGCAACGTATCGGCCTGCACGCTCAGGGTGCCGGTGCCAGCCTGCTGAACCAGGCCGTTGCTGTTGTCCAGCGTGGTCGCGACCAGTGCCAGATCGCCGTTGCCGGCCAACGTGCCGCGGGCACTGTTGTCCAGCGTCGTGGCCTTCACCGAACTGGCCCCGCTACCCAGCGACAGCAGGCTGCCGCCCCGGTTGTCCAGCGTCGCGGCCAGGATCTCGAACCCGGCCGCACTGAGCGAACCGTTGCGCAGATCGGCGTTGCCGGCCGACCATTGCAGGCGGCCCAGGGTACTGAGTCGCCCACCGCTGCCGGCCCAGTCGCCCGTAACCAACGCGAGACCATCGCCACCGGCATGTTCGATACGGCCACCGGCATTGCCGACCTGGCCTGCTTGCAGCGCCAACTGCGCGGCGTTGGTGGCCAGCAGACCACCGTCGTTGTTGAACAGGCCCTGCACCGTCCACGACGATGCCGCTTTGCCGGCGTGGCGCAGTTCACCCCCGCGGTTGTCGAGCGACTGCGCATCCAGCCACAGGTCGCCGGCCACGCTCAGCGCACCCTTCTGGTTCGACAACAGGCCCACCTGCAACGCGGCATCGCCATGCACCTGCAGCATGCCGCCGTCATTGCGCAGCTCCCCCCCGGCCTGCAGCGCGCTCACGCCCAGGCGACCGCCGCTGTTGTCGAGACCGTTGCGTGCGGCCAGTGACACCGTGCCGCCGTTGCTGATGCTGCCGCCGTCGTTGTCCAGCGTACCGGCGATGGCGATCAGGCCCTCGGCCAGGGGCAGCTCCGGCGACGTCGGCGTGCCCGCCGAGCCGCCATTGCCGCCTCCGGTTCCCGGCGTTCCCGGCGTGCCGGTTCCGGGTGTTCCACCGCCATTGCCGGGCGACGTGCCGCTGCCAACGCTGCTCCCGTTACCACCTGACGCTACGGCATCCAGTGCACCCAACAGGCCATTGCTACGGTTGCTGGCTGCGTCGGCCTTGAGCGCCAGCGCTTGCGCGCCGGTCTGTTCAATGGCGCCGCCATGGTTGCGCAACCCGTGCGCCTCCACCTGCAGGCGCTGTGCATTGAGCGTGCCGCCGCTGTTGTCCAGCGTGCCACCGGCGGTGATCGCAACTTCGCGCGTGGCCGCGATGGTGCCGCCATTGGCAAGATCGCCACTGGCCTGCACGCGCACGTTCTGCCGCGACTGCAGGGCGCCGGTGTTTTCCAGCCGGCCATCCACCGTCACCACCAGCTCGCCGGCCTGTGCGCCAATGCTGCCGGCATTGCGCACGCCCACGCCGTGCTCGTTGCCGACCAGCCAGATCTTGTTGGCGAACATGCCGCCCAGCGCGCCAACGTCCAGCGCGAAGGCCGGTGCCTCGCCGCTGGCCGCGGTCGCGCTGGCCTGGCTGTGGTCGGCACTGACCACGTTGTTGCCCAGCGTCGCCTGCAGCTGGTTGGCCCAGATGCCGGCGTTGACCTGCAACGAACGGGTGATCAGGTCGGTGTAGTCGGCACGGCTGGTGTCCAGGCCCTGACCATCGATCTGGATCGCGCCCCCTGTGACGCGATATCCCTCAAGTGCGCCTGCACCCGTGAACATCGGCGTGCCGGTGGTCAGGGTCACCCGGCTGGCATTGAGGAACCCACCGCCGTTGACCTGGATCCCGGCCGGGTTGGCAATGATCACTTCGGCGCGCTGCCCGGCCACTTCCACATAGCCGTTGAGCCGGCTGGCCGGACCATTCACTTCATTGAGGATCACCCGTGCACTGCCGGTGGCGAGCCACGGGTTGCCCTGTACCCAGCCGCCCAGCTGCGTCTGCACCTGGCCGCGGGCGTTGTTCAGGATGACGCCATCGCGGCCCACGTCGAACTGCGAATAGCGGTTGCGCGACACACCCGCCGCCGACGGCGTGGTGATGTTCACCATCGGCACGCCATTGGGGGCCGTCACCATCGTCGGCCGTTCACGGCCCGGCGCATTGGGGTCGGAAATGATGCGCGCATCGGACTGCGCCAGCGCAGGGGGTACCAAGCTGACCCAGCCCAGTGAGCACATCAGTGCGAAGCCCAGGAGCGACAGCGCGGCGCTCTGCCGGCCCGGCACATGGCCGACCAGGCCACCGCCCCCCTTCACCAGCTCCGACGCCACCTGCCAGACGCGCAGCGCGCGGTTGAAAACCAGACGATAGATAGTGTTCATGTCACGTGTCCTTGTGGCAGATCAGTAGCGCCAGGCCAGGCTGAAGCCGAATGTGGTGTAGTCGGTGGGGAAATGGGCGGGCTTGTGCAGTGCCGAACCGACGAAGCCATCCCAGGAAAGCTGCTGCCAGCCGCCGCGCAGGCCCAGCGCCATGCCCGCCAGGTCACGGCCGGACTGCCACTGCGCGGATGGGCCGCCGATGCGGCCGTAGTCGGCGGCGACGTAGAACTCCTGGCCACCGCCGATGCCCAGCGAAAGATCGTTGCGCAGCGACCAGCCGCGCTCACCGCTGAGCGAGCTTTCACCATCGAAACCGCGCACGGTATAGCGGCCGCCGATGGCGAAGCGGTCCTGTGGCGAGAGCGGCGTGCGGTTCCACTGCGCCCGCCATGCGGCGGTGTAGCGAAGGCGCTGCCTGCCCAGCTGGAACGGCACGCTGAACTGCGCGTCGGCGGTGATCAGCTTCATCCGCGAGGTCCCTTCCAGCGGCAGCGTCGGATCCCACTGCTGCGCCATCTCTTCTGGCGAGCGCAAGGCGTGGAAGGCCCCCGTGCCACGCCGGTAGACCACGCTGGCATCGAGCGTGGCGTTGCCGATGAACTGCTTGTGGGTCAGGCCCAGTTCCCAGCCCGCGGTGCGGCGACGCTGTACTTCGATCTCGGTATCGTCGATGTAGTTCTTCGACTCTCGCTGCCAGCCGCGCGCGTAGGCGCTGAACTTGACCTTGGCATTGCGCAGCAACAGCCGGTCTACCCGCGCTTCGGCGTTTTGGCTGCGGCCGCTGTAGTCATAGCTTTCAAAGGCACCAACCACGTTCTGGCTGTAGTCGTAAGCGCTGGCGGTGGCACCGAACAGCCAATACCCGTAGGGCACGTCGTAGTGCGCGGTCCAGCTGTCGGTGTCCTTGCCGCGGCCATTGAACACGCCACGGCCGGCGCTGATGTAGAACAGCTCGTTCAGGCCCAGCGGATTGTCCAATGACAGCGTGGCATTGGCCTGCAGCTTGCCGGTGCCACGGCTGCCGGCATCGTCCAGGGTGACGCTGGCGCGTACCGGTGAACGCTGCGTCCAGTCGATCTGCAGGTCGCTCTGGCCCGGCGCGGCGCCCTCGCCGTCGGCCGGCGCGATCTTGATGTCGGCGCTCACGGTGGGCACGCGCTGCAGGTTCTCCAGCCCCTGCTCGATGTCGCGCAGGTTGAGCAGGCCGCCGCTGCGGATCGGCAGTGCATTGGCAAGGGCCGGATGCCGTCCCTGCGGGTCGGAGAACACGGCCTCGCGGAACCGGCCTGGCACCACCGACAACGTCAGCGTGCCCTGGTTGAGGTCCTGCGGTGCCGACAGCACCCGCGTGGTGACATAGCCGCGGGCGATGATCGCGTTCTGCACGCGCTTCATCACCACGTTGATGCCTTCGGTCCCCAGGCAACGGCCTGTGGCCGGATCGTCGACCGGGTCGGCAGCCGCCAGTGCCCAGCCGAAGCGCTGGCTGTCCTCGCCTTCCAACACGATGCGATCGATGCGCACGCAGGGGTGCTCCTGCGCCGGCAGTCGGTCGCCCTCCTTCTGCGCGTTCCGCTCCAGGCGGACGTCGGGGCGTTGTTCCTGCTGCTCGCGCAGCACGCGTTCGCGTTCCTGTTGCCTCAGCAGTTCCTGCGCGGCTGGATCACCGGCCTGCTGGGCGGCAACACCGAAGGTCATGCCAAGCAACACCACCCACCCACCACCACGGCACGCCTGTCGTGCCTGCTTCTTCCCTGACCGCACAGTGTTTTCCTGATATTGATGCAGGCCGTCAGGCGCTCTGTCCGGAAAAGGACAAGGCATCGACGTGCCGGCTTGATTCGGGTCTGCCGACGCACAGGCGACAGCACGCCGCTACGCGAAGCGCAGAAAGGCGCAAAGGGTATCGGCCGCCTCAGGAACTTCTATAGGAAAGATTGCAAATTCAGTCGACTGCGGGGCAACACACCGCAAATGCCCAGGACGCTGCGCGTTCGGGCCATGGCGCGAACCCTGGTCCTACAGCACGCCAGCTTCCGCCTGCTGACGCTACAGTCGCCGCATGACCATCGTCCTACAGATTGAAGGCGCCGCCATCAATGACATCCCCAGCCTGTACGCGGAGATCAATCGCGTGTTCATGGCCGGCGGGAACTGGCAGCTCGGGCCAAGCCTGGACGCCCTGGATGACCTGCTGCATGGCGGCTATGGGGTGTTGGCCGGCCACGACCGGGCCACGGTGATCTGGGGTGATATCGAGCACAGCCGCGCCGCACTGGGACGAACTACCACATGTCAGTGGCTGCAGTCCAAGCTGGAAGCCCCGGGCACGTTCAATACGCGGACCATTGCGCTCCAGCTGGACGCCCTGCAACGAGGCCAGGGCCAGACCTACTTCGAGATCGTAATGGAGATCTTCGCAAGCCACCGGCAGATCACCCTGGTTCCGGCCTGACTGTGTGCCCCGCACGGGCAATGCCCACCAACCGCAGCGGCGCCCACCGGCCCCAGCAGTTACCATGGACGGCCCTGTACCCGCTCCGCTGCCGCTGCCCTCCGGCGCGGCCGGACGCCCTGATCCACGAGTCCCATGTCCAAAGACAAGTCCGCCGAACATACCCCGCTGATGAAGCATCAGGGGCGTATGTATTCCATCTATATGTTTTTGTGAGCCTTTTCCGAGAACTTATCCATTGAGGGCCACCATCGCTACACCACCACTACATAGCCCTTGAACCGTGGCCCGGCTTATAGCCTTCATCCTGGAGTCATCCCCCGACCTCCTAAGGACATCAAATGGCGGTCGCTAGACGCGCTGGGGGGACTGAACCCTTTCAACACTGAGGAGCCGCATGGGCTGATCGACATCATGACAGCGGCGCCGCCGCGGTTGGGCCCCTGAACCGCCTTGACTTTCAACATCGCCCGCCCCTCGCTCTTCATGGCCGAGAAGCGATGCACGCGCTTTTCCCAGTGACCGAACTTCCGATCTCTTTCGGTGCGACTCCAATGACCGAGACTACGGTGGCTTTGGTTAGAATCCGATCCGATGGGCCGATTCTAGATAGAGCCCTGACGCTAAGAGAGAGACGGGTTAGGCAACATACAGGGGATAACATGGATTTCAGCGTTCCACGGAACCGGCCATTGGCCGAGCTTCTTTCTCAAGCCTGCAGTGAAGATCTGGACGTTCTGGCTGACTTGATCACCGACAACGGCAAGGGGCGGCTCGCGCTCAACTCTGGCATCAAGGCGCTCATCGTTAAGAGAAAGGCCGACGGGGCCCTTCAGTCGATTGCTGATGTCCTGGAAAAGGAGATCTGCGACTTCGGCGGCAACACCCTGATGAACACCTACCGGTCCTACGGGGTTGAATACTCGGAGCTAGTTAAAGACGTTGCTAAAAAGCTGGGTAGCAAGATCCCAGAGGGCGCCGACGTCTATGCTCTCGAAGAGTTGGCCCTTGCGGGAGCCATCGGGAAATACTCGCCCGACGATGTAACTCCAGAGGGCGCTCGCGAGACCACGCCGAACTCGGTCATCGACAAGGTGGTGCAACAGCTAGTCCAGAACGCAGGGAGGGCAACAGGCTTGGCCTCCGCTGGTGGAGTAGCAGGCTTTGCATCCGCTTTGGGCGCTCGTGCGGCATCGCTTGTCGCAGGCCCTGTCGCTGTTGGGGCCGCGGGATACTCGCTCTACGAAGCGACAGGCCCAGCATTCCGCATTACAGTGCCAGCTGTTCTCCAGATCGCCAAAATTCGTCGCAAGCGCATTGACGCCGATTTCCAACACTATTCCGAGAGGCTGAAAGCATGTCTGTGACCAATGCGGAGCTGGCGCGTGGTCTGCCCAAGCTCCAAGATATCCTTGCGCGTATCGCCTCTAAGGAGCTGAACGTTTTTGGTGGCGTGGTGCGATACGCCGCGGGAACTGGCAAGGGGGGCCAGATCGCCGCGCACCTTGTATTCCCGAGCGACCCGCAGCAGGCCCAGCAGAGCATTTCCCAGCTGCAGGCCGCCATGCAACAAAGCATGGGCAACCTTCAGGGCGGCATTGATGTCCTCCAACAGAGCATGGGCTCACTTCAGGCCCTGCAGATGGCAAACCTCGCCATGGCTGGCTTGAATCTGGCGGTCACAACCGCAGGCTTCGTCATTGTTTGTAGAAAGCTCAACAAGATCAGTGGCCAAATCGAGTCCCAGTCCGCTGGCATAGCCCAGACACTTCAGCTGGTGAGCGAGGCCCACGAGCGTAGCTTGCTGATGGATGAGGCGAGGTTCCGCGGCCTGGTCCTGGCTTGCCAACAGCACTTTGAGGAAGGCGACACGGAGCTCCTCAAGCACAAGATCCAAGATTTCCACGAGCAATACCAGTTCACCAAGCTGGTGTTGCAGCGCCACGCAGTTAAGGCAGCAAGCAACAACGAAGCTCGCTTGATTGATATCCAGGTTCTCCAAGACCGCCTAGTGAACCTTGGCCTGTTCCTCTCCCATATCCAGACCAAGGTGGGAGCCCGCGAGCGCGGGCAAGAAACCCTTCGGAACCTTGCGCAGGATCTGGAGGAACTCAACGGGAGCCGCGTGCAGGCCTTGACCTCGGATCGCCAGTTCGCTTTCAGCATCACCGAAGATCAGCTGAGCAAGGTGACTTCTTTCATCCAACAGGGGCAGCAAGCCATCCCTGCCCTTACCTACCAGGCCGACCTTCTCGCCCTCGAACACTTCGATGTCGACGCTGTGAACGAAGCGGCGACGACAGGAGAGATCGTGGTGATTGCGGCGTAGTCACCTGGATTGACTTTTATTTGATGCGTGCTATTAACTAAATGAGGCATGCTTTCTTACCTCCCCATGCCTCATTAAGCCCCCGCCCCCGGATGACTCGGGGGCTTTTTATTTTTTTCGCCTTGCGCTTTCCATACAATCCACTATCCCTGAAAGCATCCAACGATCTTTCTGGGAGGAAAGCATGCAGTCCCGATTTACCATCACCGCCATCCTGGCTTGCCTGGCCTTGGCCGGGTGTTCGACCGTTCAACCCAAACCCAAGCCCAGCACCCCTTGGATCTACCAAACCCCTAAGCCGCACGGCGCCATTTACCGGTTCTTCCATCCGAAAAGTGAAAGGATGTGGAAAGGGGTTTCCCCAGCGCTGCGGGAAAAGGTTGAAGCCGTCCAAGCTCAACTCGCAGCAGAGGGCTACGACGTCCGCCCGGTCGAGGGCTACCGTTCGCCAGAGCGGCAAGCTGCGCTACTCGCTTCAGCTTCTAATGTCACGACGGTTGGTGCCTACAGTAGTTGCCACAACTTCGGCCTCGCATTGGATGCCGCCGTTTTCGTCAATGGCGAGCCGAGCTGGAACCTGGACGATGCCTATGTAATGGCCGGCTATCAACGCTTTGGCGAGCTGGCGGAGATCGTGGGGCTGAACTGGGGCGGCCGGTGGACCAACCCGAAAGACTATCCCCACGTCGAACTGAAAGCCGAGTGCGGCCAGGCCAAGTGGGCCTACCGGCAGGGACGCAAGCCGGGCGCGTTTCCTCCAGTGACCGGGACACCCTCTTCTGAAGTGCTGGCCCGGGCGCTGGCTCCGGCCTGGTGTCCTGCTGGCATGGAAACGGAGTGTCTGGCGTGGGGCAATGAAAACCGGATGGCCTGGAACTGGACGCTCCCGCGTCGGGTTTGTTTTGCGACCTTTCCTAACACATTGAAAAAGATCGGATGATCGCCTTGCGGAAATGAAATCGCCTGCTATGGATGAAGTATCAATCCATACTCGGAGGGTTTTCATGGCTTCGCTTCGCATTTCGATTTTGACGGCTTTGATGGGGGCCGCGTTGTTTTCCTCACCATCGTTTGCTCAAACCGCCACGGGGACCGGGGCCACGGCTTCGGACCCCAACTCGACGGCGACCGGGGAATACGCCCAAGCCTTAGCCCCGAATGCCACTGCAACGGGGGCCTATGCCAATGCCTCCGGGAACGGGGCCGTCGCCACCGGTGTTCAAGCCAACGCCTCCGCAGACAACGCAGTGGCGTCGGGCACGAATGCCCAAGCGTCCGGCGCGAACTCCATTGCGATGGGCCAAGCCGCGAATGCCACGGCGGTGAACGCCGTTGCGGTAGGCACGCTGAGCTACGCCGGGGGCGAAGCGGCCATGGCCCTAGGAGCGCAATCCGCGGCTACCGGCGTCCATTCCTTGGCGGCTGGTGTCCAGTCACAAGCCAGCGGGGACCTCTCGTTGTCGCTGGGCTACTTCAGCCGGTCGCGAGGCAACTCGTCGTTGGCTCAGGGCACCTTGGCAGAAGCCAACGCGGATCATGCAGTCGCCATTGGCTCCTCCACGGTCGCCGACGCGCGCCAGTCTGTCGCACTGGGCGCCGGGGCAGAAGCACGAGCGCAAGATTGCGTCGCCCTGGGCTCCCATAGCCGATGCTGGGCCAGCGACGAAGTCAGCGTGGGATCCACTTCTGAGGACGGAGGCCAGAGCACCCGCCGAATCACCAACGTCCGCGCCGGCACCTCGGACACCGACGTCGCAAACCTTGGACAGGTCCGTCAGGCGGCCCAAGCGCTGGGCGGCGGTGCCACGTTCGTCAACGGCAACTTTGTCGCGCCCATCTTTCAGTTCCGTAGTGGAGCCACCTACAACACTGTCGAGGCCGCTATGGATGATCTTGATGGTCGCTTGACTGTCCAAGAGCAGAATCCAGGCGGTGGCTCGGGCACGCCAGGCCCGCGTGGCGCAGATGGGTTGAGCGCTTACGAGGTGGCGTTGGCCAACGGCTTCCAAGGCAATGAACAAGTTTGGCTGGCAAGCCTGAAAGGGGAGCCAGGGGAACAAGGGCCTGCCGGCAACGATGGGGTGGATGGAACCGCCGGCAACGGCACGGGCTCGACTGTAAAGGCGGGCAAGAACATCGAAGTCACCGAGAGCGCGGATGGCACCCAAACCGTGGCGGTCAGCGACAACGTTCAACTGTCTGACGCGGGCTCGGTCCAGGTCGGCCAGACCACGGTCAACGCCCACGGCGTGACGGTTCAGGGCGGCGCTTCGGTGACCACTTCGGGCGTCAACGCGGGCAATCAGCGCGTGACCAGCGTGGCTCCGGGGCGCATCGAACGCGGGTCCACGGATGCTGTGAACGGTGGGCAGGTCTACGAAATGCAGCAGGTGTGGGATGACCGCTGGGTCGATACGGACCGCCGCCTGCGGCACCAGGATCGCCGCATCAACGGCTTGGGCGCGCAACTCGGCGCGATGAGCCAGATGGCCACCGCTGCGGCGCAGAACGGGGGCACGGCCGTTGGCCTGGTGAACCTGAACGTGGGCGTGGGATTCTCGGGAGGCAGTGCTGCAATGGCCGTGGGCTGGGGTGCTCGGGTGTCTGAAAAGGTCAGCGTCTCGGCGGGCCTGTCCTTCGGCTCTGGCAACAAGCCGGTAGCCGGGCTTGGGATCAGCATCAACCTGGGGCGTTAAACGATTGCGTGGTGGAAAACGGAGGTGATCGTATCTCGGCAAGGGCCCTTCGGGGCCTTTGTTCGTGGCGAGCCTTGACGAATCGGATCTTTCTTTTATGGGTATGTAGGTATACCCATCTTGGGAGGACCTTTGAACTGGAAACGCAATCAGAAATACCTGTCCCGCCCACGGCATCTCTACGGCTTGTTCTTTGACAACGGGTGCTGCTACGTGGGGCAGACCGTCGACTTAAACCAACGCGAGCAGCAGCACCGCAGCGCTCGTGGGGGCTGGCAGGGGCGCCGATTCTCGTTCGTGCCGCTGTCGAGCATGACGGGCACCCAGGCCAATGCGGAGGCTCACGAATACGCGTGGCGCTACAAGGCCTTTCAGCATGGCTGGCGAATCTATAGCAAGCCGCCGGGCCTCATCATCCGCAATCCGCGTCGCCGCACCACGGGGCACATGAAGTCATTGGCTGCGGGCTATACGTGGCCTGGTGCTGCGCCAACACCGGCTGGGGGTGGGAGCATGGGGAGCAGCGGGATTGGGTGGACGGTGTTCAAGTGGTGTTTCGTCTACCCCGGTGTCCTGCTGCTGGTGCTGCTGGCCTTTGGGATTGGTCGGTGAAGCGAGGGCTCAAATAGGAATCGCTCGTATCGCCTACAAACTGCCTAAAGAAATCTGTTGCGCGCCTACGGAACGTGTCCTAAATATGTTGCCCTCACAAACAACAGGGGCTTCAATGACACTGCAACACGGATGGCAGGCTTGCCGAAACTGCCACGCTTCCAACAGCGATTTGCGCGTTGAGGGGCCATGGCATCTACGCGCCAATCCAGGCTACTGGGGCACCAGCGAGCCCACGGTTCTTGTGCTGGGATTCTCCAAGGGCGCCACTCAGATTTCCGCCTCTCAGTCAGGCAACTTCGACGGGGTTGCCTTCGCCGGCATGCGCCCTCGCCTACGCCAGGTTCTGGATGCGCTGGGCATCGACCTGGGAACGGAGACAGTCGATCAAGCCCTCTCGGCGTCAAGCCGTTGGCTGGGTGCCGCGTCGCTGATTCGCTGCGGCCTCTCGCTGGACATCGACGGCAAGCTGACCACCAGCGGCACCATCATGCCCAAGGCGGCTTCGGCGACGTTCACCCGGCAGGTCATGCGCTCCTGTGTGGAGCAGCACTTGAGCCCGCTGCCTGCCAGCGTCGAAAAGGTGGTGATGCTGGGAACCACGGATGCCTACATCAAAGGGGTCAAGGCCCTGATGGCAGACCGGTTCTCCGACTACCGGAACATCAACGAGGTGGCATTCACTGCGCAGGGCCGGACCTGGGTCTTCGCTGCGCACCCGAGCCCCGCCAACGGTGAGTTCAAGCACTGGCTGGGCGGGGACATGGGATCCGCGTCAGGGCGAAAGCTGCAGCTGGCTCTTAAGGCCCTTGGCTCAGCCCCTGTGGTGCCATCTGCAATCGCACCGACCGTTGCCGTTACAAAGCCCCCACGCCCCACTGCATCAAGCACTCCAACCCAGGCCCCAGTCGCCAAGGACAGCATTCCGATGACCAGCACCACCAATGACCGCTTTGCCCAGACCTTCCACCTGGTCCGCGGAGATGGGAAGAAGGTCGTTCCTGTCATGATGAAGAACAAAGACACGGGACGCGTGGCTTTCCGCCTGGCAAAGCAAGGGAATACAAAGGATGGAACGGTTGAAGTCACTGACGAGGCAGACCTCCTTCGCAAGTGCGAAAGCGGCCTCTACCAAGTCAGGGCGCAACCTTTGGACAAGTCGTCACCTGCCAACTTTATCCGCCCGCTTCATAACCACCGAATCGTGAAGAACCGAGCTTGATACGGGAGCAGGGGCCCGGCGGAAGCCGACGCCCACCCGCCTTTCCTCTTTCAGACTGCGGCGGCGAGTAGCCGCCGGCTCTTGAAAAGAACGCGGCCAGAGGGCCGCGCCTGAAAAGCGTCTTGAGAGGGAAAAGCCATGGGCTGCGGCTTCCGCCGCAACCCTGCGTTACTCACCGATCCATGCCCTGGCGCACCCGCTCGCGCTGGACGGGCTGTGCGACCGGCAACACGGGCTTGGCCTTCTGTCCTCGTGCCAGCTCGAACACCTCCAGCAGTTGGCGGGCCTTGCGCTCGGATTCGCTCATCTTCGCCACGGCCAGCTTCGCTTGCTTCTGCTCCTGGTGCTCCTTCAGCAGGGCATCCAACTTGACCTCCGCGCCGCTGCGCTGCTGCCCCGGGCGGTTGGATGCCTTCTGCTCTACTTCCCCGACCTGCTTTTTCAGCAAGTCGTCCAACGTCACCTTGGCCCCGCTGCGCTGCGCGGCTTTGGTGTCCTTGACCAAGCCAGCGTCCAGCACGGTCTCCTTCAAGCGCTCCAACCCGAGCCGCTCGTTCAACCGCTCCACGTCATCGGACGTCGCATACATGCGGTAGGAACCCTTCGTGAGACGGGTAAAGGCCACCAGGGCGCTGTGGGCGTCGAGCATGCCCAGGTTCGCCAGGTGGTAGACCTCCCGCTTGCCCTGGCCTTGGCTCTTATGCACTGTCCCTGCGTAGGAATGCTGAAAACTCTTCATCTCAAAACTGTTGAACGTCAGCCGCCGCCCGTCGCCCTTGGTCTCCGAGCGAATGGACACGCTGATGTCGTAGCCGCCCGCCCTTGAGGGCTTGATGTTGTCCACCACGGCCTGGGTGCCATTGATGACCCCCAGATCCTTGTTCTTCGCGGTGAAGACGATCTGATCGCCCTTGGACAACGCCAGGTCGAACTTGCGCCCCTTGTCCCGGGCCTCGATCACCACTTCGTCCTGGCCCAGCTCTCCCCGTTCTTTCAACCCAGCCCGGATGCCGGCGTTGAGCGCGGCCACGTCGGCTCGGGTATGGGCGATTACCAGCTTCTCGCTCATCGGCGCCGGGTCTTCGAAGTATTCGTGTAGCAGCCGCTCGCGAGCTTCCTTCTCCGTGGCCGTTTCGCGGATGGTGTCGAGCAACCGGGCCTTTATTTCGTTGCCCTTGTCGAGGGTCTGCGACCGTGAACGGCTGGCCTTCTTCAAGTCGATGACCTGGCCGTGCTCGTCGGTGGCGTAGAACGACAGAGCGGTGTCTCGGTCTCCCTGTTTGCCCTGGCGTCGGATCTCCGTGAGTTTGGCGTCGCCCACCGCTTGCTTGGTCAACTGAAAGCCGGAACCAGCCCCGATGGGCTGAAGCTGCTCCACGTCCCCCTGCATGATGACCTTCGCCCCCGCCTTGGCGGCGTAGCTGAAAAGCTTGTGGGTGTTGCGCGCATCGACCATGCCTGCCTCATCCACCACGATGACGTCCGTCTTGCGGAACTGCATCTTTCCTTTGTCCAGGTCATGGAGCATCTGCGCCATGCTCACGCTGGACATGCCGCTTTCCGCCTCCAGCTTCTCGGCCGCGGCGTTGGAAACGCAGACGCCCAGCAGCTCAAATCCTTGGCTTTCGTAAGCTGCCCGAAAACACTCACTGATCGTCGTTTTACCGGTTCCGGCGAGCCCGGAAAGGTTGACCACGCCCCCGCTGCCCTGGGTGATGTGGTCCAGCGCGTGGCGCTGCTCCTTTGAGAGCTGAAAGCCCTTGGCCTTCTCGTAGTCTTCCACCACCCGGTCCACGTCGGCCTGGGGCACGTGGTGATGGGTTTCCTTGGCTCGCTCAATCGCGAAGGCCACCACCTCCTGCTCGATCTGGAGCATCCACGTGGCGCAGTAGCGCTCCTGGGTATGCCGCCTTGCCAGCGAATCGCCCTTGTCGTCGTCGTGCAGGCGCGTGGGGTTGACCAGCACCAGGCCGTGCTCCTTCTTAAACGCTTCAACCAAGCTGTAGAGCTCTGCCACGGTGACGCTGCCGGCGTATTCTTGGCCCAGGACCTCCAAGAGGTTGTGGTCGCAGAAAATGGCGTCCGTCTCGTGGAGCCGCTCCAGCAGTTCTGCCGGGGATTTTTGCTGCATTTCGTGCGCGTTGCCCTTGGCCTGCTTCAGGCTTTCCGTGGATACGTCGAAGCCTTTCAGCGTGTCCTGCCAGTGTGCGATGAGCTCCTGGTAAGGCGGCTCGTCCTTGTCTTTGCGCGTGGCCAACGTGGCCTGCTGATTAGACACGTTGTGCTTGGCCGCGTAGGCCAGGATTTCCTTGCGGCGGTTGCCGTAGCGATCCGTCACCTCCTCGTCCAGGCCCGCGATCCGCGCGTAGACGCGCCCGGTTTCCTGGCCGTCGTCGTCCAGTTCACGGATGCGGTCTACCCCATAGCCCAGCGCTTTCATGCCTTGATAGAGCTCGGTCTTGTAGACCTCATCCATCGCTTTGCGGTAGCGGTAGATTTCTTCAGCAGAGAGGCTGGCCTCTTCGCCGTCGTTGCCCAAGGAAAGGTTGTAGAGCAGGTTGTGGGTGTGGAGGTTCGGGCCCATCTCGCCGGTCGCCTCATTGGCTCGGGAGGCGTAGTGGTGATGGCTGCTCCAGATCAACCCATCCACCCCAATGACATCTTTCCCGGCCCTGTTGCGCCGGGTTTCGGACATGGCTTCAAAGGCTTCCATCGCCCGCTGGACCGCGTTGCGGTGCGCGGCATGGATGGCTTCTTGTTCTGCCGGATCGGACGCCAGTGCAAACGCCACGCTGATATCCAGCGGCGCGCTGATTGTCAGGTCAAAACCGATGCGATGCCCGCCGGCAAGATACGTGACCACCTTGCCGTCTTTGTCGCGCAACGGGGCCTTGCCGGTCTTATCAAAGCGGACTTTGACTTGGCCGCGATCCCCGGCTCCGTGGCATAGCGCTCGCCCGGTCTTGGGGTCAAATCCATCCGTCAGCGGAATCATCAGCTCTTCCGTGGCGCGGACGCCTGCCAGACCCAGGTGCTGGGCCAAGCCGCCGTAGAACTTCGATTGCGCCTCTTTGCTCGGCGCGGAGCGGCTGTAGTAGCCAACGGCCATGCTTGCCTGCTCGGCTTCTTCAGAGAGCTTTTCCTGGGCCAAGAGGTAGTAAATCGACGCGGAACCACCCTTGGTCCCCCCGGCGTTTCGCTTCAGCAGTGTGGCGTTGATCATGAGTCCTCCAGGTCCTGGTTATCCCTCCAGATCTACCAAAACCCAGCGACTCCACAACCCCACTACTTGCGGAAGATGGCTTCCAGCTCGTCGTCAGAAACGGCGCGAAGTTTCGGCGGAGTGGCACCCCGCTTCTCCAGCTCTGCGGCGGCTTGGTCTGCGGTCATCTTCAAGACCCGCTGGACCTCGGCTGCGCTCTGCGCGTCGCTCGGTGGCATGGGCTTTTGCTCCACCGGGCGAGCGCCCTGCTTCGTCCACCGTGCCCGCTTCTGCCCCTCCCGAACCTTCGGATAACTGACCCCCGGCCAGTCCAACAAGAGCGGATCCCCGGTCGTCTGGACGATGGCTCGGATGCCCCAGCGCTCGGGGCCGTATGCCTTCCCTTTGCGGAAGCCCAGATCGTCCGTGAGGCGCCCTGGCGGAACAACGGCTTTCGACTCCTCGTGGACGGTTGCTTTTTCGTCGTGGGTCCGCCAAGCCACGGTGCGCTTGCCCAGGTTCCGGGAGACTTTTTCCCGGGTCTCGCCAACTTGGAGCTGGCAAATAATGTGTGTGCCAACCAACCCTGAAAAGGCTTGCGCGGTCTTGTCCCCATAGATCCTCTCGACCTGTGACCAATCCTGCACGGCCATGCAGGCCACCACGCCTTTTGAGCGTCCCAAGGCAAGCAACGGCTCGATGTTGAGCTTGCCGGTGGAGGTAAGCTCATCGAAGAAGAACCCCAGGAATCGCCCGGTTTCGTCATCTGGCAGCGAGGGGCCGATGATTTCCGGCACCGCGCAGTTGATCATGGCGGAGATGTAGGCCTTGGTTAGCACCTCATCAGGACCTGATTGAACAATGACCTGCTTGCATCCCGTGTAGTCGTCCTTGATCCAGTCCAGCATGGAGAACATCTGCCCGGGCGTGCGCTCGGGCCATGCCAAGGCTAGGCGCTCAATAACCGCGGTGCCGTTGGCGAGCACGGCGATGCAGCTGCTGGTGGTGTTCGAATCGGGATTGGAAATGAGAGCGGCGGCTCGGGGGTAGTAGAGCGACAGTGCTTTAGCCATCAGTTCAGCGGGGCGGGCAACCAACGCGGCCAACTCTGCCCACCCCCAGTTCTTGCCCTTCGTGGCCTGGAGTTCGCGCACGCACCCTTCCAGCAAGGCTTGCGCCGCAGACGCCCAGAATGCGCCGCTGCCCTCCTCCGGGGGGATGATGGATTGGGAGAACGCGGCAGCCTGGGTTTGCGTCGCCACGTCACGGCCCACGTCCCAGATCCAGCTTCGCTTGTCGAACGGACAGACAATCGCTGGCCGTTCAAAGATCGAAGTGAAGTCGCCCTTGATGTCGTAGATGAATGCCTTTTTGTCGAGCCGAACAACCTGTTCCAGCAGGTGCTTCAAGATGACTGATTTTCCCGAGCCCACGCTTCCGTAGATGAAGAGGTGACGGGCCAGCAGCTTTTTGCTGACGGTCCAGTCGGGATGCAGCGACAAGGCATGCAGCTCGTCTTCCTGCTCTTTCTTCGTGAGCGAACGGCGACGGGCCTCAGTCAAGGCATCTTTCCCCTGTAGCAGTTGAGCGCCGGACACATGCCAAGTATTTGATCGCGGGATGAGCCCCCGCCGCGTCACCCAAGCCGACGCCCACCCGGCCAAGCAAGCGGCGACGCCGACCCGTGCCAACGTGCCAAACGTGGCCTGCTCCTTGGCCACCTCCCAGAATGCGGCGGCAGGCTCTCGGAATGAGATCGTGCCGGTGGCAAGGTTGCCCAGCGCTGCCAGGCTGCCAGTGAGGGCCTGGTTGAAGTTCATGAGCGTGTGACTGCTGGGCACCTGCCAGCCCAACCAAAGCGCTGCTGGGAAGACCAGACCAGCCACACACGCCCCAGACAGCAGGGCCTGGGGCCAATAGCGGACGGCCCGACTTGGTTCGATGCTCGACGGGACCGTCCAGCTCCAGCAGTCATAAATCGTGGACTTGCTCACGTGCCTTCTCCCGGTGAGCGTCGCCCGGCTTGCGGCCGGCGTTGTCGAGCCGCCCAGGGTCCGCGCCTGCAGCCATGAGCTCCAGGCAGCACTGCGCGCGTTTGTGCTGGGCCGCCACATGTAGGGGAGTTTCCCCGCGGGGGTTCCCCAAGGCGGGGTCCGCGCCGGCCTCAATCAACCGACGAACGATGCCGGGGTGGCCGTGGCGCGCGGCGAGGTGTAGCGGCGTCTCGCCGTTGGCGTCGGGCACATTGGGCTCGGCCTGCATGCGCAAACAGGCCTCCACCCCCTTCAGGTTCCCGATCGTGGCGTTCTCGCAAAGCCACGTCTGCCAAGGGGCTACGTATAGCCCCAAGTGCGGGGCATGCGCATGGGCTGCTGCCAGCACCTGGCTACCATGCATCGTGGTCAGCGCTCCTCCATAGGTTGCCTTGACGTGGTCCGCCGCCAACCGGGCTTGGGCATCGGGGACCTCAAACCGCCGGAGCAGTTGGGCGATGTCCAGAGGCGGCTGAGACGGCACCGGCAGTTCAGGCAGGGCTCGGAGGGCCTGGAGCTGCTTCGCTGCGGAACGGTTCGACTGGACCTGGTCGATGGATTCCCTCAGCTCTCTCAACAGCCCATCCCGCTGCTCGGCCGGGAGCACAGCGTAAGCGGAAGCCAGGGGTTTGTGGCCCAGCACGCCGGCATGGATGGCTGCGTCGAGCGGGTGAGCGGACAGGTCTGGATCGACCTGAAGCAACGCGGCGTGGCCGCCCTGCCCCAGCTCCAGGAAAATGCGGTTGGAGAAACGGCTGGGGGTCATCACCCAGTCAAAACCCGCGTCGGTCTGGGTGTCCACCCCGAAAACCTGGGCGTCTCGGCAAAACCGCGTGGCCAGGTCCAACACTTCCCGCGCATCGGCGCCCGCGGCGGCCTCGTGATGCTTCCCGTAGAACTGGGCCAGCGTCAGGGGGTGCAGAATGGGATGAAGCAACGGCTCGTGGGGACGATTCAAGAAATCGCCCCCACCTGGGTTGCCTACTGGGTTGTCGTGTTGGGGTTCCATCCCCTTTGCATACCGTCTTTTTCGGTTTTGGCAATCAGCAAGCGATCTTGAGGATGAAAGCCGCGCCAACCAAAACCCCGGTTTGTAGGAAAAGCGAAACGGTGTGCAGATCCATCTGCTCCAAATCCCCCCTCAACCAGGCCATCAAGCCAGCAACCCTGCCACGTTGGCGGCCACGTAGCTCACCACCGAAAACGAAAGCAAGGTGATCAGCAGGTTCCCCACGTTGTCCACGGCGAACTCGTAAGCATCGGCAAAAATATACATAAGGGCCCCCCCCGGTTGTGTTTGACTGATTACAGTCAAACACATCCCATAAAACTGGCAACCCTAAAAATCTCGATTGATCGACACTTTTGATGTTTAGTCAAACCTTTTTTTCTCTCTTCCCCAGATGATCAACCCCCACCCCGCTTCTTGCTTTGAGCCGCTTTTTCCGTTTGCTTTTATGGGTAGATCGATCCACTCACAAACAAGGGAACGTGCCCAACAAAAAGGGCCCCGAAGGGCCCTGGATGCGACACGGGGAATGGACCGTCATTGACGGTAGATGTTCTTCTGGACTTGGGCCTCGTGCTTGTCCCAGTCGAAGCCCGCCTCATAGCGCTTCATGAAGTCCGCTTCCTTCTTCGCGCTGGCGGCGTAGTGCGCGTAGCCCAACTTACCAGGCCCCATGGTTTGCTGCCGCTGGGCCGCAGTCAGCATGGGGATGTTTTCCCCCAAGGATTGCCCTCCGTCCTTCTGCTGGCGCTTCTGTCGCCATTCGTCCACGGTGCTGAACACCACTTGGGCGTGCTTGTCTTTGGGCGCGTCTTCAGCGCGCTGCTGCACCTGTGCGTGCAACCGCTCACGCGCGTCGGTGATCTCGTCGGGCTTGGCTTGCTTGGCCCAGTCCAACACGGCTTGTTGCTTCTCCTGGATATCGGCCTGGTCCTTCGCCAGCGACTGGTCGAAGGCTGCTTTCTTCTGCGGTTGGTGGTCGTTTGGACGCTCTCCGGCCAGCTTGGCTCGCCGTTTATCGCGAGCGCCCAGCAGGTCGTTCAAGGCATCGAGGTGGGCATTGCTCATAAAGTCCTCCTTCAAGGAAATGGGTGGTTAGGTCAGCATTGATCGATTTTGGGAAAGGGCAAGGGTTGCCTTGCCCTTTTTGGGCTCAGTCGTTGGGCATCATCTCGGCCAAGTCCGTGCGGCTCACGCCTGCCCGGCAGAGCGAGACAATCGCATTGCCGCGTGCAGCGGTCAGGGCCGGGTATTCCTCTTCCAGGAAGAGCGGCAGGACCTCCCGCTTGCCCCCTGTGGGCATGTCGATGTCCCGTGCCAGCTCCTCTTGGCCCACCGTGTCTTCAGCCCCGACGCGCCATTTGCGCCCCGTCGCCGGATCCACGCGAAGCGCGCTCAAGCGGCCTGCGCCCTGCATCAGCATTTGCTCGTAGGCCGCTGCGTAGGGGTGGTTCGGGTCGTTGAGAACGCTGTGGCGGAAGTTGGTCAAGCCACCCGAGAAATCGATGCCACGCGTCGGCTCCTTGAAGGTGGTCAACTGAGCCTTGCCCAGCCGCTTCATCAAGTAGTTGCGTGTGACAAACGAGTGGTTGAGCGCGATGACCGATTGCATGGTGTTGGCCAGCAAATCGGCTTCGTTCTCCGACCCGTAGGTGTTGATAAGGCTGTCGTGGCCCTGCACCGCGATCACCGGCATCAACCCCAGGCTTCGGGAGGTGCTGAAGAGCAGCACGTCGTCCGAAGTCAGCAGCAAATGCGCCTCGTCCATCATCAGCAGCACGTCGGTTTGGCCCGGCAGCATTTCGCGCCACTTGTCGCCGTGCGCCCCGCGTGCCCGAATGCCGTTCATGACACGCTGCTTGAGCAACCGCTGCATCATGTCGCCCGCTTCGCCGAACTGGGTGGGGGGCAGGAACAAGCCCACGAACTTCCCGTAAAGCGCCTGAGAGACGTCCACTTCCCCACGTTCGACGGAATGCCACGGGATGTCATCTGCCGTCCGGAGCTTTTCACCCCGAAGCAGTTTTTCGATGAGCCCCCGCGAGTTCAACGTGAAGGACTGGCGCTGCTCTTTATGCATTGCAGGAACGCCCAGCAATGCCCATTCCAGCGAGCTTTGCAGCTGGGACATGGGACGCAGCAAGTCGGGATGGACGGTCTCGGACCGGGTGGCCAAGCGGTTGTGGTAGTCCCGGGAGTAGGCGGCATAGGCCTCCCGCTCTTCGTCAGTGCTAGACGTATCCGGGCGCTCCAACCCCAACCAGTTCACCAACTCCAGCACGCGAGCGCTGGCAATCTCCCCGCCACGCGGCGTCGGCACCACCTGCTCAACCATCGCCAACAGCTTGGCATGGTGGAATGGGGTGTAGAACCAGTTCCGGGAAGCCTCCGCCACAATCGCGTAAGTGCCCATTTGCTCTTCCACGCGAGCCAGCGCCGCTTCCAGGTCTTCCAACCCCAAGCCACGCTTCTCCAACTCCTCCCGCTCCAGCAGCATCATCAACCGGGCGTGCTCCAACCCTTCCAGCTTGGCGATGCAGAAGTCTCGGTAGGCCTGCTCGTGCTCGCATGCGGCCTTCAGGATGATGCCGGTGTGGAAGAGGAAAGCGTCGCCGCCATCGCTCCAGAGCTTGGACTTCTCATCAACCTTGCCGCCGGTCGCGCCGCGAAGGGCCTTGGTGATTTGATCCGGCTCCAGGCCCTCGTAGGGGGCCACCGACATGCCTGCGCGCACGACGATATCAAACGCGTCCTTGCCCAGATCGGAGATGATCGCGCCGTCCTTCGCGTCGAGGATGAGTGCTCCACCCCCGCTGCGCTTCGCATCAAGAACGGTCTCGCCCGCGGCGCTCCCCTTCAGTTCATTCCGCAGTCCTACGGCTAATGCGGACTCGCGATAGCGACGGGCCAACGGCCGCAGCACGCTGAAGGACTTGCCCGAACCGATACGCCCGTAGACGATCAGGCCTTGGGTCAGGTCGCGCCAGGACAGCATCATCACCGTGCCCTTGTCCGGCGCAAAGCCATGGCCGCGGTCGTTCAGGTGACCAGACGCTCGACCCACCTTCAAAAGCGGGGTCTTGTCGCGCAACGCTTCGGCAGCCTGCTGCTCGCGGGCCTTCACGTGGGACTTGGACAGGGCACCCTGGGTCGCCAGGTTGTTGTCCAGGTTTTGCAGGTAGAGGCGAGCGGCCGTTTGAACGAAGTTGCCTTCCGTGAACTGCAAGGCATACATGGCCGCGATCACAAACGCCACGGCCACGCCCATCCCGTCCGGGAGAAGGGAGCCAATCCCAACAAGGGCCAAGATCACCACCATCCACTTCATCATCTGAATGAAGCGCTCGGCGGTCCCCCCCAGCACGCCCCGGTGGGGATGCGAGGCCGCACTCAGGAAGGCCGCAAACAACAGCAGGCCAGGAATGGTCAAGATCAGAAGAACGATGCCCGCCATTTTGGCAAAGCCCGCAGCGACCGCCATCATCCCCGCTCCCGTGTTCATCGGGTCAACCGCTGCTTGCCCCATGCTGGCCGCGTCCACGTGGAGCGCGGACGACAACGCCGCCGAAGCGGTTGCAATCAGCACGGGCAGCACCATCAGGGCCAGGCCCTTGAAGGCTTCCTTCATCCCTTCCGCTTGCTTCAACGCAACAAAGTAAGGAATGGCAGCCAGCAGCACCACGTAACTAAAAGCGCCAATGAGCGAGCCCAAGAAGTATTGAACCGCACCAATCAGCGGGAAGGCCAGATACATCAGCGAGGTTGCAGTGCTGTCGCCGCCCAGCGCCATGTCGTCCCCCAGCACGAAGCCTTCGGCACGACGTCCTTCCTTGGTGATGATCATGCGGGCCTGGGTGTTGCGCAGATCCTCCGGAACCTTCGGCCACCACGGATGGAACTGGTCCAGATCCAGTTCTTCGGGCACAACCAGTGCCATCTCTTTCTCGTCGAAAACCGCGCCCGCTTGGACCGCCATATCTACATCCTCTGGGGGAACGTCCAGCACGCGGCTCTTCACGCGGTCGCTCACGTCAAAGCGCCCGACCAAGTTTTCGTAGCGGTCATTGCCGTCCAGAATGATTTGCTCCAGCGTGCTCGACGCTTGATCGTCCTTCTTGAACAGCTTGCGGCCAATACCGACCGTCCAATCCATCAGCGATAGCAACATGCTCAGTGCCTCCCGTTGTTGTTGTTGTTGGTTTGAGATAGCGCCTGACACGCCACGATTTCCTGAGGCGTGATGGTGCCGCTCGTCCATTTCTTTTTGCACTCGTTCAACGACAACGAGGGCGCGAGTTGGATCGCCGCCGGCGAAGGGCGTGTTCCTTTCACTTTGTTGACGACCAATGCCCCAAAGCAAAGGGCCACGCACGCGGCCGAGGTGACAAGAAAGCCGGCTTTGGACACATGTTTTTCGCTGGCGTGCCGAACCTGGCTGGCGCGCAGGGCGTCCATCCTCCAGGCATCAAAGTCCTCATCGTTTGCCACCGGCATCTTCCGGTCCGCCCGCAGGTAGTAATACGAGGTCAGGACGTTCTCTCGGCAATCGGAGAGCCCAAATCTTTCTGGGTTACCAATGAAAAATCGCCCATGCAGGTTGAGCCACTTCGATCCGAAGTGGAGCTTTCCGGGCTTTCGATACTGCGTAAACAACCACCCAAACATTTTTCCTCCCATCTTTCATGGATACACATTCTTTCTAGCAAGGCTTTCGATAAGCGCAAGCACCTCACCTGATCTTTTCTGCCCACGCGTCGATATCGCTGTTGGCTTGGTCCTGCCAATCGTTTTTCGGCTCGGGTTTAGCAACAGGCTTGGGGGCCGGCTTGGGCTTTGCAGCTGGTTTCGAAACCGGCACCGGCTTTGACGCCGGGGCAGTTGCCGGGGTCTGGGCCTTAGGTGGCTCTGCCAGCACCGGGGCTTCCACAACCGGGGCAGCGACCGCGGCCTTCTCTTCCACCGGGGCAGTCACGGGCTTGGGCTCCTCGACCTGGGGCGGCGCGGATACAACCGGAGCAACTGGCACGGCGACGGGGGCCGGGGCAGTCACTGCTGCAGCCGGTTTGTCTTGGAGCGGAACGGTTTCGCTGGAGCGGTGAGTGGTCCACCACGCCAACGCCCCACCCAGCACAAGGACGGCCACGCCCGACCCAGCCAGAAGTTGCCAGCCCTTCTTGTTGCTGGCCTTCGCCGACGCCTCACCGGCCGGATTGGCCTTGAGGGCTTCCGGTTTCACCGGGGCCCGGGTCGACGTCGCCTTGGGGGCCGGTGCCGGGGCTTGAGCTGACTTGCTCGGTTCGGGGTTCGGAACAGACGGGGCCACCAGCTCGGCCGGCACTGGAGCGGCAGGCGTTGCGTCCACGGCTTCACTGACGGCAGGCGCAGGAGCGCTGACCGGCTCTTTGATGACAGGCGCGGGGCCTGCTTCTGGTTCTGCTGTCGGCTCGGGAACCACCTCCTCAACAACCGGCTCGGGCGCTTCGGGAGCGGAATCGGTTTGAACGGGCTCGGGCTCAACCACCCGCGGCTCGGGCTGGGCAGTCGCTTCTTGCTCGGCCAACGCCTGGGCGCGCTCGACTTCCAGGCGCGCGTTCTCTGCGGCTTCGGCTTCCTTGCGCGCCTTGGCCTCTTCCGCACGCCGGGCCAACGCTTCTTGCGCCTCTCGCCCCTTCTCAGCGGCGACCGAGGCCGCTTGCTTGGTTTTGTCTGCCAAGGCTTTGCCAAAACTTGCAGCCAGCCGGCCTGCGGTTTTCAAGTTTTCTTTTGTCGCATCGCTGACGAGCTTCTCCGCGTCCGTGGGGGCGGTGGTCTTGGCTTGTGCTGCTTTGGCGAGCAGCTCGCGCTGCTTGCGTTGTTTGATGAGTTCTTCGGGTGTCATGGTTCCTCCCAGGCGCTTGAAAAAGATTTGAGCCAGGGGGCTTTCGCCCCCCAGCTCTCGGTTGGCTTAGCGAACGTCGGGGATCGGCGAAACCGTGATGGCGTAATCGCCCCGGCCGCACTGGTCATCGACCGTGGCGTTCTGAAGCGCACCGCGCTTTGCCAGCTCAACGACCGGCACCTGGCACACGGCGGCATCGGCACCACTGAAGCCAACCGTCAGCTTTTCTTTGCTCGCCTTGAGCAACGCGGCCAGCTTGTCCAGCGTGGCGCCGGTCTTGGCACTCACCGGCTGCATGTCAGCGGCCGGGTAACGGATGACCAGCTTGTCCAGGGCTTCGGCCTGGCCGTCCTTGGTTTCGACGGTCTTGGTATGCACCTGAGCATCCAGGCCAGCTGCCTTGGCTTCGGCTTCCAGTTCGCGGAACTCCTTGAGCTGGGCTTGATAGGACGCAATGCCTCCGACAATCGCCCCAGCAGCGCACACCGTCAGGGCCTTGTCTTTCTTGCCGGTCAGCAGGGCGATGCCTGCACCGGCAGCGCAGCCAATCCCGCCGGCCTTGAACAGGCGCAGCTTGTTGGTCTTTTGGGGTTCGGGCCGGGTGCTGTCCTGGGCAAACGAAAGCCCCGGAGCCAGCAACGCGGCGATGGTGAGAGTGAGGATGAAACGCTTCATGGGTATGCCTCCTTATGAGGTAGTGGGGAAAGGGTTAGAGTTTTGGAGGCAGGAACGCCGAGGTAGCAGCAGAAGCTCGACTGGGTTCGGCAGCCGGTTGCTTGGAGAGGGTTTCGGCGTCGGGTTCTTGCTGCGCCAGGAACTGGGAAAACGCTTGAAGGGTTTTCACCACCAGTTCTTCATTGGCCTGGAGCGCCGCGCTCTGCTCTGCTCGCAAGTCCGCCAGCGCGCTTTCTAGGGCAAGGGCATTCCGCGTTTCGGATTCGCGGACCGTGGCTCGGATGTCGCCCAACGCATCGGACGCTTCAAGCCCCTGAACCACGCCCCGGTTTTTCTCCAGGACCGCCAGGCGCAAATACTTGTTCAAGGAAACGCCTTGTTCTTTCGCGCAATACCGCGCGCTCTCCAACTCATCGGGAGCGATGCTGAAAGATTTGGTTAGAAGCGACGGACGACCCACTTAACCCCCTGCAATGAAAATCCACACCCATGGATTAGCAAAGGATTTAAGAAGCGCAAGTGGGCTAAGCCGTTTTTCTTCTGTTTTTCTGGGGTTCCGGCCATTTTTCAGCCGAACGGTTGGCCAAGTTGTTAGCCAAGACTGAAAACAAGGCGCAGCAAGGCCTGGACGGGTGGAAAGGCGCAGCGTTTCTAGCCAAGCCGGAAAAACACTTCAGTGCGACTTGTGTATGGCCTACTCCCTTCACCCTTCGGAAAACCTTGAACGGTGAATGGGCAGCCAACCTCTTCCCCCGCAGTCCTCCCCAAGTTTTCGCTCCACCGATCTTGCGCTTCCGATTTTCCACGGTAGAAGTTTAGGAAAGCCCCAATCCTCAACAGACCCGGAGACCCGAATGCCCCTCGCCCCCGCCACGCTCAGCCCCTCGGAAAAGTTTCTGCCAGCCCCCGCAGCCTTCCTCCCCACCCAGCCAGCTCCCCACCTCCCCACCGACTCCGCGCCCCCTGGCTCAGAAATCGGGGACCGCCGTTTTCCCCACTCCCGCGCCCTGCTCCTGTTCGCTTTAGTCAAGCGGAGGCCAGCATGGGATCCCGTGAGTGGTTGGGTTCAGTCACGCTACCCGGGTGTTCGGAAAGCCCTGTCTCCATCCGTTTTAGTCAACTCTGCTTGGGGGTTCGGGTGGTGGAGTGCTGGGGTTCTTGCGTCCGTTTCGGGTGCCTGGAAAGCCTTGAGTCAATGCGTTTTAGTCAAGCGGGCTGACCTTGCTCTCGTTCGCTGTCCCCCGGCCTTTGATCAGCGATTGGCGGTCCAGTGCTGGGCTGGGAATGGATCAGGCAAGCGGGCTCTGGGTTTTGGATCGGCGGTTGCTGGGGTGGTTCGACAGGCTCGGCAAAGCGTTTTAGTCAAATCTTTTTCAGGCTCCTGCAACGCCCCACTGCCCCCGTTCTGCGATCCAAGTGCTCGGCCTACGCAGAACGGCTGGGGGGTGTTCCGTGCTTGAGCTGCCCCCCTTCTTGGATTCCATTGCCCGAGCCGATGCCCCGCTGGAAGGCAAGGCCAACGGGTGGCAACGCAAAGCAGGGCTGGTCGAGTTCGGCAACGCCTGTGCCTTCTGCTCCGCTCCGCTGGACCTGTCCTCACCCCAGTCCTGGACGGCTACACCGCTGGTTCCCGCTCAACTGGGAGGGCCGACTTCCGTTGTCGAAAACTGGGTGCCGTCCTGCCGTCCCTGCGCTGCTGCCAAGGGCCTGCGCGATGTGGTGAGCTGGTCCGAATGGCGAGCGAAGGCAGACCCTGACCGGGTGGCCCTGCTGCTGGAGCGTCGGCGCTCTGCGTTGCTCTACGCTGAAAACCACTTCACGCCCCTATCGCGTCACTCCAAGCGTGAGCGGCTGCTCTCCCACCTGTTGGCGCGTTTCGCCAGGCCCCGCTTCCAGGTCTATGCGTGGTCGGGTGAGGTGGATGGGGAGAGGGTGTGCATGGTGGGCTGGAACTCCCGGTCAGGCGATGCCTTGGCACTGAGCGAGACCCTGCTGGCGTTACGAATGAGGGACGGGGGCGAGGTGCTAGCAGAGGGCCAGGTCACCCTTCTACGGCTTCCGGTGGACGCGTTCCTGCGGGCCGTGTGGGCGCTCATCGAGGCCCATGGGATCGTCGTGCCGTTGGATGTGCCAGGCGATGGCCCGCTGGACGCAGACGACTGGAGAGAGTGCTGGCGCCACCGCGTCATGGACCCGGCCAGCAACCACAAGCGCGTCCCGATGACCGAAGGCCAGGCGCTGCCTCATGCTCCCCGCGTGCTGTCCACCAACCCGGATTCCGTTCGCCGGCTGTCCCAGCTGCAGGCTGCGAAACGGGCGGACAGGCTGGAAGAAGCGGAGTTGCGGTATCGAGAAGCGCTGGCCCGGAAGGCCAAATACCTGGAGAGGGTGAAGCGCGGCCAGGAGGCCCCGATGCCGCTGGACGATTACCGGGCGTGGGCCGATGAGGTTAGATCCCTACAGCTTGCCTGGGCGCGTTTGGTGAACGAGAGACTGGGCTGACGCTCGGCGCGCGGAATGCGGCCTATGCACCAATGACGTATTCGTTGCCCTTGATCTTCTGCAAGTAGGCCCGTGTGCCAGCCAGCGCCAGGTTTGAAGGCGTTGTTTGCAAGCGGAAGGCGCGGTCACGGAAGGCATCGCCCGAGTCGCAGTAGGCGGTGATGAAGTCGTAGCCCTCCTTCCCATGGAAGCGGAACCGATCCCCTTCTACACACTTCAGCAAGGCCTCGGGGAAGCATTCCAGCACCTTGCGCCTCCCGAACTTGACGGTCAGCGTAGGCGGCCCGTCCTCGTCAAACACCACCTCGTATGAGCTTGCCTCGATTTTGAGGAGCTCGGACAGGTGATGGATGGTTCCATAGCCGTCGTTCTCCACCTCACCACACATGATCGCCATGCGAGCCACGGCCGGGAAATGCTCCCAGCGCCAGTTCTGAATCCTGTGGGAATAGGGGAACCAACGCTTCTCCAAGCACTCGGGCACTAGCGCGTGAAGTTTTTTAGCGTTGAACCGTGGGCTCCTCGAAACAATGGAGCCGGCTTGGGCGATCAGACCGCGGATCTGCTCCAAGTCGAGGCTCTCCCCTTTCAGCCGCTCGTTTGAGATACCGTGTGCCCTGAAGGCCTCTTCCGAAGATGGCGTGGCCACCTCCTGGTAGCCGGTATAAGTGGCAGCAGGATGCGCGTTGCCGTCCTGCCCCTTATCGACCAGCACGCACATGATGTGAATGATCGGGTCGTCTCGCGTTACGCCAGTTGTGTCGCACTCGACCAGGAGCACGGGGAAATCGATAGGCTTGTTCCTTGCCATGGCTACAGCATCCCTGACGCATGAGGCGGAAGTCGGTGCAAGCCCACATCCTACATCTCGCCGGTCTCCGCCTCACCATTGGCTTGTTGGTAGAACCACCCCGCATAGGGGGAGTTCTTCACCAAGTGCCGGTTCCAATCCGGCTCCCCGTCCGTCCACCACACCGGGCCACGTTCGCCCAAGCCCGTTTTCGCGCTGTCCACGGCGCGCCGTGCGGCGGCGAGTGCTTCCCCATCCTGGTTGGCTTTTGCTGACTTCACGGCACGCCGGGCGTCCATCAGCTCGTGGACCAGTCGCTCCCTCTGCGGCTCGCTTAGGCCCGGGTTGGTGGTTCGCCAGAGGCGCCCTCGGACGATGAGGTAACGGCCGTCTGGGGTGGTAAGTGGAGTCATGGGGAAGAGTGTATGGGGCCAGCGGTGACGGGGGAGCAGACAAGAGAAGGACGGCCATTGATCCGCCCTTACTTTCAAGACACCTCGTCCTCTTCCACCTTTTTCAGCACCAGGTCCGGGTTGGCGCTGATGTAGCACTGGCCGTTTTCATCATCGATGGCGGCCCCCACCAAGCCCAGCTTGTGCGCCACCAGGGCCCGAACGCTTTGCAGGCCCCAGCCGTCGATCTGCTCATCCCAGGGGTCGCAACAGTCGCTATCGTCACCGCCGATGCTCTCATCGCAATCGTCGAACTCAATGGCGCGGCAAAAAACAAACTCAACGGTTTCATCGTCCAGGTCATAGCCCATCTCTGCCATGGCTTCCTTGCAGGCTTGCTCGGCCATGGTGAGGGTCAACTGGAGCTGTTCGCCATTCCTGCCCACCGCCCGGGTTCCTTCTTCCACGGCCAGCTTCATGTTCCACACCAAGTTGGCGGTGAGAAAATCGCAGTCGTCTGGGAGGCTGATCTGGTAACTGTGGGGCCCGAAATGCTGCTCTTCGCCATCCGAAAAGCAGAGGCCACGGATTTCAGAGGTTTGCCCATCAAAGGGCTCCAAGGGCTGGTCGGCCAGGTTGGCATTGCGGGAGCAGTGGTAGAAATGACGCATGAGCATGGCGGTTATCTTTTCTTTTTTGGGTCGGCGTCATAGCCCCCCCTACAAATCCAGGTTACGACAGGACATAAAAATGTAAACCCTAAAACAACACATTTATTTGACTAAAGTGCAGAACTGACGGGCAACCGCAGAAAACCCAAAAACCCGAAACGCTTCACATTTCCCGCCCAGCACTGGGCCCGGCGGAAGCCGAGGCCCCACCTGCCTTTTCTCCACCACGCTTTTGCTTTGAGCCGCTTTTGCCGTTGCCTTCTCTCTCCTAGAGCTCAAAAGAACGCGGCCCGGGGCCGCGCCTGAAAAGCCCCCTCCGGGGAGGTTAGGACATGGGCCGGGGCTTCCGCCCCAGCCACCGCTCTACTATCCCCCAACCATCTACCCCTGCCCCCAGCAATGGGCACCTGCTCCTTTCGAAAGCATTTTCTCCGAACCCAAGTCATAAAAAAGGCGCCCCTCAGGCCGCCGTTTTTCCTTTCCATTTCTTCACCGGCTCTGCTCCAGGCACCGGTCCACCAGTTGCCGCATAGCCTCGCCCAACGAGATACCGGCAGCTCGGGCGTCTTCCACCAATCCGAAGGCCACCTCTTCAGACACCTTGGGATCGGGCAGCACCGCTCCGTAGCGCATCCCATCAGGCCCATGCTGGGCACGGACTCGGGGCCCGAACGGCTGGCGGATGTCGGCATGGGCGGCCACCAGGGCAGCAAGGGCGGCGGTGGGAGTAAGCCCCTTCTGGCGAGCTAGAGCCCGGAACTGAGCGACCTTGTCCGGGGCAATGCGAACCGTAGGCAACCGTCGCGAGGCCGGTTGCTTGGGTTGGATGGCGTAGAGGTTACCCGCCATAGGGTGTGTCCGGAAATAGGTTGCTCTTCCGCCTTTCCAAATCTTCTTTGTAGAGCCTGAGAAGCTCGCGGAAGTCAAAGACATGCGCATCGCTTTCAATCAGAACGTTGCATTCATCGACGTAGATCAGTTCTTTGTGCGGCCCAAGCAACCGGCGTGAGGCCGGTTGCTTGGATTGGATGGCATAGAGCTTAGGCATCTTCATCCTCGCCCTCCTGTCCGTAGGCCCAAACAAAACGCGTTTCATCCACGATGCGCATGTTGCGCCAGCCCAGTTTCTGCTCCAGATCTTCCATGCCGGCTTCGGCTTCGGCGAGTGTCGAGTATTCCGCGTTGTCGATGGACTCCCAGTTGCTGCCCCAGCTGTTGGTGGAGTAGTCGGCTTCGATGGTGAAAGTGTTGTTTTGCATGGCGGTTACCTTTTTGTCTTTTTCGGTCAGCGGTATTGCCTTCCCATGAATCCAGGTTACGACAGACCCAAAAAATGTAAACCACAAAACAACACATTTATTTGACTAAAGTATAGAACTGACGGGCAACCGCAAAAGACACAAAAACCCTGAAAAACCTCACATTTCCAGCCCAGCACTGGGCCCGGCGGAAGCCGAGGCCCCACCCGCCTTTCCTCCACAACGCTTTTGCTCTAGCCGCTTTTGCCGTTGCTCTTTCCACCCGCCGCCAGCCATAAAAAAGGCGGCCCATGGCCGCCTGTCGTTCACTACCAACCTAGGGCTACCGTTGTTTCCTCGCCCGCCCCACGATGGCTTTCCGAACCTGTCTCCGCATTGGATCCAGGTCATCGGTTGCCGTGGTCACGACGAGGCGACGCTTGCTCTTTTTGAGCTCCTGGCAAGCCCAGGAAGCCAGCGCAATGAGCGCGGTGGTGAGAATCGGCTGTTCTTCCCCGGTGACGTCCTGAATCTGCTCCCGGAGCTTGGGCGGCACGGTGACCATCGTTCGCTCCACACGCGCCCCGTTCTCGTCGCGGTAGTCGAACATGGTGGAGTCGCGTCCCACGTCCAGATGAACCCTCTGGCCGTCCCGCAGGTAGGGCCGCTCCTCGGAGTAGTCGAAATAGGTTCTCCGCCCAGGCGCGTCCCCTGCAGCCACCATCAGCTCTGCCAGTTGCCCTTCGGAAAACTGGCCCAGATCAATGAGCGGCGCATACGTGCGTTCCGGCTTGGCGTGGACCACTTTCGCGGCCTTGGACAGGTCTTTGCGGGCTTTGGCAACGGCGTTCTTGGCGGGGGTCTTCTTGGCAGCCATGAGGTCCGGCAGGGGCAGCATTGGGAGCTCCATCATGCATGCCCCCGCGCCGGGTTGGCCAATCTTTTTTGGATAGCCTGACCTACCCGCAGAATGTCCTCTCGCGCCTTGTCCACGCCAGTGCCGCGCATGGAGAACACGGTCTCGCCAAGCTCGTAGTAGCTCGCCAACGCCGCCCGCTCGGGAATGACGATGGCGCCTGCCAGGCTGGGATCTTCCAGCCGGCGGCGGTGCTCCGCCCGCTTGAGGTTGACTCGGTTGGCGACCGGCAGGAAGGGCTTGCCCTGACGTCGCAGCGTGTCGATGGTCCGCAGGTAGACGACGTAACTGCCCCCGTCGAGCAGCGTTGGGACGATGTAGAGGTCCGCGTCCGGCAGCTGGTCTTTCACTGGGGCGCTGGGCGGCAGGTCTTGAATCTCCAGGTCGAAGCCTGGGGATGAGGCACGGCTCACGGTGAACGGCGTTTCCCCGTCGCTCATCGCTGACCACGCCACGGAACCGCATTGCGGGTCGCGGTCGTTGACGAGCACGCGGGATTGGCCGGCAAACGCGGCGGCGAGGTTGAGCGAGAGCGTGGTGCGCCCCACACCCCCTTTGAAGCAACAGACAACGAGACGCATGAGATGGGCTCCTTTTATGGGTAGGTCGTGCAACACACTACGATGCAAACCTATTCCCGCAAGGGCCTCTGCATCCAGAGGGTTTTCGCCGTGCAGACGTCCGGGATTCAGCGACTCAGGCCGCGGCGGGAGCCGTGGCCCTCCCCGCCCCTTCTCCCACGACGCCGTTCGGCGGCGAGTAGCCGCCGGCACGTGCTTCAAACCTCTTCAGCGACCGGTTGCTGAGTCTTGATGAACGCTGGGTGGTAGCGGTGAAGGTGGGTGTTCATCAAATCCGCGGTATGGCGTGCGAACCATGCCTGCATTGCCGGGCACAGAACGCCTCCACAGACCTCTGCGACGCTCCGAACTTCTGAGATCTGACGACGTTCTAGCTTCCCGGTGTGCCCCCGTCGCACCACGAACCGCTCCCCAATCCGGACCAGCGGGTTGGCCCCGGCGTCCATGAGCGCTTCGATCATCGCGGCATAGCGCGCCGCCAGGATCCGGTCCGACTGGATCGCCTTGGCATACATGACGGAGGCGACGCCCAACGCAGTGATGCCAGGATCGCCGGCCACGCCAGCGTCCAGGTCGGGCGTCCCCTTGAGTGTGTGGAGCCACCCATAGAAGGCCAGCGGGTCGTTGGTTTGGATGGCCCTGATGAGGCTTTCGGTCCCGGCACTCATTGCCCACCTCCCAGAACCCCGATGAGCACCAAGGCCACCAACGCGTAGAACGGCACCAGCACGATGCTCCACCACGTCTTCGAAACCTCTTGCAGCACCCTTCCTTGGCGATGCTCCGCCGGCAGTTGATAGAAGCGCACCAGGGCGCGCCCGGCGGAGATGGGGTTGGCGACCAGGTCCCGGTAGAACACCGCGGTGCCCAGGAGACCGACAAACAGCAGGGCCATGTTCAAAATGCTCATACGAAGCGCTCCTCTTCCTTCTTCCAACGCCGCTCATGGCGGGCGCGGGTGGCCAAGCGCTGGATCCTGCGGTGCTTGTCGGCCAGCTGATTGAGGCCATTGGTGCGGTCCAGGAACCGCGCGGCGGTGTGGAGTTGGAAATGCGCCAGGTCAGTGCTGGCAGGCTCGACGGGATGAATCTTCATGTCGTCACTCTCTTTTTGTGGATAGGTCGGTTTACCCATTAAACCGCTCCTACACCACGATCCAACCACATCGCCAACCCTTGTCAACCCATTGATTTGAAGGGTTTTTGACTAAAATCAAGAACTGCTTTTAGGGCTTGTCAAAACGCGTTCGTGTCGCATGCTTAAGTGCATGACAACGCAAGCTCGCCCTCACCGTCGTTCTCCTGCCCCAGGCTTTGGCCTGGTCGAGTTGCTGCTCGCATTGGGGGTTGCCACCGCAATGGGCGCCGCCGCGTTTTGGGTCTACCCCCGCGCCACCACCCGGGTGAACGTGGCATCGGACGTCGAGAACGTTCGGGACCTGGCCAACCGCGTTGATCGGTCCCATGGCGTCGTTGGCTCGTTCCGCGGCGTCAGCACGTTGAACGTCCTTGAAGATGGGCTGGCCCCCGCCGACTTCCGCCAAGCCAGCGCAGCGACCATGAGCAACGCGTGGGGTGGTGCAGTGACTGTGTCCCCGGCCACGGTGCGCTTGGCGGGGGATGCCTTCTCCGTGGGGCTGTCCGGGCTTCCTGCGCGGGCCTGCGTGCCGTTCGTCTCCGCCCTTGCGGGCGACGCGAACGTGCGGGACGTGATCGTGGGCAACACCAGTGTTTTGTTGGGCAACGGCGGAACCCTGGACGTCCCCGGCTCGGGATTGGCGTGCGGGGCCGATGGGGCCGTGGTCGATGTCGTCTATTACTCAGGCCTGGTCGCCGGGTCGTCGGTCGCCGTGGTGCCCACGCTTCCCCTGCCCTCCACGCCCGCCGTCCCTGGCCCTTCAACGCCGACACCGGCTGGCCCCGTATCCACCGCTCCCAGCGTGCCCGATGCAGTGCCGGGCGTTCCTGGGAGTGTGTCGCCAGGCCCTGGGGTTGCTCCTTCCCCGGCGGTTCCGCCGCTTCCTGTTGCGCCCAGCGTTCCGGTGCCTCAGCCGCTCCCAACGCCGGTCCTCACCCCGGCTCCGCCGGCCTTGGTGCCGTGCCGGCAATCGGAAAGCTCGGTGGCTCGGGCCAGCTGTCCGACGGGCACGTGGGGCACGGAAACGGTGCGGACACGCCAGGTCTGCGCCGCTGGCGACGTGGATCCAACCTCAGACGCCGCGTGGGAGCATCCCGAGGCGTGGGTTCAAGCCCAGACGGTGGCGGCCGTGACGGCGAGGGATTGCCAGGCCTGCCCTGGAGCCGCCCAGGAGGAACGGGATCAATGGCTGTCCACTTCGCAAGCCTGCCCGTCAGGCCAAACCGGCACGCACACCTGGGAGCGCCAGCAGGTGCGGTCGCGGGACGTGTTCACCCATTGCCCGTTCGGCACCACCGCCCTGCCCGGCCCCACTTACGGCGACTGGTCGGCGTGGGCAGATACGGGGGGCCGTCGCAACGAGGTCAACACGTGCAAGCCCACGGCCCCGCGCTGCAGCGATGGCAGCTTGCAGGTGGCGGCGTGGTATTCCTCCGATTACGTGGACCTCCCGCTCCCTTCGGGTTCCTCCGCGATTCAATACTGGTATCCCGACGCAGTGGTTCGTCTGACTCCAGCGGAGACAGCACGGCTGCAATGGGCATTGAACAACGTGCCGGTAACCCGCGTGGAGACCCCTGCCCCGATGCCTGGCAACTGGCCCGCCAACGTGAGCGAGTCGGCTTTCTATGAAGAGCAATGCAACGCGCTTTCGGACGCGGGGAACATCCGTTATGCCTACTCCTACGATTTTGAGTGCGTCTCCAACATGGGCATGCACTACTGCGACTACAACTGGACCAGCGGCGGCACCTCTTTGGCCGTGTGCCGCCAGGCCTGCGCGTCCGATCTGGTCGGCAAGAGCAACAACCCCTATCGCTGGGAGTGGCCTGAGTCCTCGGTGGTGGCTTCAACGCCCTACACCACCTGCACGGGCCAGCCTGGATGCACGCCCAACGGCGGTTTTGGCACCCAGCAAGGCCTGCCGGCGTGCAACGAGCACAACGTGGGCCAGACCATCGCTTTCAACTGGTATCGCCAGTTCTACAACCCCGTGCGGGTGGATTACCAGTCGCTGACGCTGACGTGCAGGGGACCTGTGAGCTAGCGGCCAGAGGCAATCGTCGGACACGCACGGAACAGTGCACTACTCAGCTGGGGGCACGAACGATGCTTGGCTGGGCGTCCCCATGACCTTCTGGACAAGCTCGTAACCAGAGACCTCCTCATAACGGGAGGGTATTCTTGCTTTGAGCCCATGAAGGCGCCGATTCGCCGTCAATGCGAGCTGGTTGTAAGTGGTCGCCGTGATGCGTCCACGCTGGGCTCCGTTGTATTCCCGGTTAGTGACGGTCGAGATATTGGATGCGACCGAATGACCGACCACGAAGGCATGGAAGAAGGGAACCCCTTCGATGCCTCCGCTGGAGACAAGCTCATCGACATACTCAGCCGCTTGATTCATCTCTTTGCGACCGATTTCAGAGCGCCCTTTCTTTAGCTCAATGAGTAGGACATCGCGCATCATCACCAGCTGATCCCTGGCAGTATCGAAAGTCTCCGTCCCAACAACAGAGAGTGTCGCATCGGATAGGACGACAATGTCAGGGCGTTTCGCTGCATTGGCAAACGCCTGTCCACCCTTTCTGACTTTGAACAAGCTGGTGGCGACGGTGCGCAGGGTATTGTTCGACGCATACTCCGAGCTATCGAACTCAGGACCAAACAGCCAACGCGCCTGCGTCACGAGCGGGTGGAGGGTGTGCAGCTCGTCAGCCTCCGGGTCGCCGCTGAGCTTCTCCATGGCCGCAATGATGGACAACCGACTGTCGATCTCGTCCAGAACGGTAAGTGCATCCTCCACCGTCCACTGCCCCAGCAACCTGTCGAGCCCGTCGATGTCGTGCTCATCCAGCTGCATCAGTTTGTCGAGGAAGCTTGAACCGCTTCGTGCCTTTTGAATCTTTATGACTGCCTTGACGACCTTGTTGAGCGTTTCAGGCGGTATGCCTGGTTGGTCATGCACCACCGTCTTCGTGAACTGTGCCACTTCAAGCATGGAACGCCTAGGCAGCGTGCGCAGATCCTCTCGATTCTTGTAGAGTGCGTCCTCTGAGTTTTCTTCAATCAAGTGGGCCGATAACTTTTCGACCATTTCCTGCGCATACCCGTTGGCCGCTTCGAAAAGGCGATCGGTGCGCTCGGTATTCTTGAACTTCGACCAGTCTGGTTCGACTTCGGACAGCCACTCTGCCCCACACTCGATCACGATGGCATAGCGCTTCGCAAAGCGCACCCGCCCATCCAGAACGGCCATTGGCCCAACGGTCCAACTCGGCAGCCCCACCAACCGATTGCTCACCCAGAATGCCACGCCTTGGTAACGCGTGGATTTGGCCGTGCGCGTTGTGTCCACCACATACGCGGTGACGCCAAAGCCTGGTTCAACCTGAATCTTGCGCTCTTCTAGAAGGCCCTCATGCTCAGACAGAGGGACGGACTGGCCGTTCACCGAAACGATGAACTGCGGATCGTGTAGGAAACGTCCCGACAAGACCGTTCTGATCCGATCTGGATCCGGGCGGTGGCGTTCAACCTCTACCAACAACCGGGTGCCATGGCCGGAACGGGTGCCTGTTTCATGGCTCTGGATGTAGAACGGGGACGGCTGATTTCGAGTGCCGATCACGAAGGTTGAGAGAACGCCGTTCGTCCAAGTTTCGACCGTGTAATGATCAGAGAAGCACAGAAGGCCATGGCGACCAATGCCGTTGCGCCCGAAGGCCATGCGCACCCAATCGCGACGCCCCGACGGAAACTGGACGTTCGCCCCTTGGCTTCGATGCCGGTTGTATCCCAAGGTCATCCAGCGCTTGCGAAACTGATCCTCGGTCATTCCATGGCCATCATCTTCCACCGACAGCAAGCCACCTGTTTCCTCCGGGATGATCACGGCAACCTTAGCCGCTCCCGCATCCCATGTGTTGGCCACCAACTCGGTTAGCGCTACATCTGGGTCATAGCCAATCCGCCCGAGTGACCGCAGCACGTAGTCTTCTTCAAAGAGAGCTTCGTTGGCTGCTTTGCCCTTCTTAGCCATGGGGATGTCCGCTAAATGCTTGATTGGTAATGGTTGCAAGACTATGCCGCCTTCTGCCGACTTTGGCAAAAAAGCTAAGCCCTACCCATCTCACCTGCCGCGACGCCAGCGGGCGCGTGTTAGCTGGGAGTGCGGTTCTATCCCACGCGCGCTTGACCCACCCCAACACGACGGCCAGCACGCCGATCAGGAACACGCCATACAGCCACGCGCCGTAGAACGCCATCGCGGCCACCTCTCCATACACGGGATGCTCTGCATACTTGAACCCCAGAACGGCGGCCGCCACCACCGTCACCACGCCCAACCCGCCACCGAGCAGCGCCCCTTTCAGGAACCCATGTTTCCGGAAATACGGCATCCGCCCCGTGCGGACGTGCCAGTCCCAGAGCCGCTGAGCGCGGATGTGAAGCGCCAGGCAAAATGCCAAAAACGCGAAGACGAGCGCACCGGGCACACAACAGACCACGCCGATGAAGAAGTCGCGCTTCATCACCTCCAGGCCGGCCGCCAGCCCAACCAGGCCCAACGGGCCCAAGATGACGCTAGGGAGGATCAGCGCGGATGGGCCCGGCGGCGCATACACAACTTGCTGCGGCGGATAGCGGTTCATATGGTCCTCCCCTGTTGGATGGCTGCACGCTTGATCGGGACCGGCGTGCAGTCAAGCGGCGGACTGCGGCCCGTTTAGCCCGCAGACGTCCCTTCGTCCTTCACTTCCACAATCTGCCAGCCCTCGCCTTGCGGGCGGAACAGGGCCCGCAGCTTCGGCTTGAGGGTGCTCGGCTCGGGCTTGGTGGGCTGGCCACCGATGTAACCCAACGCCTTCACGGACCCTGCCACCAAGCACTCTTGATCCCCATTGGGCTTTTTCTCGCAATCGAGCTCCAGGCCATCCGCATCGGTGACCTCAAACTTCCAGGTGCGCTGGAGGGTTGCCTGTCTTCCCTGTTCGGTGAAGAAGCCTTCCACGACCTTCACCCCGTCCTCCTTCGTGGGGCCCTTGTCGCCAGAGCAGGCCGTCAGGGTCAAAAGTGCCGCTGCTGCGGCCACGATCAGTGCGTGCTTCATGTCATGCGTCCTTGTCTTTGGAAGGGGTGATGCCGATGATCTGGTTCTTGTAGCCGGTCTCGAGGCGGTCGATTTGGAGAACGATGTCGGGCAGGCCGTTGGGCTTCAACCTGCCCTCCACGACCTTGAAAAAGATTCGGTCTCCCGTGGCGTCGCGCCCCACCCGTCGCAGCTCGGCCGCGTCTTCCGGCTTCAATCGCAACGCGGCGTGGTAGCGCCCGCCGTGCTCGACCCCGACCACCGCACTGCCCTTGCCCAACGGCGAAGGGCCGATAACGGCCGTCGGAAGAAAGTCAGGCGAGCGGGGATACCACTCATGGTTCATGACCAACACGTAGGCGTGGAGGATGTTGGTCTTGGGGTCGAGCTCCACATCGATATAGGGGCGCAGGTAGAACGCGTCGGTCGAGGCGATCTGCCTCGCTTTGGCCTCAAACGCAGACGCCGGATCGCCCTGCAGGCCGACGCGTTTGAACTGGTGCCCCCATGAGCCAATGCAGTGGGTTCGCATCGCCGGTGCCAGGGCAGCGCCGGCCTTGGCCTGGGCAAAGAGGTTGTCTTCGCACATGCCGAAACCGGCCGACGCGGTGGCCGCCAAGCCCCACCGGATCCGGGTGTAGCCGTCGAGCACTGGAGGGTCGCCGTCGTCCCAGTAAGTGCCTGCCGGCTCCAGGTAACGCTTGGTCGCCGGGGCCGAGGCGGCGTCCTTGCCCGCCTGCATCAACCCCTTGCCAATCCTTCCCAAAATGCCGTCCTGGGCGGTGGCCGTCCCGCTGGCCAACGCCAGGCACACGGCCACGGCTGCAATCGCTTGCTTCATGCATCCCCCTGATCCCGGCCACCATGGCCTTATTTGCCATTTTGGCAAATGCGGTGCAGCATGGGAAGCGGCAGACTTGGGGATTGTTCCCGGTTCGTGATCGCCCATGCCTGCCCCTCTCGCCCCAGCTCACACGTTTGGCCGCCGCTTGCGCGAGGCCCGGCTGGCCAAGGGCCTGACGCAAGCACAGTTGGGGGCCGTGCTTGGGTTGGACGAGGAAAACTCCGCCGCTCCCAGGGTTTCTCGTTACGAGAGAGGAGATCGCGTGCCGGATCCTGCAACGATGGAAAAGCTGGCCCAAGCACTTGGCATGCCGGTCGCCTATTTCCATGCCACAAATGATCTAGTGGCAGAGACGTTGCTGGTGATGTCGCGGCTTGAACCCGAACAGCAGCGAGAGCTGCTGACGAAGGTGAGGGATTACGCCCAGAGCCGTGGCGTGGCCATCCTCCCGAGTAGCGACAACGATCTCAGGGAAGAGAAGACATGCTGAAACGACTTCGACGCTGGTGGCTGCAGCGGGATGCGCCAAGCCCGATGGCACCGGAGCAGTTGCAGGCGCTGATGGACATCAACCTTCTGGAAATCCAGTTGGCCGCGTTGGACGCCCTCAAGTCCTCGACGCCAGCCGCGGAAGCGGCCAGGCTGCGATCCCATGCTTGGCTCGCGTCGATGCGTGGGCAAGGCCCGGTCGGGACGCCGAACTGGAGCGAACTGCGGGCTGAAGCGCGAGCACTGAACCGTGATCTGGCAGCCGCCCTGGCTGCCGCCCAGATCGATGCCCCCTCAGAGGCCTGATCCCTACCGTTCGGGAAAACCATTTCCCCATCCCCTACGACCATCACCGACTTGCCTCCAAATGTGACCCGCGTCACTATTGCGGAAGGGGAACGGAGCCTTCCTGGCTCTGGCCATTCACAGGGGAAGTGACCGATGGCGAACAAGAATGGGGCCGCTGCGCCTACGACTCTGGAAGAGTGGTTGAATGGCCGCCCAAGCTGGCTGCGCATGGCCGCTTCCACGGTGATCCAGCACCGCCGCATGCCGAACGAAGAGGAGATGGAGGCGCTGGCGGATCACTGCCTGGCCGAGGCAGCCAAGAAGCTGGATGCTCCCCACCCGGCGTTGGCACCGGGAACCATCTTGGGGACACCCACCGCCGCTGAGCTTCGCATCGACTCGGTCTCCTCCATCTGCGGCGTCAATGCCCTTGGCGAGGACGCGGCATTGGACCTCAGCCAAGGCCAGATGACCGTGGTCTACGGACCCAACGGGGCCGGGAAATCGGGCTACGCCCGTTTGATGAAGCACGTTTGTGGCGCGCGGGCCAAGGGATCTATCCACGGCAACGTGTTCAAGCAGAATCCCGATGCTGCCTCTGCCTTGATCAAAGTCACGGCGACCCGATCCGACGGCACGACATCGTCTGCTGATCTCACTTGGCAAGCATCCGACGGTGCCCATTCGACGTTGAAAGCGGTCCCGGTCTTCGACTCAGCCACAGCGCTGGAGTTCGGAGACAGCGCCACCACCGCCACCCATCTTCCCCGGGCGATGCGGTTCGTCGGGATGCTCATCCACATCTCAGACGATCTCGCCACCCGATTGAAGGCCCGCGCCGCCAAGCTCACCAGCAAACTGCCCATCATCCCGGAAGAGCACGCGCAGAGCAGCGCTGCAACGGTCCTCCGGAAGTTGACGGCGAAACTGACCGAAGAGGATATTAACCAGCGTTGCGCCTTCCCCGCTGCACTGAACGATGAGCGTTTGGCGCTGGAGACCGCACTGGCCCAGGCGAACCCTGAAGTGGCCCACGCCAAGGCCGTCGGAGAGCTAGAACGCTTGTCGCAGATGGCCACAAGCATCTCGGCATTGAAGGAGAGCTTGAACGGCGAGAAGGCCCAAGCCCTCTTGGATGCCCGCAGCAATGCAGAGGTCAAGCGCCAGGCCGCCACCGCCTATGCCACGGCCTTCCTCAATGGGCTGCCGCTCAAAGGCGTCGGAGACGCCGTGTGGCGAACCCTTTGGGACGCTGCAAAGGCGTATTCGACAGGTCTTGCCTACCGTGACCACCCTTTCCCCCACGTTGGGGACGAATCCCGTTGTGTCCTCTGCCAGCAACCGTTGGGAGACGACGGCAAGGCCCGCTTGGCCAGCTTTGAAAGCTACCTCAACGACACCCTGCAGACAGAAGCTAAGAGCGCGGAAGACGCGCTGACGGCGCTGAAGAAAGCGTTGCCCAGTCCTCTCACCGATGTCGCCTGGCAGGCCCAGTGCGCTGCTATTGGCTTGGAAGCCCCCCAAGCCACTGAGCTGTTTGAGGCCATCCATGCGAGATTGAAAGCCATGGCCGAGGCCACGGCGGCTCCGGCAGTGCAGTGGTCGGTGTGGACCAACGCCTACGATCAGAAGGTCAAGACCACTAGCGCTGATCGCGACGCGCTGGCGGGCTTGCTGGACCCGACGGGACGGAAGGAGAAGGAAAGCCGCCTAGCAGAGCTGAAAGCACAACAGTGGCTGTCGGAGCAGCGCGATGCGGTATGGGCCGACGTGATCCGCCTCAAACGCGTGGGAACGGTGGAAGCCGCTGTCCGGTCCACCTCAACCAGCCAGTTGACGACCAAAAGCAATGACATTGGCGAGTCGGAGTTGGCCAAGGGCTATTGCGACCGCTTCAATGCCGAGTTGCGGGCGCTGGGGGGCCATTCGCTTCCTGTCCGCATGTCGTATCGATCCCAAGGCAAAGGGGCGTTCACGTTTTACGTTGAGCTGAAGGACGCGCAAGGCGCCCAGAAGAATCGTGAAATCCTGAGCGAGGGTGAGCAACGCATCGTGGCGTTGGCAGCCTTCCTGGCCGACGCGACGGGCCTTGAACGGGGCATGCCCGTGATCTTCGACGACCCCATCTCCTCCCTGGATCAGCGCTTTGAGGAGGCGGTCGCCAAACGCCTCGTAGATCTGGCCGAGCATCGCCAGGTGATCGTGTTCACACATCGATTGTCACTGATGGTCCTACTGCAGAGTGCCGCCAAGCAGCGGGCCAACCTCGATCAGCCTACGGTCAAGGTCGCGGTTGAATCGATCGCCCGCGATGGAAGCAGGACCGGCATGCCGGCGCAGATCAATACGTTCTCTCTGAAGCCACAATCCGGCTTGAACCAAATGATCAGCAGCATCGGACAGCTTAAGAAGCTTGATCCGCCACTAAAAGAACTTGCCCTGAAGGCCGCCTGCAGCAACTTCCGAATCTTGGTTGAGCGCTCTGTAGAGGACGAGCTTTGTTCTGGCGTCATCAACCGCTACCGGCGCGAGATCAACACGCTCAACAAGCTACAGCGGCTCAGTGCAATCACCCCAGCAGACTGCGCACTGATCGACGGGATGATGACGAAGTATTCGGCATTCGAGCACTCCCAACCCACCGACACCCCCAGTTGGCTTCCGGGTCCGGACGAACTGCTAAAGGACGTTCAAGACATGCTCGAATGGTGCAAGGAGTTCGGTAAGCGAGCGGAAACCGCGGCGAAACCCAAGGCGTAGCCCTGACCACCCGTTACTGCGTGCTCACGTTCATCAGAAGCGCCGCTTGCCAGCGCTTCCCACAGCAGGTGGCAGCGCTTGATGCAACTCGTGCGCGCGAAGAAACGCGTGCAGCCACTCTTCGGCGTCCTTGACGCCCGTCATTTCCCGAATCACCACCCCGGCCAAGCAATCCCCAGGGACGGCAAACAGGTCGTCGTTCAGATCGCTGCTGGACAGAGGGGTATGGAAATCGGCCCCCTCTTGGAACGCCTGAAGCAGGTGCTGCCGGGCAAGAGGATCCCGGCGTGCCGCCCATGCGAGGCGAACGAGCTCCGACGATGGCCAGGGTGCGGGGGTCATCAGAACTCGTAACCGTCTGGCACGCCCGAGGGGATGCCCTGCATGGGGCCCGAGTAGCCCACCTGCTGAACCAGGTTCTGGGCGGTTTGCGACATGCGATCCAGGCGTTCCGGGACTTGGTCCAGGGCGAACAGAACCATGCCAAAAAGGGCGATGTTGAGCAGTTTGTTGAAAAGTTTTCGCACGAGCGAGGTCCTCCGTGGTTGTCAGGGGTTCGGGTTTCAAAAAAGCTGGTGGTGTTGGGCGATGCCGAACAGGCAAAGCGCCCAAGTGGCCGCAATCGCTGCAGGAGCCAGGCAGAGCGACACGCCGATGGCAATGTCCGACAGCTTGGCCTTGGGGTCGGTCACCATCTCCCATCCCAGCTTGGCCGCTCCCATGCCCGACATGGCGTCGAACAGGAATCGCAGGAGGGCTCCAGGGGTGGAGGACCGGGCGGGCGCTTGGGTTTGGCTGCGGGTATTCATCAGAGCGCATCCAGTCGATCAGCAATGGCCAATCCGGCGACCAATCCAGCCAAGAGGCAAAAAGCAAAGAACGTCAACATGGGGTTCCCTTTGGTTAAAGAGCATCGGCGCTCTTCTCTGATCTCAAAGTAAAAGAAAACCAACTTTTCGCAATAGATTGACCCTACATTTTTATGACTAAAACACAAAACTGACGGAAAAAAGCAGAAAACACAAAAACCCTAAAACACCTCACATTTCCAGCCCAGCGTCGGGCCCGGCGGAAGCCGAGGCCCCACCCGCCCTTCCCCCAATGCGCTTTTGCTTCATGCCACTTTTGACGTTGCCTTTTTCTCTTCAAGAGCTCAAAAGAACGCGGCCTGGGCCGCGCCTGAAAAGCCCCCTCCGGGGAGGTTAGGACGTGGGCCAGGGCTTCCCCCAGCCTCCGCGTGGCTGTCCTTGGCCCCATGCCCGCAAAAGGCGTCCGAGGGATCAGGCGTTGGCTTGGATGCATAGCCAGACCAGCTGGCGGACGGCCTCGGTCAGACGAATCCCAGCCCGGTTAGCGTCAATCTGCAGGGCCGTCACGGCATGGAGTCCCAGCTGCACACTGGGGAGCGCGGCCCTGTAGCGCTCTCGCCCCTTCGACCCCTCCCCGGTCCACGGCGTCGGGCGTCGAGGGGAAAACGGTTCTCGAATCTGGGCGTGTTGCTCGATGAGTTGAGCCAGTGCAGCGCGCATGCTCAGGCCTTGCGCGGCGGCCAGGGCTTGAAACGCGGCTTTGCTGGGCGCGTCAATCCACGTCTCGTGGATGGTTTCGACCAAGCGTTCTGGGGGGCGGAGAATGTAGCGTTTGGTCATGCAGGGCTCCCGTGCGGCTTGGCCATCCATCCTTGGGCGGCCGCTTCTTCAGCGGTCAGCAACGCGGAAGTGCCCAGGAAGCGTGTGAGCTGGTAATGGCCGATGGTGTGCGGATACCGCTGGAGGTGGGCGTGCATGGCTTTGTCGAAGTAGCACTGGCCACCCGAGCGGCGCTGGTATGCGTAGAAGCGTTTGCGGCGACTCGTTGCTGGCGTCTTCATGCCGAACCCGCGCAATCGTCGCAACGCTGCATTTCTGCCGGATACGTTGAGAAGGGGTAGGCCCCTTTCTGCCCCACTTCCCCGCAGCACCCACACTGCATGAGCCCCCGAGCCGTTTGGCAAATCGCGGCCTCCGGGCCTTGCCAAACCACGCCGACAACGACGGCTTCCCAGGAGCTGCCGCTCCCGGCAACCACAGTGAGCCTGTCGCCGTTCCGAACGTTCGGGGCGGGCACCCGGGCGCCCCACTCGCCCGTCTGGAGTTGGATGGGGCTGGCGTGGTGGTGGGCCATTAGAAGAACCCCCGATAACCATGGGCAAGTAAGCCGGACCGGCCAATAACGTAAGCAATCATGCGAAAACCTTTGAAGAGGGGGCGCTCCCTCGCTACCCACGCAAACTAAGCCACCCCCAAAAAATCGCAATACTTTGCGTCTACGTTTTATTGACTAAGTATCAAAACCGCCAAACGGGCCGCAGATCGATGGAAAACTTGAAACGCAGCACATTTCCCGCCAAGCGCCGGGCCCGGCGGAAGCCGAGGCCCCACCTGCCTTTTTTCCCAAAGCGCTTTTGCTCCATGCTACTTTTGACGTTGCTTTTTGTCTTCAAGAGCTCAAAAGAACGCGGCTTGGGCCGCGCCTGAAGAGCCCCCTTCGGGGAAGAAAGGCTCGGGGCCGGGGCTTGCGCCCCAGCCTGAGCGTGGCTGTCATTGGTTCAACGCCCACAAAAAAAGCCCCGGTTTCCCGGGGCTCTATCTGCAACGCTGTAATGCCGGTCAGGCCTTATACGGGTGCGCCGGCCATTCTTGGTCCGGGTTATTCTTCTTCCACGCCTTGCCTTCAGCAGTTTCGGCCCACGCAAGGAATGCCTTGGGCTGCCGCCCGGTGCCAGCCCACGTGGTCCCGTCCGGGATCTGGAACTTCGGGGCGCGACTGATGCCGGCGCTTGCAGAAACCGCCTTGCGTGGCTCAAGCAGCGCCTTCAGATCGTTCTTCTGCTTCGTCGTGTAATGCTGCGCAAACTGCTGCAAGGTCTCGTAGACTCCTGCAAAGCTGGCCCCGGCTTCGGCCGCCAGCGCGTCGCCTTCGGCCTTTTCCATTTCGGCCACCAAGGCCTCCGCTTCAGCCTTTTTCTTGCGGATTTCTTCGAGCGTCAGTGCCACGGTTTTCCCTTGGATTTGGTCAAACCCCGATCCTGCCGTTTTGCGAGATTACTGTAAACCCTCAACGGCCCAACCCCGGCTCTCCAGTGGCGACTGCCACGGGGCTTCACCCTCAAAAGTCACTGAGGGCATGCCTTCCGCCGGCCACTGGAGCAAGCCCTTGGCGGTTCAGGGGACCGGCCGTGCCCACCTCCACGTTCCACCATGCAATGCCGCAATGTCCAGGGGCAACCGGGCGCCGGCAAAGCCTTGGGCAGCGGTCCCGCGATCCGGGCGTTCAGGCGGTCAACCAGGTGCAAGGCGTGCTTGTGGAAGATGACGTGGATGTTGCCGTTCTTAAACCGCCCGCCCAGGAACGGCTTCAGCAGCTCCCCACCTCGTGCGTCACCAAGAACCCTTCGGAGCCCCGTGTCTTATCGGATGCAGCCTGCTGGGTGGCGCGATTGGCCTTCATGGCCATCGTCTCGGCCCAGACACGCAATCCGATGTCCTGCAGAAGGATATCTTCCCTCTTTCTCGCGGTCGATTCGATGATCCAGTGGCGGCCATACGCGCCATGCATCAATGGCGCCCCTGGCCATCCTTTCCGGGCGACGGTCATGGCCAGTCCGGCGATCAACCGAACGTCAAAGCATCGCCTCGTTTCTTCCTCGGATAGTTCCAAGCGCGGAGCAAGCAATGCATCTCGGGCCTTCGTATCGGCCTGTATGACCCGCTCAAGCTCTGCTGGGGTTGGAGCCCCCATGCGCGTCCACACTTGCGCTGGCGAGCATGCCTTGACCCAGTTCCAAGCGCTTGCGGTGTCGTCAGACGGATCAGCCGGGTGCAGGTAGAGCCGACTTTCAAACACGGCCCGGAGGGTTTCCGGGTGCTTCCACTGGCGACCGTGGATGTAGTGTCCGCAAGCCAGGATCTTGTCGCACACGGGCACCACCACGGGTGCTGGCACGGTCAGAAATCGTTCAACGCCCGCCGCACTATTTCGGCCACGCTGACCTGCACCGATCCGCTTTTTCCGGCGGTTGCGCCATTGGTCGGCCCTCGGAATCGGTGGCCGATACCATCAATCGCGCGGACATGAAACTCTACGACCGCCGAAAGCGGGAACGGCAGAGAGCCTGCCCTCAGATCCGGGCATGGGGCCAGTTGTGGGCTGCCCTCCTTACGCCGATGATCGCCTTCTAAGCGTAGTAAGCGGCCTTTCAGTGCCGCCCAGTCTCACCGATGGAGAGGGCAACATGGAGAAGCGGGTGTGCTTTGATTTCGAGATTGATTTCAGCAACGGGGGCGGGATTCAGGGCCAAGGCTTCCGGCTGGACATCGCCGGTGATGACATCACCGATGAGGCGTTGGCCGACTACATCGTGCGCGACATGCGCCTGCTGATGGTGGGCGAGGTTCGCATCCTCAACAAGGAAATCATTGAGGAGCCTCATAAGCGCCCGGCGCACGGCCAAGACGGTTCAACTGTCCACGACCCAAAGGACGGGTGAGCGGCCATGCATCCTGATGTTCTTGGCTGGACTGCAACCGCCGTGTTGATAGCCACGTTGGTCCGGCAAATGATCAAACAGTGGCAGTCTCCCCATCCGGAAACGGTCTCCAAATGGCTGTTTGTCGGTCAGATGACCGCGTCGACCCTGTTCACCGCCTACAGTGCACTTTTGGGGTCAACGGTGTTTGTGGTGACCAATGCCCTGCTGCTGCTCACGGCCGTGGTGGGACAGGTCCTGGCTTGGCGTCGACGTCGGCGAACCGGCGCGCCGCCTCCCTGCTGACCCAGTATTGGCTGCACCAAGGAAGGCCGTCGTAGGCGTTTAGCAGCCACTCTTCGTCAGATCCGAAACGGACGTCGCCTGACATCCTCGACCCGGCCTCCGACCGTGACCAGCGTCGAGATGGCCCAGTCGCTGGAAGCGGACACGGGCGGAAGCAACAAGATCTCAACGCCGGCCCCCATCGCCGCGCCTTTCCATACCTCCACTGTGCCATCCTCGCTGGGACTGCGGTGGAGGCCCCAATCCGAGGCGAAATCCGTCAGCGCTTGCCGTCCATGTATCCTATCGAGCGCGCTGCAAAGCGAATCATACTGAGCACTCCTCACTCCCCTCCCCCTTGCATCGTTTTCTAACCTGCGCTTCACCATCCATCCCAGACTACTTCATGGCAGACATGAAGATCGAAAGCCAGTCTGAATCCCTCAGGAGAACGCCAACTTTCTGACGGGGCAGCCTCCGATCCATTACCTGAAGCTGGGACCAGGGACGACCGCCTAAGCCGATTCAGGCAGGGTTGCGCGGCTGCCCGTCGTCTATCAACAACACCGTGCGGCAAGCGCGCGCCAACTGCAAGGCAGCCGACATGTCCGCATAGCTTCGATAGGGAGAAAATGCGCCGGGCGGGCCCGACACGCGATCGCCCTACTGGTTGGTTCAGAACAGCTCCGTCTGAGCCGGTGGGTAGACAAGCGCTGGCCCGACGGCCTGCGCCATCGGGTTCAGCGGATGCGGTTTGGGTTCGGCGTGGGACACGATGTGCAGCACCTCATGGCCCCGGTGCGTCAGCAGGTCGGAGATGAGACGTCGGTGGCAACGCCACCACGGTGCCTCCGCGCACATCAGCGCGGTCCGATGTTCGCCCCCCAGCGCAAGCACCTTCGATAGCCCGCCGGCGAACTCGGCGGTCGCCATGTGGTCTGCGTAGCCCTGAAACGCGGCGTTGTCCCACGCACCATTGGGCGAATCCGGCTGCACCTTGCGCCGCCCGCCCAGTTCAGGAATCCAAAGATACTCCACGCCGTGCGCTGGCAGCGTTTTAGCCATCTGCTCGGATGCGAACCAAGGGTGACGACGCGATCCTGGGAAACGACGCACGTCCGCGATCGCCGAGATGCCTTGTGCGAACAGCAGGCGTAAGAACTCGTCCCAAGGTCGAGTGGAATGCCCGATGGTCCAGACGGTCACCGGGGTCGGAGCGGGAGCATCGCACTGCATGAGGCTCATTGGACAGGAGCCGGCATCAAGCCCGCGTGCTCATCACGTGCTCGGCAGCTGCCAACGACGCTCGCGTCTGCCCGTCTACGCTCGGACACGACCGCGGGGATAGCGGCTAGTCGTTTCGGGCCCATTTCGACAAGTTCTGCTTCAACGCATCGATGCCCTCCCAGGGATCCTTGCGGCGACGTTTCAGCTTGCCCGGCACGTCCTTGATCGTGAACGCGTCAGCCCGTTTGAGGTTTGGCAGCTCGCTCCACGCCAGAGGCATCGCGACAGGCGCGCCCGGTCTACCCCGCAGGGAATACGACGCCACTGCGGTGGCACCTCGACCGTTACGCAGGTAGTCGACAAAGATCCGCTTGTTTCGAAGGGCTTTGGTGGCGGTGGCCAAGAACCGCTGAGGTTCCGACTGGGCCAACGCGTCGGCGAATCCTTTGGCGAAGCGCTTGGTCAGGTCCCAGTCGCACCCGGGATTCAAGGGCACCACGACATGAAGGCCCTTGCCTCCGGATACCCGCAGGAAGGACTCCAGCTCTAGTTGGGCCAGAAGCTTCCGGATATCAGTGGCAGCCTTTTTTACCTCCGCGAAAGGCACATCTGGGCCGGGGTCTAGATCGAATACCACCCGGTCGGCACGGTCAGGCTCCTCCGCGTGGCTTCCCCACGGATGGAACTCCAGGGCATTGAACTGGACCAGCTCCAGCAAGCTGGCCGCGTCGCGCACTACGAGGTAGTGGGCGTTGATGCCGCTGTCCTCCTTCAGCTTGACCGAGTCCACCAGCTCCAGCCCGGCGGTGTGGTGCTTCTGGAAGAAGCAAGGCTTGCCAGTGCCGGCGGGACAGCGAATGATCGACAAGGGCCGGTTGATCACCTCGGGCAGCAGGTGATCCATCACTGCCGAGTAGTAATCCCAAACGTCTTGCTTCGTATAGCCGTCGCCAGGGAAAAGGACCTTGCTCGGGGAGGACAGTTTGGGGGGCACGCGTTCGACTTGAGGCGTTGCGGCGGTCTTGCGGGCAGAAGACGCCGCCGATGCCCGTTTGCCACGGGCCGGTTTCGCCGGGGCGGCGCGATCCGAATCCGCCAAATCATTCACTTCCTTGTCGGCCCGCACGGCTTTCAAGGAGGCTTGGCGCAGCAGTTGCTGCCCCCCGATGCCGCGATAGAACACCTCCACCACGAAGCGCGGCTCGAACCACGTGGCAGAGCGAAGATCGGTGTCCTCGGTGGGCACGTAGGCCGTCGGCTTCTTGCCTCCCCCTTGGATCCTCTTGCTCACGTCGTTGATCAAGGCGTCGGAGAACCCGGTGCCCACCCGGCCCACGTAGAGCCAACCGTGTTTGGCGTCGGGCTTGGCCAGTAAAAGCGAGCCAAAGCCGCTGCGGCTGCCCTTGGGGGCCGTGTAACCGACCACGGCGAACTCGTCGCTGGCCAGCTGCTTGGTCTTGCGCCAGTCGTCGCTGCGGCCGGGGTGGTAGCCGCGATCGGCGCGCTTGGAAATGATGCCTTCAAAGTGCTGTTCGCCAGCCAGGCGGTAGGCTTCGTTGCCGTCGCCTTGGACGTGAGAGCTGAAGGCCAAGTGGCCGGCCTGGCCCGCCAGCAGCTCCTGCAGGAGCGCCTTGCGCTCCAACAGAGGTGCTGCGGCCACGTCCACGCCATCGATGTGGAGCAGGTCGAAGAGCGCGTAGGCCAGCGCGCCTTGCCGCTCCCCGGACAATGTCGCCTGGAGCAGGTTGAAGTCCTCCTTGGTGCCCGATCCGGCGATGAGTTCGCCATCCAAGGCAGCAGAGGTAAGGCCCAACTCCGCCACGGCGTCGCGTATCTCGGGGATCTTGTCGGTCCACTCCAACGCGTTGCGGGACCAGAGCCGGACGGCCCCATCGGCGACCGTTGCGAGGATCCGATACCCGTCCCACTTGATCTCATGGACCCATTGGTCGCCCTGCGGCGGGGCCTCCCCCAGCTTGGCCAACTGGGGCTCGAAGGGGCCGGAAGGCGGAGCCGCCTCTTTCGCTTTGGGCAGGGCCAAGGCCTTCTTGGCCCAGTTCTTCCGTCGCGCACGCTTTGCAGGGAGGGCTTTGAGCTTCTTCTTGTCGGCTTTACCGCCGCCGGCCCTCCTGATGTCTGCCGTTGGGGCCGCCGACACATCGGCGAGCAGATCGTCCGCTTCCAGATCGCTCGCATACGCATCGTCGTCCTTGAACAACAGCCACTGCGGCTGACGGGCCGGTTTGCCGGACCGGACCAAGTGCCACCCGCCTTTGAGCTTGGTGCCGAACAGCTCGAATCGCAGGTGACCCTTGGCAAGTTGTGCCTCTGGGTCTCCTTGGGTGGCCCAAACGCCGTGATCAAACTGGGCCACGTGCCCACCGCCGTATTGCCCCTTGGGGATCTCGCCTTCGAAGCTAGCGTAGTCGACGGGATGGTCTTCCACTTCGACCGCCATCCGTTTGACCTTGGGGTCGTAGCTAGGGCCCTTGGGGACGGCCCAACTCTTCAGGGCGTCGCCGATTTGCAGCCGGAAGTCGTAGTGCCGGCGGCTGGCGTGGTGAAGTTGGACCACGAAAATGGCGCGCTGCCCTTGCGGCAGCGCTTTGCCAGGCTCGGGCTCGTTGGTCTGGTCAAAGCGGCGCTTGCGACGGTATTCGACCAAGGACATGACGGCGCCACGTTACTTGCCCAAGTGCTTGCGAACGGCCGCAGCGGTGGGGCCAACGGCTTTGACAGCGGCCCGGACCTGATCGACCGACACGCCCAGCGCCTTGGTCCAATACTGCAGCTCGTAGTCTTCGTTGACGTTGATGCGGTCGCGGTCCGGGCTGCCGGTGTTCTTCTTGTCGTCGCTCATGGGATTCTCCTTGGGTGATCAGGCGCTCTTTAGAGCCTTCTTGGCGGGGGCTTTCTTTGCGGCTTTCTTTGCTGGGGCCTTCTTTATGGCGGCCTTCTTGGCAGGCTTGCTGTCTTTGGTGGAGGACTTGGAGGCGGTCTTCACCGGCGTTGCTTTCGCCGGGGTGCGCTTGTTGGTTTCCAAGCTCTTCTGGAGCAGCGCCATGAAGTCCACCACGTTGGTCGCCGAGTCCTCGCGATGTTCCGGTTCCTCGAAGGTGGTCGTGGCTCCGGCCTGCTTCACCCGCTTCTTGATGATGTCGGACAGGCGCTCGCGGAACTCGTCCTGGTAGCTGTCCGGCTCCCACTCAGAGGTCATGCTCTCAATCAGCTGCTTGGCCATTTCGAGCTCTTTGGGCGCAACCCGGTAGTCCGACGCCCCCCCCTGCGGCAGTTTGTATTCGTCCGGAGCCACCAACTCCTGCGGGTAGCGAAGCAGGATCATGATCAACGCATCGCCTTCGGGCATCACCGCGCAAATGTATTCGCGCGTGCGGATGACCACCCTGGCGATGCCCACCTTGCCGGTTTCCTTCAGGGTCTCTCGGAGCAGGACATAGCCCTTTTCGGCCTTCTTGCCGGGCACCAAGATGTAGGGCTTTTCGAAGAACCTCAGCCCGATGCTCTCGGCGTCGACAAAGGCCTCCACGTCGATGGACTCGTGCGTCTCGGGGGCGGCCGCGGCGATGTCTTCTTTCTCTATGACGACGTAGCTGCCCTTGTCGTATTCAAAGGCTTTGACGATGTCCTTCCAAGGCACTTCTTCGCCGGTTTCGGCGTTGACCCGCTCGTAGCGAATGGGCTTTTTGTTTCGTGCGTCCAACATGCGAAAGCTCAGATCCATGCGACGCTCGCCGGACATGAGGGACACCGGAACGTTGAGCAGCCCGAAGGACAACGAACCACTCCAGATGGGCCTGGGCATGCCAGCCGCCTCCAATCCTAGGGCCTTTCGTTGTAGGCCCGGCCGCGTCGGCCGGGCGTGAACCCGGCCGGCGCGGCGCAGCGGTTACTTTTTGGCTTCGACGCCCGGCGTGGCGTCGCGCACCATGAACTCTTCGGTCACCTCGGGCAGGTGGGCCGCCAGCCAGTCGGCCATCGCCTCTTCCTGCACGAGGATTTCTTCGCAGATCCGGGCCGTTTCTGCATCGCCCACCGTCTTCGCTGCGGCGATCAGGGCCGTGTAGGAGGCGATCTCGAAATGCTCGAAGACGTAACCGGCCATCGCGCCTTTGACGATCTCGTCGGAGGCCGTCATGCCGCCGACGGCCTGACCGAAGGCTGCCATCTTGCCCATCACGTCCTTGAGGGTCGACGGCGAGCCGCCCAAGCGCTTGATGCACCCTTCCAGCCGTTCGCGCTGGCCAATGGTTTCCTGAATGTGCTCTTCAATGCGCGCCTTCAGCACTGGGTAGTGCTCGATCCGCGAAGCCTGCCCCTTCAGCATGGTTTCGGCTTGCTGTTCCATCGCGTGTGCGTCGCGCAGCCAGTCCAACAGGTTCTCTTTGAGCTCTGCCATGGATGTCTTCCTCTCGTGTCGGGCGAAGCCTTACCGTATCGAGGCTGGGATGCGGATCAAGCGATCCCCGAGTGAAGGCTTGGCGAACGGCGGAGCATCTCAGACCGGCGGTGCGTGGGCCTGGAGATCGATGGCCCTCGTGGTGAACGGCGCGCATGCAACGCATTCGCAGGCCATTGACCGCTCCCGCCACATGCTGAACGCTCCTCAGCGCCAGGCCATCCTCATGACCCGTTCCGCGCTTTTGCTCGTCTTCTTGGCCCCCTCCCTCGCCTTCGCTCAGCAGGGGGACGGAACCGACGTCCAAGCCAACGTCCATACGTTCAAACCCGCCAAGGTAGATGCGACGCCCGAGCGCGTTCAGGCCCTGACGGTGCCCAGTGGCTTCCAAGTGCGTCCCCTTGCGCAAGGCCTTCAGAATCCGCGGATCATCGCCGTGGCACCAGACGGGCGGATTTATGTCTCACGTCGAGATCAAGGCGACGTGCTGTTGCTGGAGGATGCCAATGAAGACGGAGCCTTGGACGCCGAACCGAAGGTGGTCTTCTCGCGGCCAGGGGCGCACGGCCTGGTCATCGCCAACGGGCAGCTGTATGTCGCCACGGCCAACGACGTGTATCGCGCCCCCATACACCCGGACGGGACGTTGGGTCCAGAGGAACGGATCATCAACGACCTGCCCGATGGCGGTCAGCACCCCAACCGCACGCTGGCCTTTGGCCCTGATGAGATGCTCTACATCAGCGTGGGCTCGTCCTGTAACGCGTGCAACGAGACCAATCCCGAGCATGCGGCGCTGCTGAGGTCCTCGCCGGATGGCAAGAGCCGGTCCATCTTTGCCAGCGGCCTGCGGAACACCATCGGCTTTGCTTGGGACTCCAAAACGGGGGAGCTGTGGGGGATGGATCACGGCATCGACTACTTGGGCAACGATGAGCAGCCCGAGGAGCTCAACCGCATTCAGAAAGGAAAGAGGTATGGTTGGCCCCACATCTGGGGCAAGGACGGGGTGAATCCCCAGAGCACACCGCCAGGGCAGATCAGCAAACAGCAATGGGCGGCGACAAGCGAGCCCATGGTGCTCGGCTACACAGCCCACGCGGCCCCCATGCAGATGCTGTTCTACACCGGCCAGCAGTTCCCGACGGCTTACCGGGGGGACGCCTTCGTGACGATGCGCGGTTCCTGGAACCGCAAGCCTGCGTCGGGCTACGAGGTGGTGCGGGTTCGTTTCGACGCCGGCGAGCCGGTCGGGTTTGAGCCCTTCTTGACCGGCTTCCTGGTCGACAACGGCCAGGCGCATATCGCAAGGCCCGTCGGTCTGGCGATGACGAAGGGCGGTGCACTTTTGGTCGGCGACGATGCCAACGGCGTCATCTACAGAGTGACTTACGGCCCAGGCCAAGCGTCCGCCTCCCCCGCGACCGCAGTGCCTAGCGGGCCCTTGATGGCCCAAGTCAATCAAGGCTCGGGCGTGCCGTTGGCCAAGGATCGGATCGGCAAAGCCGCCACGTTCGAGTTCCGCTCCCCGTCGTTCTCCTCGGGCCAAGCATTGCCTCCCCGCTTCAGCGCGTATCACGACGATGCATCGCCCGCTCTTTCTTGGAGCCCGGTGCCTGGTGCCAAGTCCTATGCGCTGATCATGGAGGATCCGGATGCAGCCAACGTCAAACCCTTCGTTCACTGGGTCGCTTACAACATCCCAGCCACCGAGCAATCGCTGCCCGAGGGCCTGCCGGTCGATCCGCGGCTTCTGAAACCGGAGGGAATGCTGCAGGGGGCGAACAGCCGAGGATCGGTGGGCTATTTCGGCCCCAAACCGCCTGTGGGCGATCCACCGCACCATTACCACTTCCAGCTGTTGGCCTTGGACACCGTGCTTGATCTGAAGGCCGGCGCGACGCGGGACGAAGTGCTAAAGGCCGCGAAGGGCCACATTCTGGGCATGAGCAAGACTGTGGGAACCTACCAGCAGGTCGAGGCCCCGCTGAAATAAAAAAAGGGACCCGAAGGTCCCGACCGGCGCCCAAGGCCCGGAAACTCAGTGAACCTCCAGTTCGTGGCAAAGGGACTGGAGGGCGGCGGCGATCTCTTTCAGGCGGAACGGCTTTTCAAGGAAGGGCGTGCCTTTGAAGCGTTCGGGCAGCCGGTTGGCCCCAAGGCCGGTCGTAAACAGGAACGGCACCCCCAACTCGACCAAGCGATCGGCCACGGGGTAAGACTCGACCCCGTTCAAGTTGACGTCCAGCACCGCAACATCGAAGGCCGCCTCCTCGGCGCATACCAAGGCTGTGGGCAAATCTTCGGCCGTCTTGGAGACGTCGTAGCCGACTTGGGCAATGGCCTGCTCCAAGACCATCATGAGAGTGGGTTCGTCCTCTACAAGAAGAACCCTTACTGCTTTGCCGTCCAATCCCATGACTTTCTCCCTACAAGCGCTCTGAGTGGATGTGCCACGATTGGACAGTGTGGCCCGAGGGCTCGCCCGATTTGTTAAGAGGGCGCAAAAGGATGACGGCCGTCGCTCTTCTACACTGCGCACTCTGTCGCCCTTCGGTGGCCCTGCCGAGAGGATGACCCATGAACCAACCAGCGAAAGCGAAAACCGATTTGAGGGACGAGAGCCGGCAGTTTGCCCTGCTGGTGAACTCGGTCACCGACTACGCCCTATACATGCTCGACCCCAGCGGGGTGATCCAGACCTGGAACCCGGGTGGGCAACGAATCAAGGGCTACCAGGCTGCCGACGTGGTCGGCACCAACTTTTCCCGCTTCTACCTGCCCGAGGAGGCCCAAGCCGGCCTACCAGAGCGAAACCTGCGGACCGCGGCCTTAGAAGGGCGCTACGTCGCCGAGGGCTGGCGATTGCGGCAGGACGGGACCCGCTTTCGTGCCAGCGTCGTGATCGATCCCATCTGGGAAGACGGGGAACTGGTGGGGTTTGCCAAAATCACCCGCGACATCACCCAGCGCCACGAAGCGCAGGAGCAGCTGCTCCAAGCCCAGCGCGATCTCCTGCAGGCGCAGAAGATGGAGGCCATCGGCAAGTTCACGCTCGGCTTGGCCCACGATTTCAACAACCTGTTGACCATCGTGGCCAACTGTTTAGACCTCATCAGCCTGCGGGTGAAAAACGGAGGCGTGGCCAAGCTCATCGATACCGCGCAGCGGGCCGCCGAGCGCGGGGCCCTTCTGACTCGGCAGTTGCTGACCTTCGGCAAGGGACAAACCTTGGTGCCAGAGGCAGTCGACTTGGCCGCCTTGATGGCCGAATGCGAAGCGATGCTGCGCCGCTCCGCCGGCGACGCGATCGCATTGACCGTCGAAGTTTCCCGGGGCCTTCCGACCCTGTCGCTGGACAAGGCACAGCTGGAGGCCGCAATCCTTAACCTGGTGTGCAACAGCCGCGACGCCATGCCGAAGGGCGGAACGATCCTCATCACGGCGTCTGCGCGGCAAACCCGTGATCCTACGTTGCCCAACACCAGTGAAAGACCTTACATCTGCCTGAGCATCCGAGACGACGGTTCAGGGATTGAGGCAGACCAGCAGGCCAGGGTATTTGAACCGTTTTTCACCACCAAACCCATTGGAAGGGGCAGCGGGCTGGGCTTGAGCCAAGTGTTTGGCTTCACGGCCCAGTCCGGCGGGTTCACCGAGCTCCAGAGCGAGCTTGGGAAGGGAACCCGCGTTAGCCTTTGCTTCCCCGCACCAGAGCATTGAGATGCCGATCCACGTGTTGTTTGTTGAAGACGAAGACGATCTCCGCAGCGTCGTCGTCGAGGCCCTGACCTCTCAGGGCTTCCAAGTCACTCCCGCCAGCAACGGGGACGAGGCCCTCGTCCTCCTGCGCGGCAGCGCCAAGTTCGCGGTGGTAGTGACCGACTTCAACATGCCGGACAGCGCCGACGGGCTGGAGGTCGCGGCGGAAGCCGCGGTTGCTCAACCCCAGGCCCGCGTCATGCTCGCGTCTGGCCTTCAACGCTCGCAGCTGCCCCCGCTGCCCGAGAACGTTCGATTTCTCCCGAAGCCTTACCGCTTCCGACAGCTTGTTACGGCGATCCACGAAGACTTGGGCTGCACGTAGGGGGCGGATTCCTTGCGCGGCCAGGCGGTCGCCACTGGTTCATCGTCCTACCAGTGCGCGTCTGCTCACTAGGAACAGCAGCCGGTCGATCGCCGTTGCGTTCAACGCTTCTCCATCCCCGCGCACCTTGAAACCAGCCCAGTCGCCCACCGCGACCTCGCTCAACTCTTTGACTTCCACAGGCAACCAGCGCATAGGCCAGTAAGGCAAGCGGCGATCCTTGATCGTCCCTCTTTGCAGTTCGATCAGATCGTGATGACTCGAGGCTCCGAGCACCCTTGAGAACGCCACGTCCAACCCGTCCGGGGGGCCTTCCATGTATTGGAGGAAGCGCGTGCCGTCGAACAAGAGCACCCCACTGACACCTGCGTCCCGGTTAAATCGAGTTGCGTCGTCGACCAGCTCCTGGAGCTTGCCGCTCCGGAGGCCAAGCAGATCGCCGCGCAACGCGTCGGATGCCTCGCTGACATACACCACGGCCCTGATGGGCATTGGGCGCTCCTTCTCAACTGGTCTGGCCATCCCCCCTTCCACGAACTCTAGTCCCGCCCACGCATTTAGGCAATCTCGTTGGGAGATAGTGCCTACAGGCGGCTGTTAACTTGATCCCGAGTTCCAATCGAGTAACCTTTGATTATGGCCCTTTACAACATCGCGGAACGTTTAAGCACGGCTAAAGAACTAATCAGCAGGGGCGATGACGCGTCATTCATCTACGCCGCGCTGGAACTACGATTCTGCTTGGAATCTGTGGCTTATCAGAACTTGGCTGCATACGGTGAAGACGTTTCCACCGAGCTTGCTCGCGAATGGCGACCGGACCAGATCATCAAAATGCTGGCCACGTTCGACCCCAACTCTGATCAAACAGCCAGCTTTTCCATCTCGGTCACGCCGCTGCCCGAAGACCTCGATTTCGCCTCAACTGACTTGAAGGCCGCTTTCAAGGACAAGGATTTTTTGCCGATAGGCGAGGCCAAACGCATTCCTTGGGGCAAGTTTCGCAGTTACTACAACTCGTTGGGGAGCTTTCTCCATTTGCGCAAAGATCTGACGAACGCACGGCCGAAGATCGAAAGGCTCCGTGTTCTCATCGGTGAGCTGGAAGAGGTTGCGAGCTCGACGCTGATCGCTGCCGGCAAGGATCTCGCGACGGGCAAATGCGTCGACTGCGGCCATGTGCTGATTCTCGGCCCGGCAGAGCAAGCGGGGGACAAGCCCGTTTTCTGCCCGAATACCAAGTGCAACTCGAGCTATTTGGCCATCAAGGGGGACCCGGAGCGACGGGTGCAGAAGGTCGAAGCCCTGGGGCTGCGCTGCGAATGCGGGGCCATCGTTCCTATCTTGCCAGAGAGGCTCCTCAAGCCTGCGGTTTGCCCGGAATGTGGGTTGACCGTTTGCGCAGTCATTGCTGCAAAGGCAAGAGTGCTAGGGGTGCCGCCCACTCGCGAGGGAGATCTGAGCGGCTAGTTGCACCTTAACTTCGCCACTTCGTCCACGCCCAGCAGTGGAGACGGCAACACGGCTTTGCACACGTCCGACACCTCAACGGCCATCCCCGGCTCGGGGTGTTCCAGGTAGAGCGCTCCGTCGTAGCCCACCATTGCTTGTTCGTTCGGCGTAGATGCCAGGGTGCCCGGCGCGATGCTGGCCCCTGTCAGAGTGAAGGCCCGGGCGTTCTGCGTCAGCACGGGGAAGGTCACCCGCACACCGCCTTGGCGGGGGGCCACCGATTGCTTTTCGGTCTCCCCGATCTCCACGCCCACCGGCAGCTCCTTGTCCTTGAGGCTGACGGTGGTGGGCAGCAAGGAGGGAACGTCGGTGACCAGCACGCGGCCTTGCTTGTTGGTCTGGCCGACCGGTGCGCCGTTGACCCGCACCGGCACGCCCGCTTGGCCCGGCACATCCACCACGGCGAAGCTGGCGTAGGCGGGTCGCCCGAAGGCCACGCCGCGGTGGTCCAGGAACACGGCGCCGGAGAAGTTGGCCGCCACCTGGGTTTGCCCGTCGTAGCGGTCCAGCATGATCCGGGCGTCGCCGTAACGCGTCATGGCATCCGCCGTGGCCTGGGTGCTGCCCTGATCGCCCTCGGTGTGCTCTGCAGCCACGCGAAGGCCGCCCTCGGTGCGGTAGGTCGCTCGGGTGGTCAGGGCATCCTGGCCTGGGGCCTGGCGGGCCCGCACACCCACGCTGGCCTTGCTGCCGAAGCGATACGTGTAGGTCGCCGATACCTGGAGATCGCCGCCGTTGAGGTCCTTCAGCACGTTGGCGGACACCTGGCCTGCAGTGCCCAGGTTCGCGCTCACGCCCAAGGAAGCGAAGGCCAGGCTGGAGCGCCCCGTGTCGATGGCGCTGTAGATGCCACGCAAAGTGAAGCGGCGATCCGGGCGGTAGGAAACGCTGGCTTGGGTGCGCGAAGCGATGGGCAGCGCCGTCTCGATCTGCAGTCGCCAGAAACCGTCGTTTTCTTCGTGTTCCAGCCGCAGGCCAAAGGTGGGCCCTCGGTAGTCGTAGGCAGCAGCCCAACGCGTCCCGCCGTCGCTTGAGCGCCCCACCTCCCCGTCGAGCACGCCCCAGGTGCCCGGGGCCCAGGTGGAACCCACGGTGACGTTGCCCTTGCCGTTCTCGTCCAGCTGGCCACCGGCTCGGATGGTCCAGCGGTCGTTGACGCCCTTGGCCCAGGAAGCGCTGACGCCGGCCGTGCCGTAGCGGTTTTCGTCTTCGCGGACCTGGCCGGCGGCGATTTCCCACGCGGAGAGCCCGGGGCGCAGCAGGGTTGGGGCGACGTAGAGGCGTGCAGTGGAAACGGCGGTTTCCCGGCCGTAGGCGTCGCGCACGACCACGGCCGTTTGGCTGGCTCCCAGGGCCACGTTTCGACCGTCCACGGTGAAGGGGCCGGCCTTGACGTCCTGGCGCGTGATTTCGGCTTGGTTGGACAGGACCTTGACCTGCCCCGGATCCAACGCGATGCCCCCCAAGGTCGGGACGGGCCACGTCGGCGTGAGCGGATCCAGGGCTGCCGGGTCCTGCGCGAGGCGAATGCCGCCCAGCGCCACGGGGCCGATGCGGGGCGTGGCGTAGACATCGCCGGCTTGCCAGGTCCGTTGGCGCTGCAGGTCGTCTTTCTGCCAGGCCGTCACGCCGCGGCGCATGCCAAACCCATTGGGGGATTGGTTGAGCTGCCCGGTGGTGGAGACCACACCCCAACGGCCGCCCGTGCGCGCGTCCAGCGCCAAGGACGTGGCCTGTTGGCCGCGTGCAATCTGGGTGGCGACGTTGTAGTTGACCAAGAAGCCACCGATGCCGGGCGACACCTGAGAAACCGGAGTGCCGTGCTGGCTGAGCTGCTGCGCCGGCTTGCGGTCAGCCGGAATGGTGAGCTGGACGGTGGCGTTCTCGGGGGTGTAAGCCACGGTCACGCCCAAGGCTTGGTCGGTCAGGTCCTGGCCCTCCTCGCCCGGGCGAAGGGTCACGCCGAGCTGCTGCCAGGTCGTGGATTCGGCCACCCAGGCCCCACTTTGCTGCCAGAGCAACACGGGGTCCTTCGCGGGCAGCCCGTTGGCCCGGATTGGCGCGGCCAGCACCGGCTCCACCCCGTCTGGGATGGCCGCGTGCGCGCTGCCGATGGACAGGGCCAGCGCGAGGCCCAGGACGCTTCCCCGCCGCATGCGTTGCCCTTAGTTTGCGGGGACGGCGACGGGGGTCCCGTTGACCGTGACGGTGACCGAGGCGGCTCGCTGGCCGGGCTTGAGCTCCACGGATTTGCTCTGCCCCGGCAATACCCATCCCAACGCCCCTTCGCGCCATGCCGGCATGCCTTGAGGACCGACGGCGGTCAGGCGCGCAGCGGTCGAACCGGTGTTGGTCAGCAGAAGGCCGTCGGCGGTGAAGCGGGCCGTGAGCACCGGAGGACCGGCCTTGGCGTCTTCAAACCCCACCGGCAGGTTCTGGTGGATCAACAACTGCACTTGGCCCGCCGTGGACGGCTGGGGCAACTGGCGCAGCAGCACGCGGTAGTAGCCGGGGGCGCCGACGCTCTGGGTGCGGACCAACCGCACGGCCCGGCGGGACCCAGGTGGGATTTCGACAATGGACGGCGCCGCAAGCACGGTTGTAGCTGGGCTGGTCACGTCCTGCCCGCTGGGATCTTGGGACCAGTCCAGCACCGTCACCTGAAAGCGCTCGGGGCTGTCCCCGTGGTTTTCCAAGGTCAACGCGCCCGATTTTTCCCCAGCCGGCGCCACGATGCTCGTGGGAAACAACGACACATTTCCCGCCCACGCAGGCACGGCGAACAATGAGCACAACGAAACGGCCAACAAACGCTTCAACATCACTCCTCCAAACCGATCACCTCCTTTGATCCAACCAAAACATTCAAAGTTGTCAACCCACCCTCAAAAGAAAACCCCCGGAGATATCCGGGGGTTTGGTAGAAACCCTTTGAGGGTCAGTAAGTCAGGGTGACCGCAATGGTGTCGGAGAAGGTCCCGCCGGGCACCTTGTTCAAATCGTAGAAGGCATAACCGATGCCGATCATCTGCTGCTCACCGGTCCCCACGCCCTCCCAAGCATCGGCCCCACTGCCCCACACTTGGCTGGCACCAGGATCTTTGAAGAGGCCGTAGGCGACGAAGTTTCCGGCCCCATCGGACACGGCGCGGTGATTGGGACGAGCAATCGCGGCGCCGTAGTTCAACCCATCGCCGGGCACGATGCTGAAGGCGGTGCCTTGGTTGCAGCGAACCATCAACGCACCATTGGAATAGCCCTGCGTGCCGGACGCCAAGCCGTTGTATTCACCGCCGCCCAGCTGGGTCACGAGCATGCTGCACTCGTTGTTCACGGTCGCAGAAATCATCAAGTCTTCGGTGACGTCGGCGGCGGACGCCGAAGCGGCAGAAAACGCGGCCATCAAGGCCAGAGAAAAAGAAAGGGTCTTGCGCATGAAAAATCATCCTCGGATTTAGGGAAAGGGAAAGTGGCCCGGATTGGGCTTGCTTCACCAATACTCGATAAATCCATTTCCGCAAGAGGATCGGGCAACAAGATTTGGAGGCGCCAACCCAAGCGCTTGCACCGAAGGCACGAGTAAGCTAAAAAGCAACCGCCGGTCGCAGAAGCGTCGGTGTTGTGCCCGCATGCCAGTAGGCTCCGGGTGCCCGAGGTCCACCCAATGGGGGCGCGGGAATCTTTTTTTCGATTCCGGAGCCATCCATGACGACCAAGCGCCTCAAATCCATCCGCACATCCGCCTTCCATGCCCAGTCTGGCCGCTGCTTCTATTGCGGTCTGCCGATGTGGCTCGAAGCTCCATCAGAACTGGGACTGAAGTCCCGCAAGGCTCAAGCCTTTCAGTGCACCGCCGAACACCTGCTGGCCCAGCAAGACGGGGGCCGAGACGTGTCCGGGAACGTGGTGGCCGCACATGCCCGATGCAACCAGTGCAGGCATAAGCGGAAGGGGCCAGCCCCTTCCCCCGATGCTTTCCGCGCGCTCGTGATGAGGCGCGTCAACGCGGGGAAGTGGTGGCCCCAAAACCAGAAGTTCTGGCAACATCAGTCGACCCAGTAGGGGCGATGCCTTGCCCCACTGCAAGGAGGCTTTGATGTTGATTCGGGGGGCAGAACCCGTCAGTTGCTTTGGGCTAGCCGGCTGCGATGAGAACGCGGGCACCTATGCCCTGGGATGGTGCCTGGAGCAGTCCGCAGCGCTTCGTGCGGAGCTCTTCGGTGCCATGGGGCTTGATCCGTTGGCACAGGTGGCGCTTTCCAGCCAAGAGTTCGGCATGAAGGATCGCGGGTTCACTGATTTGGAGGTTCTTTCAGGCACGGCCTTTCATCTGGTGTTTGAAGCCAAGCGACACTGGCAGGTGGCCACGCATGCGCAACTTGCCCGGTATGTCCATCGCTTGGCCGACTCGAATGTGCAGCACAAGCGGCTCATCTCGGTCAGCGCGGCTCGGAAGGATTGGGCCGTTAGGCACCTTCCCGCGGACGTCAAGGGCATCCCCGTCGATCACCTCTCCTGGTCTGAAATCCGTGCCATGGCGAAGCGGGCTCATGCTGCGACCAGAAACCAAATCGAACGCTTGTGGCTGGACCAGCTCGCCTTGCACCTATCGGAATACGGAATGACCTCCAACGCGTTTGACTCGCTCGCCTATGTGGTTTCGCTAAGCCGAGACTTGATGCCCAGCTCTCAAGAGCTGACCTGGATCGATGTCGTCACCAAGCAGGGCAAGTATTTCCATCCCATCGGTGGCAATGGCTGGCCCACTGTCCCGCCGGCCTACATCGGCTTCCGCTACCTATCGCAGTTCCGAAGTGTCCACTTCATCGAGCGCGTAGACACGGTTGATCGGCTTCAGGACGTAGACCCGCATTGGCCGGAAACCCATTCTCCGCACTTCGTCTACACCCTTGGCCCCGCGATGCGTCCAGCGACGGTGTTGCCACTGGGGAACATTTACTACACCGCCCGGCACCGGGTCGCGTTGGATCTGCTTCTTAGCGGCAAAGCAGCCACGTATGAGGAGGCGGTTGCGCTCACCAAGGACCGCCAAGCCCAGCGAGGCGAGGCCTGACACCAGGCAAAAAAATAGGCCGGGGATGAGCCAGCAGAAGGATTCCGAGGAACAAGGGATGGGCAGAAGTATGCCCAGCCTCATTCGCAGTGGTAGAGACCCTTGGCCGAAATCCCGTCTGCCTCGATGTCAGGCGTGCGTGGGAAGCTTGACCAGTCCCATCCAGTCCGACTGCGCCGTGGAAGCGCTCGCCATCAGGGGCCCGTGCCCTGGGATGACCTTGAGCTGGTCCACGCCGGCCTGGTCTTGGGGGAAGAACGGGCCGTCTGGGCTGAATATGAAATGGTCTCCCTGCAGCGTGCCGCAGATTTGACAGTGGTTGGCCACGTAGGTCTGGTTGGCCGTCTGCGAGCAGTTGGGCTTGAGCCAGGGGGCCGCGGCCCTGACCCGGGCCATCGTGCCCACGTCCAGCTCGCTGACGTATTTCAGCAGCGATGGGCCGCCTTCCTCGGGATACTCCTCGTCCTCGTTGTCGAGGAACCCAGGCACCCAAATGGCGGTCACCACGATCGACTCCGAGCACTTCCAACAAGTGAACTTGCCCTGCAGCAGGGCGTAGCTGGTGGCCGTGATATTGAGATCGGTCATGGGGACTCGTCCACGTATGCACCGCGATCCCAGGAGCGGTAGCGCCAGGGCAACACTTCCTCCAAGAAGGTGACACGGGGGCTGGGGAGGTTCTTCAGCCCGCCGATGGCGGATTGAATGCCCTTGGCATTGGACTCTGGGACAAAGAGCCAGGGCCTGGCACTCCAATCCAGCGGCACACCGCTGTCCCGAGCCAGGGCTGCCCTGACCCCAGGCCAATGCTCGTCCCACGCCCGCAGACGGGCCAGCAGCGACGGCGCGCGTGCGGCGTAGGTGATTTCGCAGAGGTAGGCCGCCTGCTCCTTGAAGCTGACCGCGACGGCGTCGCAATACCAGTGCGGGCCGCTAGTATCCGGGTTCGCGCCTTCGTTGAGTTGGATGCAGCACTGGCTGTTGACGAACAGCGCTCGGTCGGCGCGCAGATAGTCCAGCACCACACCTTCGAAGTGATCCATCGCTATTTGGGCTCCATTGCGGTTCGCAGCTCTTCCAGCCGCTCGGCTATCTTGGCGCCGGAGAGCTTGCAGCCCCCAGCGCCGCAGACGTCTTTGACCATGACCAAGGAAATGACCGAGGCACGCAGGGGGTCTTTCTTGTTGCGCTCCAGCGCCTGCCATTCGTCTGGCAACGCAGTGAGCGCGGCCGGGGCTTCTTTGCCGGACAGGTATTGGAGGCAGTTTAACGGTGCCCAGGCCAGGCCGATCTCGTTGACCAGCAGGCTGCGCAGCTCGCGTTCGCCGGCCTTGCCTTCTGCCAGGTTCAGCACCGCGTGCGCGGCGACGATGGCCTTCTGCTGGGGGGACAACTTCGCGCTGGGCCAGTTTGTGGTGCGGACCATTTCCTTGCTCTCGACATTCTGGGCATTGCCAACCTAGACGCTCGCCGTATCGCAGCTTGAGACCTTAGCGGAGAACAGCCAACGGGAGGCTACGTGATCCGCCATGCGCTTCAGCCTTCGATCCATATCTAGGATTTCAACCAAGGCATCGCGGGCTCGTATAGCGGGCGATCAACGATCCGAGAATCAGCCCGTGCGATAAGCATCCCGTTTACATCCTTCGCCCGGGTCCATCCTTACCGCCCCCAAGCTCTCTCTTCATCTTGTCGCCCACGGCTCTGTCAAAAACTTGCGCGGCCTTGCTGTAGCGCCCCTTAGCCTGATTCACCAGCTTCCGCTTGAAAGGTGTAGGACTCTCCTTCGCGACCCTTTCAGCTTCTTCAAGCTCTTTTCCAGCCTTATCCATGCTTCCTTTAGCCAAGCGCACTCTGGCTTCAATCTTTCGTTGTTCGATCTCGTCTTCGGTCACACACCCTCCTTGCACTGTATGGTCAAGCGGCCTTCCGGTGTTCGTAATACGGGGGTGAACCCCACTCACACCTGATCATTTAGAGATCGCTGCTTTAAGTTGCTCGGTGATGCTGTTGCCCTTCTCGTCCCGCAGCTGGGCCATGAGGTAGACACCTCGGCCGTTGCTCTTAGCGGCCCATAGCTCGCCGATCATGCGCTTCTCCTTCTCGGAGTCCGCGGAGTAACGGTCACCACCCTTGTATTCAACGACGAGCAGTCGACCATCTTTAAGCCGCGCCACGAAGTCCGGGTAGGTGCGCTGCTTGGACGTCGGCATCCAGAACTGGCTCTTGTCCACCAAGTTGCGAACCCAGAACTCCACCTCATCCAGCTGGTCGATGGCCTGGGCACAGAGGAACTCCTCACCCACCTTGCCCCCAGCGGTCTTCCATTGAAGATCGCCCACGAGGGGGTAGTAGTGCTTGCGGAAGCGATACGTGCCGCCTTGGTAGTAGGCATGCGCCGGATACTGGGTCATGTCCGCCGGGTAGGTGAACATCGCACCGGGCTCGTCGCTGACCACGATGTCGGCGTCGGCACCGAACAGCGCTTGCTGGAAGCCTTCCTTGAGCGCCTCCGCCTTGGCGATCTGAAGCTGCTCGCCGAGCTTCCGTCGGAGCACGAACTGGCCATTGAGCAGTTGCGATAGCGAGAAGCCCCGATCTTCGGACAGCCCGCTGATGGACCGGCGCAACCACTCCCGCAGCACGGGCTGCTTGACCGCCGGATCGCGGATCTTCTGGTCCAGCCAGCCGACCAAGTCCGCTTGAGTGCGGTCCTTGGCAAAGCCCGGCAGGTAGGTATTCACGTCGTCGTCGATCTTGGTGTAGCTCACTTTCGAATCGACCAGGTCCACCTCAAAGGTCTGGCTGTCGACGTTGAACTTGAGGCTGGACAGGTCCGGCGGATAGGCCAGCAAGTCCCAGGTGAAGCCCGGCGGCGTGGCGCCGCTCTCCACGAACTCCAGCTCGCCCTGCTCCATGACCCCCAGCCGCGGCACGCTGAACACCGCGCCGTTCTGGCTAGGGGCTTTGACGGCCTTGGCGGCGATCTGGTGCCGCTGGATTGTAGCCGCCGCTTCCTCGCGCTCCTTGGTTGGCACAGCCTTGGTGATCGCTTCCACGGTGGACTCGTCCACCTCGCCCGTGATCTCCACCGAGCCGCCCTTGCCTTCCTCGTTCGGAGTGAAAACAACGCTGGTCTGGTCCCGAGCAGGGATACCAGTAAGATCCGGTTGTTTGCTCACGGCAATGGTGGTCTTGGGCGTCACGGGAACCGGATTGACCTTGCCGCCTCGCAAGTCCAAGCCGGGCCCAGGTGTGGGATCCGCCAGCACCGCGCCCACGGCCTCCAGCGGGTTGAACCCGATGTCGATGAGCGACTTGGTGAGCTCTGCGGCAGCCAGATTGAACGCCGCAGTGGTGACGTGCGCGTAGGCCTTGTTCATGGCCTCCTGCTTGCGGCGGGTGGCATACGGCATGCGCAGCACGCGGCCCAGCAGCTGCTGGATGTCCTTGTCGCTCTTGACCTGGGCCACCGAGCAAAAGACGTAGGCAAAGGAGCAATCCCACCCTTCCTTGAGCGCTTGCTTGGTGATGATGACCTCGATGGGGCAGTCCTTGGCGAACAGGTCCACCCCGTCGATCTCCCGCTGATCGCCCGTGGCGATGGCAATCGCCTTCTCGGGCACCTTCTCGTTGTCGATGAGGTGCTTCTTGACCTCCTCGACCGTGGCGGTGCCTTTGGCGTTTTCGGCTTGGATGAGCAGGATCGGCCGGATGTAGTCCGGCTCGCCCAGCGCGGTCTTGCCCAACTCGTTGCGGCGGGCCACAGCGCTGCCCACGGCGACTTCCCATTGCCCCACGTGCTCCTTGAGCACGACTGGGAACTTGATCATGTCCGCGCCCTTGAGCTCAAAGGCACTGACGCTGACCAGCACGTTGCTCTTACTGGCTTCCGGCGTGGCCGTGAGCTCCACCACGACCTTGGCACCAAGCCGCTCGTAGACCTGGTAGGACAAGGGCGTGTTGGCATTGTGGGCTTCGTCGGTGATGACCAACGGACCGTGAAGTTTCAGCAGATTGGCAAAGGACGCGATGGCCTTTCCCGCCTTGTTCTGCTCCAAGTAGGGCAAATCGGACACGCTGCCGGCGAAATGGGGCTCTAGGTCCTCGTGGTGCTCATAGACCTTGCGCCCCTCCTGGTTCTCCACGCGCAGCGCGGCCATCGTCGAAATGACCACGCAGACCTTGGTTCCCAGATCAGCGGGGCGGATGTGGGTGAAGTCCTCCACATCGAACACGGCGACCTTGCCCCCGAACGCCTCGTCCAGTTCTTGCCGGTAGGGGTGTCGGGGGTTTTTGAAGGCTTCCAGCGTCTGGGTCTTGATCTGGGTGGTGGGGACCATCCACATGACCAGCGGAAACTCGCGCTCGAGGTAGGCGTCACCTGCCGCCTGGATGATGTGTGCGCCCATGACGGTTTTGCCGCCGCCCGTCGGAATGCGCAGGCACACGTAGGGCGAGGCCTCCAGATGAGGCATGGGTTTGTATTGCGTGACCAGACCGGCATCCACGTTCTTCTCAAACGCGGATGCGGCGCCAGTCAGCCGGGCGTCTTCGAGGAACTGGGCCAGGCTGGACAGGGCCCGCTGCTGATACACCTTGAGGGAGAGAGCCATGCTTAGCGTGCCTTGATGTCGTAGGGGGTCTGTTTGAAGGTGATCTGGAGTTCTTCCAGACGCTCCTTTGGCAAGTCGCAGGACTCCCCGTAGATCACCTTGGGCCCGTCAAAGGGCTGCAGGCCTTTCAACACCCGCTTGGTCAGCACGTTGCCGCCGGTCTTGCTCTCATCGCCCAAAATGCCGTTGAACAGCAGGTAGTAGCCGATCCCATGGTGCTCACCCAGGAACGACTGCTTCGGGGCTCGAGTGGAGCGTGCGGCACCAGTCTCGGCGAACCAGACGTGGGCGGCCAGGTGCTCGAACTTGATGCCGTCGCGGATGTGACCCTCGTCATCGAACACGGGCACGCCGAGCTTGTAGAAGCGAAAGCCACCGCCACCTTTCCAACCGACTTCTTTCGAAATACCTGATTGCTCTCCTTCCACAACGGATACAAGCCTCGCTTGGCAATGGCTTCGCGCCTGGTCACCTCGCTCAATACCAACAAACCTGCGATTGAGCTTCAAAGCAACTGCTGCTGTCGTCCCGCTTCCAAGAAAACTATCGAGAACAAGGTCCCCAGGTTTAGTCGTTAACTCAATGCAACGACGCAGGAGCCGCTCGGGCTTTTTACCTTTCTTAAATGTCACGCCGCCCTCGCCAGCAATACCCTCCCACGAGATATCACTCCAGATATTCGTAAGCATTGAGGAGGCGACAGGCTCTCCATCAATCTCAACAACGTTCTTGCTGTAGAAAAGGATTTGCTGACCGTCCAAGATGTAGACCGTATCGAGCGATTCGCCCCGCTCCAGCTTTAGAACCTCACCAGGTCGACTGAGAGACTCTTTCTTTAGATCAACGATTGCCTGACCCGCACCGGAGTCGCTAATGGATGCTAAGCGGCAGACTTGGCTTGAGTTCTTCAGAACCCACTTGTCGAAGTGCTGGAGAATAGACTTAGGGTGTTTGATCCTTGCGTTCCGTGGCACCTCAGCGTATTTATCGGCAAGAGACGAAAACCTCCATTCACTCTCAGGCAAATCCCGGTTCTCCAGCCAAAGGTTGTAGGCATAGTCAACACCGCGTGGAATGCGGGCACTTACGTCTTCAAACTTCTCTTTGTTCTTGGCATACCAAAGAATGTATTCCGATGCTTTGAATACACCAGGATTGACAGTGCTAAATGCAGAAGGAGAGCGGGCAGCGATAGTTATCCTGTTGACGAAGTTGGACCGGCCAAAAATCTCATCCAGCATCACCTTCGCATAGTCAACCTCGTTATCGTCCAGATGAAGAAAAAGAGATCCCTTCTCTGAAACAAGCTCGTGGATGAGTTCGAGCCTGGCATACATCATTGACAACCAAATCGAATGCTCGAAGTTGTCGTCGTATTTCGGGAACATCGCTCCGGTATTGAACGGCGGGTCTATGTAGACGCAACCAACCTGGCCGGCGTAGTAAGGCAGCAACGCCTTCAACGCATCCAGGTTGTCGCCCTCGATCAGCATGTTGGGAGCGTCCACCTCCCCATAGGACAAGCTTGCCACCGGCTCCAAGAGTCGATAGGGCGTCAGGGCGGAGCGGGTCAGGTCCTCATCACGGTCGGACCAGTTGAGCAGTGGCATCGAATACATCCCCTCGAACAGGCTCCAAGTATCCTTCAACGGGTGCATTTGGGCCAATCCCTAAGGGACCATCCGGCTCTAAATCATTGATCGAAATGAGCTTTGCGAAATAAGAAACCGGCGGGGCTTTAGAGCCTGACGACGCATCGGCACTTGGGCCTGGAGATATGTCTCGGCTACTACGTGCTGAGGCCCGCATTCCTGCAGTAGCGATACACGGCCGAGCTGCTCACCCCGAGCTCCCGCGCCAACTGAGCCCGGCTGACCACCTTCAAGCGATCCCGAACTTGGTCCAGGGCCAGCCCCCGCAAGGTGCGGTGCTCCGGCCCTTTCAGGACGCGCCCCAACCAAAGGGCTTGGCGGTCCAGGCCGATGGTGGCCGGCGACACGCCCAAGCGCTGGGCCACCTCGACCGAGGTCAGCCCGGCTCGGACCAGCCGCTGCACCTGCTGGCGACGCTCAGCGAGCTCGCGGGCTTGGCGGTCCCGGAACGCCTGCCGTCCGGAGCCCGCCAGGCGGTGCCGCCGGACAAAGCGGTTCACGGCTTGGTGGGTGACGCCCAGGCGTTGGGCCAAGGCGCGCTGAGTCCCCCCTTCGTCCAGCCAGGATTGAACCTGGGCCGGGGAGCAGCCGCCGAGGAAGCCTTTGCGTGGAATCATGATGGAGTGGCCTGACGACGTCGCCCATCGCGCGGCGCTTTGAGACCTGCTCTTTTCATGTAAACAGATATAGACGACGCGCTGACCCCAAGATGCAGAGCCACAGCGTTGGCCGTCTGGAATCGGGCGAGCAGGATCTCGACCTCTGCTCGACTCAAGCCCGAGAGGGTCATTTTCTCCGCCGGTTTACGCATGCCCGGAAGCTTCAGCGGTTTGCGGTCGGTCGATGGTGTAGTGGCCTGGCGGCATCGCCCGTCCCGTGGCGCTTTGAGGCCGGCTCTCTTCATGTAAGAGGACACATGCGCCCCACTGGTTCCGAGATGCAACGCCACTGCCTTGATGGTCTGGAATCGAGCAAGAAGGGCCTCGATCTCTGCTCGACTCAAGCCCAAGAGGGTCATTTTCTCTGCCGGCAGACGCACACGCGGCAGCTTCAGCGCTTGGCGGTCGGCCGTTATGCACGCGTATGGCACGGCCAACTGTTGCGCCATTTCAGACACCGATAGGCCGGCCTCGCTCAACCGGCGCACCTCTTTGCGCCGAGCCAGAACAACCGCCTTCTTTCCGTTTTGCGGCATGTCCAGTTCGTATTTCTTGCAAAACAGGCTAACCGCTTGCTGCGTGACGCCGATCCGAGCCGCCACACGGGTGCGGGTGCCCAGTTCGTGGAGCAGGCTCAGCACTTCCTCAACCGAGTGCCCTGCAATGCTCCTCGGTTGTCGTTGGCAGACCGGCAACCGCAGTCCAAGGGCTTGAGCATCTTTCTGCAAGGTGTAAACAGCCACCCCGAGGAACCTTGCGATGTCCTTTCGTGCCATGCCGGCCTGAATGCAGGCGCGGACCGCATAGCGGCGTTGGCTCACATAAGCCCGGTAGCGCTCCGAGGGCATGGCATCCGCAGGATCCACACGCTGAGCGTGCTCGATTTGCTCCGCTTCGCCGTGTGCGTTGCGGTGCGCGGCCAGGGCGTCGTCCACGTCCATGCTGAAAGGCGTGTTGCGTTGGGCAGCGTCGTAGATGGCTTGGATCTCCGCAGGCATGGGGAGCAGCTCGATGCCGTCAGGCCCGGGAAGAACGCCTGGGGCAAACAAGGTGGACGGCTCGCGTGTCATCGGCCCACCCAGTAGCCCAGCCCCGCGCTAAGCAAGGTGGCCGCGTATAGAGCGGCGTCCTCAGCGCTGGAAATGTTGAGGGCCATTACCACCGCCCCGAATGCGAGCGTGAGGACGCAACCCGCGAAGATCCCCCCAAAAATCGCGAAATCCACGTAGAGCGATGCGTCGCGCTTCCCGGCGCAGAAAAGGGCCAGCGATTGCTTTACGGTCGGGTAAGTCAACGCGATCATAAAAGAGAGAAACGCCGCCGAGCAGAGAAACACAGCAAGGACCAGCATGGAAAGGACCAGCATCGTCAACGCACTCATCCGCGCGACCTCCCCTTGCCCCAGAAAAAGGCCAGCAGACAGAGCACCGCGACCGTGCCGAGGACAAACAGGCCTCCCCCGGTGGCGAGCTGGTGCCAGACGCTGAAGGTGGCTTGGGCCAAGAACGCGGCGATGACCACCATCCCAACTCCAAACAGCCCGCCATGGATCACGACGCGGCCGTGCGTGCGAGCGTCTCGCTCACCGCCCCTCACCCGTTGCCAGGCTGCCTTGGCGTCGGCAAAGCGCTTCAGCGTCCAGAGAGGGACCAGGACCATGAGGCCGAGCAGGGTCAGCAAAAGAATCGCGCTCACCATGGGCGGCCCCCCGGGTGACTTCTGAGAGGGCGCGCTTGGAAGGTGAGAGGTTGGCCCCACTGGCTGGGCTTGAGATTCCACGCCATTGGCAGGTGGTGCAGCTCGTGAGGTTGCGCAGGGGAGCAATCCATGCCGTCTAGAATGAGGTGACCGTAATGGTGGGCAATGCTTTTGAATGTGGCTCCCATTAGCGCCGCCCTTTGCCGGTCGTTGCCGCGTTGGCAGAGCGCACGCCCCAGCCCTTGGCTTGGCGCAACCGATCGATCTGGGCTGCTGCTTCGTGAGAAAGGCCCAGGTATCCGCTCTCGTCCATCAAAACGTGGCCTGGAGATTGCTTGAAGTCCTCGATGCTCAGCGCGGCATCGGGGCGCTTGCGGAAAAATGCGAGCCATTTCATCAGCGCTGCCCTCCAACGGCTACATTTTCTCTGCCCGCACCGATGACTACGGATACGGAAGCTGCCTCAAGCTCTGTAATCACTGGCTGCGCGGTCCCTTCGGAGCGGAGAAAAACTTGATCCCCCACCTCAAAAGCCCCCTGCTCGTCGCCCTGCATGTAGAACGGCAGAATGCGGCCAGCGATGCGCAGCGCACATACGCTGTCATCCACACCGTTGTTTCGCGTGTCGCGGCATGGGACGCGCTCATACGTCACTCGGAGCGTGTAGTAGCGCTGCGCCTCGTCAATCACCCACAGCGTGACGCTTTCGCGTGTTGCGGGGTTCTTCTTCAAGATTGAGTTGTAAGCCGCGTATGGGCCACGGCCCGGCGCTTCCATGGGTTCGAAGGACTGAACCCCGGTGGCGGTTTCCGTGGGGGACGCCTCCCAGGCGTGTGTGACCCTTACTGCGATGGTGTGCGGCGTGATCACGGTGGCATTCACCCCGACGGCAACGGCGACCGAATCGCTACGGGGCTCGGCGGCGCTGGCGGCAAGGGGGAGCAGGCTGGCAAGGGCCAGAGAAAGAATCAACGCGCGCATGAGGCCTCCTTTTTTGAATGGGTTGCACTACCCATAACAAACGGTTTGGTTTGCGCAAGGGGATCGGGAAAAGAAAAGGCGGCTTTCGCCGCCCTTTCCCTTGGCCTTAGAAGCGCGCTCGCAAGCGAGGGGCTTCCAGGGCTTGGCCGTCCTGCCCGTGGGCCTTCATGGCCGCACCGACCTGGCGCTGGGCGTCGGCCGCAAACCCGCCTTCCGGTGGCTTCCAAGCATTGGCAGCGGGAAGAAGCTCGTCCAAGAGCTTGGATCGGTTGTGGGCTCGCAGCTCGTTCTCAGCGTTGTTCAAGAACGACTTGGTCTCTCGGTTGCTCGCAAAATCGATGGGCTTCATGCCAGGCTCGTTTCGAAAGCCGTTGACATGGTTGTCAAAGCCTTGCTCGCCGACGAGCTTACACCCCTTGTCCCAGTCCGCCCCTGCGAACACCAGTTCTCGGCAGAGTTCCGTCTTTCCCTGCTTCGCCGCTTCATGGAGGACGCTGTAGCCGGCATAGTTGTTGTAGGCCCAGCCCTCGTCTCCGTCGATGTTGAACGTTCGGTTCCGACTGACCAGTTCTTCGTTGGGATCCACCTGCTCCAGCAGACGTTTGGCGTCGCCGGCCTCAACGAGGGCCACAATGTTGAGCACGCGGTCTTGCTCCTCCTTCGTCTCCTCCGCCTTTTCCGCGGCCTGCTCTTCCGCTTCGGCATCCCAATACCGATCCTCGTGGTAGTAATCGCGGGTCGCATAAGGGGTTTCCCCCCTGTCGTTCTCTACGTGGTGCTGGGGAACGCCTCGCCCCACCCCATCGACCAACTCTTTCATGGCGCGCTCGTCCGCGGTGTGAGCAGGAATGTTTCCCTCCATGTCTTTTGCGTCAACCTGGGCGCCGGCCAACACCAACGCCTGCACCATCTCCCCCGTTTTGACGTAATGAAGCGGGGTTCGGCCCAGCGCATCGGTGTCCCTCACACTGCCGCCCTGCCCCAACGCAGCGACAAGCTCGCTGGGCGTTTCGGCCAGGAAAATCGGGTCGGTCGCCGCATCGACGCGCTCACGCGGCGAAAAATCGTCTCGGTGGTTCCGAGCGTTTTCTCGATAAAGCACCGGATCATGTTTGAGCGCTGGCTCGCCACTGGAGTTCAGCAGGGAGGGATCGGCCTTGGCATCCAGCAAGCGCAGCACAACGCCTAGATCGCTGGCCAGGTGGAGCGGGGTGTCTCCCCCGTCCGCCCGCAGATTCACGTCGGCGCCGGCATCGACAAGCATGTGGATGTCGCCGTCAAGCCCTCGCTTCGCAGCGACATGCAGAGCGGATTGCCCTTGGCTCAGGGCATTGACATCCGCTCCGGCCTTCGCCAACAACGCCAAACCTTCCGCAGTAGGTTTTTCGGACCAAGCGGGTTCCCTTTGGTAGGTGCTCAACAGGCGATCAAAAGGCGAACGCCCTTGTTTGTCCAACGCGTGAACATCCGCCCCAGCCGAGATGAGCAGCTCCATCTGCCACGGTTCCTGACATTTATGCAAGGCGGAATCGCCGCGCGAGTCGCGATACCCTTTCACATCGGCGCCGTCTTCGATGGCCTGCCTCACCTCGTCCTCGAAGCGACCCTTCGTCTTCAGACCAGCAAAGGCCAGAGTGCTCCCCAACCGATCCGTTGCCTCATCGTTGAAGGGCACACTTTGAGGGCCCTCAACGGGCGAAAGGGTTGCCGGCTCCGCTGAAGCCACTGGCCGCTGGCTTGAATCGTCCAAGCGCTCCCGGACCGGGGGTTCAGGCGGCTCAGAAGGAGCCACGCCTGGAAGTTCCGTGTCCTTTTGACGGATGAAGGGTCGAAGTAGATTTGAAAAGACGTTGCCAGCCATGGTTCCTCCGCTTGATGAGTGATACCCATGTCTTAACAAAGAAAGGGGGATGCGCAAGGGTCTGCAAAGAGAAAAGGGGTGGCGTTCGCCACCCCTCTCAATCCAGCGCAAGAAGCTCAAGAAACAACATGGCGCCTAGTTAGTGATTTCTGAGGTCGGTTAACTAAGCATTCTTTCCACCCCGGCGACAGCAACCACCGGAAACCACCAAAACAGCAAGGATAACCACCCAACCACCCAACCACCCCCTAACCGCTCACCCTCAGAAAGTTATCAGTTAGAAGCAGAGGAATCGGACCTCAGCCGGGACTTCCCCCGACACATTCATTTCTAACTCGAAACCTCAAAAGGTCAACCCCCACCTGCGTTAAGCAACCTGGCGTTCCTTGCGTCGCGATGGAGACCTTCGGCCGGCTTCCGCCTCCCGCCCCTGCTCCGTGTCCTGCTCCTTCTTGACCTGCGGCAGCGGCTCGCGTTCAAACGTCGGGATGTCGAGGAAGGTCATGACCTTCTCCGCTTGGCTGGCTGCGCGGAACAGGGTCCTCGGGTCATCGGCCAGGGCTTTCATCCAAGACTGCAGGTAGCCGGCGTGCTGTTCTTCGTGTTCTTTCCCCAGCCCGATCCCGAGGCGCTCGGAAATGAAAAGGCTGGACAGCTCTGCCACCAGTTCCTCCTTGGCATACCCCTCCGTCCCGAATCGCCCGGTTAGATCGCGGCCGAGCCGGTGCTTGGCCCCGGTCCAATGGGCCAGTTCGTGGAGCACGGTTGACGCATAACTAATCGGGTCTTGAAAGCTGCCGGCTTTCGGAACGTGGATGCTGTCGGTAGCAACGGAGTAGAAGGCCCTGTTCCCGCCATCGTGATGAAGTTTTGGCTGGTGCTTGTCCAACAACTCCCGCAGACGCAAGTTGCGGATCGACTCGGGCATGATGAAGGGCGGCGGGGGCTCGGGCATGCCGTCCATTTGGCTGGCATTGAACACCGTGGCGACGAACACCGATGGCCCTTGGTATCCGCTCTTCTCTTCGCCTTCGATCAACGGCTCGGCACCGTCTTTGGCTTTGCCCGTCTTGCTGAAGTCCCAGTAGGTGATCTGCTGCCCCTTCTCGCCGCGCTTGACTTGGGCCCCAATGCTTTCTGCCTGCCGGTAGGTCAGCCAGCGATTGTCGTTGTAGCCATGGGCCATCTGCGCCCCGCGCAGGATCAGCGTGTTGGAGCCGCGATAGGACTTGCCCGAGGTTGGATTCCACGGCCCGTTGATCGAGCCGTTCTGCGGGGCGTCGGGGTCGTTCCAGGGCCGGCGCCAGGGGATGGTGCCCTGCTGCATGAGCGAAAGCATTCGCTCGGCAGTGGCTTCAATGAGATCAGAATACTTGGACATGGGGTGGTTGCCTCAAATCTTTTTCAACCTCCTGCGCCTCTCAACAGGTGGTTGTGGGTGGATGGGGTCAGAACTCGATATGAAGGGTCAGCGTCTTTCGGTGATACAACGCTCGTCGCACCAGCTCGGCGATTTCGTCCTCGCTGCGCAATCCCTGGTCGCCGTCTTTTCCCAGACGGACATGGAGACCAAACCCGCTCTGCACGAGCAAATATTGCGGGTCCGCTTCCGGTGTCTCTGGGCTCTCCAGATCGGCCGGGCTGATGGCCGATTCGGGGAACGCGTCGTCGGGGATGTGGTTGGGCGATGGCATGGGGGCTCCGTTTTGGTTTGGATACCCCTTTGCAATAGCGCAACGTCGCCGGTTGTAAAGGCCTGCCCCGGAAATGCCCGGCGTTGCTGGGTTAGCCGGCCTTCTTCTTTGCTGCCTCGGCCTTGCGCTGCTCCCGTGCCTGTCGCTCCCGGCGATCCTGCCTCTCCCATGCGGCGGCGTTCTTGGCTTGGCGCTCCCGTTCGGCGCGGCGTTCCGCCTGGACCTGCTCGTAGGGCGTATTGGTGAAGCCAAAGACGTCTCGGATGGCATCGGGCATGTCGGCGAAGTCCTGCTCGTCTTGCCGTTCGGCGGCGACGGCCAGTGCTTCGTTCTGGGCGTCGTTGGCCGCCTTGGCCTGCTCAGATTCGGCTTGACGGGCTTCTGGGGTCAGGGCCTCCAGCCGCTTGAGCTCCTGCTCTTGTGCGCGCTCGGCGTCGGTCTGCTCGCCCTTCCAGCAGCAGAGGTAGCAGTCCAACTGCTCGCCCTCTACGCGCCGGTTCGACGGGCGCCCCCGCAGGTGCCCGGCGGTCTTCAGGCCACGGGTGAACTGGCGCTGCGAGAGGATTTCCTCCGGTTCAAAGCCCTTCTTCTCGCACCAGGCCACATAGCGGGCATGGATGGCCTTGACGCTTTGCCATTGCTCACTGCCAGCGGCGGCACCGAACAGCACCCGGTCGGCGTGGGCCCAGGCGGCGATGGAATCGGCGTTGTGGATGACAGCCTGCTTGTAAGCACGTGCGGCCTCCGGGAGCTCGTGGTCGGCCATGAAGCGACCGCGGGCCACGACTCGGCGTGCGCCTTCGAGCATCCAATCGAGGAACAGCTGACCTTCTTCCTCCAGCAACTTACGACTGAAGTCCTCCACGCGGTCTTTTTCCGGAATGACGTTGGCCCACTCCACGATGGAAAGGCGTCGGGCGACGCCACCGGACTTGTCACGGTAGAACGGCGCGGAGTTGGAGCTGATGATCCACTTGGCCTTGGAGTGGTAGTTCAGAACGGAGAGGTGCTTGCGATTGATGCCGATGCCGTTGCCACTAACCAGCGTTTTGAATGTGCCTTCCTTCCACTTCTCGCACTCCACCTCATCCACCAGGATCAGCTGGCTGCCGAGGATGCCTTCGAGCGCAAACGTGTCTCCCAGAGTGGCCAGGTCCAAGCGAGCCACTTTGTTGTGGACGCCTTCCACGCACTCGGCCAGCGTGCTCTTGCCGCTGCCGGCGGCGCCGTGCCACCACGCTGCAATCTGGTAGGAACCGGGCAGCAAGGTCATCCCGCACTGCTCCTGCACCAAGGCGCGCACGCCTTCGTCCGGCAACGCATGGGCCAGGAACTTGCCCAGCAGGCTATCGGCCGGCACGGGGCTGGGGATGTAGCGCTGGCCGGGCGTGGCACCCGTGGCGATGTTCAGGGCGTGGGTCATGCCATAGCGCGGCCGGGGTTCCAACGCCTGGATGCTGTCGGCGGTGATTTCCAGGTAAGCGTCAGCGCAGGGGACCACCGCCCGCTTGGGTTCCAACTGCGGCAACGCGCTTTGCTGGCCTAGGCGGGTGCGGGCGTAGGCCCAGCAACTCGAAGCGAGCTTGTCGCTGGCCTTTGCGGGGATGTTGGCATCGAGCCAGTCGGACGCCAGGCCGTCGCCGAGGCCGCGGTGAACCAGCGCCCAGTGATTTGCACTCCAACGGTAGACCAGCGTCGATTGCGTCGCGGATTCGTCGCGGACGCTGGCCCAGAGGTGGCCGTCGAGCCCCAACTGGAGGTGGCGAGCGAACAAGAAGTCCAGGCTTTCCGGGCGCAGCTCGCCTTTGTTGAGCTTGGCTTGCTTGTGGCGATCCAAGGCCCGTTGTTCAACCTTGAGATTGCTGGCGTAATCCCGCCGGTTTTTCTCCCAGTGCTTTTCGATGAGAAAAGCAACCTCAGGGGGGTTGACGACCGACGGATCTTGAGGGAGATTGTTCGTAGACATTGTAGTTCGGCTCCAACGACTCCCCGCCCGGCAAGGCGGGGTTTCGCGTTTGTGGGGTTAGGCGACGTGCGGCAACGCGTTGTCGAGGATCCGGCGCAGCTTCTCGCTGGGAGAAATCCCCGACCGCTTGGCTTCGGCTTTCAGCCGCTCAATCAACGCCCTTTCCATGCGGGCATTGAAAGGGTCTTTGCGTGGGGTTTGGTTCTGCTGCGTGCTCATGGGTTCTCCGTGTTGCATCCGTAATACATTCAAGAAAGCAGGTTTCTTGAAACCGTCAAGCCCCTTCCCCAGAAATATTTTTTAGCTGCTGGTTAACTTTTCTGCTGGTTTTCTGTTTTTTCTTAAACCAGCAGACAAACCAGCAACTAAAAACCTTCCAAGTGATTGTTTAATCTCGTTTTTGTTCAAAAAATAAGCTAACTGCTGGTTTGCTGGTTAAAAAAACAGGTTTACGCTACGCGCCAACGTCTCATTTGGTCGAGAGATTTTCACTTATTCTTAACATTTTACAGTTGCAGAGAAAAAGTGAAAAAAATTAACCAGCAAACCAGCAGGAGCCTTCAAAGCCTTACGTGACAAGGGTTTTGCTGCTGGTTTGGCTGCTGGTTAACGGTTTTGGGGTTAACCAGCAGGAGCGTTAACCAGCAGTCTTTCCTAACAAGCCGATACGGTTGGATTATTTTTCGTATGGAATGGCTTTCAGGAAAGCGGGGTAACAAGCACTTGTTACCCGGTTTCTGCGGGTTGAAGAGCAAAAGCAAAAGCGGCTTGGAGCAAGAGCCGGCGGCTGCTCGCCGCCGAGTCTTGGAGAGGGGAAAGGCGGGCCTCCGGCCTACTCGTAGTTGAAGGAGTGGGACCAGAACCCGCATCGCCTAGGGTCGGCCAACTCGTCCCCTTCTGCCTGCCCCTCTCCTTCCGTCTGCTTTTTTCCTCGGACCAGCTCGTTTCCCACCGTCACTTTGACTTCCCTAAGCGGCAGGGAATGAAAGGTCTGGTTCATGTGAATCTGCAAAGCTGTCATCGCTGCGCACAAGGGATCAATGTCTCCCGCGCGAACCCGGATTTCATTGCTTGAAATGAGGTTGAGGCGACTCCGGATCGCGGCCAGGGCCAGTGAGCCGGCACCACAACAACAGTCATAGACGTTACCCACGCTGGCACTGGGGTGCCGCCAGGTGAGGTTGGTGGCAAGGGCTTGAACCAGATCGAGAAGATCGCCGGGAGTGAAAGACTGCCCCAGCCCTTCCCCGCCCTTCCTGGCCAGCAGCTCGGCATGGACCTGCCCAAGAATGTCTTCAAACGGCCTGCTTGCAGCGACAGCGTCGAAGTAAGCGGTGATGGCCGCCCCCACCTCGGCCACTGCGACGGCTCTTTCTTGCAAGGGGGTAAATGCAAGCACTTTGGGGTCGATGTGAGCCACCAGCTTCACGTGGTAAATCCCGAGTGACATCAGCGCGTGCTGAACAAACGTTTCGACTGCAACCCGCGGATTCCACGGTTTGCCATCGGTGGAAGGGATGGCGCGAATGGCCTTCACCAGGTTGGCGACCTCATTCATCGTTGGCCGCCCCCATGTCAGCATCCAACACCCAACTCACACGCGCGAAATCCAGCTCCAAGTAACACCCGCGGATCTGCGCCTCCCTGACCGCCCGCTTCAAGCGACGGGCACCCTCCTCGCCGTAGGCAATCCACGCAGGGCCAGCAGGGGGCGCGTCACCTACGTCTCCGTTGGCCCGGTGGAACTTCAGGCGGCCCTCCTGGAAAACCACCGCGCTGATGTTGGGATGGTTGAGCACGAAGCGCTGAAACCACTTGGTTTCCGTCCTCGCAAACACCAGGGCGATGCCACCGCCCGGGTGGTTGGCCATCTTCTCCATCCAGGCCTCTTGCCCCCGGCCGAACGGCGGGTTCATGAAAACGAAGGCATCCGCCGGCCATTCCGACGCCAGGCCGTCATCGCTGGGCTTGAGCATCCGAGCCGCGGTGGGCCACGGCATCCCGTTCTCGGGCGTTGCCGGATCCAGGTCGAAGGGCCCCAGGCCAGTGTAGCCTTCCTTCGGGCTGCCCCAAATGAGCTCCGGCGGGGTGAGCCAGGTGTCCGTGCTTTGTGCTGCGGGCAGGCGGTCGTAACCGACCATGGCGGACGCGAGCTTGGTGGCGCGAGGGGCCGAGGTGTTCTTGCGCTGCTTCGGCAGGGACAGCGCGCTGGGGTCGAAGGGGTGAGCAGCAGCGTTCATGGGAAATCTCCAGGGTTGAGGGGTTTTTGGGCAAAGCTCCGCCAGCACGGCTGGTCTGCCGCGTTTCGCGAAAAGGGTTGAGGGGGTTGGGCCGGCCCGGGTTACCGCTGCGCTGCTGGCTTAGCCGTTGGCGGCGTCGGCCACGTCCAGGAAGCTGTCCAGCGTTGCCAGCTGCAGGGTAAGCACCTGGCCGGGGTGGAGGCCGCGCATGTCGAGGTTGGGCACGATGACCGACGTGCTGGTGTCAGCGGCGAGCTGGGCCAGGGCCTGGGGGGTCAGGGTGGAGAAGTGGGTCGAGAGCGAGGGGTCGAGCGAGAGGATGAGCGGCTGCATGGCGGTGTCTGCGTCATTGACTTGGTGGCGCCAGCCTATCGATCAGGACATGGGAATCGGGCCCGAAAGGGGCGCTTGCCCCTTTCCCGTGCGGACACAAAAAAGCCCCAAGGGCGACCTGGGGCTTGAGCGGGTGAACAAGGCTGCGGCGGAAGCCGCGGCCTCCCTGCCTTTTCTCCCAAGACCGAGCCGGCGGGTAGCCGGCGAGAAATGCTCCAGCCTCCGGTCAGAACGGGCACGGCTTGCGAGCCTGACCTGTGGCAGCCGGCAGGGTCAAATCGAACAACGCCTCGCGAACCTCGGACTGAAGCATCTGCACGTCGCGCTCCTCCTCCCCCCACATGTCCAGCATTGCCGCCTGGACGGCTTGGGCGGTTGGGCTTTCCTCTTGAGCAACCGCCTCACGGGCTTTTCGGATGTCTTGCTCCACCCGGGCTAGGAGCTGGGCCAGCTCGCCCTGGGCGCTTTCCAGCAGCTCCTTGTAGCGTCCCGCGCAATCCTTTTTCAGCGCCTCGTCCGCCCAGGGCAGCGTGAACGCTTCGGGCAGCGTGGCTTCCTTGTGCATGAACATCACCACGCCCCGCTCGTCCTGCTGGAGCGCCCCACGCGCGCCACGCAGCAGCGCTGCAAGTGCAACCCTCTCCTCTTCACTGAGGTGGGAAAGGTCCAGCGTTGACACCTTGCCGTCCACCAGCCCCAGGCGGATCTGGGTTTTTTTGACCACTTGGAACGTCGCCGCTGGCCTTTTGACGGTTGCCCCAAGCAAGTCCTCATCGCGCCGAGACTCACGCCAGCGGCGAACCTTGGGGGCGCCCCTCACCCCTTCTGCCCATTCCAGAAGTCGGGGCAGGCCAATGGCCGCATGCTTGCCATCGTCTGCAAGCAACGGACCTGTTTCGCTGTCCATCGTTGCGAGAACCCGGAAAACCTTTTGGTTGATTCCCAGAAGTCCAGCGGCCTGCGCCGATGTCCACGGCGGGCTCAACTCCACCTTCGTTTTCGCCTTGGCCGCTTTCGCCTCTTGGTCAATGTCGTTCTTCAGACGCTTCCAGGAGACGCCCTCGCCGGCCAGGAACGCCGGGTGCTTTTGGCCCCAGGTTTTTCTGTAGCGTTTTAACAGCTGTGTTTCCGCTTCCTGCTTGGAATCAAGGGACATGGGTTTGCCGCACGGGTGGAATGACGATGGTAGCCGGTCAGAACCGGAACGGTGTGCGAGTGATTGGGTCCGCCGCGGGCGGCAGGCCGTCGTCCAAGCCTTGCGCACGGGCTTGGTTCCGGACCGCCCTCCACGCCGCCTGGAACGCGGATTGTGCCGCCTCCATTGCGTCATCGAATGGCTCGCGCGCCGCGACGCTGGTCCAAGGCTCCAGCAGCGCCTCGGCCAGGGGGGCCTCCCAGAGTTCGCCCTCGGCCAGGGCGCGATCCAGGGTGTCCTCGTCCACGGTGAGCACGTGCCCGGCAATGAGCCCTCCCACCACCGCCCATGGGTGGGGAATGGCCCAACCTTCATGGCACGTGATCAACGCAGCAAAGCGCCCGGCGTTCTTGCGCAGCTTTTCCAATGCCACCTTGGCCTCGTGGATCTGCCGCTCCAGCTCCAGCTCTCGCTGCTGTTGGCTCAAGCGCTCCAGCTCAGCGGTCAGCCGACGCTCTTTCGCTGACCTGCCCTGACGCCCATCCTTCCAAGCCACCAGTTCGTCGTAGTCGTATTTCACACGCTGGTTGGGGCCATTGACGGCGCTGCCGGTGGCCTTCTGAAAGCGGGGCCCGGTGGGCGGGGTGCGTCGCCTCCACTCGCCCAGCGTGTCGGCATGGATGCCCAAGAACCACGCGGCGGCCTTGGCGGACACCAACCCGCCTCCAGCGCTCTTCGCCCGGGCCAACTCTGCGTTCCAAGAGGCTTCCGCTTTGGCTTGGAACGCCTCTTCTGTGCGAACGGGCTCAATCCTCGTCATCGAGCGCCACCTTCTGGTTGCGTGCTGCAAAAATCGTCACTGGCGGGTCGTTGACCTCATCCAGCCGCGGCTTGTCCGTGCCCTTCCAGCGGTTCCAGACCCGGGGACTGCTCGCCATCATGTGCTCTTCCACCACGGCAAACGCTTGACGCAGGACCGACCACTCCTGCTCGGTGTAGATCGCGTCGGTGGCCGCGGAATCCTTGTCCTTGATCCGGTGGTGAAGCATCTGCGACACGACCCGGGCCTTGGTGCCGTGAATCCGTTCGGCATAGCGCCCCAAAGTGCGACGCAAGTCGTGGGGGGTCAGGCCGATGTCCACCTCCTCGCGCAAATCGATCAGCCCAGCGTCGCGACGCACGTTGGCGATGATGGATTTGCTGTCGGAGTAATGACCCGTTTTGCTGCGCCCGGACCTTGCCGGAAAGACGAACCGGGTTCGATCCAACGCGTGCTCAGCGTCAGCCACCGCCGCCTCCAAGGCGTCGATCAGTCCCCGTTGTCCACCCCGTTTGCTCGCGGCGCTCAGCGCGGCCTTGGCGGCCTCCAATCCCTGCTTGGCCCCCGTATCGTCCACGCGCTCGCTGAAGCGCCGCCGCAGGACGCGCTCGGCAAAGTAGGTGACGGGCAAGAACCGCTGCTCTTTGTTCTTGGTCTCGAAAAGGTAGACCTGGCTGCCCGCCCGCTTGGTGGTCGGGTTGATGTCCTCAGGACCCGCCAGCCAGACCCAGGACACCATTTCCTGCGACAACTCTCCGGCGGTGCAGCGGTCATACCACCGCAACGGGGCCGCCTCGCTGCGCCGTGTCCCCCAAAGCAAAGTCAGCAGCAGGTAGTCCGCCCCGGCCGCGTTGCGCCCGCCTTGTTCGTCCCGCCGTGCTGCAATGGCTTTGAGGACCTTGGGCAGGGTTTTGTCGTTCAGGGGATTGCGAACCTCGGCCCGGCTGTAATGGTTTCGCAGCTCGTGTGCTTCTCGGAGCATGTCCCGGGTATGGATGACCACCAGCGGGTTGTAGAACTGGCGTTGGGGCCGGCCAAAGCGATGATCGCGGGCTCTTTCCTCTTCGATGAGGAAGTCGACCGCTCGCCTGGCATCTGAAAACGTGTGTTCCGTTGAACTCAACCCTGCAGCTCGCACACGCTGGATGTATTTGCCGGTGATGCCCAACGCTTCCAGCTGGGACACGGTGAGCTTCGCCCAATCCGCCACCTCCGCCAGCTTCTTGCTCATGTCCCGCGGGATGCGATTGGACAGTTGCATGGAACTGATCCGGCAAGCATCAAAGGCCTGTTGGATGACCTCCAAGTGGAGCTCGTTCAAGGATTTATCCGCCAACCCAACCGCGGGGCGCAAAAGGCGGGCCAAACTGTCCCGCACCGCGTCCACGCTGGCCGGCTTGATCTTCTTGTTCTTTGCGCGGGCGTCCAGGTGGGCGATGTAACGCTCCAATGCCTCGCGCAAGGTCAGATCCCCGAACTCCTTTTCCGATTCCCTCTCCAGCGACTCCAGCAACTGCTGGCGCTTGACGTGGACGGGGTTCTTTCCCGTTTCTTTGAGCAGCGCCAAGTGCTCCCTGCACGCGTCCCTGGCCTCGTCCAGCCCCATGTCGCTCACGTTGCCCAAGGTAAAGCGGATCGGCGTGCCCGTGGGCCCGCGCTTCTGGCCCACGTAGGTGGTCATCGTGGAGCCGACCCGGAAGCCGAACCCCGTGGGAGCGCCTGGTCCACCGTCGAGCACCACGTAGGGTTTGGCTTCCGGGCGGGGGACCAAGCGAACCTTTCCCTGCGCATCCAAGGCCGGGCCTTTGTTGACCGACAACGCCAGCACCTGGGCGTAGGTCAAACTAAACTTGAGTGAACCGGACCTATTGCTCGACGCTGGACTTTTCAACGCATGCCCCTCTGGATGCCAGAGTTGCTACAGTAGCGCACGCCCAGGACCATTGCTACAAGCCGTTGCTACACCCGATAGAGCACTCTCGGCCGCATATCGCTACAACGTCGCTACAACAAACACCGTCACTCGCCCTCATTCGCCTCGAATCACCGCCACTGCCTCGAACAACGCAGACCTCAAGTGACTGATATCAAAGAAAACACTGAAACCACCAAGGGTTCCAAGGAACATACGCCTGCGATGAAGCAGTTCTTCGCAGCCAAGTCCGAGTACCCGGACCTGCTGCTGTTCTTCCGCATGGGCGACTTCTACGAGCTGTTCTACGACGATGCGCGCAAGGCCGCGCGCCTGCTCGACATCACCCTGACCCAGCGTGGCAGCTCCGGCGGCGCGCCGATCCCGATGGCCGGCGTGCCGGTGCATGCCTACGAAGGCTACCTGGCAAGGCTGGTGGCGCTGGGCGAGTCAGTGGCGATCTGCGAGCAGATCGGTGACCCGGCGCTGGCCAAGGGCCTGGTCGAACGCAAGGTGGTGCGCATCGTCACCCCCGGCACCGTCACCGACGAAGCGCTGCTGGACGAGCGCCGTGACACCCTGCTGATGGCGCTGTCGCGCACGAAGCAGGGCTACGGCCTGGCCTGGGCCGACCTGGCCGGTGGCCGCTTCCTGGTCAACGAAGTGGAAACCGACGACGCCCTGGAAGCCGAGCTGGCACGGCTGGAGCCGGCCGAGCTGCTGGTGCCCGACGAGGAGAACTGGCCGGAGTTCCTGCGCCAGCGCACCGGCGTGCGCCGCCGTGCGCCGTGGCTGTTCGACGCCGACAGCGGCCGCCGCCAGCTGCTGAACTTCTTCAAGCTGCACGATCTGAGCGGCTTCGGTATCGATGACAAGCCCCGTGCCACCGCCGCCGCCGGCGCCCTGCTCGGCTATGTCGAGGAAACCCAGAAGCAGCGCCTGCCGCACCTGACCTCGATCGCGATGGAAACCGCTGGCGAGGCGATCGCGATGAACGCCGCCACCCGTCGCCACCTGGAACTGGACACGCGCGTCGACGGCGATACCCGTAATACCCTGCTGGGCGTGCTCGACAGCACGGTGACGCCGATGGGCGGCCGCCTGCTGCGGCGCTGGCTGCACCGCCCGCTGCGCCTGCGCGAGGTCCTGGTACAGCGTCACCATGCGGTGGAAACCCTGATCGACCGCGGCAGCGACGCCGATATCCGCGAACAGTTCCGCCGCCTGGGCGACCTGGAACGCATCCTCACCCGCGTCGCGCTGCGTTCGGCGCGCCCGCGCGATTTCTCCACCCTGCGCGATGGCCTGGGCTTGCTGCCCGCCGTGCGCGAGGTGCTGGCGCCGCTGGATTCGCCGCGCCTGCAGGCCCTGCACGCCGCGCTGGGCGAGCATGACGCGTGCGCGCAGCTGCTGGCCAGCGCCATCGCCGAGATGCCACCGCTGAAACTGAGCGACGGCGGCGTGCTTGCCGACGGCTTCGACGAAGAGCTGGACGAGCTGCGCCGCCTGTCCACCCATGCCGACCAGTTCCTGGTGGACCTGGAACAGCGTGAACGCGAAAGCAGCGGCATTCCTACCCTGAAGGTGGGCTACAACCGCGTGCACGGCTACTACATCGAGATCAGCAAGGGCCAGTCCGACCGTGCGCCGGTGCACTACACCCGCCGCCAGACGCTGACCAATGCCGAGCGCTACATCACCGAAGAACTGAAGGCGTTCGAAGACAAGGTGCTGTCCGCGCGCGACCGTTCGTTGTCGCGAGAGAAATACCTGTACGAGCAGCTGCTGGACACCCTCGGCGAACAGCTGGAACCGTTGAAGCAGTGCGCCGCTGCGCTGAGCGAACTGGACGTGCTGGCCGCCTTCGCCGAGCGCGCGCAGGCACTGGACTGGTCGCGCCCGGAACTGGAAACGGCACCGTGCCTGAAGATCGAGCGTGGCCGCCATCCGGTGGTCGAAGCGGTGCGTGAGCAGCCGTTCGAACCGAACGACCTGGACCTGCATCCCGACCGTCGCATGCTGGTCATCACCGGCCCGAACATGGGCGGTAAATCGACCTACATGCGGCAGAACGCGCTGATCGTGCTGCTGGCCCATATCGGCAGTTTCGTGCCGGCCAGCCGCGCTGTGATCGGCCCGATCGACCGCATCCTGACCCGCATCGGCGCCGGTGACGACCTCGCCCGCGGGCAGTCGACCTTCATGGTCGAGATGGCCGAGACCAGCTACATCCTGCATCACGCCACCGCCCATTCGCTGGTGCTGATGGACGAGATCGGCCGCGGCACCTCCACCTACGACGGCCTGGCGCTGGCGGACGCGGTGGCCCGCCACCTGGCCCACCAGAATCGCTGCTACACGCTGTTCGCCACCCATTACTTCGAACTGACCGCGCTGGCCGACGAACAGCATGAGGGCGGCCGCAGTGGCATCGCCAACGTGCACCTGGACGCCGTCGAGCACGGTGAGGGGCTGGTGTTCATGCACGCGGTGAAGGATGGCCCGGCCAACCGCAGCTTCGGCCTGCAGGTGGCGGCACTGGCCGGCCTGCCGCGGGCTACTGTGGCGCAGGCGCGTCGCCGCCTGGCCGAGCTGGAACAGCGCGGCGGTGAAAGCCACGCGGCCGAACTGGCACCGCAGGCACTGGATGCACCGCAGCAGTTCGGCCTGTTCAGCGCGCCGTCCAGCAAGGCGCAGGAAGCGCTGGCGGCGATCGACCCGGACGAGTTGACGCCGAAGCAGGCGCTTGAGGCGCTGTACCGGTTGAAGACGCTGCTGTAACCGCGCCCGCTGGCAGGCCTGGGCCGAGCGCGGGCTCGGCTCTACAACTCACGCCCTGCCTGTAGAGCCGAGCCCATGCTCGGCTCCACAACGACCCCGTGGCGCTCTGTCTGTAGAGCCGGGCCCATGCTCGGCTGCCTTCGCATTCCCGTAGTGCACGCAGCGTTATGCTCGGGCCGTCCTTCCTTCACAGAACAGAGACTGCCATGAACACCGAATCGCTCGCTGCATCCCTCTTCCAGCAGCTGCAGCAGGGCCAGGGCCTGCAGCAGGTGTCCCAGCAACTCGGCCTGGACAGCAGCCAGACCGCCCAGGCCGTCGGCAGCGCCCTGCCCCTGCTGCTTGGCGCGATGGGGCAGAACGCCAGTGAGCCGCAGGGCGCGCAGTCGCTGCTCAACGCGTTGCAGCGCGACCACAGCGGTGGCGGCGGTTTCGACCTGAGCGGGATCCTGGGCGCGGTGATGGGCGGGGGCGGCAGCGGCGCCACCGATGGCGCCGGCATCCTCGGCCACGTGTTCGGTGGCCAGCAACCGCAGGCGGCACAACTGCTCGGGCAGAAGACCGGTCTCGACAGCGGCACTTCGGGCAAGCTGCTGGCAATCCTCGCCCCCATCGTCATGTCCTTCCTGGCCCAGCGCTTCGCCCAGGGTGGCAACGCAGGCCAGCTGAGCCAGGCATTGGGCCAGGAAACGCAGCAGTCCGGCGGCATCGGCAACCTGCTCGGCGGCGTCCTGGACCAGGACGGCGACGGCCAGTTCGGAGCCAGTGACTTGATGAAGCTGGGCGCGGGCCTGCTGAAGCGTTGATCGGACACGACCGTCCTAGTCGGACGGCTCCATAGTTCGCCACTATCGCATCGGTTGAATCAATCGAATTTACCCATTGGTAGGCGCCACCTATCGTGGTCAGGCCTCCCCCGATTCCACCTTTCGCCAGTCCACAGGTAGAGACCCATGAAAAGCGAAGCGAAGTGCCCGTTCAACCATGCCGTCGTCGGCGACGCGACGACCAACCGCGACTGGTGGCCGAACCAGTTGCGCGTGGACCTGCTCAACCAGCATTCGGCGCGCTCCAATCCGCTCGATGCCGGCTTCGATTACGCCAAGGCCTTCAAGGGGCTGGACTACACCGCGCTGAAGGCGGACCTGAAGGCGCTGATGACCGATTCGCAGGACTGGTGGCCGGCCGACTTCGGGCACTACGGTGGCCTGTTCATCCGCATGGCCTGGCACAGTGCCGGCACCTATCGCATCGGCGACGGCCGCGGCGGCGGCGGTCGTGGCCAGCAGCGCTTCGCACCGCTCAACAGCTGGCCGGACAATGTCAGCCTGGACAAGGCCCGGCGCCTGCTGTGGCCGATCAAGCAGAAGTACGGCCAGGCCATTTCCTGGGCCGACCTGCTCATCCTCACCGGTAACGTCGCTCTGGAATCGATGGGGTTCAAGACCCTGGGCTTTGCCGGCGGCCGCCCCGATACCTGGGAGCCGGACCAGGATGTGTACTGGGGCCGCGAGACCACCTGGCTGGGCGGTGACGTGCGCTACAAGCATGGCTCGGAAGGCGTTGAAGAGAACCATGGCGTGCTCGTATCCGATGACGATGCGGACGGCGACGTGCACTCGCGCACGCTGGAAAACCCGCTGGCCGCAGTGCAGATGGGCCTGATCTACGTCAATCCGGAGGGGCCGGATGGCAACCCGGATCCGGTGCTGGCCGCGCATGACATCCGCGATACGTTCGGCCGCATGGCCATGGACGACGAGGAAACCGTCGCGCTTATCGCCGGCGGCCACAGCTTCGGCAAAACCCACGGTGCCGGCCCGGCCGACAACGTCGGCAAGGAACCGGAAGCCGCCGGGCTGGAAAACCAGGGCCTGGGCTGGGCCAGCAGCTTCCGCAGCGGCAAGGGCGGCGACGCCATCACCAGCGGCCTGGAAGTGACCTGGACGCGCACCCCGGCGCAGTGGAGCCACGATTTCTTCGAAATCCTGTTCGGCAACGAATGGGAGCTGAGCAAGAGCCCGGCCGGTGCCCACCAGTGGGTGGCCAAGAACGCCGAAGCGGTGATTCCCGACGCGCACGACCCGTCGAAGAAGCACCGCCCCACCATGCTCACCACCGACCTGTCGCTGCGCATGGATCCGGCCTACGAAAAGATCTCGCGCCGGTTCCTCGCCGAGCCCCAGGCCTTCGCCGATGCCTTCGCCCGCGCCTGGTTCAAGCTGACCCACCGCGACATGGGCCCGCGCGCACGTTACCTCGGCCCGGAAATTCCGGCCGAACAGTTCATCTGGCAGGACCCGCTGCCGGAAGCACAGCACCCGCTGATCGACGCCAGGGACATCGCCGCGCTGAAGCAGCAGATCGCCGCAGCGGGCCTGAGCGTCGCCGAGCTGGTGTCCACCGCATGGGCGTCGGCTTCGACCTTCCGTGGTTCGGACAAGCGCGGCGGCGCCAACGGTGCGCGCATTCGTCTGGCGCCGCAGAAGGACTGGGCGGTGAACCAGCCGCAGCAGCTGGCCAAGGTGCTGGCCGCGCTGGAAAAGGTGCAGGCCAGCTTCAATGCCGGCGGCAAGCACGTGTCACTGGCCGACCTGATCGTGCTGGCCGGTGGCGTAGGTGTCGAGCAGGCGGCCAAGGCCGGTGGCCATGAGGTCAGCGTGCCGTTCACCCCGGGCCGCACCGATGCCAGCCAGGAACAGACCGACGTCGAATCGTTCGCGGTGCTCGAGCCGGTCGCCGATGGCTTCCGCAATTACCTGAAGGGCGCCTACAGCGTGCCCGGGGAGGCGCTGCTGATCGACAAGGCGCAGCTGCTTACGCTGACCGCGCCGGAGATGACCGTGCTGGTCGGCGGCCTGCGCGTGCTCGGTGCCAATGCCGATGGTGGCAAGCACGGCGTGTTCACCACGCGCCCAGGCACGCTCAGCAACGACTTCTTCGTCAACCTGCTGGACATGGGTACGCAGTGGAAGGCCACCGGCCGCGAAAGCTACGAAGGCCGTGGCCGCACCGACGGCGCTTTGCGCTGGACCGGTACCCGCACCGACCTGGTGTTCGGCTCAAACGCGGTGCTGCGCGCATTGGCCGAGGTCTATGCCAGCGCCGATGGCGAGAAGAAGTTCGTGCAGGATTTCATCGCCGCCTGGACGCGGGTGATGGAACTGGACCGCTACGACCTGCACGGTTGAGGCGATCGGGGTAGTCGCCGGGCATGGCCCGGCGCTACCGGCGCGCTCCACCGGGTGCGAAGCGTCGGTTCGCATGCTCTCCGCAGCAGTACGCCATTTCGGCTGGCGTCCCGCAGCGCCTGGACGCAGGCACGGTCCGGCGAGCTCTCGTTGAAGCCGTTGCCACCGCGCTGCGGCGTATCCCGGAAGGTGATGTCGCCGGCGAACGCCGGGGCTGCGTCACAGCGCGTCGATGTCCCCCAGCGCGCGGATCAACCGGCGTGCGCGCTTGTCCGGCTTGTGCTCCGGCGGCTGGAACCCATCGCGCGCGGCGATGCGCAGCGCACGCTGTTCGGCACGACGCGCCTTGGAGGCCTCGCTCTCGGCATACAGCTGCTGCGCCGTCGCTGCGGGCCCGCGCTGATCGCTCAAGCCGAGCACCTGGACCTCGAAATGCTCTTCACCACGGTCGACCTGAAGCTGCTCGCCCACGCGCACCGCGCGTGAGGATTTCGGACGCTGCCCGGCAACGCTGACCTTGCCGGTCTCGATCGCCTGCTTGGCCAGGCTGCGGGTCTTGAAGAAACGGGCCGCCCACAACCAGATGTCCAGGCGGACACTGGGTGACAGCGGGGAAAGCTCGGGCATGGGGGCAGGCTACTCCAGTGGCTTGTTGAGGGGACGCGGGTTGTCCGGGTCGGCGCGGCAGCCGGTGCCGCCGATCAATGGCCGCACCCCGGAGGCCAGGTCCTGGCGCTGGCTGCCGACCAGGCACTCGGGACGGTCGGTTGGCCGGATCTGGGTATCACCCAGCCGGTCGTCCATCGAACATGCGGCCAATACAGCGCTGATCAAGGCCAGCGCCAACCTCCGCTCCACCTGCAGTCGTTGATGCATTGCCACATCCCGCGAACCGGCTTGGTGCTAGTGTGCGCCTCCCGGGATTCGATCACCACTCCATGGCCAAAGCGCCGCTTGACCTGACCTCCGGCCCGATCGGGCGCAATCTCCTGTTGTTCTCCCTGCCGATCCTGGCGGGCAACATCGCGCAGTCGCTGAACGGTTCGGTGAACGCGGTCTGGGTCGGGCGCTTCCTCGGCGAGGCGGCACTGACCGCCACCGCGAACGCCAACAACATCATGTTCTTCCTGATCGGCTCGGTGTTCGGTTTCGGCATGGCCTCCACCATCCTGATCGGCCAGGCGATCGGCGCGCGCGACATCGCGCAGGCGCGGCGCGTGGTCGGCACCAGCGCCACCTTCTTCATCGGCCTGTCGGTGATCATCGCCCTCGCCGGCTGGTTCATGGCCCATCCGCTGCTGGCGGCGATGGGCACGCCGGCCGCTTCGCTGCCATTGGCCGAGGCCTACCTGCAGATCATCTTCCTGGCGATGCCGACGCTGTACGCGTTCGCCTTCCTCACCGCCGCGCTGCGCGGTGCCGGTGACTCGCGTACGCCATTCCGTTTCCTGATGGTGTCGGTGGCACTGGACATCGTGCTGAACCCGGTGCTGATCTTCGGCATGGGGCCGTTCCCCGCGCTGGGTATCGCCGGCTCGGCCTGGGCCACGCTGGTCGCACAGACGCTGTCGCTGGCCGGCCTGCTGCTGTACATGCGGCACAAGCGCCACACCCTGTGGCTGGGCCGCGCCGACATGCGCCTGTTCAAGCTCGACATGACCATCCTCAAGGCGCTGGTGGTCAAGGGCGTGCCGATGGGCCTGCAGATGGTGCTGATCTCGCTGTCGGTGATCCTGCTGATGACCATGGTCAACCAGTACGGGACCGACACCGGCGCGGGCTACGGCGCTGCCCTGCAACTGTGGAACTACCTGCAGATGCCAGCGATGGCGATCGGTGCAGCGTGCTCTTCGATGGCCGCACAGAACGTGGGGGCGCAGCGCTGGGACCGCGTGCGCGGCACCGCGCGCCAGGGCGTGCTGTTCAACTTCCTGCTGACCGGCGCGTTGATCCTGCCGCTGGTGGTGTTCGATCGCCAGCTGCTGGCGCTGTTCCTGCCACCGGCCAGCCAGGCGCTGGAGATCGCGCGCCACCTCAACCACGTAGTGATCGGCTCGTTCCTGTTCTTCGGCGTCAGCTTCGTGATCTCCGGCGTGGTGCGCTCCACCGGCGCGGTGATTCCGCCGTTGCTGATCCTGGCCGGCTCGCTGTGGGGCGTGCGCGTGCCGTTCGCCGAACTGCTGCAGCCGTACTGGGGCGCCGATGCGATCTGGTGGAGCTTCCCGGTCAGCTCGCTGGTGTCGATGCTGCTGTCGCTGGCGTATTACCGCTGGGGTGGCTGGCGCAAGGCGAAGATGATGGGCAAGCCCTCGCATGCCGAAACGCTGGCCACGCCCTCGGAGATTCCCGCCTGCCCACCCTCGCCGGTGGCCGACCCGGATGCCGCACTGGAGCCAGCGCCGCCACGTTGAGGTGGGTGCGGACCGTTGGTCCGCACAGGCCTGTCAGCCGAGCATGGGCTCGGCTCTACAGAAGACGGTCAGCGCTTCTTCTTCGCCGCGTTGAACGTCGCCGCCGCGCGCAGCAGCGCCTTGAACGCAGCGGCATCCGGCATCGCGCCTTGATGGATATCGATCGCGCGCCGGGTGTTGCCGTCCAGGCTGGCATTGAACAGGCCCTTCGGGTCCGGCAGCGCCGCGCCGTGGGCGAAGGTCAGTTTCACCGCCTGCCTGTAGGTTTCGCCGGTGCACAGGATGCCGTCCTGCTCCCACACCGGCGTGCCGCGCCACTTCCAGGTTTCCTGCACGTCGGGCAGGGCTTCATGGATCAAGGCGCGCACGCGTGCCAGCGTTTCGCCGCGCCAGTCACCCAGTTCGGCGATGCGCGCGTCGATCAGTTCAGCCGCCGGTGTTCCGGCATCGGCAGGGTTCGGTGCATGCGTGACCATCAGCGGCTCTCGTCGGGAAGGGAATCGGAACGTCGGGGTTACATGCGCTCGCCGGGCAACGCGGCGGCCTGGCGCACCCAGTCGCGGAACTGCGTTTCATCCAACGGGGCATCTTCGAAGATGTGCAGGTAACGCGTATTGGCGCTCCTGGACGGCTCGGGCGGCACTGGCGCCAGTGCCGCGCCGCGGAAGAACGCCACCTTGATGTAGCGGGTGAAGCAATGGAAGCTGAGAAACCACCCTTCGCCCGGCGCAACCGCATACATCGGCGAGTTCCACTTCACCGCCTTGTGCACGCCAGGTACGGCCTGCTCGATCAATGCATCCAGTCGCGCGCCGATCGCACGTTTCCAATCCGGCATGGCGGCGATGTATGCCTGCACCGGCGCATCGCCCTCGCCCTTGGCGATCTGCGGGTTGCCACCGGACAGCAGCGTGGGCGCAGTGGAAGGTGCGGTTCGCTTGGCAGGCATCGCACGATACGTCCATCGGGATGAAGCTGCAGCCTAGCGCGGGCCCGCCGTGTGGTCACGGCGCAGTGCGCCATCGGCTCAGTCCGCCTGCCGTGCGCGGAACCGGCGCCAGTCCGGCAGCTTGCGGTGGCGTCGCAGCGAGCGCATCAGCGCTGCCATCACGATGCCGAACAGCGCGCCAGCCAACAGACCGGCTACCAGCAACAGCGCCAGCGGGCGCTCGCTGCCCTGCCACAGCATCAGCCACATCAGCGCGGTCCAGAACAGCCCGAACAGCAGGCCCTGCACCAGCGCATTGGTACCAAAACCAGCCAAGATCGGTGGTGGCAGCGCGATGCCCGCGCGCCACAGCAGGCGGTGCAGCAACGGCGCCGACTGCACGCGCGCCAGCCCCTTGCCGTCGAGAAAGCGCAGCGCCGACTGGATCACGGCGGGATAGCGCGGGTTGATATCGTTCATCAGCTGATCGTGGCCGATGCGATGCCGGAAACGCAAACGGCCACCCGAAGGTGGCCGTCACGGCAACAACCGAAGTTGTTTATCAGGCCTTGTCGGCCAGACGGGCAGCCTTGGCGGCAGCAGCGGCAGCCAGGTCTTCCTTGATGCGGGCAGCCTTGCCTTCCAGGCCACGCAGGTAGTACAGCTTGCCGGCGCGGACCTTACCACGACGCTTCACTTCGACCGAGTCGATGATGGCGCTGTGGGTCTGGAAAACGCGCTCGACGCCGTAGCCGTGCGAGATCTTGCGGACGGTGAACGAGGAGTTCAGGCCGGCATTCTTGGTGGCGATGACGACGCCTTCGTAGGCCTGCACGCGCTCGCGGCTGCCTTCCTTCACCTTCACGTTGACGACAACGGTGTCGCCCTGGCTGAACTTCGGCAGTTCACGGGTGATCTGGGCGGATTCGAATTCCGCGACGATGGACTTGTTCAGCTTGCTCATGGGTTACACCGATTCTTGTTCGGGTGGGCGTGTCGTATCGACAACGTGGGCTCATGCAGTCACCGGACTGTGCTGCACGTTTGTTTTGGGTACTGCGCGCGCCAACCGGGGCTGGCGGTAATTGACCATGATAGCCGATAAAGCCAGCCCTGCGCTAGGGGCTGGCCTTCTGGTTCCGGGCCTGGCGGCCCTGCTCCAGCAGTTTGCGGTCGGCCTTGCCCAGTGCCTGTTCATCCAGCAGGTCCGGGCGCCGCTGGGCGGTCCGGAGCAGCGACTGCTGGCGGCGCCAGGCGGCGATGGCCGCGTGGTTGCCCGAGCGCAGCACCTCCGGCACGTCCCCCAGCGGGTGCTGGGCCGGCTGGCTGTAATGCGGGCAGTCGAGCAGACCGAGGTCGCCCTCGAAGCTGTCCTGCGCCGCCGACTCCGCATCGTTCAGGGCACCGTCCTGCAGGCGGGCCACGGCGTCGATGATCACCGCCGCGCCCAGCTCGCCCCCGGACAGCACGTAGTCGCCGAGGGAGATTTCCTCGTCGACATTGGCCTCCAGGAAACGCTCGTCGATGCCCTCGTAGCGGCCACAGAGCAGGACCATGCGCGGCAGCGCCGCCAGTTCCCGCACCTTGGCCTGGGTCAACGGCGCGCCCTGCGGGCTGAGGTAGATCACCCGCGCAGGGGTTGGATCGGCCTCGCGGATCGCCTGCAGGCAGGCCTGCAGCGGCTCGATCAGCATCACCATGCCCGGGCCACCACCGAACGGACGGTCGTCCACCCGGCGGTAGTTGCCTTCGGCGTAATCACGGGGGTTCCAGCCATGCAGGCTGAACAGTCCCTTCTCCTGCGCGCGCCCGACCACGCCCAGTCCAGCGGACTGGGCGAGGAACTCGGGAAACAGGGTGATGACGTCGAAACGCATGCTCGCACTCAGAACTCGGGGTCCCAGTCGACCACGATCAGGTTGGCCTCGAAATCGACCGATTTGACGAAGTCCGGCTGCACGAACGGAATCATCCGCTCGCGGTCACCCCGGACCACCACCACGTCATTGGCGCCGGTGCTGAACAGGTGCGAGACCTGGCCCAGGGCGACGCCCTCGGTGGTCTTCACATCCAGGCCTTCCAGGTCCACCCAGTAATACTCATCGGGCTTCGGCGGCGGCAAGGCACTGCGGGCCACGTAGATCTCGGTGCCGCGCATCGCTTCGACCACATCGCGATCCTCGACCCCGGGAAAACGGGCCACCAGGTGCTTGCCACTGTCGCGGCCGCGTACACCCTCAACCGTGGTTTCCACGCCGGACGGGCTGCGCACGATCCACGGCTGGTAACGGAAAATGGCGGAACGAGGCTCGGTCCAGGACTCGAGCTTGATTTCGCCGCGCACACCAAAAGCGCCGACAACCCTGCCCAGCAGGATGCGGCGCTCGATATCTTTCATCTGCTTCAACCAAGAGGGCCACGCCGAAGCGTGGCCCGTCAGGATCAGGCCGCAGCGGCCTGGGACTTGGTCGCTTCCTTGATCAGGTTGCGGACCTTGTCGGTCGGCTGGGCGCCGTTCTTGACCCAATGGTCAACGCGGGCCAGGTCCAGCTCGATGCGCTTCTCGGCGCCCTGGGCGACCGGGTTGTAGAAGCCAACGCGCTCGATGTTGCGGCCGTCGCGCGCGCTGCGCACGTCGGTGACGATGATGTGGTAGAACGGACGCTTCTTGGCGCCGCCGCGGGTCAGTCGGATCTTGACCATGGTGTTTTTCCTATTGCCCAGTCGCCAGGATGGCGAGGTAAGCGGGCGATTATAGCGGCAGAGCCCGGCCTAGCCAACCCCATATGACGCCGCGCCCTCACGGTAGCGCCGGGCCCTGCCCGGCGGCTTTTGTTCAGCAATGTGATCGACTTCTGACTTACCCCGCCGACGTCCCCATGGCGATAACGTCAACGTGCTCCAGCGACAGGCGCCCGATGCATGTCCAGCACATCTACCTCGTGCCGCTGCAGCAGGTCGTCAAATGCATCGCCGCCAATCCGCTCGACAAGTTGCCGCTCGGATTCGTGGATGGCGATGCACTGCAGCCAATTGATCGCCACGGGCGGAACCTCCAACCCTGGAAAACTTGCGTCATTCCAGAAGAAGGGCAGCACCAGATAGACGTGCGGCATCCGGGTCGATGGGAAGTAGTCCTGCAGGATGTCGGGAATCACGCAACCCGGCCACACCGCCGCACGATCACGCATGATTGCAAAGGCGGTCGAGGCGACCACGTTGTCCCAGTGCTGCGTGTCATCTTCCGCACACGCGCACAGCTCGACGCGGGTTTCCAGCTCGTGCCCCTCTGAATGACGTAAAGCAAAATCCGATAGTCCGATGGACGAGATGGACTTCAGCCCTGCTTCAGGCGAGTTGGACGTCGTAAGGATATCGACCGAACGCAGGCGATGATCATCGTGAAAGGCCTGGACCTTCGGCCGCCCCTCACCGCCCATGATCTTGATTGCGTGCATCGCTACCGCGCGATGCTGCTCGGTGACCGTACTCATATCTGATTGGTACCCCGGTGCGTTGTTCGCTGCGGCGGCATCCGCCGGGCATGGCCCGGCGCTACCAGCTGCAACGCTTCAAGGTAGCGTGCGGCCATGCTTGGCGACCGGCAGCCCGCGCGCCTCGTTCAGGAGAGCGGCTGCCAGGCCACCGCCGCCAGCACCGCCCTGCCCTGTTCAGCCAGCGCCTGCGAGCCGGGCAGGACATGCCCGTCAATGGCCTCCAGCGCCCACAGGCCGCTGGCGTTGCAGGCAAAAGCCGCCTTCACGCCGGCCAGATCGGCCAGCGGCAGCGGCTGAGTGACCTGAGGTCCCGGCCAATGCTGCTTCAGCAGCGCCTCAGCCGTACCGCGCAGGGCCGGCGCCTGCGGCCAGAGCAGCCGTTCACCATCGTGCACGGCCAGGTTCCAGGTACTGCCTTCACTCACTTCGCCATCGGCGGTCACGAACAGCGCATCGTCGAATCCGGCCGCCAGCGCCGCGCGGCGTTCGGCGAACAAACCAAACGTGCCGACGTGCTTGATCTGCGGCAGTTCACGCTGCCAGGCCACGCTGCGCACGCGCTTGGCGACGGTCAGCGTCACCGGCGCTGACACCGCCACCAGCACGTCCACCGGCACCGCCGCCAGCGGATTGCGGAAATCGAAGCGGCGCGAGTACACCGTCACCCGCAGCGAGGCATCGGCCTGCCCTGACTGCTGCAATGCCTGCGCCATCCATGCCTGTACCTGCACCGTGTCCAGTTCGCTGCCGAACAGTTCGCGCGTAGCCTGTGACAGCCGCGCCAGATGCAGGTCCAGCCCCTGCACTGCACCACCACGCACCTGCAGCGAGGTGAAGTGGCCGTAATTCACCAGCGCCGGCAGGAGATCCTCCACCTGCGCCGCCCGGCCGTTGCAGCTCACCATCACGGCAGCAGTGCCTGCGCCTGTTCCCACATGCCGCGCAGCACGTCGGCGGCCGGCTGCGCCGGCGCCATCCACGCCGACTGCCCGGCCCAGGCCTGCATCGCCGCCAGACGATTCTCCTGTGCCGCCTGCCTGCGCATCGGGGCGGTCAGGCCGCGCTGCACCGGGTATGGACGCGGCGCGGGGGCGCCTTCTGCGGCAGCGGCGCGCACATAGGGCGTCGCCAGGCCACGGCCCAGGCGACCACTGAAGGCGCGGGTCGGCCAGGTGTCTTCCGGTTCGCTGGCGGCCAGCCCATCGGCCCACGCCGAAGCAATCGCCGCTTCCGGCGTGCGCAGGAAGGCGGTGCCGATCTGCACCGCACTGGCGCCCAAGGTGAGTGCGGCAGCGATGCCACGGCCATCGGCGATGCCGCCGGCGGCAATCACCGGAATCTGCAGCTGATCAGCCAGGCGCGGCAGCAGCGCAAACAGTCCCACCAGCTGGCGCTCGGCCATCGCCGGATCAAAGGAACCACGATGGCCGCCGGCCTCCGCGCCCTGCGCCACCACCGCGTCGGCGCCGGCGTCCTGTGCCGCGCGCGCTTCGGACAAGGTGGTGGCACAGGCGATCCAGGCGATGCCGGCGTCCTTCAACTGCTGCACGTGGCGCGGCAACAGCACGCCCATGATGGTCGAGGCCACCGCAGGACGCGCCGCCAGCAGTGCGGCGAACTGTTCTTCGAAGTCGGCCGGCGTGGCGTCGGCGGCGCTGGCCGGCACCTCCGGGCCCCATTGCGCGAGGAAGGCGCGGCTGGCGGCCTCGGCGGCAACGTCACGGGCAGGTACAGGGTCCGGCATCCACAGGTTCACCTGCACCGGACCGCTGGAGGCTGCGCGGAAGTCATCCATCCAGCGACCGATATCGGCCGAAGAGGACAACACCGCGCCCATTGCGCCCATGCTGCCGGCGTTGGCCAGCGCAGCCGACAACGGTACCGGGCAGGCACCGGCCATCGGTGCCAGCAGGATCGGAACGGAAACGCCAAAGCGCCGGCAGAACGCCTCGGCGCGGGAAGCTACAGCGGAACTCTGCATGACGGCCCATCGTTTCGGACAGGCCCCCATGGTGCGCGCAGGACAGGGGAAGAGTCGAGCCTGCTGCCCGACGGCCTGCTGCGGCGCTTGTGCGCCGCCGCCCGAGCGTGGGCCCGGGCGCTACATCAGATTGCGGAGGGGGCCGTCATCAACGGAACGGCATGCCGCGGCCGCCCATGGCGCCCATCATGCCCTTCATGCTGCGCAACATGCCCTTCATGCCACCGCCGGCCATCTTGCTCATCATCTTTTCCATCTGCATGTACTGCTTCATCAGCTTGTTGACGTCGGCCGGCGTCACGCCCGAGCCCTTGGCGATGCGCGCGCGGCGCGAGCCGTTGAGCAGGTTCGGATTGCGCCGTTCCTTCTTGGTCATCGAGCCGATGATGGCGATCATGCGCGGCACTTCCTTGCCCTGGCTGACCTGCTGCTTCAGATGGTCGGGGATGTTGCCCAGGCCCGGCAGCTTGTCCATCAGGCCGCCGATGCCGCCCATGTTCTGCATCTGCTCCAGCTGGTCACGCATGTCGTTCAAGTCGAATTTCTTGCCCTTGGCGACCTTCTCGGCCAGCTTGGCGGCCTTGTCCTTGTCGACCTGCTGCTCGACCTGCTCGACCAGCGACAGCACGTCGCCCATGTCGAGGATGCGGCTGGCGATACGGTCCGGGTGGAACACGTCCAGGCCTTCCGGCTTTTCACTGACACCGACGAACTTGATCGGCTTGCCGGTGATGTAGCGCACGCTCAGCGCGGCGCCGCCGCGGGCGTCGCCGTCGGTCTTGGTCAGCACCACGCCGGTCAGCGGCAGGGCATCGCCGAAGGCCTTGGCGGTATTGGCCGCGTCCTGGCCGGTCATGGCATCGACCACGAACAGCGTTTCGGCCGGATTCACCGCAGCGTGCAGGGCCTTGATCTCGGCCATCATCGCTTCGTCGATGGCCAGGCGGCCGGCGGTATCGACCAGCAGCACGTCGACGAACGACTTGCGTGCATCGTCGATGGCGGCGCGGACGATGGCTTCCGGCTTCTGGTCGGCACTGGACGGGAAGAACAGCACGCCGACCTGCTCGGCCAGGGTCTTCAGCTGTTCGATCGCGGCCGGACGGTAGACGTCGGCCGAGACCACCATCACCTTCTTCTTGCGCTTTTCCTTCAGGTGCTTGGCCAGCTTGCCCACGGTGGTGGTCTTGCCGGCGCCCTGCAGGCCCGCCATCAGGATGATGGCCGGAGCGGGCACATTGAGGTTCAGGTCGCTGGCTTCGGCGCCCATCACCGCAGTCAGCTCGTCGCGCACGACCTTGATCAGCGCCTGGCCCGGGGTCAGCGACTTCAGCACTTCCTGGCCGACCGCGCGCACCTTGATGCGCTCGATCAGGGCCTGCACCACCGGCAGCGCAACGTCGGCCTCGAGCAGCGCGATGCGCACTTCGCGGGTCGCCTCGCGGATGTTCTCCTCGGTCAGGCGGCCACGGCCACGCAGGCGCTCGATGGTGCCGGAAAGGCGCTGGGTCAGGGACTCGAACATGCGGCGCAACCTGTCTGAAAGCGGGGGACAATAAGGCAGACAGTATAACGGGTCCGGCTGTCTCCCCGGACTGCGGCCACGGGGCCGTCGCCAGCATCACGGGGGTATGCGAAACTGCAACGATGACAATCGTTCTCATCGCCGTCCTGCTCTACCTGGCTGCCAGTGCCCTGCTGGTGCGCGCGCTTGGCCGCGATGAGACGACCGGCTCCCCCATCTGGCTGTGGCCGGCCCTGCCCGCCATGCTGCTGCACGGCGGCTACCACGTGATGGTGGCGATGCGCACCAACGGCGGGCCGGACATGCACTTCTTCGCCGCACTGTCGCTGGTCGGCCTGGGCATGACCTGGCTGACGTCGCTGGTCGGCGCGCGCGGGCGGATGTCGGCGCTGGGCGTGGTGGTGTTCCCGCTGGCCGCCGTGCTGCTGCTGGCCTACCACGGTTACGGCCACGAACCGAGCAAGGTACTGGGCTGGCGCCTGGCCAGCCACGCCTGGCTGGCCCTGCTGGCCTACGCCACGCTGAGCATCGCCGCGTTGCTGGCGATCATGCTGTGGCTGCAGGAACGCGCGCTGCGCCGCCGCGAGTTCCGGCCTTGGCTGCGGGCACTGCCGCCGCTGGCCGACCTGGAATCACTGCTGTTCCGGGTGATCACCGTCGGCTTCGCGCTGCTGACCCTGACCCTGGTCACCGGGGTGCTGTTCGTCGACGACCTGCTGGCGCAGAAGCTGGTGCACAAGACCGTGCTGAGCGTGCTGTCGTGGATCGTGTTCGGCGTGCTGCTGATCGGCCGCCGGCGCTACGGCTGGCGCGGCATGAAGGCGGTGCACTGGACGCTGGCAGCGATGCTGTTGCTGCTGCTGGCCTTCTTCGGCAGCCAGTTCGTGATCGAACTGGTGTTCGGGCATTCGCGATAAAGGCGTGCCGACCAACGGTCGGCACCCACCCCAGCATCACCGGGTAGTGCCGGCCGCTGGACCGCACCATGCGTGGATGCCGTGGGCGGTCAAGGCAGCGGCTGGGCCAGGATTTTCCGCACCGAACGACCACTGTTGGTGACGATGTCATCAACCTGCCAGCACCCCTGCCCGTGGCGCACCATCGGCAGGCGGGTCAGGTAGGCCTTCTTCCACACCGAATAGCGCATCTCGACCTGGCCGGCGGAGGCCGAAGCCTCCTTCCAGCTGTAGCGCACCGGGGTTTCGATGTCACCGTCCTGCGCATCCAGCCACGGATCCGAATCGATTGTGCAGATGCCCTCTTCGCGCTGCTGGCAGGCGCGCTCTCCACGCAGTGCCTTGCCGAAGGCCACGCTGACCAGCGCGGCCGGCGGCTCCAGCAGGTCACCGTTGCCGGTCGTCGCCTCGTAGAAAGCGCGGGCGACAGCCGCAGGCTCCTGGCATGCGGGTGCAGCCTGTGCGGTAGGGGCCAGCAGCACCCCGGCGATCACGAACATCCTTGTCCCGCGCATATCGCGTTCCTTGGTGATGATGATTCGTTGTAGAGCCGAGCCCATGCTCGGCTGATTATCCGCATGAGCCGAGCACAGGCTCGGCTCTACATGAGCCTGGAGCTTACAACCCGTAACGCTCGATCACGTCCAGATGCGGCTGGCGATCCTGGTCACAGGCTTCAGCCAGGCGCAACCAGCAATGCGGATGCGGCCACGTCGCGGTGTGCTGCTGCAGGAAGCGGTGCAGTGCCAGCGGTGCGTGGTCCTGCGGCTGGGCCACGGTGAACAGCAGGCCGGGCAGCGTACCCTCTTCCACATCGGGGTCGGTGACGGTGTAGTCCGGCCGGCTGTGTGACCACACTCTCCAACCCTGTGCTTCGGCCGCCTCGACGAAGGCATTCCAGGCCTCTTCGCCCGGGTGCGCGCCATCGATCATCCAGCTGCGGGCGAAGCCGCCGCGCTCCAGCACATGCACCTGCGCATAGGTCGGGATGAAATGCTCGCGTGCTTCCTCCTCCTCGGGTGCCGGATGCACCAGCGCGGCATCGAACACCACCCAGTCGCCCACCTGCTGGGCGCGGTTGGACGGCGCGTTCTCTACGATGCGCGCGGTCACCGGACCGCTGCGACGGGCGTAGTACTCCATCGGCTCGCCGTTTTCTTCGCTGCGGATGATCACCCAGCCCCACGGCTCCTCTACCACGCCGTCCTGGCTGGACAATTCCATGCCAAGCGCCGCCGCCGAGCGGCGCACGGCGTCCCAGTCGCGCGCGGCGCTGGCTGCGCTCATGTGGTCCCAATGCGCGGCATTGGGCTCGTCCAGCAGCTCCACCAGCTGTGCATAACAGGCCTGGGCCTCGCTGAAACGGCCGGTTTCCATGTACATGCGCGCCAGCGTGCCGCGCGCGCCGTGCGAGCCCGGAGACAGCTCCAGAAGCGATCGGGCCGCCTGCTCCAGCGCCGGCCAGTCGGACACGCGGCGTGCACGCTGCACCTCGCACCAGTGCGCGAACACGGACACGCTGCCGCGATAGAGATCGGCCAGCTGGCGCAGTCCGTCGTCGTCGCCCTGTTCGGCCAGCCAGCGCATCAGCGTGTAGGCTGCAGGACCATCGTTCTGCGCATGGCTGCGTACGAACCGCCACAACAGCGCTCGCGCCTCGGCCTGCGCGCCGCAGGCATTCAGTGCCGAGGCGGCCATGTCGGCCAGCGCCTCGTCATCGGGCAGCTCGGCATGCGCCTGCAGCAACCACTGCGCTTCGCGCTCGGGATCGCGCGACTGGTTCTGTTCGCCCTGCGCGTCCAGCCATGCCAGCAGCTCGCCGGCCGGCACCGGCAGCGGCGCGACGTCCGGCAATGCCTCGATGCGCGCGGCCAGGCCGGCCACCAGCGCCGCGGCACCACGGTCCTGGCGCAGCTGCGCCAGATGGGTGCGGGCCAGTTCCAGCTGCCGCAGTGCGACCCAGCGCGCGCCACGCTGCAGCGCCAGCTCCAGGCTCAGCGCCGCCACTTCGATCAGCAGGCGATGCGAACCAACCCGGGCGAAGTGCTCGATGATGGTGTTGAAGCGCGTGCCCAGGTCCCAGCTGTTGCGCGCAGGATCCCGCTGGCACAGCGCTGCCGCAGTGTTTGCCCACAGCCGCCAGTAGTTCGGGGTCAGTTCGCTCCACGGCACCAGCTGCTGCAGCGCCTCTTCGTCGCGGCCCAGCTGGGCCAGCGCCCAGGCCTTGGACAGGCGGCGCGGCACCGTGCAGTTGGCCGGCTCGTACTCTCCGGACGCAGCAACTTCGGCCTCCCGCTTTTCGATCAGCGCCAGTGCCTCATCGGCACGGCCCATGCCCAGCAGGATCTTGATCTGCATCTCCGGGAAGCTGTCGAACACTTCCTTGCCACAGGCTTCCACGGCATCGGCCTGCACCTGCAGGTAATCCAGCGCCGCCTGGCCACGGCCATCATCGAGCAGCGCATCGGCCTTCTCGCAGCTCAGGCACTGGAAACAGGCCCAGCTCGGATCGATGCGGCCAAGGGTTTCGTCGCAGACCTCGATGCGCTCGGGCACCCAGCCCGGGCCGTCGATGTTGCCGTAGCAGGCGGCCAGGTCCTGGGTCACGCAGATCGACTGCGGGCATTCCAGGGTGTCCTCGCGGTGCGCGCGCTCGAACAGCGCTACGGCTTCGCCGAGTGCGCTCTCGCCTTCCACGCGGTTGCCGACGCGGTTGCGCAGCGCCCAGTGGCCGACATAGACGTCAACCCACGGGTTGTCCAGTGCCTTGCCCAGGGCGCGTGCTTCGGGCAGCAGCGCATCGACGCGGTCGATCTGCAGTTCACTGACCTCGTCGGCGAGGCGGTTCAGCAGGTGCGCGTTCTGCGCCTGGCCGGCCTGGCGCAGGTCACCCTGCAGCTTTTCGACCCAGTTCCAGATGTCCATGGGGGTAATTGCTCCTGTCTAGCGAAGGCTGGATGAGAAGGTGCGGTGCTCAGCGCAGCATCTGCTGCAGGGCACCGGCGATATCGGTGAAGGCACCATTGAGATCCGGGCCCGGCGTAGCAGTCGCGCGTGCCAGCGGGCGGCCCTGCGCGGCGACGATGACTTTCAGCGAGCGCAGCAGGCGGGCTGCGGCCTCGGCCTGTGGGTGGCCCTCGCGCTGGGCGCGCAGCAGTGCCTGCACCGCCGGGTTGTCGAGATTGAGATACAGCCGCGACGGTGCGCGCGATTCGATGCGCGCGGTGAACTGTCGCGCCAGGCGCAGCGCGGCCATCGAGACGCGCTTGTCGTTCTCGTCGTCTTCCAGCCGCTGCTTCAGCTCGGCCTCGCGGTCGGGCACCACCACCACCGGCAGCGCCTCCGGGCTGAAACGCGCGGGCAGCAGCTGCTCGCCGTCGCCCAGTTGTTCGCGCAGCCACGCCAGCTGCGCCTCGTCGAGGCTGTCATCACTGCGGAACAGTGTGCGGTTGCCCTGTTCGGTACCCAGCTCGACCAGGCGCAGGCCCTTGGCCTGGGCCCAGCGCCGCAGGAACGGCACCACCGCATAGCGATGGCCATGCGCGACCGGTACGCCCATCGCGCGGAACAGCATCTCTTCAAAGCCACCGCCGTTGTCGAGGATGACATGCACGGCACCGCGCGCCGGCAGCGCACTGGCCGGCAGGTCGCCCTGCGAAGTCGGCACCCGCACATGCTCCATCAGCAGTTCGAACAGGCGCTCATCGCACAGCGACGCACCCAGCAGGGCCTCGTTGTGGCGGGTCAGCACGCGCCGCCAGGCTTCCGGTTGCTGCTTCGCAACGTCGGCCAGGCCGTCGATCAGCGCCTCCAGAAGTGCATGCTGCACCGCGCGGTACTGGTCATCGCGCTGCAGGTCTTCGCGGCTGGCGGTGGGCGTCAACCGCGAGGATTCGATCACCCCGCCGATGAAACCGGCCCACGGCGGCAGCAGGTCGCGCGCGTCGTCATCCAGCAGCATCCCACGCACGAACACCGACAGGTTGCGGTTGTCGCTGGTGCCATAGGTGGCGCCATCCTGCACCCACAGCAGGCCAGTGGCATCGCTGTGGCCATCGGCACGCAACGGCACGGTGACGATCGGCTCGAAATCATGCTCGAACCGCGCGGCGAACTGCAGTGCCTGCCGGCGGGCCTGCACCGGATGCACGGCGACATCCCCCTGGCCGCGCCACGGCGGCGGCTCGGGATTGAGCGCCTCGCCCGCAGCACCGATGAAGATCGGCTCGGACAGCAACGCGCAGTAGCGGCCCAGCACCTCATGCAGGCGCGCTTCGTTGGCCAGCGGCAGGAAGTCCGGATGCAGCTCCAGCTCCACCTCGGTACCCACCGCGCGTGCCGGCACTTCGCTGACGGTGTACTGCTCGGCGTTGCTGGACACGTACAGGTGGCCCAGATCCGGCGTCTGGTACGAGGTGGTGCGCACGCTGACCCGGCGCGCCAGCACGAAGGCCGACAGGAAGCCGAGGCCGAACATGCCGATCAGCCCTTCATCGTCCTCACCGCCCTGGCGCAGGCCACGGGTGTAGCCGACGCCGACGGTGGCCAGGTAATCGTGGATCTCCTGGCGGGTCAGGCCGGCCCCAGTATCGGTGATGCGCAGCACGCCGGCACCGGCATCAACCTGCACCGAAATGCGCGAAGGCACGTCAACGCCGGGCTGCTCGATGCGGCGGCGGATGATCGAGTCATGCGCGTTCTGTACCAGCTCACGCAGCGCCACCACCGGGGTGGAATACAGGTGCTTGCCCAGCACCGTCATCAGTCCATTGAGATCAACCCCGGCACGACGGATCTCGGCGTTGGGGGCGGTGAGTGCGGTGTCCTGCATGTAATCGTTTACTCCTGGGCACGGAAAGACGCCAGAGGGCGTCTTCGTCGAGCGGGAAAAACTAGCACAGTGAAGCTGACCGTTACTGCATTGGACATTTGTAGAGCCGAGCCCATGCTCGGCTGCTGTTCGACCACCAGTCGAGCATGGCTCGACTCCACAGAAAGCAGCCGAGCGTGGGCTCGGCTCTACAGGGCTGGCATCACGCCGCGTCGATGGCCTCGGACAGGCGTTCTACCGCGATCACCTCCATGCCTTTCACCGAACCGCCCTTGGGCGCATTGGCCCTGGGCACGATGGCGCGCTTGAAGCCATGGGTGGCGGCCTCGCGCAGGCGGTCTTCGCCATTGGGCACCGGGCGGATCTCGCCGGACAGGCCCACCTCGCCGAAGGCGATGGTCTTCTCCGCCAGCGGCCGATCCTGCAGCGACGACAACACCGCCAGCAGCACCGGTAGATCGGCGGCGGTCTCCTGGACGCGGATGCCACCGACCACATTGACGAACACGTCCTGGTCGCCGACCAGTACGCCGCCATGGCGATGCAGCACTGCCAGCAGCATGGCCAGGCGATTCTGCTCCAGGCCGACCGCGACACGGCGCGGGTTCGACAGCGGCGATGCGTCGACCAGCGCCTGTACCTCCACCAGCAGCGGCCGCGTGCCCTCGCGGGTGACCATCACGCAGCTGCCCGGCTGATGGGTGCTGCCGCCGGACAGGAAGATCGCCGAGGGGTTGGAGACCTCCTTCAGGCCCTTGTCGCCCATCGCGAACACACCCAGCTCGTTGACCGCACCGAAGCGGTTCTTGAACGCGCGCAACAGGCGGAAGCGGCTGCCGCTCTCGCCCTCGAAGTACAGCACCGCGTCCACCATGTGTTCCAGCACGCGCGGGCCGGCGATGCCGCCCTCCTTGGTCACATGGCCGACCAGGAACACGGCAGTGCCGGTTTCCTTGGCAAACCGCACCAGCCGCGCCGCGCTCTCGCGCACCTGGCTGACCGAACCGGGCGCAGCGGTCAGGCTCTCGGTCCACAGGGTCTGCACCGAATCGGCCACGATCAGCCGCGGGCCGGCCTTGGATGCGTGCTGCAGGATCGACTCGACCCCGGTCTCGGCCAGCGCATTGACGCCGTCCAGCGGCAGCTCCAGGCGATGCGCACGGCCAGCCACCTGCGCCAGTGACTCCTCGCCGGTGACGTACAGCACTGGCAGTTCAGCGGCCATCTTCGCCACCGCCTGCAGCAGCAGCGTCGACTTGCCGATGCCCGGGTCGCCGCCCACCAGCACCACCGCGCCTTCGACCAGGCCGCCGCCCAGCACACGGTCGAACTCGCCGATGCCGGTGGAGACCCGGCGATGCTCGGTCTGCTCCACATCCTTCAGCGCGGTGATCTTCGGCGGATCGATCTTGCCGGCCCAGCCTGCCCGGCGCGACGCCGGTGCCTTGGCCGCCGCCGCGCTCTCCAGCACGATTTCCGACAACGAGTTCCAGGCGTTGCACTCGGTGCACTGGCCCTGCCACTTGCTGAATTCGGCGCCGCATTCATTGCAGACGTAGGCGGTGCGGGCTTTGGCCATCGGATGATTTCCAGCAACGGGAACAGGCGTGGCAGGATAGCCGAGCCGGGTCGCAGCTGCTGCGACCGCTCAAGTCCTGCCCACCCGCGCCGATAGGGGTCGCGGGCGTGCGCCTTGCGGGCGCCCCCTTCCTCCCCCACTGGATTCAACATGACTGGCAGTTACAGTCAGAGCCTGGTCATCATCTCCCTGCTGGTGGCCATTCTTGCTTCGTACACGGCGCTGGACATGGCCGGGCGCCTGGCCACCGCCGAGGGGCGCGTGGCGCGCTGGTGGCTGGCCGGAGGCGCGGCGGCCATGGGCCTGGGCATCTGGTCGATGCACTTCATCGGCATGCTGGCCTTCGACCTGCCGATCCCGCTGGGCTATGACCTCGGCATCACCCTGTACTCGCTGGCGGTCTCGATCGGTGCCTCGGCCTATGCGCTGTGGCTGGTATCGCGCCCCAGCCTGCCGTGGCGCCGGCTGCTGGCCGGGGCCGTGCTGATGGGCCTGGGCATCGCAGCCATGCACTACCTGGGCATGGCAGCGATGCGCATGCAGCCCGGCATCGACTACCACCCGGGCTGGTTTGCCGCCTCCATCGCGGTGGCCATCGGTGCCGCTGGCGCCGCCCTGTGGATCGCCTTCCGCCTGCGCGCCGAGCAGCGCCGCACCCTCCTCCTGCGTGCGCTCGCATCGCTGGTGATGGGCCTGGCCATCGTCGGCATGCATTACACCGGCATGGCGGCGGCACGCTTCCCGGAAGGCAGCCTCTGTGGCGCCGTCGGCAGTGGCGGCATCGACACGCGCTGGCTGGCGGTGCTGGTGATCGTCACCACCGTGGCCACGCTGGGCATCGCCCTGGTGGCCTCGCTGTTCGACCGGCAGATGCGCGTGCGCACCGGGCTGCTGGCCGATTCGCTGGCGCACGCCAACGACAAGCTGATCCAGGCGGCCCTGCACGACCCGTTGACCCAGCTGCCCAACCGCATGCTGCTGCAGGACCGCATCGAGCAGGCTATCGAGAAGGCGCGGCGCCGCAATCATGCGGTGGCGGTGATGTTCTGCGACCTGGATGGCTTCAAGGCGGTCAATGATGCCTATGGCCATCAGCTTGGCGACCGCCTGCTGGTGGCGGTGGCGCAGCGCATCGGCGGCCTGCTGCGCCCGCAGGACACGTTCGCCCGTCTCGGCGGCGACGAGTTCGTGATCGTGCTGGCCATCGACATTCCCGACGATGCGGTCGTGGTGGCCGAGCGCATCATTGCCGCCGCCGGTGAGCCGTTCACGCTGGATGCGGCCGAACTGCAGGTCAGCGCGAGCCTGGGCATCGCCCTGTACCCGGATGACGCCAGCAACGAGCGCGAGCTGATGGCGCACGCCGATGCGGCGATGTACCACACCAAGGAAACCGGGCGGAACGGCTATACCTTCTTCACGCCCTCGATGCAGCTCAGTGCCAATCGCCAGCTGCGCCTGCTGCAGGACCTGCGCAAGGCCATCGCCCGCAACGAACTGATCCTGCATTACCAGCCCAAATTTCCGGCCGCGGGCGCACCGGCCACCGGCGCCGAGGCGCTGCTGCGCTGGCAGCACCCGGAGCTGGGGCTGCTGGCGCCGGATGTGTTCATTCCGATCGCCGAACGCAGCGGCCTGATCCTGCCGATCGGTGACTGGGTACTGGACCAGGCCTGCGCGCAACTGCGGGCATGGCACGATGCCGGGCATGCGGAATGGACCATGGCGGTGAACCTGTCGCCGTTGCAGTTCGCCTCGCCGGCACTGCTGGACAGCGTGCGCGAGGTGCTGGAGCGGCACCGGATCGAACCGGCACGGCTGACCCTGGAGATCACCGAGACCACGGCGATGAAGGACGTCGATGCCAGCTTGGCGATCCTCAGCGACCTGACCACAATGGGCGTGCACATCGCCATCGATGATTTCGGTACCGGCTACTCCAGCCTGCTGTACCTCAAGCGGATGCCAGCCACCGAACTGAAGATCGACCGTGCGTTCGTGCACGACCTGGAGCGCAATGACGAGGACGCCGCCATCGTCTCGTCGATCATCGCGCTGGGCCGCACCCTGCAGCTGCAGGTGGTGGCCGAAGGCGTGGAGACGCAGGCACAGCGCGAATACCTGAGCGAGCTCGGCTGCGACCAGTTGCAGGGTTATCACCTGGGGCGGCCGATGGAGCCCGAGGAGTTCCTGCGCCGGGTGGGGTGAGGCGCGCGGCTCCTCCACGCACGGGGTGGAGCCACGGGTAGAGCCGGCCGCTGGCCGGCGTCCCGCAATTGCCGGCCAGCGGCCGGCACTACTACCGGACAACGGAAAACCAGAAAGGCCGCCCGAGGGCGGCCTTTCTGCGTGGCAACGTCGCGAGGACGTCAGTGCATCATGTGCACGTTCATGTTGTGCATGACCCACAGGGTGCCGATCACGATGATGCCGATCACCACGACGGTGAAGGCCGCAGCGTTGACGTTCCAGCGGCTTTCCGAAGAGCGGTCCAGGTGCAGGAAGAACACCAGGTGGACCAGCATCTGCAGCACCGCGGTGACCGCGATCACCACACCGTTGACGGTGCGCGAGAAATCGCCCGACATCACCATCCAGAACGGGATGACGGTCAGCACCACCGCCAGCACGAAGCCGATCAGGTACGACTTCACGCTGCCGTGGCTTTCGCCGCCGGTGCCGTGGTCGTGTGCATGGTTGTCATGTGCCATTACAGCGCTCCATTGAGGTAGACGACGGAGAACACGCCGATCCAGATCAGGTCCAGGAAGTGCCAGAACAGGCTCAGGCACGCCATGCGGGTCTTGTTGGTCGGGGTCAGGCCGTACTTCTTCAGCTGCACGAACATCACCAGCAGCCACAGCAGGCCGGCGCTGACGTGCAGGCCGTGGGTACCGACCAGGGCGAAGAACGCCGACAGGAAGGCACTGCGGTCCGGACCGTAGCCCTGATGGATCAGGTGCTGGAACTCCCACACTTCCATGCACATGAAGCCGAAGCCCAGCAGCCAGGTGATGCCCAGCCACAGGTACATCTGGCCCATCTGCTTGCGGTGCATGGCAATCATGCCCAGGCCGAAGGTCAGCGACGAGGTCAGCAGCAGCGCGGTTTCCCACGCCACGAACGGCAGCTCGAACAGGTCCTTCGCGGTGGGACCGCCATCGGTACCGCCTGCCAGCACCACGTAGGTGGCGAACAGCGAGGCGAAGATGAGGCAGTCGCTCATCAGGTACACCCAGAAACCGAAGACGGTGTTGCCGCCGGTATCGTGGTGCTCGTGGTCGTCATGGCCATGGGCCGCCGCATGCGCGGCGTGCCCGTGGCTCAGGGTCGAGGTATTGGTGCTCATGCCTTCAGCTCCGACTTCACCAGGCCCTGGGCTTCCAGGTGCTTGCGGTGTTCGTTCTCGATGCGTTCCACCTCGGCGGCCGGGACCCAGTAGTCCACGTCCTGGTCGAAGGTGCGGTAGATGAACGTGGCGATCATGCCGACGAAGCCGACGATGGCCAGCCACCAGATGTGCCAGATCATCGCGAAGCCGAACACCAGGCTGAAGGCACCGATGACAACGCCCGTGCCGGTGTTGCGCGGCATGTGGATGTCGGTGTACTTGGCCGGCTTCGGCCAGGCTTCACCCCGCTGCTTGCGCTCCCAGAAATCGTCCAGCTCGGTGACTTCCGGCAGCGTCGCGAAGTTGTAGAAGGCCGGCGGCGAGGAGGTTTCCCACTCCAGCGTACGGGCATCCCACGGGTCGCCGGTCAGGTCGACGGTCTTCTTGCGGTCGCGGATCGACACGGCCACCTGGATGATCTGGCACAGGATGCCGGCGCCGACGATGAACGCGCCGCAGGCAGCAACCAGCAGCAGCGGCTCGTAGGCCGGGTTCACGGTGCTCTGCAGGCGGCGGGTCATGCCCATGAAGCCCAGCACGTACATCGGCATGAAGGTCACGTAGAAGCCGATGAACCAGCACCAGAACGCGCACTTGCCCCAGAACTCATTGAGGCGGAAGCCGAACATCTTCGGCCACCAGTAGGTGATGCCGGCGAACATGCCGAACACCACGCCGCCGATGATGACGTTGTGGAAGTGGGCGATCAGGAACAGGCTGTTGTGCAGCACGAAGTCGATGGCCGGGATCGCCAGCATCACGCCGGTCATGCCGCCGATGACGAAGGTGACCATGAAGCCGATCGTCCACAGCACCGGGGTGGTGAAGTGCACGCGACCGCGGAACATGGTGAACAACCAGTTGAAGATCTTCACGCCGGTCGGGATCGAGATGATCATCGTCGTGATGCCGAAGAAGGCATTGACGTTGGCACCCGAACCCATGGTGAAGAAGTGGTGCAGCCACACGATGAACGACAGCACGCCGATGCAGGCGGTGGCGTAGACCATGCCCTTGTAGCCGAACAGCGCCTTGCGCGAGAAGGTCGCGATGACTTCGGAGAACACACCGAACGCCGGCAGGACCAGGATGTACACCTCCGGGTGACCCCAGATCCAGATCAGGTTGATGTACAGCATGGCGTTGCCGCCACCGTCATTGGTGAAGAAGTGCGTACCCAGGTAACGGTCCAGGGTCAGCAGCACCAGGGTGATGGTCAGCACCGGGAAGGCCGCGACGATCAGCACGTTGGTCACCAGGGCGGTCCAGGTGAACACCGGCATCTGCATCAGCTTCATGCTCGGGGTGCGCATCTTGAGGATGGTGATGAAGAAGTTGATACCACTGAGCGTGGTACCCAAACCCGCCACCTGTAGACCCCAGATGTAGTAGTCCATGCCGACGCTTGGACTGTATTCGATGCCCGACAACGGCGGGAACGCCAGCCAGCCGGTGGCAGCGAACTCACCGATCCACAGCGACAGCATGATCAGCACCGCACCGGACACGAACAGCCAGAAGCTGAGCGAGTTGACGAACGGGAACGCGACGTCGCGCGCACCGATCTGCAGCGGCACGGCCAGGTTCATCAGGCCGGTGATCAGCGGCATCGCCACGAAGAAGATCATGATCACGCCGTGGGCGGTGAAGATCTGGTCGTAGTGGTGCGGCGGCAGGTAACCCTCGGAACCACCGACGGCGATGGCCTGCTGGGTACGCATCATGATGGCGTCGGAGAAACCGCGCAGCAGCATGACGAAGGCGACGATGAGGTACATCACGCCGATCTTCTTGTGATCCACCGAAGTGAACCACTCCTTCCACAGATAGCCCCACAGCTTGAACTTGGTGATCAGGGCGACGACGCCCAGGCCACCAAGAACCGCGCCGACCAGAGTGGTCAGCACGATCGGATCGTGGGGGATCGACTCAAGAGAGAGTTTTCCCAACATGTTCATTCTCCCGAACCCGCGTGGCCGGAATGGCCTGCGTGTTCGTGTTCGGTGGCATCCAGGTTTTCACCCGATTCCTTGGAATCATGCGCGTCACTCGGGGCGTGGCCCTCGTGCGCTTCATGGGTGGCGGCATCGGCAGCGGCGGCACCAGCATGCGAGTGCTTCATGCCGTAATGCTTGTTGTCGCCCATGTGCTTGGCGATGACCCAGTCGAACAGGCCTTCTTCGGTCTTGCCGAAGTAAGTGACCGGATACCACTCGGCGTTGCGTGCTTCACCCAGGGCCTTGAACGAGGCCTTGTCCAGGGTCTGCTCGCCGGCGCGGACCTGGTCCAGCCACTGGCGGTACTCGGCATCGGTGACCGAGTAGGCGGTGAAGTGCATCTTGGCGAAGCCCGCGCCGCTGTAGTGCGAGGACATGCCCGGGAATTCACCGGTCTCGTTGGCGATCAGGTGGAGCTTGGTCTCCATCGCAGCCATCGAGTAGATCATGCTGCCCAGGTGCGGGATGAAGAACGCATTCATCACCGAATCGGACGTGATCTTGAAGTTCAGCGGCGTGTTGACCGGGAACTTGATTTCGTTGACGACCGCCACCTTCTCTTCCGGATAGATGAACAGCCACTTCCAGTCCAGCGAGATCGCCTCGATGGTGACCGGCTTGACGTCCGAATCCAGCGGACGGTACGGGTCCAGTGCGTGCGACGAGCGCCAGGTCAGGACCGCCAGGACCAGCACGATCATGCACGGGATCGACCACACCACCACCTCGATCGCCGTCGAGTGGGACCACTTCGGCTCGTAGCGGGCCTTGGTGTTGGAGGCGCGATACTTCCACGCGAACGTCAGGGTCATGATGATGACCGGGATGACGACCAGCAGCATGAGCACGGTGGCCGTGATCAGCAGGGTCTTCTCATCCTGGCCGATCTGGCCCTTCGGACTGAGGATGGCCACGGCATCGCAGCCGGTGAGCATCACCAGCAACGACAGCAGCAGGCCCGGGCGCAACCAGCGCCCAAGGGTTTTCAACGGAATCATCGGTCGATCCAATTGCGAGGGAATGCCGTTCCCCGTCCCTGCCTGTTCCGGCCAAAGCCGGTCCCACCGGTCCGGAAGACAGGCAGGGAGGTGGGGTCGAGTCAGCCTTTCAATTTTAGGCCGTCGCCCACCATTTAAGAAAGGCATTGACATTGATCGAGCGCAGGAAAGGCCCGAATCTGGCTGCGACACGTTGTCGCACCGCGCACGCGCGGCGGGCAGGACGCCCGCGGGCGGCATCCTGGCATCAGGTGCTGGCCGGCAGTCCGCCCTCGTTCGGCAAAGTCACCTGAACCTGTTCAGGCGTGCTGACGGGTGCCTGGCGTGGGATGCTCGGCGCAGGAGGAAGGCCCGTGGACAAGATCGACTTCAAGAAGCGCGACCGGGCGCTCTATCAACCGCCCGCCGGCAGGTTCGTACGCGTGGATGTACCGCCCATTCCCTACGTGATGGTCGATGGTCGCGGCGACCCGAACACGGCCCCCGCCTACCTGCAGGCCGTGCAGTGGCTGTATTCGGTGAGCTATGCACTGAAGTTCGCGCTGAAGGCCGAAGGGCGCGACTACGTGGTGCCACCGCTGGAAGCACTGTGGAGTGCCGAGAACCCGGCCAGCTTCGTCGCGCGGCGCAAGGATGAGTGGGCCTGGACCGTGATGATCCGCACGCCTGAGGACATCCGGCCTGCGCAGTGGCAAGCGGCGATCAGCAACGCGCGCGCGAAGCTGGGAGATGCGCCGCCCAGCCTCCGCCATGAACGCCTTGCCGAAGGCCCCAGCCTGCAGACGTTGCACGTGGGCGCCTACGACGACGAAGGCCCCATCCTGGCGCAGCTGCATGACCAAGTGATGCCCGCACTGGGATACACCTTTGCCGGCCCCCATCATGAGATCTACCTCAGCGACCCGCGCAGGACCGACGCAGCGCGGTTGAAAACCGTGCTGCGGCAGCCGGTGCGGCCGATCGGGCCTGATGAGGATTCCCGCAGATGACACAAGGAATGCCATGCGCCTGATCAACCGACTCCTGCACTGGAACACCCTGCCCGCCGGGCGCCGCCTGATGGCCGTGCTGGGTGCTGCGCTGGTGATCGTGCTGGCCTGCAATCCGGATCTGCTGCCGTTGTTACCGGTGGTGGATGCGCTGGGGCTGGACGTGCTGATGCTGTTGCTGGGTGCGCAGGTGGTGGCGGTACTGCCTTGGGTGCGGGAGCGGGCCGCGCGCGGGATCAGAGTGCTCGCACGCCTGCTGATCGGCGCATTGGCGGGAGCTGCAGGTGGCTACATCCGGCAGCTGGCGTGGTGGCTGGCGAAGGATGCGGGGATGGCGCGGCGTTGATGGCGTCGCGCCGCTAATCGGCCCAACGAAAAGCCCCGACCAAAGGCCAGGGCTTTTCTACAACTGGTGCCGGAAACAGGAGTCGAACCTACATTTCATCTCAGTCCCGGGTCTGTCGGTCCAGCGATATTTCCGGTTCCGACCATCCTGTCCAGACTCTCCTCAAATACCTCACCATCTTCAATGTAGAGCTGGACTTCGTGGTCGGATGATAGCCGGATGTCCAGTACCCATACTTGCGGCGCGCCGGCAAGCGCATCGCACAGATCACCCGTAGACACCTCTAACGGCCTGTTCACCATCCGCTCTCGAAGATGACCCAAGGTCGCTTTTGACTCCGCTCCCGAAGGGACATCCAAATGCGATAGCAGCCAAATATCATTCGTGCTGAAGTTATCTCTTAACGCCTCAACTACCCTGTCTCCCGTGATTGGGAAGTCCCAAGCGTTTACCGTCATGACTATCCGCCTCCGTTAAGCGGCCGCGCGGGTCCGCGTGAAGGAGTGCCCCCGGTAGCACTCGGCCCATAAGGATGTTCGTGCGGGTTCGTATGACTGCCCGGCCGGCCGTGGTCAGTAAAATCAATAGTCTTTACCGGCCTCCCGTGACCGTCGAATTCTCTCGCCTGGTCGTACTTTCCATTTCTACCATCTCGCTGCCCCAGTTGCGTATGCGGGCCAGCCGCATCCGGTTCTGGTGCAGGCTCACCATTGGGCTTAGTGGGTAGTGGTCGGTCGGGGAAACGATTGGGTATTGGCTGCCCGTCTCGCCCCCGCCGAACTGTATCCCGACCTGCGGGACGTTCAGTGGGTCTCGAAGTTGGCCTTCCACTTGGCCCGCTCTCGCGATTCCCCCCGGATGTATCCTCACTGCGCTGGATGTTTCCACCGGGGTTGGGAACCGGGATGGGGAGGATGTAAGGGGCCGGCATCGGAATCGCCTGCCGTCCATCAGGATCAGTGAACTTGTACGGATTCCCGTTGGCATAGCGATACCGATTGAACTGCCCAACCGGCTGCTCATACGCCGTCACCGGATCCACCGACAGGAACACCCCCAACTGCGGATCCATGTACCGCTGCTGCATGTAGCTCAGCCCGGTGGTCGAGTCGCTCACATGCCCCGTATACCCTGGTCCGTCCGTGACCTGACCACCGACTACGGCTCCGTAGGGCTCGTAGTCATAGCGCTTGATCACGTTGCCGTTGGCATCGCTCTCGGCCACGACCGAGCCCAGCGCGTCCGTGTGGATGTAGGTGACCGTCGCTTGGGCAATTGCGGCTGGCGACACGCCAAGGCCGATCAGCAGCACGCAGCACAGCCAAGCGCCCAATGCCCCCAGCTTCCGAACTCGATCTTCAATCCTCCTGAAGCGGGTCGACACACCGCCTGCAGTTCCCCCGAACCTGCGCATCCTTCCAATCCCTGAAAGAGCCTCGAAGCAAGGCCGTGTACTCATAGCACAGGAATGACCGGCTGCGGTTGCCAAGTCAGGAACAGGGCGAGGAGGTAAGCGTCTGGGAAGCCGGAGGGGCGAGCTGCCCCCCCGAGATTCGGAAATCGCGACCTGCCAGCCATGGGCTGGCACTACGGGTTGCCGGCCAGCGGCCGGCACTACCGGAGCACAAAAAAGCCCCGACCAGGGCCGGGGCTTTCCATCAAACATGGTGCCGGAAACAGGAGTCGAACCTGCGACCTACGCATTACGAATGCGCCGCTCTACCAACTGAGCTATTCCGGCTTAGCTGGGCATCATAGCAGCAACTTTTCGCTGTGGTCAATTACCCCCACGGGTGGACAATTGCCTACTGGCCCCTCAGAACGTCCGCAGTCATTGAGTCACACTCTCAACCCACGCCACCTTCCCAGCCTGCCAGGGGGTGAACCTACGGCCCCGGTGGCAATTCGCACGTTGATGTCCCCTCTATGGCTTTGATCGCCTTTTCAATCTCTTCGCGAGGGCTTACTGCTGGTGCAAGAACCAGCGGTCCCAAGTTGGACTCAATGGGTTCTGTCTTTTTAATTGCATCATGGAGAAGAGGCAGCGCCACTCGAGAATGGCATCCAAGCACTGCCAATGTCTTCGATGCGTAAAACCGCCCCACATCGCCATCAACATCTAGAAGTGAAGCGATCTCGCGCACTGTCGAGCTGTTGACTTCATTAACTTCCTCCTTCCTGAGACCCGAAAGATATTCGAACAAGGCACTCATACCCAGAGCCCTTCCATCGGCGGTAGGTTGCGCTTTTATCTCATGAACTGATGAAGTGACACTTCGGTTAACGTCCTGACCACCTCCTACAGATGCAACACTGAGAACAAAAAAAAGTGCAAACACTTCCATACATCCCTCCAATACCCGAATAACTCATCAAGGCCATTCCACTTGAAATCTAACATCTACCGAAGGCGTCGCCGAGGAAGTACTCAATTTCGGATCAACTGATGTTGAAGGAAGTACTCCTGCGAACCCTACTCCACCAGGCACAAAGGAAGAAGGCAAACTCAAACCCTCATAGAACCTAGCACTTCCAGACCAGGTCACCTTTCCCCTATACCATTCACTCGGAAGCCTGTTGACCTTGAATGTATCCTGTCCATAGGGTGTAGGAACCGAACTCCCTGGAGACACCGTCCAAGCTTCCCAGTAGCGAGTGGATGGAAGACCCACGATGCGATGCCCTGCCCTGTCAAACGCCTCAACAGTAACTGAAATATCTTGGACTATCGCACCACCTCTTGGCGAAACCTGAGAAAGGCTCCAATTCCGCACCAGTTCACTTGTCCCATTGGCACCTGCGGAACGGTTGATCGTCTCGTCTGCAACGAGACGCTGCCCACCGATAGAAGTGCTCCTCACTCCCGCTGTTGACCTGCTCACTCCGGAGGAACCGCCAAGCGCCCCCTGCTCCAACTGGCAGCCTGTGTCTTTGCCACACGCTCGTCGGCCATCGGGATCAAAGTAGCGGTAGGGATTCGAATTGGCGTACCTGTAGCGTCCGAATGCGCCCACCGGATCGCGCATAGCCGATACAGGATCCACACTTAGAAACACACCCAACTGTGAATCCATGTACCGTTGCTGCATGTAGCTCAAGCCTGTCGAGGCATCGGTCACATGCCCGGTATAACCAGGCCCATCAGCGACGGACCCACCAATCACAGCACCATAGGGCTCATAGGTGGTACGTCGGATAACGATGCCAGCTGAGTCAGTCTCAGCGACCGGTGACCCTAACGCATCGGTGTGGATATAGGTAATCGTCTCCGCAGCAGCCTGATTGAACAGCCCACCCAGAATCAGCGCGGCCCCGGCAGCGGTCCGAATCAGCAGCGTCCTCATTCCTGCGTCCATCGAGTCCACCTCAGTTCGACCAGGCCGAGCACGCCTGCGCATTGCAGGCACGAACGACGTAGGCTGCATCGCATCGAGTGTCCAGCTCGTAGCCTGCCCCCGTGGTCGTATAGGTCGCACCACCGCGGGACGAACGCACCTGGTAGTAGGTTGCACCAGTGGAAATATTCCAGACGATGGAGCACAGCTGAGGTTGATTCTTGGCGATCCTCACGCCGGTCGGAACCGGAGGCGCACTGGAGATGACGATCTGACCCGACACGGAACTCGGCCCGCACCCGGCAGGATTGCAGGCACGACCACGGTAGAAGAACGTCCCACCACTGCCCTTGCTCAGGGTGACGCTGCGTTCACCCGCGATGGTGCTCCAGTTGGCATTGTCGGTGCTCTCGTCGATCTCGTAGCGGGACGCCTCCGCCACTTCCAGCAAGGCGACGGAGTAACCCACTCCCATGCCCGCTGTTCCAGGCACCCGGATCTCGGGAGCAGCCGGAGGACCAATCACGCGCACACCCGCTACCGCCGACCATGGGCCGCATCCAGCAACATTGCAACCACGCACCTGATAATCCCACTGACCAGGCCAACGGCCGCCACGCGCCACCGAGGTAGCGCCATCCTCCTGAGCAAGGCCGAAGCCACCACCATTGAACTGTTCCATCAACTGATAGCTTGTCGCTGCGGGAATCGCACCCCACCACATGCTCACGGTGGAACTGTAACTCGTGCCGCCAAGGTGGATCCCCGTTGCCTGGACAGGGGGCAGCGTCACGACGATGTTCGCAGTTGAACTGGCCGCACTGCACCCGGCGTCATTACATGCGAACGCACGATAGGCATGACTACCAGCGCTTCGTCCGCTGATGGCCAGCTGAGTGCCGCTGATCCTGTTGATCTCTGTCCACGTGCCACCGTTGAGCTGCTCTTCAATGCGGTAGCTACTGGCTTGAGCCACACTCGAAAGAGAGAGCGTGTAGCTGCCGTTGTAGCTCGCGGCGGGCACGGACACTGTCGGCACGGATGGGGCATACAGCGCGGTAATCGCCGCTTCGGCCGAGTAGGCGCCGCAGCCCTGTGGATTGCATGCTTTGACCCGATAGCGATGGGTGCCTGCAGGCTTGCTGGTCACTTGATAGGTTCGGCCAGAGCCATCAAAGGCCACATTCCAACCATCACCCACGGCCTCTTCAAGCACAAAGCGGGCAGCACCCTGCACCGCTGACCAGCTTAGGGAATAGGTTCCGTTGATACCTTGTGCCGGTGCGGTGATCACCGGTGCAGCTGTGGGAGCAAGCTCCACCTGGATGGAGGCTTCCACACCCCAAGCGCCGCAGACAGTGCCATTGCAGGCACGGCCACGATATCGATAGACGCCGGAGCTTCGCCCGGCCAGCGAAACGTTCAGCGCGGGCCCTTGATAGACAGCCTGCCAGTCTCCGCCATTCGACTCCTGCACCTCGTAACGCTGCGCACCGGCAACGGCTGCCCACTGCACCGCAAACGCGCCGTCCGCGCTGTAACCCGGAACCGTTACGACCAATGCTGCAGGCGCGATATCCACAGCACGCTTGGCAACGAGGCTGCCGTTGAGCTGGATATAGTCAAAGCCCTTCGCCTGGCGCTGGTCGTGCTGATAGCGCAGCACGCCATCCTGCCCATACAGGGAGCGAATGTTGCCATTGGTTGCGCTGGCCAAGGTACGACGGCCATGTGCATCGTACTGATAAGCCTCCTTGCCATCGACCTCGCGCAGGCGATTGCCATAGTCGAACCGGAACGCCACGCCGTTGCGGATCTTCAGATTGCCCTGCGCGTCATACCCCAGCCCGGTCACGGTCGCACCACTGTCGACATCCCGCACGTTCGTCAACCGATTGTTGAAGTCGTATTCAAAGGACTGCCGCCGCGCGCCGACGTTGGCGGCCACGATGTTGTCCAGAACGTTGTACGCATAGCTTGCGTTTCCGAAGCTGGCTGCCGTCACCTCGGTCAGACGATCCAGACCGTCATAGCGCATGTCGCGGTTTCCAGGGGCTGCCGGCAGGCCGTCACTGATGGCCGCCACATTGCCATTGGCATCGTAATCGTAGCCATCATCGATGACCTTGCCACCGGCACCACTGTCGGTGCTGCGATCGGGAAGGCCGCGCGCGTTCTGCGTCATCTGATGCACGACGCCGTTACCATAGGTGAAGCCGCTCATGCCGCCGTTCGCGTAATAGCGCACGTTGGTGGCGAAGGTTCCGGCGCGCGTCGGCTGCCCCAGCGCATTCGGGCCGTAGTCGATCGTCAGGCCGGACGGCTGCACATGAGTTGCCAAGGCGCCGTTCGCATCGTAGCCATAGCCCAGTGCCCAAGGCTCGCCGCCGTCGTAGGCCACGCTCTCGGACGTAGGCAGCCCGCGTAGGTTGTAGGTGTAGTCGTTGGTGGTGACGGCGCCGTTGTTGCGGGTCTGCACACGCTTCACTTTCCCGCCAGGCCAGTAGTTCCAGTCCTGATCACCCTGGCCATCCGAGAAGCGCAGCGTCAGCAAACGATTCATGCTGTCGTAGGTGCGGTCAGCCCGTGAAGGCGACGCATAGGCAGCCTCGCTGTCGCATTGAGGGCCCAGCAACGTCAGGCCCGAGGCAGACCAGAGCAGATTGCCTGCAGCGTCATAGCCCATGCCGGTCGCACCCGTTTCGGGCTCCATGCTCTTGCACAGTCGCTGGGCGCCGTCATAGACGTACTGCCGCCGCACACTGATGCTGCCATCGCCGTTGCGTCGCAGGATCGACAGCGGCTTACCCAGCGTGTCGCGCTGAATCTCCGTCACCACTCCCTCAGCGTGGAGAATCCGGATAGGCGTGTCCTGGCTGGGCTTGCCGTACATCAGGTAGTCGGTGGTGGTGGCAATGCCGCGCGGATTGGTCACCCTTACGCTGCCTCCACCGAGCTGCTCGGTGGTCGTGACAAGCCGGCCCAGTTCGCTGTCCTGCTCGCTGCGATTGGGGCGCCCGAGCGCGTCATAGCCGGTATGGGTGCCGGGCAGCGCCGAGCGGAAGTCGGTCGCCGCACGAGTCGGATAGGAGGTGAAAACCGTGCGTCCATTGCTGTCATAACGGGTCACCGTCTGGCGCAATGTACCGTCACGGTCCGCAGCGTCGAACGACTCTTCCAGTACTGGGCGCCACAACCCGTCGTAGTACGTCACCGCGCGCGCGTTGCCGGTGCTGGACTCGCGTTTCCAATGCCCTGCTTCCAGCCCGACCTCCGCGCCCGCCACCTGGAAGAACCGCGTCGTTGCAGGATTCCAGGCCACGCTGTCATTGGCGGCCTGGGTCGCCAGTACGATCCGGCCCATCCCGTCGTAGTCGAAGCTTCGGCTGGCACCATTGGGCTCCACCGCCGTGCGCACCCAACCATTGTCGTCGACCTGCAGCGAGGCACTGCTGCCGTCCGGGTACGCAACAGTCTGCGGCAGACCACGCTTCCAGCTGCCCAGTGCAATGGCATTGCCCTTGCCGTCGGCCAGGGAGGCGAGCGTGCCATCCGCGTGGTAACCCAGCGCCTGCTGCAGCATACCGAAGGCGTAGGTACGCTGCGGGCGCGCCAAGGCGTCGAAGTCAGTGCGCTCGGTCTCGATCTCGACGCCACCAACGGTCTGTGTACTGCGCCCGACCTGGCCGAGTATCCAGCGGCCGGTGTCGTCGAAGTAGGTGGTTCTCAGCGTCCGCGAGCGCCCCAACGAGTTGCTCTCGGTCTGCACCACCGGCCGCACATGCACATCGAACTGATCTGTCGTGTTGACGAAGCTGACGCCATCCTGGCTGAGAACGGACTGCTTCAAGGGACGCGCCCTCACCGCGAACGCATCATCCGCTGCAGACAGCAGACCATAGCTGTCAGCGAACGGCATCGTGGGCGCATCCGCCTCGGTAACGTAGCTGTTGCTAACGACCTGGACGATCGTTCCGTCAGGGGCGCGGACAGCCTCTTCCAACAGCTGACCTTCGTTCTCGTCAATCTTGATTCCGAACACGCGATGGCGGCGGGTGCCATCCGGTTCAACGACGGTGGAAACCGCAGCATCGGCACGCGAGTCGTAACCGCCGCCTTCAAATGACCAGGCCTGGGCGCTCAACCCCGGCCCAGACAAAAGCTTCCGCTTGATTGCATAGAGGTCGAACGAAGCCGAGGCGCGCTGGTAGTAACGGGTACCCAGTTTTGCGCAGGCGTTTGCACCGATACCCGTGCGGATGCGCCGAACGTACTCAAACTCGAATTCGCCGCGCGCGCCCGCTGGATGGGTCGCGACCAACGTAAACGTCGAAGGAATGAACGATGGTTTGGTGCAACGCGTCGGGTTTCCATCCCAGGATCCATACTCGGGGTTCAGTCCGCCAAACTCGTCAGGTGCGCTGTACTCATAGGTGTAACGCGAACCGTCCGGCTGGACCACCGCGCGCAGGCTTGGCCAGCGCGCGAATCCCAGCGCCCCGGCTCGCGCGTTGTACTCATAGCGCCAGGTGCGGCCATTGGCGGTCGCACTGGTGATTTCGTCACCAGCGTAGGCGATGTCGATGGCACGCCCATCGTTGCTTCGGATCCCGACCAGCTTGTCTCCGGCATAGTCGTAGGCGACCCAGTTGCCGTGGCGGTCTTCGACCCGGCTTGCCATCAGCAACACCCGCACCATTCCGAAGCTCGAGCCACCGAAGTCCATCGGCCCGACCCAACGCTCGATTCCCACGTCGAAGAAGTACCGGTTGCCCTCGCCATCCACCCCAAGAAATCCTTCACCTGGATAGCCGTTGGCGGTGGCTGGCAGGCAGGAGAAACGGAGATTACCCCGCGTTCCCCAGTTGTAGATGGCGCCATCGGTCGGCCGCGGATTGACCGTGCCGGCTGCGCCGATATAGAGGAGCTCCTGGTCGGAGCCACCGGGGATGTGTGCCTTGTTGCCGGTCCAAACTTCGTACAGATTCGCGATGGTCGGAACCTTCGGGTAGAAGGGCTGACCACAGCGTTGCGTCGCCCCGTTGCCCCCGATGTTCCATTTGCTTGTGGCTTCGAACGTCCCATCGATGAAGGGGACATCGATGTCCCAGCTACCGAATCCGCCCAGTGGCTGGCGGTCCTTGAATGAGCCTATCGACAAGCGGCGCTGCAGCCGCACCGGCAAGGCAGAGTTGCCAGGGAGTTCAACGTCGGTAACCACGAACTCGGTCGCGCCGGAGCTTGGATTGATCTTCTCGCCGAACAGTTCCGATGTCAGCGGCGAGAGCATCTCACCTGTCCGGATCCGCTTGTTGTATTCGGTATGCGGGGTCAACGGGCTGCTTGCGACAGCCGACCAGACCATACCCACCAATACCGTCCCCAACACCCCCCGCAACGGCCAATTGCGCATGGAACATCCCTCTTTCCAGATGCGTCGGCAAACGGACTACGCACATCCGCCGACCTGTCCTGGCGTCATGTTCCGGCCAACCTGCAACTGCGCCGTCCCTTGCGCCCCTATGATTCAGAGAGGCGCAAGCCCCTCCTTCACCCCAGCTTCATATGATATTCATTCAAAGTAAAGACCCTACCCGCCTACAAGTGCGCCGCGACGCCTACTCATCCCCCACCCGGTTCGCACACACCCGCCCCTCGGCAAAATCCCGCAGATTCCCCAGCGTAATCGCCGAGATCTCCTGCAGCGCCTCCACGGTGAAGAAGCCCTGGTGGCCGGTCACCAGCACATTGGGGAAGGTCATCAGGCGCTGGAAGGCCTCGTCGTCGATGATCTCGCCGGAGAGGTCCTGGAAGAACAGCGCGCTTTCCTGCTCGTACACGTCGATGGCCAGATGACCCAGCCGCCGTGACTTCAGCGCGCGGATCACCGCATGGGTATCGACCAGCCCGCCGCGCGAGGTGTTGACCAGCATCGCGCCGGTCTTCATCCGCGCCAGCGAGGCGTCGTTGATCAGATGCTGGGTATCGGGTGTCAGCGGGCAATGCAGCGACACGATATCGGCGCGCGCCAGCAGTTCATCCAGCCCAACCATGTCGCCCACGCCGGCGAAGGCCGGCGATGGATACGGGTCGTGCCCCAGCACGATGCAGCCCATGCCCCTGAAGATGCGCGCAGTAGCCAGGCCGATCTTGCCGGTGCCGACGATGCCGACCGTGCGCCCGTGCAGGGTGCGCCCGAGCAGGCCATCGAGCATGAAGTTGCCTTCGCGCACGCGGTTGTAGGCGCGATGGGTCTGCCGGTTGAGGGTCATCACCAGCGCCAGTGCATGCTCGGCCACGGCCTCGGGCGAATAGGCAGGAACACGGGCCACGAAAAGATCCAGCGCTTTCGCGGCGACGAGATCCACGTTGTTGAAACCGGCGCAGCGCAGCAGCACGGCGCGCACGCCCAGCGCATGCAGCGCGTGCAGTACCGGCGCGTCCAGGCGGTCATTGACGAACACGCATACCGCGGCGCATTCCTGTGCCAACGCAGCGGTATGCACGTCCAGCGCGGCATCGAAGTACACGAACACAAAGCCCTGCCCGGCCGCATCGCGCTGGTTGGCCTCGTCGAGGAAACGACGATCGTAGGGGCGGGCACTGAAAACGGCGATCTGCATGACGGGGCCTGGCTGGAGTTCCCTGCCGACCATACCGCAGCACCTGCCCTGATGGGATGGCCCCGGCGATACGCATATCGCCGGGGCCGGGTACCACTTAGAACCGATAGCCCAGGCCCAGCATCACGCCGTTCTGGATCTGCCCGTCGCGGCGCTCACCCACGTAGTCGGCCATGATCGAGAGGCGCTCGCTGGCGCGACTGGTCACGCCCACGTTCCAGGCCAGCACCTGCTCGCCCACGGCCTGGCTGCTGGCACCAAACACCAGGTCCGGGGCCGCAGCAAAGCCGGTGCTGTAGCGCGCCTGCGAATCGCCCAGCTCCTTCTGCCAGACCACCCGCGCGCGCGGGGTGATGCGCTCGCCGTTGTTGCCTTCGAAGGTCTTGAACAGCTGCAGGCCCGCACCCACGCGGATGCTCTCCAGGCTGCCACTGCGGCCAACCAGCGCACCGGCGCCCTGCCCTTCATTGAAACGGGTGGCCGAGGTCCGTGCGTAGTCCACCACCGGCAGCAGCGGCTGGATCACCAGGCCCTTGCCGGTGGTGATCGAGAACGCATGTTCAACACGTGCGGAGATCGCATCGTTGCTGTACTTCGCGCGCAGAGGCTGCTGCAGCCCATCAATGCCGCCGACACCGCGGCGGGTGTCATGCCGCAGGTCGGTGTAGCGCACGGCCGCCGACAGATAGCCCCGCGAATAGGTCGCGTCCAGATAGCCGCCCACGTCCAGCGCGCGCACGTCTCCGCTGAATTCGGAGCCATCGCTGGCCTTGGTCGACATGTCGGCCGCTGCCACGCTGACGCCAAGGGTGACGCGGTCATCGGCCACGCGGGTGTCGGCACCGACCACGATGCCACCGATGTCGTGGCTCAGGCCGGCCACGCCGCCGTCGGCATCGATGCGGCCATGGCTGGCGAAACCGCGTGCCCACAGGCCATGGCTGCGCCCCGCCACGCGGCTGTCGCCAGCAGCCTCGCCCGCCGGCTCGACCAGATGCATGGCCAGCTGATTGAACAGGCTGCCATGGCGCATGCCCGGCTGCGCTGAGACCGACTGCGCCGCCTGCGAAGCCAACCCGTCTGCATCGCCGCCACTGCGCATCGCTGCTTGGTGCTGCTGCACGACGTTGCCGATGCTGCCGATCAGTGCATTGTCGGCCAGGCGCAGGCTGGCGTGCGCGTCACCGCGCAGGGCGCCAGCCTGCTGTGCGATCACATCACGGTCAGCGAACTGCAGCGCGCCGAGCAACGACTTCAGGCCGCTGTCCTGCCGGTCCGATGCAGCGGCCAGCGCGCGCCCCAGGCCGTCGCCGGAGGTGCCGTTGGTGAACAGGCCCAGCTGGTCGAAGCCTGGATTGGCAGTCAACCACAGGCCATCGGCGGTCTGGTTGACGTTGAAGCTGAGCAGCGAATTGTGGCGCGGGCGGAACACTTCACCGGCCGTGATGCTGGCGCTGTAGCCGGCATCGCCCAGCCGCACGGCATCCTGGAAGCCCCCCTGGTAGATCGGCCCTTCCACCAGGTCGCGACGGTAGGTGCCGGCATAGAAGCCCTGGGCCACGTTCAGCGCCAGGTGCGCGCCCTGCGCGATCACCAGCGCGCCCTCCTCGGAGCCGCCATCGTAGAAGCTGCCCACGCGCAGGCGGCCACTGCCGGCACCACCCGCTTCGGTAACATCGAACAGCACCTGCCCGCCGGGCATGATGTTGACGTAGCCGTGGGTCACCAGATCACCGCCACGCGGCATCAGCGTGCCGAACACGCGCAGGCGGTTGAAGCCATCCTCGCGGTAGGACGGGCCGGTGCCATCCAGCAACGCATCGCTGTCGGTGCCGACCGATGCGATATCGCCATGGCCGACCACGATGCTGCCCGGCATCACCCGCAGTTCGGGGGTGCGCAGCGCACCACCCTCCAGTGCGATGGTGCCGTTGTCCACCACAATGAAATCGGCGCCAGTGGTTTCGGCGGTGCGCCAGGTGGCGCCGTTGCTGACACGGATCACGCCCGCCGAACTGGCCAGGGTGGACGCATCCAGATCGGCCAGCCGCAACTGGCCGCGCAGCTCATCCTGGAGGTCGGGATCGGCGAGCAGCTGTTGCAGCGACTGCGTGCCGATGCCGTTCGGCCCCCGCGTGGAGACGTTGTACAGGCTCACCGCGTAGTTGATGTAGGTGCTGGCCCAGTCGGTGTTCCAGCGCGCGAAATCGTCGTCGACGAAGGCCTGCAGCTGGCGCGCGGTGCGCAGGTAGCCCGGGTTGATGTCGCCGCTGACGTTGCTGGTGACACGGAGGGTGTCGCCCGGATCGCGATAGCCTGCCGTGTTGATGATGTTGTTGCCGCGGATGTCCTGGCTCGGGAACGACTCCAGCTTGCTGCCGCTGCCATCCGGATCGAAGGTGACCGACGTACCCGTGGTGCGCGCCGGGTCGCGGAATACCAGCAGGCCATTGGGTTGAACCACTTCATACATCGCCTTGTGCAACAGGCCCGCATCCATGCCGCCGCCGTAGTTGCCTGTGTAGATCTGGGTCATGCGCGCTGACGGCGCATAGGTGATCTTGCCGCCACTGCTGGCGGCATGGATCTGCACCGAGTCGACCAGTGGCAGATCGCCGCCGAGGTAACGGTTGACGCCACCGGACTGCATGATCGAGCAGGACGAGATGCAGTGGCCGGACACGATGGTGTCCAGGCCCTGGGTGCGGATCACCGCCTGCAGCCACTCGCCAGCGATCAGCGCGCCACCATTGGATGTGCGCAGCACGACTTCGCGGATCGGACGGCCTTCAGCCTGTGCCTTGGCCAGCAGCGCGGGCAGCGCCACCACGTCGGCGACGGTGACGCCGCCGCTGAGGAAGACGCGATCGTCCCGCACGTGATAATTCATTGCCATGACGTCATCAACCGCCGCCATGGCGGTGATGCCCATCAGCCCGGCCAGGGCCAGGCTCAACTTCGAATGCTTCATGTGTTCTCTCTCCACCCGCAACACACGGGTCAGGAGTTCAACGTCCGGGCGGCGCAAACTCCCCCAGCGCACCAGCCCCCGAAACATGAATGCATTCACAATGGAATCAGGGGCCATGCACACTCTTCCCCATCCGGTCATCGTCGCGTAAAACTCGAAGACGCACCCGCCACCGACGCCCGAGGCCAGCCCTGTCCACGCCCTCTCCTCTGATCCATCGCGCGCCGGACCTGTCCGTGCCGACGGACGCGTTCATTGCGTTCGTACGGGAAGAACGCGCGCCGTTGTGCGCTTTCCTGCGCACGCGCGGCGTTGGGCCGGAGGATGCCGAGGACATCGCGCAGGACTGCATGGAGCGGCTGATCCGCTATCGCGCGCACAGTGCCGACGAGCTGCGGTTGCTGCTGTATCGTATCGCCCGCAACCGCCTGGCAGACCGCGGCCGCTCGTCGCAGTCGCGGCCACACCTGTCTCTTGCCGAACACGATGGCGGCGACGAGCCCTCCAGCACGTCGCCCGATCCATTGCGCCAGGCCGAGTCCGGGCAGATGCTGTCCCTGCTGCGGCAGGCCCTGTTCAAGCTGCCCGAGCGCGCGCGCGAGGTGTACCTGCTCAACCGGATCACCGGCATGAGCTATACGCAGATCGCGCGGCACTGTGGAATCACCGCCAAGACCGTGGAAAAACATATCGCCCGCGCCCTGCAGGGCCTGCGCCAGGAACTCGGATCGGATCCGCTGCACAACGACAGGGACAACGGATGAGTCACGCCAGACCCAGGGAAGACACCCTGCTGTTTGAACGCGCCAGCGCCTGGGTGGCGCGGCTGGAGGCTCCGGACTGCACGCCGGGCGAGCGAGAGAGGTTCGAGGACTGGCTGGCCGAGGACCCGGCCCATGTCAGCGCCTGGATCCAGGCCGAGACCCTGTTCCAGCGGGGCGAAGAACTGGCCGCCGACCCGTGGCTGCGCACCGCCGCAGCACGTGCGGCACGGCCGGCGCAGCGTCGCTGGCTGCCGGCAGTGGCCGCCGCCGCAGGCGTCTGCCTGGCCATCGGGATCGGCTGGATGGTCGCCATCGACGGCAACCCCACACCGCTGCGCTATGCCAACGATTCCCACCAGCCCCGGCAGCAGACGCTGGCCGATGGCAGCGTGGCCACGCTGGATGCGGGCACCACGCTGCACGCCCGATTCGGTTGGCGCCATCGCAACCTGGTGCTGGAACGGGGCCGCCTGCAGCTGCAGGTCGCACCGTCGAGCAAGGCGCTGCAGCTGCGCGCCGGCGACAGCACCATCCGCGACATCGGCACCACCTTCCAGGTGGAGCGCCTGAACGACGGCCTGGTCGAAGTCGCGCTACTGGAAGGTGCGGTGGAAGTCAGCAATGGGGGGGGCCAGCACACCCTGGCACCCGGCCAGCAGCTGCAGGTGCTGCCCTCGGGCCGCTTCCAGCCCGGCCCGGCGCTGTCGTCCAATGCCGCTGCCGAAGGCTGGCTGAAGGGACAGCTGGTGTTCGATGCCACGCCGCTGTCGATCGTGGTCGAGCGCATGAACCGCTACGGTCGCACGCCGCTGGTGATCGCCGATCCCGAGATCGCCAGCCTGGCCGTGAGTGGCACCTTCCGTGCCGGCGATGCGCAGGAACTGCTGTCGGCGCTGGAACTAGGCTGGTCGGTGGCTGGCCAGGCGCGACCGGATGGCGCGCTGGAACTGCGCCGCACGTACTGAGGAGGCCTGCAGTGAAGGCAGTACCAGGCGCGCTGCGGGAGGGGCTGCTCCGCACCCTGTTCTGCTTCGCGCTGAGCTTCGCCGCGCTGCCCTCTGCCGATGCAGCCGAACAGGCCGGCACCCTGGAGGTCGATGTGGGTTCAGGCCCGCTCGCACCTGCCCTGCAGCAATGGGCGCGCCAGAGTGGCATCGCCCTGCTGTTCGATGCGCGTGAACTGGATGGCCTGCGCACGGCCGGCACCCATGGCCATAGCGACGCGGCCGCGGCCCTGAAGGAACTGGTCGCCGGCATGCCGGTGACCATCCTGCGCACGCCTGCCGGTGGATTCGTCGTCCGCCGCACCCGGCCGGCACCGCCATCGCCACCGCCAGTCGCGGCGCGTGCGATGCCCGCGGCACCGTCGCCGGGCAGGGTGCCCGAGACGCCACCGCAGGTGGAGCTGGCGCCGATCCATGTCACCGGCAGCCGGCTGCCGCGCACCTCCGTGCAGACCACGCTGCCGGTGACCATCATCGACCGCGATGACATCCTGCGCAGCGGTTACGGCAGCCTGTTCGACCTGCTGCGGCACTTGCCGGGCATGAACGGCCACCCGGCAATGAGCACCTCGCGCAGTGGCGATTCGCAGTACCTGCCGGTGGGTGCGGCCACCACCACCAGCCTGGACGGCATGGGACCGCGCGCGACCTTGTTTCTGGTCAATGGCCGGCGCCTGCCACGCTATCCGATGGTGTCGCTGGAACAGGGCGGGCTCACCGACCTGGGGGGCATCCCGCTCAGCTTCGTCGAGCGCATCGAACTGGTGCGTGGCGGTGCGTCGGCCATCTATGGTGCCGACGCGATGTCCGGCGTGGTCAACATCATCCTGCGTGACCAGGCCGATGGCCCTGAAGCCATGCTGCAGACCGGCCTGAGCGGGCGCGGCGACGCCGGCCAGTATCGCCTGCAGGCGGCCACCGGTGGCGTGCGCGACGGAGGGGACCGCTGGTTCGCTGGCATCGACCTGCATCGCATCGACCACGTGGCCGGCGATCGCCGCGAATGGCATGCGGAAACCTCGCAGTACCTGATCGGCGCGTTCCGCGATGGACGCTACTGGCCGGCAACGCGCTGCGAAGGGCCATTGAAACGGCGCGATGGTGCCTGCTGGTTCGACAGCGCACGCCCGCGTTCGCTGCAACCGGCCTCGGACACCGCCTCGGCCTACCTGCGCTATCGGCATGAGCGCGGCGAGGGTCGCTATGCCTACGCCGAGGCGCGGGCCAGCCACAACCGGCAGCGCTTCGACCTCGGCCCGACCGCCGTAGCCATCGGACTTTATGGGTTCACCTTCAACAGCGTGCTGCGCGAAGCCGGCAACGTGCGTCCGCATGTACGTGCCACCGATGCCGACGTCACCTTCGGCATCGGCCGCGACCAGGGCCGCCGCAGCTGGGATGCCGGCATCAGCGCACAGCGCAGCGATGTCACTCTGACGACGTCCGGCACCGTGCGCGCCCAACCACTTTTGCGCGCGGCCGAGACGCTGGATTTCCTGCCCGGCTTCACCTCGTTGCCGGCAGAGACCGCCGCGCAGTTGTTCCCGTCGATCCGCAACCGCGGGCGCACCGAGCAGTGGCAGGGCTGGTGGGGCATGCAGCGCGAGTTGATGCCATTGGCCGGCGGTGCTGCACAAGTGGCCACCGGCATCGACCTGCGCAAGGAACGCTGGACGTCGCATCCCGACGCGCTGCTGAGCCAGGGCGACCTGGCGCTGGGCCTGCCACAGGAACAACGCCACCTGTCACGCCGCAGTGGCGGTGCCTACGCCGAACTCGGCCTGCCCTTGGCGCGCACGCTGCGCATGGACCTGGCAGCACGCTGGGACCGCGATGGCGATTACCAGGCTTTCTCGCCCCGCGTGGGCGTACGCTGGAGCCCGACACCGCAGTGGTCATTCCTGCTTGCCACCGGGCGCGGCTACCGGGCCCCCAGCCTGTTCGAGCAACGGCGGCCGCCGGGCTATTTCGGCGCGATCGAACTACCCGCCTCCAGTGCACTGCCCGACTGCGCGCAGAGCAACGGCAACGGACGCTGCAGCGTAACCGTGGACGTGGTGGAGAACGATGCGCTGAAAGCGGAGCGGTCGCGCAGTCATTCCTTGGGTGCGACCTGGACACCGACCGACGCGTTTTCACTGTCGCTGACCCACAACATCGTCGAACTGCGCAACGAGATCCTGGCCCTGCAACCGGCCGACGCAGTGTGGAACTCAAGCACGTGGGAGTTGGACGAGGACGGCAACCTGCACAACCTGCGCCTGTCCTTCGACAACATCGGCCGCACCACGTCGCGCAACCTTGTTCTGCGCGGGGAGTACCACATCGACACCGGCAGCACCGGCCAGTGGCTGTTCTCCGTCGATGCATTGAAACAGCAGGAGCTACGCCGCGAGCGTGGCCACGAAGCGACGGTGGACCTGCGTGGCCATGTCACGCCAGCGATGGCCGCCGTGCTCAATGTGCAGTGGCAGAACAGCAACTGGGACATCGCCCTGCGCGGCAACCAGGTGGGACGCACGCGTGCCTGGCTGCCCGGTGCGGAATGCCCGGAGGAACAGCGCGAGAAGAACCATTGCATGAATCCGCGGCAGCTGCGCTGGAACCTGCATCTGGCAAGGCGGCTGGGGCCGCGCGTGGTCGCCGCGCTGGACGTGCACAACGTGCTCGACACGCAACCGGTGAACTACCTGGTCGGCAATGGCGGCCAGATGCCTGGGCTGGACGATCCACTTGGCCGCTACTTCCTGCTGACCCTGCAGATCCGCTGAGCGTAGTACCCTACGCGCCCTGTTCCATCGGTCCCCCACCACCCCATGAAGGCCTATCTCTGGTTCTGGGGCGCGTTCCTGCTGTTCTTCGCGTTGCCCTTCCCGAGCATCCTCTACTTCGGCACGTCGTGGCCGGTGCCACTGGCCGACCGCAGCGCGCCATGGCTGGCCCTGCTGCTGCTCGCGCTGTCGCTGGCCCTGTGGCTCGCGTTGCTGCTCGCCTTCCTGCACTACCTGCTGCTGGGCCCGCCGCGCGCGCTGCATCGGGTGCGCACCATCCTGGCCGACGGTGAGCCACGTGAGGCGTTGATCGAACAGGCCGAGCAGACCGGCGTGCACGTGCGCGGCTTCGCGCAGTGGAAGCTGCAACTGGGCTTCCAGAACCTGTCCGGCACGCCGATCAACGAGCAGATGCTGGTGGTGGACAGCAAACCGCAGCTGCAGCGTTTCGTGGCCGGCCAGCGCATCGAGGTTCGCCTGAGCCGGATGCCGGGTGCGTTCCCCAATGTGGTGCTGGACGGTGCCCAGCCCGAACTTGATGTCGCCAGCCTTTGGCGCCGCGGCGCCGGAGCGGTCATCGGCATCGTCGTGGTTGCCAGCGCCTACGTGCTCGCCTATCGGCTGCAGAGCGAGGGCCTGGGCTGGACGTTCCTGTCCTTCGGCCACCCACTGCTGGTGTGCCCGCTGGTGTTGTGCGGCTACGCCCTGGGCCTGCGCGTCCTGGGGCGCCTGCTGCAGGCCGATGCACGCGGCGACGCGCTGAAGTACCGCGGCATCGGCGTGGATGCGAAGGTGCTGAAGCTGCGCCAGACCGGCACCTACCTCAACGAGCAGCCGCAGGTGGAGTTCCAGCTGGAGTACACCGACCGCGAAGGTGGCATACAGCAGGTGAGCGTGCGCCGCTTCATCCCGTTGATCGAGCTGGCCAACCTTCCACGCGAGCAGGTCACGCTGCTGTACGACCCGGAAGATCGCGGCAACGTTCGCCTGGATGGTGTATGAAGCAGCCCCCCTCGACGCGGCTGGTATTTTCGATGGTGCTGCTGTTGCTGGCCGGCGTCGCCGTTGCCGGCGGGGCACTGCAGACCCTTGCCGAAACGATGGGCCATCCGGTGCAGGATGACCGCGCAACTACGCCGATCACCACGCCACCACCGCGCGAGCGGCCTGCTTCGCTCGCACCGATTCCCGAACCGCGGTCGATGCCGATGCCCGAACGCAGCAACCGCTTGTTCGATGCGGACTACCTGCTGGCCGCCCGCCAGGCACTGGAACAGATGCCAGCCCTGGCCGGGCACCGGTTGATGGTGTTCCACAGCATCCACTTCTACGACGACGGCCGCATCAATCTGGACCTGGTCGATCCGCAGCAACCTACGCACGTGGACAGCTACCACTTCGAGCACGGCCAGTGGCGCAAGGGCGAGCCGGTCGATCCGCAGCGCTTCGCGCCCACCATCACCCTGCGCCGCAGCAGCACGGCGCTGGCCAACATCGATTTCGAGGCGGTGCCACGCGTCGCCCAGGCGCTGCAGGCGCAGCGCAACGCGCTGATGGCCACGCCGGGTGACGTCGGCCACGTCTATGTGATCGTGCGCAAGGGTGGCAAGCTGGTGTGGCTGCCGGATGAAGTCGCCGGTGATCGCCAGTCCGTGCGACTCTCGTTCGATGCACAGGGCCGTTCCGGCAACGCGAGCCTCCGATAGTCAACGCAAAGAGGGGACGGAGGGGATTAAGTCGTTTGCGCCTTGGTGCCGTCTGCGACTTAATCCCCTCCGTCCCCTTTTTCTATTTCACCGAACGGGCGATGGCGTACTGCGCGCCGTAATAGGTGGACAGCACCAGCAGGCTGGCCAGCTGCAGGCCGCCGGCGAAGCGGTCCCAGGCCAGCAGCGAATCGCTGGCGACGAACAGCAGCGCACCGGCGGCCGCCCAGCGGGCGCTGCTGGCTTCCATTGCATCGGTTTGCGGTCGCCGCCACTGGCGTGCGAGCGCCAGCACCGCCATCGAGGCCAGCACCACTACGTATGCCAGCACCGGAATGCGCATCGGTGCGGGCAGGTGCGGCCACAGCCCAAGCACATTGAGTACAGCGAACGCACCGAGCAGGATGCTGGCTGCGAGCAGGCCACGCCCGACACGCAGGCCCTCACGGAAGGCGACGATGTAGCAGAGGTGCGCCAGCAGGAACGCCACCAGCCCCGGTACGAACGCGTCCATCGGCAACATCAGCGCGATGTCACCCACGCACGACAGCAGCATGCCGGCCAGCACCGCGCGCCGGTAGGACGGCCGCGCAGGATCACGCACCCGCCAGGCGATGGCAGCGATCAGCAGCGTGGTCGCCGGCTTCGCCAGCCAATGCAGCCAGCGCCCGTCACCGTGCAGGAACGCGCCGATGATGGCGAGGACCGCCATCAGAAGGATCCCGACGTCGCGCACGCGCGCTGTCATCGCGCCTTCCACAGATCCGCCAGACGGTCAGGCTTGCCGGCAATGCGCTCCAGCACCGGATACTGCAGGCCACCGTGGTAGTCGATGTTCATCGTCTCGATGCGGTCGAACTGCTTCACCAGCAGCACGATCGGCGCCTTGTCCTTGGCCGCCGTCGCCACCGCATCCTTCAAGCACTGGCTGCTGTACTCGCGCCCGCCGACCGCGATCACCTTCATGCCGGGTGCAAGACCGGCGTTGAACGCCGGGCTGTCCCAGATCACGTCGCCGACCACGCCGCTGTCGAGCACGGTCGCGCCCAGCGAGTACGCCAGCAACGCCGCCTTGGCGCGTTTCTCCTGTGCCTTGTAGGCGTCGTTCGGGGTATCGCGGTAGACCAGCTTCCAGCCCGCCAGTTCCAGCCCCCCGGTCAACGCGCCGTGGCCGTCCAGGCGCCCGCGCAGGAACGTCGCCCAGTCGTAGCGCGCGATGCCGTTCAAGGTCGCCACCACGTCGTCGAAGGTGTACGGGTTGACGTCCCAGTCGCCGTTGCCGACGCCGAAGAACGCACGCGCGAAGTCATCCAGGCTGCGACGGTTGCCGCTCAGCGCGCGCAGCTTGCCCTCCACTTCCAGCCACAGCATCTGGCCACCGGAGTAATAGTCTTCGCTCATCTGGTAGTTGCGGTACGGCAACGTGCGGCGCTGGGCGATGGTCGGGTCGTTGGTGGTGTCCTGCAACGGCCGCCAGGCCAGGCCCGGGCGGCCGCGATCATAGGTCGCGGCCACATTGGCCAGCATGTCGCGTGCCTGCGCGACCGACCACAGCCCAGAGCGCGCCGCCAACACCTGCCCCCAGAACTGGGTCTGCCCCTCGTATACCCACAGCAGGCTGTCACCCATCGGCGTGTTGAAGTTGGCGGTAGCCAGGTCAGCGCCACGGCGGTATTTGCCGTTCCAGGAATGGGTGTACTCGTGCGGCAGCAGATCGCGCATCCAGGCGTTGTCGTCCCACTCGGTGAAGTAACCCGGGTCGGCGCTGTTCTCGCTGGAGCGGTGATGCTCCAGGCCGATGCCACCAAGACGGTCGGTCAACGCCAGCAGGAATTCATAGTGGTTGTAGTGACGCGCACCGTAGAGCTTGTCCGCCTGCTGCACCAGCGCGCGGTGCATCATGATCTGCGCCTCGCTCGGCTTCAGCGACTTGGCTTCGTCGGCAAACACATTGAGGTGCACCGGCACCTTCGCGCCCGGATCGAGATCGATGCGCTGGTAGTGCTCGCCAGCAAACAACGGCGAATCGACCAGATGGTCATACGAGATCGGCTTGAACACCACGGTATCGCCGTCGCGGCGCGCGGTTTCCAGCGCAGTGGCAAACGACCAGCCCTTGGGCAGGGTCACGCTGGCCTGCGCCTGCAGGTCGCGTGCATCGACGCCGGCCGGATACAGCGAGTTGGCATTCCACTGCAGGTTGAGCATCTCCGGGGTCATCACCACCCGCCCCTGGCTGCCCCCCTGCGAGGACAGGAAATCGAAGTGGGCGACGATCTCGCTGACGCCCTCGGGCACGTCCACCTTGAACGCATAGACGTTGTACTGGTCGCGCTGCCAGGCCAGCGGCTTGCCGTTGGCGGTGACACGCAGGCCGGCCAGTTTGTCGATCGGGCCAGTGGGTGAATGGTTGCCGGGAATCCACTGCGGGTACAGCAGGGTCATCGGGCCGGGCTTGGCCGGCACGGTGGCAGTCACCTTGAAGATGCGCCGGGCCAGGTCACGCGCATCCACATCGATGCGCAGCAGTCCTGGGGCTGCGGCATCACCCGATGGCGAGGCCTGCGCCAGCGCGGGCGTGGCGGCCAGCGCGAACAGCAACGACATCGCCAGGGCTCGGGTCTTCATCGGCAACTTCCAGCAGCGGAGAATCCTCCGATGCTAGGCCTGTGCGGTGCCCTGCCCCATGGCCAAAGGTCATGGGCGGTGCGCCCATCAGTGCATGCCAAAGGCGTGCGAACCAAGGTTCGCACCCACCTTGTGCAGTTCTCACCTACCAGAGCCAGGCCGGGTCAGTCGACCAGGCGCAGACGCAGTTCCTTCGGCAGCGCGAACACCATCGATTCCGGCTCGCCGTCCAGCTCGGACACGCCACTGGCACCCAGCTCGGCCAAGCGTGCCAGCACTCCATCGACCAGCACCTGCGGTGCCGAGGCGCCGGCAGTCACGCCGATGTGCTGCTTGCCCACCACCCACGCCGGGTCGATCTCGTGCGCACCGTCGATCAGGTACGACTCCACACCTTCACGGCGGGCCAGTTCGCTCAGACGGTTCGAGTTGGAGCTGTTCGGCGAACCGACCACCAGCACCAGGTCGCAGCGCTTGGCCAGATCGCGTACGGCGTCCTGGCGGTTCTGCGTGGCGTAGCAGATGTCGTCGTTCTTCGGGCCCTGCATCGCCGGGAAACGCTCGCGCAGCGCATCGATGATGCCGCGCGTATCGTCCACCGACAGCGTCGTCTGGGTGGTGTAGGCGAAGTTGTCCGGCTGGTTGATCTGCAGCGTGGCGACCTGCTCGACATCCTCGACCAGGTAGATCTGGCCGGTTCCGGCTTCGCGGTTCCACTGGCCCATGGTGCCTTCCACTTCCGGGTGACCGGCATGGCCGATCAGCACCACGTCACGGCCGGCACGGCAGTGGCGGGCGACCTCGAAGTGGACCTTGGTCACCAGCGGGCAGGTCGCATCGAACACCTTCAGGCCACGACGCTCGGCTTCCTGGCGCACGGCCTGCGAGACGCCATGCGCGCTGAAGATCACCGTGTTGTTGTCCGGCACTTCATCGAGCTCCTCGACGAAGATCGCACCGCGCTGCTTCAGGTCGTCGACCACGAAGCGGTTGTGCACCACTTCATGGCGGACGTAGATGGGCGCGCCCAGCGTTTCGATCGCGCGCTTGACGATCTCGATCGCACGATCGACACCGGCACAGAAACCACGCGGGTTGGCGAGCAGCACATCCATCAGTTCAATCTCCCGGCAGCGGCCGGCTTACGGTTTCGGATTGGCATTATCCGCCTTTTTGGCGGACTTGCCGTCGAACAGGCCAAACAGGGCGATGCCGATGGCACCCACCACGATGGCCGAGTCGGCGATGTTGAACGAGGGCCAGGTGTAGCTGCCCACGTACCACTGGATGAAATCGACCACGTGGCCGTGCACCTGGCGGTCGATCACGTTGCCGATGGCGCCGCCGATGATCAGTGCATACGGCACTGCGGCCTTCCAGTTGCCGCGGGCGGTGCCGCGCAGCCACCAGGCCATCAGGCCGCTGATGGCGATCGCCAGCGCGGTGAAGAAGTACTTCTGCCAACCACCGGCGTCGCTCAGGAAACTGAATGCCGCGCCGGTGTTGTAGGTGCGGTACCAGTTCCAGAAGCCGTCGATGACCACCACCGGCTGGAACTCCGGCAGGCTCGACAGCACCCAGGCCTTGGACCACTGGTCCAGGCCGATGATGGCCGCCGACAGCAGCAGCCAGACCAGGGCGTTCGGATGCGGACGGGACGCGGCCATCAGAACCAGCTCCGCACTTCGCCGGCGCCGGTCACGTTGCTCACGCAGCGGCCGCACAGTTCCGGATGGTCGGCGTTGCTGCCGACGTCGGCGCGGTGGTGCCAGCAGCGCACGCACTTGGCCTTGGTGGTCGGCTGGGCGCTGACGAACACCTCGTCGGTGGTCGCCGGGCGCACCTGCACGTCGCCACTGATGAACAGGAAACGCAGTTCATCGGCCAGCGGCTGCCAGCGCGCGGCCTGCTCTTCGCTGGCGGCGATGGTGATCTCCGCTTCCAGCGCGGCACCGATCGCACCGTTGGCGCGCATCGGCTCGAGTACCTTGGCCACCTGCTCGCGCACGGCCAGCAGCTGGTCGAAGTCAGCGGCATTGAGCTGGGCATCCGCCGGCAGCGGCGCCAGGCCGTCGTACCAGGTGGTGAACAGCACATGGCCGGCACGTTCGCCCGGCAGGTAGCCCCACAGCTCGTCGGCGGTGAAGGTCAGGATCGGCGCCATCCAGCGGGTGAATGCTTCCGCGATGTGGTACATCGCGCTCTGTGCCGAACGGCGACCGTGCGAATCGGTCGGCATGGTGTACAGGCGGTCCTTGGTCACGTCCAGGTACAGCGAGCCCAGGTCCACGCTGCAGAAATTCAGCAGCAGCTGCACGATCTCGGCCATGTTGTAGCCGTCGTAGGCCGCCTTGATCTTTTCCTGCAGCTCCCACGCGCGGTGCACGATCCAGCGGTCCAGCGCGACCATCTGTTCAAGCGGTTGCAGGTGCTGCGCCGGATCGAAACCGTCCAGGTTGCCGAGCAGGAAGCGTGCAGTGTTGCGCAGGCGACGGTAGGCGTCGGCGTTGCGCTTGAGGATCTCCTGCGACAGCGACATCTCGTTGCTGTAGTCGGCCGAGGCGATCCACAGGCGCAGGATGTCCGCGCCCAGCTTGTTCATGATGTCCTGCGGCTCGATGCCGTTGCCCAGCGACTTGGACATCTTGCGGCCGTGCTCGTCCACGGTGAAACCATGGGTGAGGCACTGCTTGTACGGCGCGCGCTTGTCGATCGCCACGCCGGTCAGCAGCGAGGACTGGAACCAGCCGCGGTGCTGGTCGGAGCCTTCCAGGTACAGGTCGGCCGGCTTGCCGAAGCCACGCGCGGCGAGCACGCCTTCATGGGTCACGCCCGAATCGAACCAGACGTCGAGGATGTCGGTGACCTTCTCGTAGTCGGCCGCTTCGGCGCCGAGCAGCTCGGCGGCGTCCAGCGAGTACCACACGTCGATGCCCTCGGCTTCGACGCGGTCGGCGACCTGCTGCATCAGCTCCACCGAACGCGGATGGATCTCGCCGGTCTGGCGATGGGTGAACAGTGCGATCGGCACGCCCCAGGTGCGCTGGCGCGAGATGGTCCAGTCCGGGCGACCGTCGACCATGCTCTGGATGCGCGCCTTGCCCCAGGTCGGGAACCAGCCGACAGTGTCGATCGCAGCCAGCGCATCGCTGCGCAGGTTGGCCTTGTCCATCGAGATGAACCACTGCGGGGTGGCGCGGAACACCACTGGCGTCTTGTGGCGCCAGCAGTGCGGGTAGCTGTGGCGGATCGGGTGGAAGGCAAGCAGCGCACCGTTGTCGCGCAGCACGCCGACGATGGCCTCCTGCGCCTTCCACAGGTGCTGGCCGGCCAGCACCACCTCACCGGCCGGCGGGGTCGATTCCAGGTACACGCCACGGCCGTCGATCGGGGTCACCTGCCCGGCGTTGTACTTGTCCAGCAGGCCGTACTTCTGGCTGACCACGAAGTCTTCCTGGCCGTGACCGGGGGCGGTGTGCACCGCACCGGTACCGTCCTCGTCGGAGACGTGGTCGCCGATGAGCAGCGGGATGTCGCGCTGCGGATAGAACGGATGCGCCAGCAGCTGGTTCTCCAGTGCCGCGCCGGTGGTTTCACCGTGCAGCACCACGCTCTCGACGTCGTAGCGCTGCAGCGCGCGCTCGGCCAGCGCGGCGGCCAGCACCAGCCAACGGCGCTTGCCGTTGTGGGCCGGGCCTTCGGCCAGCACGTAGTTGATTTCCGCACCCAGCGACACCGCCAGCGAGGCCGGCAGCGTCCACGGCGTGGTGGTCCAGATCGGTACGGCCACTTCGACGTCGGCCGGCACGCCCACGCCGAACGCCTGGCCGATGGCCTGCGCGTCACGCGCGGCGTAGGCCACGTCGATCGCCGGCGATTCCTTTTCCTGGTACTCGATCTCGGCCTCGGCCAGCGCCGAGCCACAGTCGAAGCACCAGTACACCGGCTTGGCGCCACGCACCAGGTGGCCGTTGGCCACGACCTTGGACAGCGCACGGATCTCGTTGGCTTCGAAGTCGAAGCTCAGGGTCTTGTACGGGTTGTCCCAGTCGCCGGTCACGCCCAGGCGCTTGAAGTCCACGCGCTGGATGTTGATCTGCTCTTCGGCGAACTCGCGGCACTTCTGGCGGAATTCGACGGCGTCGAGCTTGGTGCCGACCTTGCCCCACTTCTTTTCGACCGCGATCTCGATCGGCAGGCCATGGCAGTCCCAGCCCGGCACATAGGGCGCATCGAAGCCGGCCAGGTAGCGCGACTTGACGATGATGTCCTTCAGGATCTTGTTGACCGCGTGACCCAGGTGGATGCGGCCGTTGGCGTACGGCGGGCCGTCATGCAGCACGAACAGCGGGCGGCCGGCGGCGTTGTCACGCAGCTGCTGGTAGAGCCCCTGCGCTTCCCACCGCGCCAGAATGCCCGGCTCGCGCTTGGGCAGGTCGCCGCGCATCGGGAATTCGGTGGCTGGCAGGTTCAGGGTGGTCTTGTAGTCCTGGCTCACGCAGTGGCTCGCAATCTATGTTCGGAAAGGAGGGCGCGCGCCTGTTCGGCGTCGCGGTGCATCTGGTCGGTCAGTGCCGCCAGATCATTGAATTTCTCTTCGTCGCGCAGCTTGGCGACAAACTCCACGTCGATGTGGCGCCCGTACAGGTCGCCCTGGAAATCGAACAGGTGGGCCTCCAGCAGCGGCTCCACGCCGTCCACTGTCGGCCGGGTGCCGAAGCTGGACACCGACGGCCACGGCTGGTCGAACACGCCGTGCACCCAGGTCGCGTAGATGCCCGACAGTGCCGGGGTCTTCGGGAAGCGCAGGTTGGCGGTGGGGAAGCCCAGCGTACGGCCAAGCTGGCGCCCGCGCACCACCCGCCCGCTGATCGCGTAGGGGCGGCCGAGCAGGTCGTTGGCGCGGGCGAAATCGCCCCCCTGCAGCAGCTGGCGGATGCGGGTGCTGGAAATGCGCTCGCCATGCAGGTCCACCGCTTCAATCTCGCCGGCGCTGAAGCCCAGTTCGGCGCCCATCTCCTGCAGCAGTGCCAGATCACCGCGGCGGCGGTTGCCGAAGCAGAACTCCGGCCCGATCCAGACTTCGCGGGCGCCCAGCCGGTGCACCAGCAACTGGCGCACAAAGGTCTCGGCCGGCATCGCCGCCATCGCGGCATCGAAGCGCAGCAGGCCGATCGCATCGACGCCGAGCTCGCGCAGGATCTCGACCTTGCTGCGCGCCAGGGTCAGCCGCGGCGGCGGCGTGCCCTGCGCGAAGAACTCACGCGGCAGCGGTTCGAATGCCACGGCCACTGCGGCCACGCCCAAGGCGCGCGCGCGGGCGACCGCGTGGCGGACCAGCGCACGATGGCCCAGGTGGAGGCCGTCGAATGCACCGATACAGACCACGCTTCCGTTGGGGAACAGCTCCCCGCCCTCGACGCTTCTGAACAGCCTGCTCATCAACTCTCGTTCCGGCCCGACCGGGGCCGCCGCTTCAATGGTGTAACCCTGAAGTATAGCCGCCACGGGCCGCGATCAATGCCCGCGCAGGTCGCGCGGGCGGAAGCCCATCGCCAGCATGGCCACCGCATAGGTCGCGCCGCCGCCGCCGACCAGCAACGCCAGGGCACCGATCCGCTCCCACACACGCATCGCGGAGAAACCCGGCAGCCAGTGCAGCAGGGCCAACAGCACGCCAACCATGGCCGCGCAGGCCAGCACCAGGCGCAGCAGATAGCCGCCCCAGCCTGGCCGGCGCTGGTAGACATCGGTCTTGCCCAGCCAGTACCAGAGCAGGCCCAGGTTCAGGTAACTGGACAGCGCGCTGGCGATGCCCAGTGCCAGGTGCAGGCCCGGCTGCTTGCCGATCGCCGCCATCACGCCCTGCGCCTTCAGCGCGTCGGGGACCATCACCTGGTACAGCACGGCCAGCAGGGCGAAGTTGAACACCATGTTGGCCACCAGCGCCGCCACCCCGGCGCGCACCGGGGTCTTGGTGTCCTGGCGGGCGTAGAAGGCCGGCAGCACCACCTTCAGCAGGGCGAATGCCGGCAGGCCGAAGCTCAGGCCGTACACCGACAGCGCGGTCATGCGGGTGTCGAAGGCGCTGAACTGGCCGTGCTGGAAGATGGTCGCGATCAGCGGCTCGGCCAGCAGCAGCAGGCCCAGCATGGCCGGCACCGAGATCAGCAGGGTCATGCGCAGGCCCCAGTCCAGCGAACGCGAGAAGCCCTCGCGGTCGGTGCTGACATGGTGGCGGGCCAGCGCCGGCAGGATCACCGTCCCCAGGGCCACGCCGAACACGCCCAGCGGCAGCTCCAGGAAGCGGTCAGCCAGCGACAGCCAGGACTGCGAGCCGTCGGTCAGCTTGGCCGCGATCACCGTATCCAGCAGCAGGTTGATCTGCGCCACCGAGGAACCAAACAGGGTCGGCACCATCAGCGTCATGACCTTGCGCACGCCCGGGTGGCGCCAGCCCCAGCGCGGCAGGGTCAGCAGGTTGATGCCCTTCAGCGAGGGCAGCTGGAACAGCAACTGCAGGATGCCGGCGGCCAGCACCGCCCAGCCCAGCGCCAGGATCTGCTTTTCCGGCGTACCGCCCAGCCGCGGTGCCAGCCACAGCGCGCCGGCGATCATGCACAGGTTGAGAATGACCGGGGTCAGCGCCGGCATGGCAAAGCGCTGGAAGCTGTTCAGCGCACCACCGGCCAGTGCGGTCAGCGAGACGAACAGCAGGAACGGGAAGGTCAGGCGGAACAGGTCGACCAGCAGGCCCTGCTTGACCGGGTCGGTATCAACGCCACTGGAGAAGACCGAGGCCAGCTGCGGCGCGAAGATCAGCGCCAGTGCGGTGACCAGCATCAGCACCCCGCCCAGGGTGCCGGCGGTACGGGCCATCAGTTCGCGCAGCTCGGCGTGGCTGCGGGTTTCCTTCACTTCCGTGAACACCGGCACGAAAGCGGTGGCAAAAGACCCTTCGGCGAACAACCGGCGCAGGAAATTGGGTACTCTGAAGGCGACCCAGAAAGCATCAGTGATGGCGTTGGTGCCGAACGTGGTGGTCACCACGAAGTCCCGGACAAGTCCGAGAACGCGCGAGACCATGGTCATGCTGCTGAACGACAGCAGGCCCCGCAACAACTTGGGTGAACTCACTCAGCGTCCCTCTTGACAATCGACTTGACGTGCATTTCTTACGCCATCATACTAGCTAGCTTGCTGTTCCCATAACACCGATTTTTTCAGGAAACCACCACCGTGGCCAATATCAAGTCCGCCAAGAAGCGCGCCAAGCAGACCGTCGTGCGCAACGCGCGCAACGTGGCTCAGCGCTCGATGCTGCGCACCGCTGTCAAGAAAGTGATCAAGGCGCTGGACGCCAACGATGCCGCCGGCGCCGAAGCCGCCTTCGCCGTTGCCCAGCCGATCCTGGATCGCTTCAGCGCGCGTGGCCTGATCCACAAGAACAAGGCTGCTCGCCACAAGAGCCGCCTGAACGACCGCATCAAGGCCCTCAAGGCCGCCTGATCCGGCGTTGCCGCCCTGCCCTTCGGGGTTGGGCTGCAGACAAAAGCCCGGCCCCGGCCGGGTTTTTTGTTGCCTGCGGTTTCCACCCTGTAGAGCCGAGCCCATGCTCGGCTGGCCGCGCGAACAGCAGCCGAGCATGGGCTCGGCCCTACAGAAGAGCGGCAGCCCAAAAAAACCCGGCCAAAGCCGGGTTTTTTTGCACGGAACCACAACGCCATCATTGCGCGTCGCGGGCTTCCTGCTCTTCTTCCTTCTGGCGATCGAAGAAGGCCATGATCCGGCTCATGATCGGGAAGGTGCCTTCGCGACCCAGTGCGGAGACCAGGAACCACGGCTCCTTCCAGCCCAGCTCGGCAACGATCTGCTCGGCCGCAGCCTGCGCCTCGTCTTCGAACATCAGGTCAGCCTTGTTCAGCACCAGCCAGCGCGGCTTTTTCAGCAGTTCCGGGTCGTGCTTCTCCAGCTCGCGCTCGATCGCACGCACCTGCTCCACCGGCGAGATGCCGTCCACGCCCCCTTCCATCGGCGAGATGTCCACCAGGTGCAGCAGCAGGCGGGTGCGCTGCAGATGGCGCAGGAACTGCGCGCCCAGGCCGGCGCCATCGGCCGCGCCTTCGATCAGGCCCGGAATGTCGGCGATCACGAAGCTGCGGTGGTTCTCCACCTTCACCACGCCCAGGTTCGGGTACAGCGTGGTGAACGGGTAATCAGCCACCTTCGGCGTCGCCGCTGAAACGGCGCGGATCAGGGTGCTCTTGCCGGCGTTGGGGAAGCCCAGCAGGCCGACATCGGCCAGCAGCTTCAGCTCCAGCTTCAGCGTGCGCTCCTCGCCCGGCTCGCCCGGCAACGCCTGGCGCGGCGAGCGGTTGGTCGAGCTCTTGAAGTGCATGTTGCCCAGGCCGCCACGACCGCCCTTGGCCACCAGCAGGCGATCGCCGTGCCGGGTCAGGTCGCCGATGACTTCATCGGTGGCCACGTTGATCACCACGGTGCCGACCGGCACGGTGATGGTCAGGTCTTCGCCGCCCTTGCCATAGGCCTGGCGGCCCATGCCGTTCTCGCCGCGCTGCGCCTTGAAGATGCGCTCATGGCGGAAGTCGACCAGAGTGTTCAGGTTTTCGTCGGCGCGGATGTACACGCTGCCGCCCGCACCGCCGTCGCCGCCGTCCGGGCCGCCGAGCGGAATGAACTTCTCGCGACGGAAGCCAATGCAGCCGTTGCCGCCGTTGCCGGCGAACACTTCGATTTCTGCTTCGTCTACCAGTTTCATTGTTTCGATGCCTGCGATGGGCGTGGCCTGCCGGCCGCCGCCTTGAATGTTATGCCTGCCGATGGCCGGCAGCCCGGCCTGGCCGGTCTTGCGTCCACTCTAACGAAAAGCCCCGCCGAAGCGGGGCTCTTCATGCAGCACTCCCGTGCCGGGGCACGGGTGCCGGCGATGCCTGGATCAGGCGTCGGCCGAGACGATGCTGACGGTGCGACGCTTCTTGGCGCCCTTGACCGAGAACTCCACCTTGCCGTCCACGAGGGCGAACAGGGTGTGGTCACGGCCCAGGCCAACGCCCGAACCCGGGTGGAACTGGGTGCCGCGCTGACGCACGATGATGTTGCCGGCTTCGATGGCCTGGCCGCCGAAGATCTTGACGCCCAGGTACTTCGGGTTGGAGTCGCGACCGTTGCGCGAGGAGCCTACGCCCTTTTTATGTGCCATGACTGCTTCTCCTGATGCTTAGCCGGCGATGCCGGTGATCTCGATTTCGGTGTAGTACTGACGGTGACCCTGACGCTTCATGTGGTGCTTGCGGCGACGGAACTTGATGATCCGGACCTTGTCAGCACGACCCTGGGACAGGACCTTGGCGGTGACGGCAGCGCCCTTCAGCGCATCGCCCAGCTTCACGCCGTCGCTGTCACCCAGCATCAGGATGTTGTCAAACTTGATCTCGCTGCCGACTTCGACTTCGAGCTTTTCAATGCGGAGCTTTTCGCCCTGCGCCACGCGGTATTGCTTACCGCCGGTGACCAGTACTGCGTACATGACCAGGCCTTCCTCTGTAGTTATTGTGGTCTGAGCTGCCGCCATCGAGGGCGGACAGGAGCGGGATTGTACGCAGAACATCGGGCGCGGGTCAAGTCAACCCCTGGACGGCCTGGGGGGCCCGGCCGGAACGGGGTCAGATCCCTTTTCACGTTGTGAAAAGGGATCTGACCCCTGCCTGTCGGCCTGTCTCACAAGGTGAGACACCGGGCTGGCATTGTCGCCCATTGCCCCCATCTGGTCACCTCGGTAGGCTGACCGATTGCCGTTCCCTGCTGGCCCGGCACCCAGCCAACGCCCCCACAACCGGATCCCCCATGGCGATGGATTTCATCCGCATCCGCGGCGCGCGGACGCACAACCTGAAGAACCTCGACCTCGACCTGCCCCGCGACAAGCTGATCGTGATCACCGGCCTGTCCGGCTCGGGCAAGTCCTCGCTGGCGTTCGACACCATCTATGCAGAAGGCCAGCGCCGCTATGTCGAGTCGTTGTCGGCCTATGCGCGCCAGTTCCTGAGCGTGATGGAAAAGCCGGACCTGGATCACATCGAGGGCCTGTCCCCGGCGATCTCGATCGAGCAGAAGTCGACCTCGCACAACCCGCGTTCGACGGTCGGCACGATCACCGAGATCTACGACTACCTGCGCCTGCTGTACGCCCGCGTCGGCACCCCGCGCTGCCCGGACCACGGCTACCCGCTGGAAGCACAGACGGTCAGCCAGATGGTCGACCAGGTGCTGACCCTGGACCCGGAACAGCGCTACATGCTGCTGGCGCCGGTCATCCGCGACCGCAAGGGGGAGCACGCGCAGGTATTCGACCAGCTGCGTGCGCAGGGTTTCGTGCGCGTGCGCGTGGACGGCGAGCTGCATGAGATCGACGCGGTGCCGCCGCTGGCGCTGCGCCAGAAGCACACCATCGAGGCGGTGATCGACCGCTTCCGCCCGCGCGAGGACATCAAGCAGCGCCTGGCCGAGAGCTTCGAGACCGCGCTGAAGCTGGGCGACGGCATGGCGTCGGTGCAGAGCCTGGACAACACGGAAACCGCGCCGACCCTGTTCTCCTCCAAATACTCCTGCCCGGTCTGCGATTACTCGCTGCCGGAACTGGAGCCGCGCCTGTTCTCGTTCAACGCACCGATGGGCGCCTGCCCCGGCTGCGATGGCCTGGGCATGGCCGAGTTCTTCGATCCCTCGCGCGTGGTGGTGCACCCCGAGCTGTCGCTGGCCGCCGGTGCGGTGCGCGGCTGGGACCGCCGCAATGCCTACTACTTCCAGCTGATCGCTTCGCTGGCCAAGCACTACCGGTTCGACGTCGACGCGGCCTGGAACTCGCTGCCGGACAAGGTGCAGCAGGCCGTGCTGTACGGCAGCGGCGACGAAGCGATCACCTTCACCTACTTCACCGAAGCCGGTGGCCGCACCCAGCGCAAGCATCGCTTCGAGGGCATCATTCCCAACCTCGAGCGCCGCTACAAGGAAACCGAATCGCCGGCGGTGCGCGAAGAGCTGTCCAAGTACATCAGCGAACAACCCTGCCCGGAATGCCATGGCGCGCGCCTGAACAAGGCTGCACGCAATGTGTTCGTGGCCGACCGCCCGCTGCCGGAGCTGGTGGTGCTGCCGATCGACGAGGCGCTGAAGTTCTTCAGTGAGCTGAGCCTGCCGGGCTGGCGCGGCGAGATCGCCGCGAAGATCGTCAAGGAAATCGGCGAACGCCTCGGCTTCCTGGTCGACGTGGGCCTGGATTACCTGACCCTCGAGCGCAAGGCCGACACCCTGTCCGGTGGCGAGGCGCAGCGCATCCGCCTGGCCAGCCAGATCGGCGCCGGCCTGGTCGGCGTGATGTACGTGCTCGACGAACCGTCGATCGGCCTGCACCAGCGCGACAACGAACGCCTGCTCGGCACCCTCACCCGCCTGCGCGACCTCGGCAACACGGTGATCGTGGTCGAGCATGACGAGGACGCGATCCGCCTGGCCGACTACGTGCTGGACATCGGCCCGGGCGCGGGCGTGCATGGCGGCGAGATCGTCGGCCAGGGCACCCTGCAGGACATCCTGGAGGCACCGCGCTCGCTGACCGGCCAGTACCTGTCGGGCAAGCGCGCGATCGAGATCCCGGCGCGCCGGCACAAGCCGAACCCGAAGATGACCCTGCACCTGCGTGGGGCCAGCGGCAACAACCTCAAGGGCGTGGACCTGGCGATTCCGTCGGGCCTGCTGACCTGCGTGACCGGAGTGTCCGGCTCCGGCAAGTCGACCCTGATCAACGACACCCTGTTCTCGCTGGCTGCCAACGAGATCAACGGCGCCTCGCACCCGATCGCCCCGTACAAGGAGATCGATGGCCTGGACCTGTTCGACAAGGTGGTGGACATCGACCAGTCGCCGATCGGCCGCACCCCGCGTTCGAACCCGGCCACCTACACCGGCCTGTTCACTCCCCTGCGCGAACTGTTCGCACAGGTGCCCGAAGCGCGTGCACGCGGCTACTCGCCGGGCCGCTTCAGCTTCAATGTGCGTGGTGGCCGCTGCGAGGCCTGCCAGGGCGATGGCCTGATCAAGGTCGAGATGCACTTCCTGCCGGACGTGTACGTGCCGTGCGATGTCTGCCACGGCAAGCGCTACAACCGCGAGACGCTGGAGATCCTGTACAAGGGTTTCAATATCAACGACGTGCTGGAAATGACCGTCGAGGATGCGCTGAAGCTGTTCGAGCCGGTGCCGTCGATTGCACGCAAGCTGGAAACGCTGGTCGACGTCGGCCTGAGCTACATCAAGCTGGGCCAGAGCGCGACCACGCTGTCCGGTGGCGAAGCGCAGCGCGTGAAGCTGTCCAAGGAACTGTCGCGCCGCGATACCGGCCGCACCCTGTACATCCTCGACGAGCCGACCACCGGCCTGCACTTCCACGACATCGAAGCGCTGCTGGGCGTGCTGCACAAGCTGCGCGACGAAGGCAACACGGTGGTGGTGATCGAGCACAACCTGGACGTGATCAAGACCGCCGACTGGATCGTCGATCTGGGTCCGGAGGGTGGCCACCGCGGCGGCACCATCCTGGTCACCGGCACGCCGGAAGACGTGGCGGCCTGCCCGCAGTCGTACACCGGCCAGTTCCTGGCCCGCATGCTGCCCTCCACCAGCGCGCGCCCCGAGCAGCCGGCCGCCGTGGCCAACAAGCCCGACGCCCGCCCCCCGCGCAAGGTGAAGCCCGAGAAGCCGGCCAGGGTGGCGAAGAAGGCCGTGGCCGCCAAGAGCACCGGCAAGGCCAGCAAGAGCACGTCGAAGAAGAAGGACGCCTGATGAGCAGCGAACACAAGATCCTGGCCCGCATCCCGATCAGCGTGCGCTGGCGTGACATGGACAGCATGGGCCACGTCAACAACGCCAAGTACATTTCCTACCTGGAAGAAGCGCGCGTGCGCTGGATGCTCGGCGTGGACGGCGTGTCGATGACCGACCGCATCGCCCCGGTCGTGGCCGCGACCAACGTCAATTACCGGCTGCCGATCGTGTGGCCCAACGACATCGTGGTCGAATTGTTCGTCGAGCGCCTGGGCAACAGCAGCGTGACCATCGGCCACCGCATTGTCGACCAGCAGGACGCGTCGAAGCTGTATTCCGACGGCAACGTGGTGGTGGTCTGGATGGATACCCAGACCGGCAGGAGCGCGCCGCTGCCTGAGGCGATCCGCAGCGCTTCCACCTGAAGGTAGTGCCGGCCGCTGGCCGGCAACCTCCAGACGCTTCGCGCATGCCGGCCAGCGGCCGGCACTACCGAATCCATTCAAAGGACTGAGATGATCCACCAGACTGAACTGCGCGACCTGCTGCCCGGCATGGTCCCCTTCCCTACCGATGTCTTCCCCGCCGACCAGACGTGGCTCGGCAAGCACCTGCTGCCGCTGCTGAAGATCGACCTCGGTGTGCTGCGCCCGGAACTGGCCGGCCAGGTGGCAACGATGCTGTGCCCGATCGAGCCGTACGACGGCTGCATCGGCGAAACCACCGAAGAACACCACAACGATTTCACCGGCACCAACTGGATCGCCTTCGAGCTGACCACCGGCAACCAGATGCGCTTCCTCGGCAACGAGGGCTATTTCATCGGCGACGCAGTACAGGACAAGGACGCGCAGGAACACATTGCGCAGATGCGCGACAGCTACGCCAAGGCCCGCCACTACCACGCCACGCATGGCCGCCTCGCCTGCTACTCGCGCTACGGCAAGGGTGAGGCCAGCGAGCGCGATTATCTGGATACGCTGGGGGGACAGATTTCCTGTGGCAACTGGATCGAAACGGCCGATATTCCGGCCGCCTTCACCCTGGAATTCACCGACGCCGCCAACGACCGGCATGCTCCAGATGATGCCGAACTGGCGATCATCCGCCGCGATGGCCACAAGTTCTTCGCCGTCGCCGAAGTCGCCGGCTACAACTGGTGCGCCACCGGCCCCGACGCGATCGTGATGCTGTATGAGCCGGTAAGCCGCACGGTGCTGTTCTCGTACGACTGGTCGTAAGACCCTGCGGTAGTGCCGGCCGCTGGCCGGCATTTCCTGTGCTGCCGGCCAGCGACCGGCACTACCCGACCGTCATTTCGCGGCCTTGCGCACGGTCAACGCCGCACTCGCTTCGCCGCCGCCTTCCAGCTGCAGCCGCAGCGGTACCGCCTGCCCCTCCTTCAGCGCGCCCTGGCCCTGCATCAGCATCAGGTGCAGGCCACCGGGCTTGAGTTCGGCACGCGCGCCGGCTGCCAGCGGCATGCGCTCGATCGCACGCATGCGGCTGACCCCATCGACAATCGTGGTCTCGTGCAGCGACACGTCGCCGAAACTACTGCTGGTCGCACCGGTGATCACCACCGCCCTGCTGCAGCCGTTGTGGATCACGCCATAGCCGGCAGTCATGGGCATTGCCGGATTCGGTGGCAACCGCGCCCAACCCTGCTCCATCGTGACGCAGCGTGATTCCGCAGCCGAAGCCGATGCTGCGGCCGCACACAGCACCCACAGTACGCCAACGAATGGTTTGGTTATCATCGCCCAGGTTCCTTCTTCGCAACGAGACCGCAGCATGACGACGCTCATCGAGGTGATCAACCACGGCCCCATCCGCGAACTGCGCCTGGCGCGGCCGCCGGTCAATGCACTGGACACCGATCTGTGCCGGCAGTTGATCCATGCCATCGAACTGGCCATGGCCGAAGACGCGCACGGCATCGTGCTGTCGGGCAGCGAGCGCATCTTCACCGGTGGAATGGACGTGCCGCACCTGCTCTCGCATGGCGATGACAAGCACAGGCTGCTGGACACCTGGAACGCCTTCTTCGGCGCGGTGCGCACGCTGGCCGAGAGCCGTATCCCGGTGGTCGCGGCGATCACCGGCCACGCCCCGGCCGGCGGCTGCGTGCTGGCCCTGTGCTGCGACTACCGAGTAATGGCGCGCAGCGCCGATCCGTCGCGGCCGTATGCCATCGGCCTGAACGAGGTGCAGGTGGGCCTGATCGCGCCGGAGGGCATCCAGCGCCTGCTGCGCCGTGCGGTTGGCGTGCACCGCGCCGGCGTGCTGCTGACCACCGGTTCGCTGGTACCGGCCGAACAGGCGCTGCAGATCGGCCTGGTCGACGAGCTGGCTGAGGGCGACCTGGTGGTGGCCCGCGCCGTGGCCTGGCTGCAGAACCTGCTGAAGCAGCCTCGGCAGCCGATGCTGCTGACCCGCGCCATCGCCCGCGCCGACCTGCACGAAGCGCTGCACCCGGACCTGATCCAGCTCGACCGCTTCGTCGACGCCTGGTTCGCCCCGGACGCACAGAACGCCCTGCAGGCCCTGGTCGCCCGGCTGGGCAAGTAGGCGGTTGGGGCATCGCGTGGCATCGGGGTCAGATCCCTTTCGCCAGGCGAAAGGGATCTGACCCCTGACCGGTATAATCGGGGCCTCTTCACTGCTGTGGCCGCCCCCTTGAACGACACGCCCGAACCCGTCGTCTCCGAGCTGATCGACCTGCTCACGCTGGAGCGGCTGGAGGACAACCTGTTCCGCGGGCAAAGCCGCGACATCGGCACCAAGTACGTGTTCGGTGGGCAGGTGCTGGGCCAGGCACTGGCTGCGGCGCAGGCCACGGTCGACAACGGCCGCCACGTGCACTCGCTGCACGCCTACTTCCTGCGCGCCGGCAACATCGACCACCCGATCGTCTACGACGTGGACCGCACCCGCGATGGAGGCAGCTTCTCGGTGCGACGGGTCACCGCGATCCAGCACGGCAAGGTGATCTTCTTCTGCGCGGCCTCGTTCCAGCAGGCCGAGACCGGCGCCGAGCACCAGCACAAGATGCCCGAAGTGCCGCAGCCGGAAGACATCGAACCGAACCGGCCGCTGCCGGCCGAAGTGCTGGAACGCCTCCCGATCAAGGTGCAGCGCTGGCTGTCGCGTGGCGGCCCGTTCGAGTTCCGCCACGTCTACCCGCGCGACGAACTGAACCCGCCCAAGCGCCCGCCCTACCACCAGGTGTGGCTGCGCCTGAGCGAGCCGGTCGGCGATGCACCGGAGCTGCACCAGGCGCTGCTGGCCTATGCCTCCGACTTCCACCTGCTGGGCACGGCAACCTTCCCGCACGGCATCAGCTACTACCACCCGCACGTGCAGATGGCCTCGCTCGACCACGCAATCTGGTTCCACCGCCCGTTCCGCGCCGACGACTGGCTGCTGTATTCGCTGGACAGCCCCAGCGCGCAGGATTCGCGCGGCCTGGCCCGCGGCCAGTTCTTCACCCGCAACGGCGTGCTGGTGGCCAGCACCGCGCAGGAAGGCCTGATCCGCGTCGTTCCTGACCAGGCCGCGGCCACTGCCGTGCCGGCCAAGGAGTAAACCCATGCGCCAGATCTTCAGCAGCCAGCGCGTGGAAACCGTCGAAGGCGTGGCCGAGCTCCTGCGCGGGCATGGGATCGAGGTCAAGGTGACCAACGGGCGCTCGTACAAGACCCGTCGCCGCGGCCAGTTCAGTTATACCGACCTGGGCAACGCCAACGCCTATCCGGCGGTATGGATCGTGCGTGCCGACGACCAGCCTCGCGCGCGCGAAATCCTGCGCGAGGCGCGCCTGCTCGACACTACCCGCCGCGACCACCCCACCGCCGAATTCGCCTTCCGCGACGCGGCGGAACCGGGCAGCGGCGGCCGCAGCTGGGCCTGGCGCATCCGCATTGCCCTGCTGGTGGTGATTGCTGGCGTGGCGTTGGTCATCGGCCTGCGCCATCGTGGTGCCCCGGCACCCGCCCCGCAGGCCCAGCCGCAGCAGGCGCAACCGGCACCGCAGGCCGCCCCGGAAGAGGACGAGGTCCGGGTCCGCATCCAGCCCTCCAAGTAAGAGGCGGTAGCGCCGGGCCATGCCCGGCGAGCGCAGCGGCCTGTCAGCAGGGCCGCGACTTCACCGTAACCCGTCAGGATTGGCCCCCCCTTGTTGTTCAAGGGGGCGCGCCAACGGCGCGGGGATGAGGTGGAATGCGCGGACCGCAGATGCATCAGCATCTGCGGTCACACTTCGCGCGCGGCTCCGTCATGGGACACAATCCCAGCAGGAGAGCTGCCGCCATGACGACGTTCGCCGCATCGATCGACCAGACCCTGGAACGCGAACTGCCCGCCGCCGCCAGCGGTTGCCAGCACGCCTACGGCCGCATCGTGCTGGCCTGCCAGAACACGGTCACCGCCATCGCGCTGGCCATCACCCGGGACCGCCAGGCCAGCGAGGACATCGCCCAGGAGGCCTTTGTGAAGGGCTGGCAGCAGCTGCACCAGCTGCGCAGCGCGACCAGCTTCCTGCCGTGGCTGCGGCAGATCACCCGCAACCTGGCCCGCGACTGGCTGCGCGCCCAGCGTGGCCGTCCACTGACCGGCGAGGCGGCCGAGGTGGCGATGGGCATGGCCGCAGATCCGTCCCCGGGCGCAGCCGATCGCCTGCAGCGGGTGGAGGAAGAAATCGCCGCCGAGGACATCATCTCCACCCTGCCCGCCGACAGCCGCGAAGTGCTGTTGCTGTACTACCGCGAAGGCCAGCGCTCGCAGCAGGTGGCCGACCTGCTCGGGCTCAGCGACGCCGCCGTGCGCAAGCGCCTGTCGCGCGCGCGCGCGCTGGTGCGCGACGGCCTGCTGCAGCGCTTCGGTGAATTCGCCCGCAGCAGCGCGCCAAGCGCCGCCTTCGCCACCGCCGTGGTGTCGATGATGCTGGTGGCCGCGCCCGGCACCGCCAGCGCCGCGATCCTGCTCGGCACCGGCGTCGGCATCGGTGGCAGCAAGCTCGGCCTGGGCGGCGCCAGCGTAGCCGGTGGTACCGCAATGGGCACCCTGACCGCCACGCTCGGCCAACTGCATGTGCTGCCAGTGTCAAGCTGGGGGGCGATCCTCGCCGGTGTCGCCGGCGGCGCGATCGGCAGCTACCTCGGTGCACGCTTCCTGATGTCCTATACCGAGACCGAACGCGAACGCGCGCAGGTTCGGCACTTTGTCCGCCTCAACACCGGTACAGGCCTGGTCTGGTGCCTGGCGATGCTGCTGGCGGCACTGTTGCAGGCTCCGATCTGGAGCCAGATGCTGCTGCTGGCATTGGGCCTGGGTGTGGTCAACTACCAGTGCCTGGTGCCGCTGCAACGGGTGATGGCGCCGATGATCGCGCGCGATTCGGCGCGGCGTGGGCGCCGCGGAACCAACTGGAAATTCGAATCCATGTACGGTCGCACCGGCATCATCGGGGCGAACCTGCTGGTGATCGCCCTGGTGGTGTATGTGCTGATGCGCAACGGCCACTTGTAACCGACAACGCCGGCACTGCGCCGGCGTTGTCTCCGATCACCGCATTGACGCTCAGCGCTGCGGCTTCGGTGCGCCGCCATCGCGTGGACCGCCCTGGCGCGGGCCGCCGTGCATCGGGCCCTTGGCTGCGTCGAACTCGGCCTTGCTCAGCTGGCCGTCCTTGTTGGTGTCGGCGGCAGCGAACCAGGCATCACGATGCTGCTTCATGCGCAGCTCGCGGTCGGCCTTGTCCAGGTAACCGTCCTTGTTGAGGTCGAGCCGGTCGAAGCGCGCAGCCAGGCGCGGATCGGCCTTGGCCTCGTCGCGGCTGATGCGGCCGTCCTTGTTGACGTCCAGCCTGGCCCAGCGCTCACCGCCGTGGCCACGGCGGCCATGCTGCCAGCGCGGCAGCTCATCGCGCGAGAGCTTGCCGTCCTTGTTCTTGTCCAGCTCGTCGAACTTCGCGGCCAGGCGCGGATTGGCAGCCGCCTCGCTGCGGTCGATCACGCCGTCGCCATTGGTGTCCAGCTTGGCCGGGCGCTGCGCCGGCATGGCCGGGGTGTCGGCGGCCAGCGCGATTCCGGAAGCGGAGGTGCCCAGCAGCAGGGCCAGCAGCAGGGGGGTACGGATCATGAGGTCACTCCTGGGGATGGGAACAGCGTCGGGGTGATCACTTCACCCTCGGGGGACAACAACGCCCGGGCGCGACGTCGGTTGACGTCACTGCCGATTCCATTCATCCGCTGGACAGTCGCCGCCTCTGCGACAGGCTGGGGCTATGCTGTGCCCATGGCGATACATGGCGACAGAGACGACGAACTGCGACTTTTCCAGACCGGCGAGCACCCCTGCGGGTACTGGTCGGACCGGGTGGCGCGCGATCTGGTGCTGGATCCGCACGATCGCCGGCTGGGTGGCCTGTACCCGCTGGCACTGAGCTGGGGCTTCCGCCGCAGCGGCGACCTGGTCTACCGGCCGCACTGCGCGCACTGCCAGGCCTGTGTGGCGGTGCGGATCCCGGTGGCGCGCTTCGCCCCGGACCGCAGCCAGCGCCGCTGTGCCGCCCGCAATGACGACCTGGAGGTGCGGATCACCGCCGCCACCGCCCGTGACGACCTGTTCGCGCTGTATCACCGCTACCTCACCCACCGCCACGCCAATGGCGGCATGGACGACCATGGCCCGCACGAATTCGAGCAGTTCCTGATCGGCAGCTGGTCGCACACCCGCTTCATGGAGATGCGCCTGCCCGGCCACGACGGCCAGCCCAGCCAGCTGCTGGGGGTGGCGGTGACCGACGTCACCGAGCATGGCCTGTCGGCGGTCTATACGTTCTTCGACCCGGACCACGCCGCGCGCGGGCTGGGTACCTTCGCAATCCTCCAACAGATCGAGTGGGCGCGCCGCGAGGGGCTGCCGCACGTGTACCTGGGCTACTGGATCCGCGGGCACCAGAAGATGGACTACAAGCGCCGCTTCCATCCCCTTGAGGCCTACGACGGCCGCCGCTGGCACGATTTCGACAACGAACTGGACGGGCGCTGACAAACCGCTGACACCGGGCCGGGTGCAGAATAGGGGGATGAACGCCAAACCCCTGATCCTCGCCCTGGCCCTGCTCTGCGGCGCCACCGTCCCCGCCTTTGCCACGTCCCCCGCGATGACTGAGAAGCCGTCCACTGCGCTGCGCCTGGCCACCTACAACACTTCGCTGTACTCCGATGATGCCGGTGGCCTGATCAAGGAACTGGAGGGCGACAGCGAGCACGCACGCAAGATCGCCGCCGTGCTGCAGCAGGTGCGCCCGGACCTGGTGCTGCTGAACGAATTCGATTTCGACGATGCCCATCGCGCCGCCGACCTGTTCCAGAAGCGCTACCTGGAAGTCGCCCAGCCCGGCGGCGGCAAGCCGCTGCACTTTGCCTACCGCTACCTGGCGCCGGTCAACACAGGTGTGCCCAGCGGCCTGGACCTGGACAACAACGGCGTGGTCGGCGGCGAAGGCCGCGGCCGTGGCAATGATGCGTGGGGCTACGGCCTGCACCCGGGCCAGTACGGCATGCTGGTGCTGTCGCGCTACCCGATCGATGAAACCAAGGTGCGCAGCTTCCAGCTGCTGAAGTGGAGTGCGATGCCCGGTGCGATCCGCCCGGTCGACCCGCGTACCGGCCAGAGCTTCTACAACGATCATGTGTGGTCGCAGCTGCGCCTGTCGTCGAAGTCGCATTGGGACGTGCCGGTGAAGACCCCGGCCGGCGTGGTGCACGCGCTGGTTTCGCACCCGACCCCGCCGGTGTTCGATGGCCCGGAAAAGCGCAACGCGGCGCGCAACCATGACGAACTGCGCCTGTGGCAGGAATACCTGTCCAAGGGTGACAAGCCCTGGCTGTGCGACGACAAGGGCCAGTGTGGCGGCCTGGCGCAGGACGCGCGCTTCGTGATCCTTGGCGATCTGAACAACGACCCGGTCGATGGCGATGGCCGCCACGAGGCGATCGTCGAGCTGATCGAGAACGCGCGCGTGCTGCGCTACCCCACCCCGCGCAGCGTCGGCGGCGAGCAGACCAGCCTGGCCTATGCGGCCAAGGGCATCGAGCGCAAGGGCGCGCCGTTCCACGCCACCGGCGATTTCGGGCCGAAGTCCGGCACCATGCGCCTGGACTACGTGCTGCCCTCGACCGGTTTCGAGTACGTGGGCAGCGGCATCTTCTGGCCGGCCAATGAAAGCCCGGAAGCGAAGATCGCCGACGGCAGCGACCACCACCTGGTGTGGGTGGACGTGAAGCCGTAACCGGCGCAGCCGCCGGGCATCACCCGGCGCCACCGGTTGCTGAAGATGTTGTAGAGCCGAGCCCATGCTCGGCTACTGCAACCAACCAAGCTTAGTAGCTCTGCCAGTCAATCTGAGCGTCAGCCCCGAGACAGCGGTCCTGCCAAGCCTGCTCCCGACCCAGGGAATCGATGAACTCATCCTCGGAAAGCTGCTCATATCCGAGCTCGATTTCCATCTTGTTCTCTGGATCCAGATGAAACGTCAAACTCGTCCAGAGTGCATGGTGCCATTGCGCAAAGAGCTGATGCATCTCCAGAAGCGCTGCTTCCGCATCATCTGGAATTTCCAGATAGCCGTTATGAGCCTGACGGCTTGCGGTAGAACGCCCAACCCGACCGGGCATTCTTGATGATCTCGAAGTTCAGCCAGATCCCGCATTGGTCGGTAGGCACGGCATCAATCAGTGATTGGCCAATTCGGTGATACAAGGCAGGTAGCGCTGATGTAAGCCGCTCGTCCAAGCCTTCTCCTGAGGTGTCTTTGGCATTCATCCGTCAGAAGATAAAACACGCAGGATTCTGACGCTCAACCAGATGTCACTTTTCAGTTCGAAGGTGCGGCGAAGCGTTTACCTGCTTTGCGGCAAATCCTCCAACAGCGTCATTCGGCGCTCAATAGCGCCCCGGTAGACCGCGCAAGACTGAATACTTGAATCCATTGTCGGGCTGAAGCGTCACATGGAAAAGCAGCCGAGCGCGGGCTCGGCTCTACAGAAGATTCCCGCCGGGCATGGCCCGGCGCTATCGTTTTACGGGCGCAGTTCGACGCCGATGGCGTCGGCGGCATCACGCGCGATGGCACGTGCTTCGTCGATGGTTTCCGCGCGCGCCAGGGTCACACCGACGCGGCGGTGGCCATGCACGCTCGGCTTGCCGAACAGGCGCACGGCGGTATCCGGCACCTGCAGCGCGGCGGCGACGTTGTTGAAGTACGGCACACCCTCGCCGTGTGCCAACAGCGCGCACGACGCCGACGGACCACTCTGGCGGATCACCGGAATCGGCAAGCCGAGGATCGCGCGCGCGTGCAGCGCGAACTCGCTCAGCTCCTGCGATACCAGCGTCACCAGGCCGGTATCGTGCGGGCGCGGCGACACTTCGCTGAACCACACTTCGTCGCCCTTCACGAACAGCTCGACACCGAACAGGCCCCAGCCGCCAAGGTCGTCGGTGATCGCACGCGAAATCTCTTCGGCACGCGCCAGTGCCGCGCTCGACATCGGCTGCGGCTGCCAGCTTTCGCGGTAATCGCCATCCTTCTGCAGGTGGCCGATCGGCGCACAGAACGAGGTGCCGCCGGCATGGCGCACGGTCAGCAGGGTGATCTCGTAATCGAAGTCGATGAAACCCTCGACGATGCAGCGGCCGGCGCCGGCGCGGCCACCGGTCTGTGCGTAGTCCCAGGCCGGAGCGATGTCCGCTTCGCTGCGCAGGGTGCTCTGGCCCTTGCCCGAGGACGACATGACCGGCTTGACCACGCACGGCAGGCCGATGGCGGCCACGGCAGCACGGTACTCGGCCTCGGTATCGACGAAGCGGTACGGCGAGGTCGGCAGGCCCAGGGTTTCGGCGGCGAGGCGGCGGATGCCCTCGCGGTCCATGGTCAGGCGCGCGGCGCGTGCGGTCGGGATCACCCGCAGGCCCTGCTCCTGCTCCAGCTGGACCAGGGTCTCGGTATGGATGGCCTCGATCTCCGGCACCACCAGATGTGGCTGCTCCTGGGCGATCAGGGCGCGCAGCGCCATCGCATCGAGCATGTCGATCACGTGCGAGCGGTGGGCGACCTGCATGGCCGGGGCATCGGCGTAGCGGTCAGCGGCGATCACTTCCACGCCCAGCCGCTGCAGCTCGATGGCCACCTCCTTGCCAAGTTCGCCCGAGCCCAGCAGCAGCACGCGGGTGGCGGAGGGGGACAACGGAGTTCCAAGCTTGGCCATGGCGGTTCCAGCAGCGACGTGAAGGCGGGTGGGCATTCTAGCTGGCCGCGCACCCTGACCATGGCATCCGACGAACGGTAGTCGACAAGTGATATCAATTTGATATCTTCAATTCGAACCCTCAAGGACGTACCGCCATGAAAGAGAAGTCGCTTGCCTCCCTCAACGGCCTGGGCACCCTGGCCGGATCCCTGCTGGTCGCGCTGGCGGGTACCGCACTGTTCGTACTCGGGGCGACGACCAGGACCGGTTCCGGCTCACCGAACCTGCTGCTGATGCTGACCGGCATGCTGGTGATCTTCGCTGCGGTCTTCATCCTGGCCGGCCTGTACACCATCCAGCCCAACCAGGCGGCGGTGCTGAGCCTGTTCGGCAAGTACGTCGGCACCGTCAAGGACAACGGCCTGCGCTGGAACAACCCCTTCTATGCCAAGCGCCGGGTCAGCCAGCGCGTGCGCAACTTCGAGAGCGGCAAGCTGAAGGTCAACGAGCTGGACGGCAGCCCAATCGAGATCGCTGCGGTCATCGTCTGGCAGGTGGTCGATGCCTCCGAGGCCGTCTACAACGTGGACGACTACGAAAGCTTCGTGCACATCCAGTCCGAATCGGCGTTGCGCGCGATGGCCACCAGCTATCCCTACGACCAGCACGAGGAGGGACAGCTGGCGCTGCGCAGCCATGCCAGCGAGATCTCCCAGCACCTGAAGAACGAGCTGGCCGAACGCCTGGCCGACGCTGGCGTGCAGGTGATCGACGCACGCATCAGCCACCTCGCCTACGCCGCCGAAATCGCCCAGGCGATGCTGCAGCGGCAGCAGGCCAACGCAGTGATCGCTGCACGCACGCGCATCGTGGCCGGTGCGGTCGGCATGGTTGAAATGGCCCTGGCCGAACTGCAGAAGAACGGCGTGGTGCAGCTGGATGAGGAACGCAAGGCGCACATGGTCAGCAACCTGCTGACCGTGCTGTGCTCGGACCGCGGCACCCAGCCGATCGTCAACGCCGGTTCGCTGTACTGAACCACCCTCGCAACGGGGCGCCCCACCGCCCCGCCAGGAGCTTGCATGAGTGAGAAGAAAGCCTACCCGCTGCGCATCAATGCCGACGTCCTGGCCGCCGCGCAACGCTGGGCTGACGACGAGCTGCGCAGCCTCAACGCACAGATCGAATACGTGCTGCGCGACGCCCTGCGCAAGGCAGGACGCCTGCCGAAACCCACGCCATCTTCGGAGGACAAGGAATGAGCAAGCGTTGGAGCTACCAGACGATCGAGGTCAAGACGTCCATGATGGGCCTGCTCAAGGCCGAGGACATCCAGAGCGAACTGAGCCGCCAGGGCCAACTGGGCTGGGAGCTGGTCAACATCATCATCCCCGCACCGATGCGCCCGGCGATGCTGGTGTTCAAGAAGGAGGCCTGAGCCATGGGCGCCAGCGATCCGAAACAGTACGAGGTGGCCGAGAGCTCGCCGTTGCGCGTGCTGTGGATCGTGCTGCCCCTGCTCGCCGCCTTCGTGGCCTGCTTGTATGCGCAGCTGTACAAGACGCCGGCCAGTGCCCCCTGGATCGAAGTAACGCTGTCGCCGCCCTGGTTCCGGATGGGCGGCAGTGCCGCCTGGAGTCTGCTGGTGATCGCGGTACTCGGCATCGGGTTGGGCGCAGCATTCTTCCGTCGCCGGGTGGAACTGGCCGACAACGTGCTGGATGTGCGCTCGACGATGTACCGCCGCCGCGTTCCGGTGGCGCAGCTGCGGCTGGACCAGGCCGAGGTGGTCGACCTGCAGCGTGACCCCCGCTATGGCATCCGCTTCAAGACCAACGGCTACGCAATGCCGGGCTTCTATTCCGGCCACTTTCGCCTGCAGGGCGGTGCCAAGGGCTTCGCGCTGGTCACCAACCGCGCGCGCGTCCTCGCCCTGCCGGTCCGCGATGGCAGCACCCTGCTGCTCAGTCTCGATCGGCCACAGGCGCTGCTGGAAGCACTGCGCAAGGTGGCCGTGCCGGGCCTGCGGCAGTAAGCTGCGGCGATGCAACGACGCCTGCCCCTGCTGATCAATACCGAAGCCATCGAACTGTGGCCCGCAGACCTGCTGCGTGCGCGCAGCAATCTCGACGCGCGCGTGCTGTCACGAGCGAACTGGGTGCTGCGGCGCAAATGCGATGGCCGTTACCTGGCGGCGGTGGTGGAACACGGCGTGCACGCCATGGTGCCGCGCCTGGCGCGCGAGCCCGGGGCCGAGGAAGCACTGGCCTTGCTGGATGCAGCCGCGGCCCGGCCATTCGGTGCAAATCTGGAAGCGCAGTGGCTGCCCCTCGCCGGGCTGCAGCAGCGCCTGCAGCAGCTCGGCCTGGATGCCCAGCGCTATGCCGACGACAGCGGCCTGCCGCTGGAACCCGAACCGTGCCTGCTGCACTTCGCTGGGCGCGACCGCTTCGCCCGCCCGCTGTGGCTGCGCCGCGGCGCTGCACAGGGCTGGCGGCGGATGCGCCTGCATGCAGCGCGCGATGGCATCGCACTGGATGCAATCTCCGGCTTCCGCAGCCATGCCTACCAGCTGGGCATCTTCGAACGGAAACGGGCGCGCGGGCTGAGCGTGACGGAGATCCTGAAGGTGAATGCCGCGCCGGGGTTCAGTGAACACCACAGCGGCCACGCGCTGGACATCGGCACGCCGGGCGATGCCCCGGCCGAGGAATCGTTCGACGCTACCGATGCATTTGCTTGGCTGCAGGCCCATGCCGGCGCGCATGGCTTCCAGCTGAGCTACCCGCGCGACAACCCGCACGGCATCGTCTACGAACCCTGGCACTGGTGCTGGAGACCGGCCAACGGCTGAGCCCCCCTCGTGACGGTCGCAGGGCGAAATTCATGGAGCTGTCCGGGCGGATTCCGCGCGCGCCCACCACGAGATGGAACAAGAAGGCAAAGACAGAAGCCGGTCGCTTCGCTCGAAGCCTCTATAAGGGATCAGCGCGCGGCTGTTGGGTCCGCCTTCAAGCGAGCCGAGCACCGCAGGTCCGGTGAGGGCGAAGAGGTGCGTGCGATTCTGTAGAGCCGAGCCACGCTCGGCTGCTCTCCGCACCGCCCCTCGACGGGCCGAGGAGCGCAGGGGACCGGTGCACAGCACCGGCTCGCGGCCGGCGGCGCGTTTCTTTGGGTTACGTTTCTTTTCGCGCGAAAAGAAAAGTAACGCCCATGAACCATCACGATCGCATCGGCATGGATCGGAGCGACAGCCCTGCGACCCTCACCGCCTCAACGCATTGATCGCCAGCAACACCCATCCGGCCATCATGATGGTGCCACCGATCGGCGCCATCCGCGTCGGCCACTGCCACAACGCCCCACCCATCAGGCTGCCGGAAAACAGCAGGACACCCAGCAGCAGCACGTACAGCGCCAGGTGTGCGATCGCCCCCTGCGCGCGCGGCCCAAGCGCCACCAGCACCGCGCCATGCGCGAACGCATACAGCGCCGCCATGTTCAGATGCTGCTGCGCCAACGGGTCGGCTACGCCATGCGATGCATAAGCAGACAGGCCGATCGAGGCGGCAGCCAACAGCGCCCCCAGGCAGGCCAGCAGGGAAGGCTTACGTGCGCGACGTTCCAGATTGAACATGAGGGCTCCTTGCGCAGCGCCCCTTGACGGGCGCCGGATGAAAAAAAAACGCGCCGCAATGAGCGGCGCGTTTTCGTGTCCAACACTACATGGGTCAGCCGGGGATTACTTGACGGCCCAGTAGATGTCGTAGGTACCTTCCGGGGTGAACGACTTGTCGATGCCGTCCTTCCAGGTTTCGTACGGACGGTCGATGACTTCGTTGCCCGAGGTCACGGCCCAGGCACGCAGGCCGTTGCGCGCCACGTCCAGACCCGCCATGTGGCCGGTGTAGGCCGCATGCGCCGAACGGTGCGGAGCAACGTGCACGTACTTGACCGGAGCGCCGCCGTCGATCTTGACGGTCAGCTCGTCGGCAGCAGCACCTTCAGCACCCTTCTTCTTCACCGGCTGGGCGATGTCGAAGGCGTACTTCTCCTGGCCGAAGTCGGTGGTGATGATGCGGAACGGACCGGCAGCTTCAAGGCCATTGGCCTCCATCACGCGCTTGATCCACTCCTGGTTGTCCTTGATGGACTTGGTGATGGTGTCCTGACCGCGGTCCACGTTGCCGGCGTTGACCACCAGCAGGTTCTCGGCCGGCACTTCAACGATGGCCAGGTCGGTCAGCGGGGCTTCCGGCGTGCGGTAGTCCACGTTCGGCACGGTTGCGAGCATGTTGGCCATGCGCGACAGACCCATCTTGATGTCGTCGCCGATCTGGCGGCTGACATACAGGCCGGCGTAACGGCCGAACAGGTCGAAGCCGTACTTCACCGAGTAGTCCTGGGTGATCTTGACGTTGCGACCGCCCTTGCCGGTCGGCTCCAGGTTGAAGGTGGTGACCTTGTCGTGACCCTTGGTGGCGTCCTCGATGGCGATCACAACACGCTTGTTCTCTTCGGCTTCGGTGATCTTCCAGGAACCGGTACCCAGGTCCTTGGAGGTGAAGTCGAGGGTGGCACCGACACCCGAGGCCGGGCCGGACAGCTTCAGGTCAACGGCGGGATCGCGCAGTACCAGCGGGTTCCAGTCCTTGAAGCGGCGCAGGCTGCTGACCGTGTCGTACACGATCGTCATCTTGCGGTTGGTCTCGATGCTTTCGGTGATGTGACGCTCGCCCGGCAGACATACGCCAATGATGACGAACAGGCCAGCCACGATCCCCAAGGCGATCAGGAACTCGATAATACGGGTCATTCAGAGAGTCTCCGGGGCCGATCCCACGGCCGGGTTGATTGAAGCGAAGCGCCAATCCTAGCAGGCTTCGCGGGCATTGTTTATCGGGATTGGCGCACCGGTTTCCCTGCCGGCTGCGTATTTGTATGGACAAAGGATTCGAAGGGTAACGCATACCGCTACCCGGCAAGTAGGGGGCAACCTTGGCGGAAACCCCGGACCACGACCCAAGTCTTTGTACTTGAAAGATTTTTTATCAGACCAGCTGGAGTTCGAACGCCTTCAATACGGCACGCGTACGGTCGCGCACACCCAGCTTGGAAAGGATGTTGGACACGTGGTTCTTGATGGTGCCCTCGGCGACGCCCAGCGAATTGGCGATCTCCTTGTTGGAGAAGCCACTGGCCATCAGCCGCAGGATCTCGGTCTCGCGGTCGGTCAGCGGGTCCGGGCGGTCCAGGCTGACGAATTCATTGCGCATGTGCTCCAGGCCGGACAGCAGGCGCTGGGTTACCGCCGGCTGCACCAGCGATCCCCCGTCGGCCACGGTGCGGATGGCACCGACCAGCTGTGCCAGGGTGACGTCCTTGAGCAGGTAGCCCTTGGCACCGGCCTTGAGCCCGGCCAGCACCAGCTGGTCGTCGTCGAAGGTGGTGAGGATGATGGTCGGCGGCAGCTGTTCCTGCCGCGACAGCACCTGCAGGGCCTCCAGCCCCGACATCACCGGCATGCGCATGTCCATCAGCACCACGTCGGGGCGTACCTGGGGGATCAGCTCGACCGCCTGCCGGCCGTCGCCGGCCTCGGCCACCACCTCGATGCCGTCGTCGAGCGCCAGCAGGGAGCGGATTCCCTGCCGCACCAGGGTTTGGTCGTCGACCAGGCAGACGCGAATCATCAACGCACTCCTTCAGGAACCTTGGTAAGGGCCGCCACCAGCACCGTTGCCGGCACCGTCGCCCGCAGCCGGAAACCCTCACCGGGGCGGGTTTCGATCTGCAGCTGGCCACCACATTGTTGCAGGCGCTCGCGCATGCCGCGCAAGCCATTGCCCACATTGACCATATCCGCGCCGACGCCGTCGTCGCGGGCCTCGACCACCACCCGATCGGGGGCTTCACGGTACACCCTGATCCACAGGTGGCGGGCACTGGCATGGCGCACCGCGTTGGTGATGATCTCCTGGGTGCAGCGCAGCAGTACGTGGGCCCGCTGCGGGTCCTCCACGTTCAGCGGATCCTCGATCTCCAGCTGGATGTCCAGCGAGGGCACGTTCTCGGTCAGCGGGCGCAGCGCCGCAGCCAGATCGATCGCGCCGGTCTCGCGCAGCTGGCTCACCACCTCGCGCACGTTGCCCAGCAGCAGCTTGGCCAGCGCGTGCGAGCGCTTCACGTGATCGAGGGCCTGGCCCTCGGCCAGGTGCCCGGCGACCTCCAGGTTCAGGGTCAGCGCGGTCAGCTGGTGGCCCAGCAGGTCATGCAGTTCGCGCGAAATGCGGGTGCGTTCGTTGACCCGCGCGCTCTCGGCCAGCAGGGCGCGGGTGGCGCGCAGTTCCGAATTGAGCCGGCGCTGCTCGTCGCGGGCCTCGGTCTGCTGCCGCGCGACCAGGCTGGTCACGAAGATGAACATGGAGAAGCCGCCATACAGCAGCGACTGCATCACCGCTTCGAACAGCGGGAAGCGCAGCAGCAGGTAATAGACCGGAGCCACGGCCAGCTGGCTGACCAGCAGCCACAGCACGCCCAGCCGTACCGACAGCATCCACGGAATGACCCCGGCGGCCACCATCATCAGGATGCTGCCCAGGCCCGACCCGCTGAGGAAGCTGACCCCCAGCGCCGAGACCGTCAGCAACAGCAGCAGGCCGCGGTCCAGCCAGCTGGTGTGGCTGTCGCTGCGCAGGATGCGGGTCAGCCAGTAGTAGGCCGTGCCGAAGGACAGGTAGGCGATGAACAGCAGGATCGCCCAGCCGCCCATGTCAGCGCGGCTGTGCAGGTTCTCGAACTGCGAGTACGCCAGCGGCAGGCCGACCATGACCCAGGTGAACAGGCCGGCCAGGCGGAGGACGCGGGTATGGCTGAGGACTCCCAACATGTCAGCACTCTACGAGTCTGGCCTGCGTCGCGCACTCCCACGGAAGTCATGCCCCTGCGGTCGCCTGTTCATGCCGCAGCCCACCCCGGGCATGCAATAATCGTGCGCAGGGTCCCTTGATGGACCAACCGCGTTACCCCACGGAGTCACAATGTCGATTGTCATCCGCGACGTGCGCGAGCACGAGCTCGATTCCGTCCTGGCTTTGAACAACAATGCTGGCCTGGCCATCCTTCCCCTGGATGCGGCCCGCCTGCGCCTGTTCTATGAAACCGCTGAATACTTCCGCGTCGCCGAGCGCGACGGCAACCTGGCCGGCTTCCTGATCGGCTTTGGCAGCGACAGCCAGCACGACAGCAGCAATTTCGCCTGGTTCAAGCAGCAGCTGGACACCCCGTTCTTCTATATCGACCGCATCGTGGTCGCCAGCCGCCGTCGTGGCGGCGGCGTCGGCCGTGCGTTCTATGCCGACGCGCAGAGCTTCGCCGAGCTGCGCTACCCGCAGATGACCTGCGAAGTCTTCCTCGACCATGGCGCCGATGCCGCCCTGCTCTTCCACGGCAGCTTCGGCTTCCGCGAGCTGGGCCAGAACACGATGCCGCAGGTCGATGTGCGCGCCAGCATGCTGGCCAAGGAACTGTGCAGCTACCCCTGGGTCAAGGAGACCTACGGCGGCAAGCTGCCGGATGTGGCATGGACACGCGCACGGCAGCTGCCGGCGCAGGCACAGCGGCCGACGGGGACCTGAGCGTGGCGGTGAATTTCGATTACGAACAAGCCGGTGAACTGAAGATCGGCCAGGTGGGCATCGCCAACCTGCGCATCCGTACCCTTGATGTCGAACGCCTCGTGCAGGAAATGCGCGAGCGCGTGACCCGCGCCCCGAAGCTGTTCGGCCGCGCCGCGGTGATCCTCGACTTCGGCGGCCTGAGCCAGGTGCCGGATGTGGCCACCGCGCAGGCGCTGGTCGATGGCCTGCGCAGCGCCGGCGTGCTGCCGGTGGCGCTGGCCTATGGCACCAGCGCGATCGACCTGCTCTCGCAGCAGCTCGGCCTGCCGCTGCTGGCCAAGTTCCGCGCGCAGTACGAGCGTGCCGAGGCCGAACCGGCCCCGCCGCCGCCTGCACCGGAGCCGCGCCGCGCAGCCCGTGCCGAACCGAAGCCCGCCCCGGCAACGCCGGTGGCCAAGGTGGCCGACGCGGCTGCACCGAAGCCGGGCCGCATGCAGCTGGGCAACGTGCGTTCGGGCCAGCAGCTGTACGCGGAAAACTGCGACCTGACCGTGATGGCCACCGTCGGCGCCGGCGCCGAGGTCATCGCCGATGGCAGCATCCACATCTACGGCACCCTGCGCGGCCGCGCGCTGGCAGGGGCCCAGGGCAACACCGCGGCACGCATTTTCTGCCGTGATTTCCATGCGGAACTGGTCGCCATTGCCGGCCATTACAAGGTACTGGACGATGTCCCGGACAACCTGCGCGGCAAGGCCGTGCAGGTCTGGCTGGAACAGGACCAGATCAAGATCGCTGCGCTGGACTGACGCAGCCCCCAAACAGAATCATCAGGAGAAGTCCTTTGGCTGAAATCATCGTAGTCACCTCCGGCAAGGGCGGCGTCGGCAAGACCACTTCCAGCGCGAGCCTGGCCTGCGGCCTGGCGCGGCGCGGCAAGAAGGTGGCGGTGATCGACTTCGACGTCGGCCTGCGCAACCTCGACCTGATCATGGGCTGCGAACGCCGCGTGGTGTATGACTTCGTCAACGTCGTGCACGGCGAAGCCACCCTCAAGCAGGCCCTGATCAAGGACAAGCGCTTTGACAACCTGTACGTGCTGGCCGCCTCGCAGACCCGCGACAAGGACGCACTGACCCAGGAAGGCGTGGGCAAGGTCCTGAAGGACCTGGCCGCCGACGGTTTCGACTACATCATCTGCGACTCCCCGGCCGGCATCGAGAAGGGTGCCTTCCTGGCGATGTATTTCGCCGACCGCGCGGTGGTGGTGGTGAACCCGGAAGTGTCGTCGGTGCGCGACTCCGACCGCATCATCGGCCTGCTCGACTCGAAGACCCACAAGGCCGAGTCCGGCCAGGACGTGCCGGCCTTCCTGCTGCTGACCCGCTACACCCCGGTGCGCGTGGAAAGCGGCGAGATGCTGAGCATCGCCGACGTCGAGGAAGTGCTCGGCCTGAAGGCGATCGGCGTGATTCCGGAGTCGGGCGACGTGCTCAACGCCTCCAACAAGGGCGAGCCGGTCATCCTGGATGTCGAATCCGCTGCCGGCCAGGCCTATGAAGACGCCGTCGCGCGCATCCTCGGCGAAGAACGCCCGATGCGCTTCACCAACGTCGAGAAGAAGGGCTTCTTCAGCAAGCTGTTCGGAGGGTAAGCATGGGCCTGTTTGATTTCCTCAAAGCGAAGAAGACCACCGCCGAAACCGCCAAGAACCGCCTGCAGATCATCATCGCGCAGGAACGCAGCCACCGCGGTGGCCCGGACTACCTGCCGCTGCTGCAGCGCGAGCTGCTGGAAGTGATCAAGAAGTACGTGAACATCGACGTCGATGCGGTGAAGGTCGACCTGGTGAAGGATGGCCAGCACGACGTGCTGGATATTTCCGTGGCGCTGCCCGAAGGCCCGGACAAACCCTGATCCCCTGCCCCGCCCGTGCCTGCATGGGCGGGGCTGCCTGACCCGCATGACCGATACGACAACCGCCGTGGACATCACCTGCGTGGGCGACATCGCCTTCGCCGACGCGCAGCGCCTGCTCGCCGCGCATGGCCTTCGGCTGCACCACGTGGCGCCCGGCGAACCGATTCCCGGCAGTTACTGGGGCGAGCCAGAGGCCGGCATCATCGCCAGCAACGTCTACGTGCGCGATGACACGCCCGTGCACTCGATGCTGCATGAGGCCTGCCACCTGATCGTACTGCCGCCGGAGCGGCGTGCGCAGGTGCACACCGATGCCACCGACTCGGTGGCCGAGGAAGACGCGACCTGTTACCTGCAGATCGTGCTGGCCGGGCAGCTGCCCGGTGTCGGCAGCCAGCGGCTGATGGCCGACATGGATGCTTGGGGGTATACGTATCGGCTGGGATCCACGAAGGCGTGGTTCGAGCAGGACGCCGAGGACGCGAAGGCGTGGTTGGTCGAACGCGGATTGCTGCAGGCGGCGTAGCCGCCGCTGGTGGGTGCGGACCTTGGTACGCACCATTCACGCATGGCGTGGATCTACTGTAGAGCCGAGCCCATGCTCGGCTGCTCTTCGCTGTTACCTGCACAAATACAGATGCAGCCGAGCGCGGGCTCGGCTCTACAGGATCTGCCCCATCGCCCCGTGCACAATCAGCCCTGCCCGGCCAGCGTCCGCAAGGTAATGCCGACGATGTAGGCCAGGTACGTGCCGGTGGCATAACCCATCGTTCCCAGCAGCACGCCGACCGGCGCCAGGGCCGGATGGAACGCCGCGGCCACCACCGGCGCCGAGGCTGGGCCACCAATGTTCGACTGCGAACCGATGGCGAAATAGAAGAACGGCACCTTCAGCAGCTTGCCCAGGCACCACAGCAGCACGATGTGCACGCTGATCCAGATGATGCCCAGCAGGAACAGCCACGGGCGATCCAGCAGCGCCAGCAGATCCATCTGCATGCCGATGCAGGCGATCAGGAAGTACAGCAGCAGCGAGCCCAGGCGCGATGCGCCCGCACCTTCCAGGTTGCGCGCACGGGTGAAACTGAGGCTGAGGCCGAGCGTGGTCGACAGCACCACCACCCACACGAACGGCGCGTCCAGGCTGAACTGCGCAGCCCAGCTGACATTCGCCTTGAACCACGCCGCCAGCGGTGCGCCAATGGCGTGAGCCAGGCCGACACCGCCGAAGGCCACCGCCACGATCAGCATCAGGTCGGTGAGGCTGGGAATGCGCTCGTGTTCGGCCTGGAAGCGCGCAATGCGCTCCTTCAGCTCATCGATGGCCGAGGTATCGGCACCACTGCGTGCGTCGATCTTCGCCGCGCGCCCGGCCAGGAAGATCAGCGCGGCCATCCATACGTAGCCGACCCCCACGTCGACCACCGCGAACTGTCCGAAGGTGGTCGCATTGACGTCGAACACTTCACGCATCGCCAGCATGTTGGCGCCGCCACCGATCCAGCTGCCGGCCAGCGCGGCCATGCCGGCCCAGGTGTCGCCGGCCACGGTTTCCGGATGCACGGCACGCATCAGCAGGAACGCCACCACCGCACCGAGCATGATGCTGGCCGAGGCCCCCAGGTACATCAGCACCAGCTTCGGGCCGAGCCGCAGGATGCCCTTGATGTCGACCGCAAGGGTCAGCAGGATCAGCGCCGCCGGCAGCAGGATGTCGCGCGCGATCGGGTTGTAGAGCCGGGTGTTCTGCCCGTCGATCAGGCCGACGGTGTTGTAGATGCCGGGAATCAGGTAGCACAGCAGCAGTGCCGGCACGAAGGTGTAGACGCGCTTCCACAGGCCCTGCTCCCGCGAGGCGGTCCAGAACACGGCGCCAAGGGTGGCGGCGATCAAACCGAAGACGACGATGTCGTTCTGGATCATGCAGGGGCTCTTGTAGAGCCGAGCCATGCTCGGCTGCTGTTGGCGAAGGTGTGCCGACCAACGGTCGGCACCCACCGGCGGGAACATCGGCACCCACCGGCGGAGACAAAAGCGCCGCCTCGAAGGGCGGCGCTGCAATCATCAATTGCCGATGTGCTGCTTCAGCCAGGCATTGACGGTGTCATGCCACAGGATGCTATTGTTCGGCTTCAGCACCCAGTGGTTTTCATCCGGGAAGTACAGGAACTTCGATTCGATGCCCTGGCGCTGGGCGGCGGTGAATGCGGCCAGGCCCTGCTCGACCGGAATGCGGAAGTCCTGCTGGCCGTGGATGACCAGGATCGGCTTCTTCCAGTCCGCCACGTGGTTGACCGGGTTGAACTTCTCGTAGTTGGCGGCCTTCTGGTACGGCGTGCCGCCCTGTTCCCACTCGGTGAACCACAGTTCTTCGGTGGCGTAGCCCATCATGCGCTGGTCGAACACGCCGTCGTGGTTGACCAGGCACTTGAACGGGCCGTTCCAGTTGCCGGCGATCCAGTTGACCATGAAGCCGCCGTAGCTGGCGCCCAGCGCGCAGGCCTTGTCACCGTTGAGGAAGGCGTACTTCTTCAGCGCCGCATCCCAGCCCTTCTGCAGGTCTTCCAGCGGGCGGTCGCCCCAGTGCTGGCTGATCGCATCGGTGAATGCCTGGCCATAGCCGGTGGAGCCGTGGAAGTCGATCATCACCACCGCGTAGCCCTGGCCCGCGTAGGTCTGCGGGTTCCAGCGGTAGCTCCAGCCATTGCCGAAGCTGCCCTGCGGGCCGCCGTGGATCAGGAACGCCACTGGATAGGACTTGCCTTCCTGGTAGTTGTGCGGCTTGACCACGTAGCCGTGCACGGTGTCGTTGTTCCAGCCCTTGAACTCGAACTGCTCGTAGTCGCCGAAGGACACGTCCTTCAGCACCTCGCCTGCGGCCGGGGTCAGCGCGCGCAGTTCGCCGATGGCTTCGCCCGCGGCCGGCAGCAGGCCGACCAGCACCTGGTCGTTGCTCTTCAGGCTGTTGCGGGTGATCGCCACGCTGTTGCCGGCCACGTCGACCGCGGTCACGCTGCCGTCGCCGATCAGCTTGGTGGCCTTGCCGCTGGCCACGTCGATCTGGAACAGCGGGTGTTCGCCGAGGTCATCGGCAGTGGTGTAGATGCTGGCGCCGTCGGCGGACAGGGTGATGCCACCGGCCGAACGATCCCACTGCGGGGCAATCTCGCGGGTCTTGCCGCTGGCAACGTCCATCGCCATCAGGCCGAAGCGGTCGGCCTCGAAGCCCGGGCGCTTCATCGCGCGGTAGAACAGCGTCTTGCCGTCGGCACTGAACACCGGGCCGGCATCCCAGGCCGGGTTGGAGGCCGTCAGGTTGACCGGCGCCTGCTTGCCGGCGGCGTCGAAGCGGTACAGGTCGAAGTTGGTCGACCACGGCTCCTGCTTGCCGGCCACGCGGATGCTGGCCACCACGCTGGCGCCGTCCGGCGACCAAACGAAGTCGTCATTGCCGCCGAATGGCTTGGACGGCGCATCACCATCGATGGTCGCGCTCAGCGCCGAAGCGCCCTTGACCGCACCGGCCTTGGCTGCCGGCAGCGGAGCGACGAACAGGGTGTTGCGGCGACCGTCGTTCCAGGTGTCCCAATGGCGCACGAACAGCGAATCCCACACCTGGCCGCTGGCCTTGGCGTCCTTCTTTTCCTTCAGCTTCTTCTCGGTGCAGGCCAGGTCCGAGGCGCACGCCTGGAACACGCCGGCGCTGAACAACACGCGGTCGTCCTGCGGCGACACACGGTAGCTGTCCACGTCGACCGGGAAGTCGGTCAGCTGGCGCGGCGTGCCGCCGCTGATCGGCTGCGCGTACAGCTGCTGGCTGCCGTTCCTGGCACTGAGGAAATACACGGTCTGGCCATCGGCCGACAGCGAAGCGGAATTGACGTTCCAGCCGGCCGGGGTGATCTGCTTCGGCGGCGCTGCGTCGCGGGTGCGCAGGTTGCGCGCGAACAGCGCCGTGGAGGCCTTCAGGTTGGCGTCCACGCTGCGCTTGGCGAACACCACGGTGCCGCCGTCAGCGGTCAGTACCGGCGCGGAGACGCGGTCCATGGCCACCATGTCGCGGACTTCCAGGCCGCGGGCAGCGGCGACGCTGGGCAGGGCGGCCAGCAGGCTCAGTGGCAGCAGGGCATGACGCAGTTTCATCGGGGTCTCCGCAGGACGGCAAAAAACCGATGGTAGGCCCGCATGGCCGGGGCTGCCAAGGCCATCGGTCATGGCTGCAGACAGACAATCGCCAGAAACAGCAAACCCCGCCGGAGCGGGGTTTTGCGGTAGTGCCGGCCGCTGGCCGGCACTACCCGTTGAACCCAGGGTCAGAGCCCGCCCCTTACGCCTTGGCGTACTTGCCGGTGCGGTAGATCAGCCAGCCGACCAGGAACAGCACGGCCAGGCCGATCCACTGTGCGCCCGGCAGGTGGAACGGCACGGCCAGCACGTCTGCGCGGCTGCTGACCACGATCGGAATCGCGATGGCGATGCCCATCAGCGCCTCGCCGGTGATCAGGCCGGCGGCAAACAGCACGCCCGGCTTGTGCACGCGGTCGCGGCCTTCTTCGTCATCGGCGCGCACCTTGTGGAAGCGCTCGACCAGATGGGCGATCAGGCCGCCGAGGAAGATCGGCACCATCAGTTCCAGCGGCAGGTAGATGCCGATGGCGGCGGCCAGCACCGGCACGCGGAAGCGCGCGTTGCGCGACTTCAGCCAGCTGTCGAAGGCGATGATGGCAGCACCGACCACAGCACCGATGCCGATGAAGGTCCACGGCAGTTCACCACCGAACAGGCCCTTGGCCACCGAGGCCATCAGGTTGGCCTGCGGCGCAGCCAGCGCGTTCGGGTGCAGCTCGGACTTCACGCCGATGCCGTAGGCAGTGGCCAGCAGGTTCAGTACCGGGGCCATGATCAGCGCGCACGAGAACGCACCGATGCCCAGCATCAGCTGCTGCTTCCACGGGGTGGCACCGACGATGTAACCGGCCTTGAGGTCCTGCAGGTTGTCACCACCGACCGCAGCGGCGCAGCACACCACCGCGCCGATCATGATCGCGGCCACCGCACCCAGCGGCGCACCGCCGGCACCGACCGGCTTGAGGCCGTCAGCGCCCAGCAGCACCACCAGCACGGCCGAGGCGAACAGGATGGTGGAGATGGTGATGCCCGAGACCGGGTTGTTGGACGAACCGATCAGGCCGGCCAGGTAGGCCGAGACCGAGACGAACAGGAAGCCGGCGACGATCATGATGAGGGTCATCGGGATCGACACGTGCCACTGGCCGACGATGGCCTGATACAGGGCCAGCAGCGGCAGCACGAACGCCACCAGGGCGACCAGCATCCACTTCATCGGCAGGTCGCGCTCGGTATGCGCCAGCACCGGGCCGCCACTCTTGCGGGCCGCGGCGAAGCCGCTCTTGACGCCGTTGAGCAGCGACTTGCGCAGCGAGATCAGGGTCCAGATGCCACCGATCAGCATCGCACCAACGCCCAGGTAGCGCATCTTCGCGCCCCAGATGGCGAACGCGGCCTCGGTGGAGGAAGCTGCGGCAACCGATGCGGCCAGCGCCGGATCGGTGTTCATGAAGAACGCCTGGTAGATCGGAATGGCGATGTGCCAGGTCAGGATCGAGCCGGACACCACCACGATGCCGACGTTGAGGCCGACGATGTAGCCCACGCCCAGCAGTGCAGGCGACAGGTTGGTGCCGATGAAGGCGGTGACCTTGGAGCTGCCGACATAGGCCGAGGTGGCCCAGGCGTCCGGGATCAGGCGCATGCCGCTTTCCGCGGCCAGCTTGACGAAGGCGCCGATCACCGCCGACAGGCCCAGGATCTTCAGGCCCGGACCCGGGTTCTCACCGGCCTTGAGCACTTCCGCCGCCGCCTTGCCTTCCGGGAACGGCAGCGGGTCTTCAACGATCATCGAACGGCGCAGCGGCACCGAGAACAGCACGCCCAGCAGGCCGCCCAGGCCGGCGATGCCCAGCACCCACCAGTACTTGAAGTCCGGCCAGTAGCCCATGATCACCAGCGCGGGGATGGTGAAGATCACACCGGCGGCGATTGATGAACCGGCCGAGGCGCCGGTCTGCACGATGTTGTTCTCGAGGATGGAACCACCGCCCAGCAGGCGCAGCACGCCCATGGAAATCACCGCGGCGGGAATGGCGGTGGCGATGGTCAGGCCTGCGAACAGACCGAGGTAGGCGTTTGCGGCCGACAGCACCACCGCCAGCACGATGGCCAGGGCCACTGCGCGGAAGGTGAGCTGCTTGGGCGCAGCGTCGTGGTTCATGGAAGCCCCTGCTGGCAAAAAATCCCTTGCACGCTAGCGTTCAGGGCAGATCAAGTCCAGCGTGCCAAAGGATGGGGGCGTGCGCTGCAGCGCAACGGGCCAACACGTGGCCCGGCAATCGACCGACCCGGCAAAGTCCTGATGGGCGCGCCGCAAATGATATGTTATATCTTAATGCTACCTTGTTCTTACTGCATCGCATGCCCCCTTCCCCCTCCCCTCGCCTGGCCTCCATCGACCAGCTGCGCGGCACCGTGATGCTGCTGATGCTGCTGGACCACGTGCGCGAGACCTTCTTCCTGCAGCACCAGGTGAGCGACCCGATGGATGCAGCGACAGTCTCTCCTGCGCTGTTCGCCTGCCGTCTGCTGGCCCACCTGTGCGCACCCGTGTTCGTCCTCTTGACCGGCCTGTCGGCCTGGCTGTACGGCCAGCGCCAGGCGGATCCGCGCCGGGCCACGGCCACGTTCCTGCTCAAGCGCGGCTTGTTCCTGGTGGTGCTGGAACTGACCCTGGTGAACTTCGCCTGGACCTTCCAGCTGCCGCCGGACACGCTGTACCTGCAGGTGATCTGGGCCATCGGGCTGAGCATGATCGCGCTGGCCGGCCTGCTGTGGCTGCCACGCCCGGCCCTGCTGATGCTGGCAATCGCGGTGGTGGCCGCGCACAACCTGTTCGACGGCATGCGGGTGCAAGGCGATGGCCTGCTGGCGGTGCTGTGGAAAGTGCTGCATCAGCGCGACTGGATCTCGGCTGGCGCGCTGCGCCTGCGTACCTCCTATCCGGTGCTGCTGTGGATCGGGGTGATCGCACTGGGTTATCTGATGGGGCCCTGGTTCGCCCGCGAGCGCGCACTGGAGCAGCGCCAGCGCTGGCTGCTGTGGACAGGCGTCGGCGCGCTGGCCCTGTTCGCATTGCTGCGGTTCGCCAACCAGTACGGGGACGCCCCCTGGTCGTACCAGACCACTACGCTACGCACGTGGTTGAGCATCTTCAATGTCACCAAATACCCGCCGTCCTTGCAGTTCCTGCTGCTGACCCTGGGGGTGGGAATGTTGCTGCTGCGGCTGTACGAATGGCCGCCGCTGGCGCGGGCACTGCAGCCGCTGGCCGATATCGGCGCTGCGCCGATGTTCTTCTACCTTCTGCACCTGTATGTGCTGAAGGGGCTGTACCTGGGCGCGCTGGCAATCTGGGGCCCGACACACGGTGACCTGTACGCGCTGGATTCGGTCGCCGGCCTGCTGCTGGTGGCCTGTGTGCTGGCGGTGGTGCTGTACCCGCCGACGCGGGCCTTCGCGCGGTTCAAAGCGCGAAGGCGCGATCTGCGGTGGTTGCGATACCTGTGATCGCCCAGGCCAGCCCGGCAATCCACGCATGGCGTGGATCTACTGAAAGCGGATCAGGCCACAGGCCTATAATTCCGCGATGAATTCCACCGCTATCGCTTCCGACGATTTCCTGGGCCATCCCAAGGGCGTCTACGTCTGCTTCTTCACTGAAATGTGGGAGCGCTTCTCCTTCTACGGCATGAAGGCGCTGCTGCTGCTGTACCTGACCAAGTACCACCTGTTCGGCGACAAGGCCGGCCTGGACCTGCTCGGTGCCTATGGCGGCCTGGTGTACTGCATCCCGGTGTTCGGTGGCATGCTGGCCGACCGCTGGCTGGGCATGCGCCGGGCAGTGCTGTTCGGCGGCATCCTGCTGGTGCTCGGCCACCTCGGCATGGCCTTCGAGGGCCACGCCGCGTACCGGGTGAACGGCGAAGTGGTGCGCGACACCTCCGCACTGGCGGTGACCTACCTGTCCCTGGCGCTGATCATCATGGGCGTCGGCTTCCTGAAGCCGAACATCTCCACCATCGTCGGCAAGCTGTACGCCAAGGACGACCCCCGTCGCGACTCGGGCTTCTCGCTGTTCTACGCCGGCATCAACCTCGGCGCGCTGTTCTCTTCGCTGGTGTGTGGCTTCCTCGGTGAGGCCTATGGCTGGAAGTATGGGTTCGGTGCTGCCGGCATCGGCATGCTGGCCGGCCTGGCGATGTTCCTGTGGGGCCAGAAGTACCTGCAGGGCCATGCCGAACCGCCGCAGCCGGCCGCGCTGAAGCAGAAGGTGCTGGGACTGCCGCGCGAATGGCTCATCTATCTGTGCGCGGTGCTGGGTGTGCTGCCGGTGGCGTGGCTGATGTGGGCTGCCGGCAACGGCGCGTTCGCGCTGGGCGGAGAAATCAGCCTGGCGCTGATGCTGATGCTGGTGGTGCTGGGCGGCGTGCTGGTCTGGTTCGCCTGGTTCACCGGCACGAAATGCACGCCGGTGCAGCGCCAGCAGATGATCGCGCTGATGGTGCTGATCTTCATGGCGCTGGTGTTCTTCACCATGTACGAGCAGTCCTACGGCTCGTGGGTGACCTTCACCGACCGCCTGTTGACCAAGGACATCGTGCCCTCGCTGGTGATCACCGGCGGCACGCCGCTGCCGTGGTCGATCCTCTCGCTGCTGCTGGCACCGCTGGGCTTCGTGGTCAGCGCGCGGCTGTCCGAACGGCGCCCGGGTTCGGCTGCGCCGCGCACGTTCTTCGCCGCCATCGTCGTGCTGATGCTGGTGCTGCTGGTGCGCGACTGCCTGGTGATTCCGCAGACCGCCGGCTCGCTCACCTATCTCGGCGGCCTGTTCCTGGTGCTGCTGGCGCCGGCCTTCGCCGCGCTGTGGACGTGGATGGACCGCCGCGGCTGGGAGCCGGGCAAGCCGGTGAAGTCGGCCTGGGGCCTGGTGATCGGCGCACTGTCGTTCTTGCCGCTGGCACTGGCGGCGCAGCAGGTGGGCGCCACGGGCGAGATGGCCAGCGTGTGGTGGCTGGTGCTGGCCTACTTCCTGCTCGCCAGCGGCGAGATGTGCCTGTCGCCGGTCGGCCTGTCGGCAGTGACACAGCTGGCCGTGCCGCGGGTGATGAACCTGATGATGGGCACCTGGTTCCTGGCCACCGCATTCTCGGAGACGCTGGCCGCGCTGTTCGGCAAGCTGGCCGCGATCGAGGTGCCGGAAGGCGAATCGCTGGACATGGTGGCCGCAGCCGGCGCCTATGCGCACCTGTTCTGGCTGCTGATGTGGATCGGCCTGGGTTGCGCACTGGCGGCCTTCATCGCCGCACCGCTGCTGAAGAAGATGATGCACGGGGTGAAGTAAACCCCGCGCTTGCGGAAAACCAGGGCGGCGGAACGTTCATCCGCCGCCCTGTCAGCTCAGGGCGCCTTGTCCTTGCCGGTCGCGGGCGCGGCCGTCGCGGTCTTGCCACCCAGGCTGCGCGCCAGGAAGGCCAGCAACTTGTCGTAGTACTCGCTGCGATGGGCCTCGGTGTAGAAGCCGTGGCCTTCGGTCTTGTAGTACAGGCTTTCCACCGGCGTGCCGGCGCGCTTGAGCGCCGCTTCCATGCGCTCGGTGTGCTGGATCGGCGCGCGCTTGTCTTCGCCACCGGCGGCCAGGAACACCGGCACCTTGATCCGTTCGGCCAGGTTCACCGGCGACACCGCGCCCAGCTTGGCCGGATCCCCCAGCCATTCGCGCAGATAGGTCACGCCTGAACCCCGGTCCTGGATGTCGCCGCGGGTGTACATCATCGGCAGGTCGTAAACCCCGACATAGCCCGCCGCGCACTGATACAACCCGGGTTCGCGGGCGGCACCCATCATCGCCGAGTAGGCCCCGTAGCTGGCGCCGTAGATGCAGATGCGACGGCCGTCGGCGATGCCTTCGCTGATTGCCCAGCGGGTGGCATCGGTGACATCGTCCTGCATTGCCGCGCCCCACTGCTGCGCACCGGCCTGGGTGTGGGCCCGGCCGTAGTTGCCCGAACCACGGAAGTTGACCTGCAGCACGGCATAACCGGCCGCGGCCAGCATCTGCGTTTCGCGGTCGTACTGGCCGGAATCGAAGATGTCGAACGGGCCGCCATGCGGCATCACCACCATCGGCAGGTTGCGCCCGTCGCTGCCGGCCGGCAGGGTCAGGAAGCCATGCAGTGGCAGCCCGTCGCGCGCCTTCAGTGCAATCGGCTTCACGCTGGCACTACGGTCCACGTCGATCCAGTCGCTGCGGCTGATCAGGTGATCGGCCTTGCGCGCCACCGTGTCGTACACGTAGAAATCGCCCGGGTTCGAGCCCGACCAGGTTTCCACCAGCACGACACGGCCATCGCGGGTGCTGGAGGTGATGTAGACGGGCCCTCCGAAGGCGGCTTCCAGGCTGCGGTACAGGCGCGCCTCCGGCGACTTCTCGTCGAAGAACCGGGTACGCGGCGTATCGCCCAGATACAGCGCGCCCACCGGCACGTGGGTGCCGGGCCGATGGATGATGCGATACGGATTGACCACCTCGTCGCGCAGCAGCGTGGCACGCTCGCCGGTCTGCGGATTCCAGCTGACGATCGCATCCGGGCCCTGGGCCTGCTCGACGTTGAGGTAGGCCAGGCTGTCATCGGCCGAGAAGCCGAGGGCGGTTTCGATGCGCTTGCTGACCGCCTCATCGTTGATCAGCTTCCAGGTGTCGCCGCTGCGTTCGCGGAAATACAGCTTGTTGATGTTGTCGCTGCCCGAGCCGTGCACGAAGCGGACCTCGCCGGCGCCATCGGTGGTGAATTCGCCGCGCCGTACCGGCGAAGATGCCACCCGCGCACGGCGGCCGGTGGTCACATCCATGCGATCGACGCGGGTGAACGGATCCTCGGCCAGCGGCCATACGGTCACCAGCACGTTGCGCTCGTCGCCCGGCAGGTCGTCGGCCAGGAAGGCGGCGACCGCCTCGACCTTCTTCGGCTGGATGCGGGTTCCCGGGCCGTTGCTCTCCACGCGGTAGCCCACCAGCAGTTCGCCGCGATTGCCGTTGGCATCGATGGCGTAGAGTTCGCCGGTGGGATTGGGCTGGTCGAGCGAGCCCCACTTCTGGGCCAGGCCGATCAACAGGCGCTCGTTGCTGACCCAGTCGAATTCCTGCGCGTGGTTGCGGCTGGGTGGCCGGAAACTGCCGACCATCTGCTTGTCCTTCAACCGCAGCACGGCGATCGCGGTGGCGTCCTCCATCGGCACCGTCGCCGCCACGTACTCGCCCCCCGGCGAGATCTTGATATCGGTGAAGGTCTCCCGGCGCAGGTACTGCGTCAGGTCCACCGCCCCCGCGCTGCCTGCGGCAACGCCCCCGATGACGGCCAGTGCGGCCGCCAGAATCGTCTTGTGCATCCTTCCCCTGCTCCTCTGGACACCTTGTCCTGGTGGCCGATTCTAGGCAGGGCCATGCCTTTCCCGCCAGAGCCGGAAAAGACGACGGCACCGTTGCCGGTGCCGTCGTTGCCACTACCTTGGAGAGAGAGTCAGGACGTGGGTTCGGGGGGCGTGCGCCGGGTCAGTGGACCCCGCGCACCGCCAACATGAGGGCCAGGATGCTGAGGATCACGGCGATGGTGCCGTCGAGCACGCGCCAGGTGCCGGGCTTGGTGAACAGCGGCGCCAGCAGGCGTGCGCCGAGGCCCTGCGCGGTCAGCCACAGGCAGCTGGCCGTGACCACGCCAGCAGCGAAAGCCATGCGGGCGTTGCCGAAGTTCTCGGCGATCGAGCCGATCACCATCATGTCCAGCCAGAAGTGCGGGTTGATCAGCGAGAAGCCGACCGCGGCCATCAGCACCGCGCGGCGGCTGCCGTCGTCGCTGTCGGCCTCGCCCATGCCACCGCCCCCGGCGATTGCACGGCGTGCCGACTTCATCGCATACCAGGCCAGGAACGCGACACCGGTCCACAGCACGGCGCTGGTCAGCCACGGCAGCGCCGAGGTGAGCGTGCGCAGGCCGGCCACGCTGGCGAAGATGAAGATGGCATCGATGGCCGCGCAGGTGGCGACCACCGGCACGATGTGCTTGCGCAGGATGCCCTGGCGCAGAATGAAGGCGCTCTGGGCCCCGACCACGGCGAACAGGCCGATGCCGGTAGCTGCACCAGAGAACCAGGCACCGAGGCCGGTGCTGGCGGAGATGACCGAGAACATGGGATTCACTGCCTTTACTTGCTTGGGGGGACGGTGCCTCGCGAAGGCGGACAGCACCGGAACGGGCGCCATTGTCGCGCCGCAACATGAAAAAGACGAGCTAAACTTCCTAAATCAACATTAGCGGAGCTTAATTCGATGCGTATCGACCATGCCCAGCTGCGCGCCCTGGCCGCGGTGATCCGCGAAGGCAGCTTCGACCGCGCCGCGCAGTCGCTGAATGTCACGCCCTCGGCCATCTCGCAGCGGGTCAAGGCACTGGAGGATCGGATCGGCCGCCTGCTGGTCAAGCGCGGCACGCCGGCCACCGCCACCGCCGAGGGGCAGCTGCTGGTGCAGCTGGCCGAGCAGACCGCCCTGCTCGAACACGATGCGCTGCACCGGATGGGCCTGGCCGATGAGGATCTGCCCCAGGCCAGCATCCCGGTGGCGGTGAACCACGACAGCCTGGAAACCTGGTTTCCGCAGGCGGCCCACCAGTTCGCGCAGAGCACCGGCACCACCTTGGACCTGCGTGTGGAAGACCAGGACCACACGGTGGAGCTGCTGCGCCAGGGCACGGTGCTGGGCGCAGTGACCACCCTGGACGAGCCGGTGCAGGGCTGCCAGATCCACGCGCTGGGCAGCATCCGCTATGCAGCGACCTGCACCCCCGAATTCCGCGAGCGCCATTTCGCCAAGGGCGTGACCGCGCAGGCGCTGGCGCAAGCCCCGGTGCTGGTGTTCAACCGCAAGGACGAAATGCAGTCGCGCTTCGCCCGGCGCATGGCCGGCGACGACCTGCCCAGCACCGCACCGACCTGGTGGATTCCCTCCACCCGGGCCTTCGTGCAGGCCAACCTCGGCGGACTGGGCTGGACCATGAACCCCCTGCCCTTGGTCAAGCGGCATCTGGACGCCGGGCGACTGGTCTACGTGCGCCAGCGCGCGTGGGAAGACGTGCCGCTGTACTGGCAACACTGGAAAGGCGACGTGCAGACCATGGCTCTTCTGACCCGCGCGGTGCTGGATGCCTCCTCCGCGCTGGTCCGGCGCAAGCGCTGAAAAGGGGACGGAGGGGATTAAGTCGTTCAAGACCCAAACGACATATCGGGCAAAGACGGCTTAATCCCCTCCGTCCCCTTTTTGCTCCATCCAATCTCCACGAAACCTCCACACCGGGTCCATGCGTGATGCGGATACTGGTCGGCCGATCACTGCAAGGATGCCCTGCATGCCTGTATTCGTCCGCGATGCGCGCCCCGAAGATGCCGCCGCCTGCATCGACCTGCGCGGGCGCACCCGCGAGAACGCCTTCAGTGCCGCCCAACTGGCGGAACTGGGCATCACCGAGGACAGCTGGGCGGCCGGCATCGCCCAAGGCGATTCGATCGGCCGCGTCGCCTGGGAGGGCGAGCGCATGGCCGGTTACTGCTTCGCCGACCGCGACAGCGGCGAGGTGCTGGTGCTGGCCCTGCTGCCGGACTACGAAGGCCGCGGCATCGGCCGCCAACTGCTGCAGGACGTGGTGAGCCTGACCCGCGATGCCGGCCACCGGCGGCTGTTCCTGGCCTGCTCGGCCGACCCGCGATCGCGCTCGCACGGCTTCTACCGCCGCCTGGGCTGGCGCCCGACCGGCGAGATCGACGACGCCGGAGACGAGATTCTGGAGCTGGTCTGATTGAAGGCGTCGCCAGGCATGACCTGGCGCTATGGGTGACGGGGCCGCGAAAGGTCGGATGCTGCGTTGCATCAAAAAAGGACCGGAACCGGTTAGAATCGCGCCAGGATGTTGCAAGGCGTTGTTTCTTCACGCCCTTTCCCTGCTTCATGCGCATCCTGACCTCCTCCCCTCCGCCAACGATCCCGCCCCCATGAAGAAATTTGGCAAGGCTCTTCTCGCCCTGCTCGTGCTGCTGTTGCTGGCCGCCGCGCTGTTCCTGTACTGGCCGCTGACCCAGCGCTCGGTGCCCGCCGCCAGCAACGACAAGCCCGTCGATGTTGTGCTGGTCGGCGCCGGCATCATGAGCATTACCCTGGCCACCTACCTGCAGGAACTGCAGCCGGACTGGAACATCCAGGTCTACGAACGCCTCGACGGCGTCGCCGGTGAAAGCTCCGACGGCTGGAACAACGCCGGCACCGGCCATTCGGCGTTCGCCGAACTGAACTACACCCCGGAACTGCCCGATGGCAGCATCGAGACCAAGCGCGCGGTCGGCATCGCCGAATCGTTCGAGGTCTCGCGCCAGTTCTGGTCGCACCAGGTCAAGCAAGGCCGGCTGAGCCAGCCCAGCGACTTCATCAACCCGACGCCGCACATGAGCTTCGTCTGGGGCGATGACAACATCGCCTACCTGCACAAGCGCCAGCAGGCGCTGGTGAAGAACCCGCTGTTCTACGGCATGCAGTACTCGGAAGATCCGGCACAGATCAAGCAGTGGGCGCCGCTGCTGATGGAAGGCCGCGACCCGAAGCAGAAGGTGGCCGCGACCTGAATGCCGCTGGGCACCGACGTCAATTTCGGCGTGATCACCCGCCAGCTGACCGCCGGCCTGCAGCGCAACCCGAACTTCAGCCTGCACCTGAACCATGAAGTGACCGCGCTGCGGCAGAACGCCGACAAGAGCTGGAACGTGACGGTGAAGGATCTCAAGGCCGGCACCGAAACCACCACCCACACCCGCTTCGTCTTCATCGGTGCCGGCGGCGCCGCGCTGAAGCTGCTGCAGATGTCCGGCATTCCGGAGTCGAAGGACTATGCCGGCTTCCCGGTCGGTGGCCAGTTCCTCGCCTTCCAGGGCCAGGACGTGACCTCGCGCCATGGCGTGAAAGCCTACGGCATGGCCGAAACCGGTTCGCCGCCGATGTCGGTGCCGCATCTGGACGCGCGCAAGCTGGATGGCAAGCCGGTGGTCCTGTTCGGGCCGTTCGCGCTGTACAGCACCAAGTTCCTCAAGCACGGCTCGTGGTGGGACCTGTATTCCTCGGTGACCCACAACAACGTTGGCCCGATGCTGGAAGTGGGCAAGGACAACCTGGACCTGGTGCAGTACCTGATGGGCCAGGCGCGCCTGAACGATGCCGACCGCCAGGCCGAACTGGTCAAGTACTTCCCCAATGCCAAGCCGGGTGACTGGAAGCTGGTGACCGCCGGCCAGCGCGTGCAGATCATCAAGCGTGACCCGCTGAAGGGCCCGGTGCTGCAGTTCGGTACCGAGATCGTGACCGACAAGGACCACACCATCGCGGCCCTGCTCGGCGCCTCGCCGGGTGCGTCGACCTCGCCGCCGATCATGCTGGACCTGATGGCCAAGGCCTTCCCGGAGCAGATGAAGGCCGGCTGGGAAACCCGCCTGCGCGAGATCGTGCCGTCGTACGGGCGCAAGCTCAACGACAGCCCGGCGCTGGTGAACGAGATCCGTACGCTGACCAGCCAGACCCTGCACCTGCCGTACCTGGAGGTGCCGGTGGATGCCAACGCGGCAGCACCTGCACCGGCCGCAATTCCGGCTCCGGCTCCGGTCAAGGAAAAGCGCAATGCCAACGAGGAACTGCAGGCGCTGTAAGCCCGCCGTTTCCTTTCGACGCACACGGACGGCCACCTTCGGGTGGCCGTTCGTTTTTGGGGCGGCTCCCTGCTGTAGAGCCGAGCCCATGCTCGGCTCCAGCCAAAAGCAGCCGAGCATGGGCTCGGCTCTACAGAAGGCGATGCCTGGTGCCGGAAAGCCGATGCACGATGACGCGAATTGTAATGTTGTTAAGAATTATTTACATTTGCACCCCGTGCAGTGACCTCGCGCCTTAGCAGACGGACCTGACCGTACCCGAAGCCGCCGCCCCGGGTGCTGGACGACTGTTGCCGCCCTTCCCCCGTTTCCAAGCTTCGAGCCCACCATGTCCCAGCCTCTCCGTAACCGCCTGCCCCGCCGCGCGCTGCTGCCGGCTGCCCTGCTTTCGTCGCTGTCCCTGCTGGCCGCGCCCAGCGCGTTCGCCGCCACCGATGCCGCCGCCGATGCCAAGACCCTGGACCGGGTCAGCGTCCGGGCCGAACAGTCGGCGCCGCCCGCCAGTACCACGCGCCTGCCGATCACCCTGCAGGAAACCCCGCAGTCGGCCACCGCGATCAGCCTGCAGCGCCTGCAGGACGAATCACTGTTCAGCATCAACGATGTGATGCGCAACGTGACCGGCGTCAGCGTGTCCTTCTATGACACGCAGCGCCCGCTGTACTACGCGCGTGGCTTCGCCATCACCGACTTCCAGGTCGACGGCATTCCCACCTACAGCGGCTCCACCAACCAGGAATACGACACCGCCTTCTACGACCGCATCGAAGTGATCCGCGGTGCCAACGGCCTGCTCAGCGGCGCCGGCGTGCCGTCGGCCACGGTCAACCTGCTGCGCAAGCGCCCCGGCAAGGAATTCGACGCGTCGTTCGCGGTCAGTGCCGGCAGCTGGGACTACCGCCGCATGGAAGCCGACGTGACCGCGCCGCTGACCGATGACGGCCGTTTCCGCAGCCGTGTGGTCGCCGCCTACACCGATCGGGGCCTGTATTACGACCGTTACGACGAGAACAAGATGGCCGGCATGGCGGTGCTGGAAGGCGATGTCACCGACAGCACCACGCTCACCCTCGGCTACCAGACCCAGGACAACAACCCGACCGGTTCGACCTGGGGCACCGTGCCGTTCTTCGACAGCCAGGGCAATTTCGCCCATCTGCCGCGCTCGACCAACCTGTCGCCGAAGTGGAGCTACTGGAAGCGCGAGAGCAACACCGCCTTCGCCAACCTGGAGCAGCGTTTCGGCGACAACTGGCTGTTGAAGATCAACACCGCCTACACCCGTGGCAACGTGCAGAACGTGCGCCTGTACGGCACCGGCAACCCAGACCCGGTGACCGGCTCGGGCATCTACCTGCGTGCCGCCGCCGGTGATTCCAAGGACACCCGCCGCAATGTCGATGCCTACCTGTCCGGCAGCTTCGACCTGTTCGGCCGCGAGCACGACCTCACCGTTGGCGCGCAGTGGTCGGACCTGGAAGGCACGACGAATACCCTCGCGCTGAACTACCCGACCGACTGGGCGCGCTGTGGCAGCGAGCGCTGCTACTACATCCCCAACGTATACAGCTGGAACGGCGACATCTCCGAGGTGACCTACCGCCGCACCGGCGCGCGCCGCGTGGCCAAGACCACGCAGAGTGGCGTCTATCTGGCCACCCGCCTGCACCTGGCCGATCCGCTGTCGCTGATCGCCGGTGCACGCCTGAGCCGGTGGGAAACCCTCACCCGCTCCTACAACGCCGCCGGCGCCTATACCGGCACCAGCGGTGCGTACAAGGTGAGCGATGAAGTCACTCCGTACGTGGGCCTGGTCTACGAGATCACCCCGAACGTGTCGGCCTATGCCAGCTACACCGAGATCTTCAATCCGCAGAACTACAAGGACCGCAACGAGAACCTGCTGGCGCCGGTGCAGGGCTCGAACCTGGAAGCGGGCCTCAAGACGCAGTGGTTCGATGGCCGCCTGACCGCAAATGCCGCTGTGTTCGAGGCCAAGCAGGACAACTACGCGGTGCGTGACATGGGCGTGCCGGAGGGTTCGCTCAGCGACGGCAGCTCGGCCTACATCGGCGTCAACGGTACCAAGGCGCGTGGCTGGGAGATGGATATCAACGGCGAAATCCTGCCGGGCTGGACGGTCAATGCCGGCTACACCCACGTCAAGGTCACCCGCGCCGCCACCGACCTGCTGTACGCCAACCCGCCCAAGGACCTGCTGCAGCTCAACACGCAACTGCAGCTGCGCGGTGCGCTGGAACGCCTGAGCATCGGCGGTGGCCTGCAGTGGCAGAGCAAGGTGCAGGGCTACAACATCGCCTACCCGCTGGGCGGCACGGTGACGGTGAACCAGCCGGCGTATTCGCTGGTGCAGTTCAACGCCAACTACCGCATCAGCGACAACTGGACCGCGACGCTGAGCGTGCGCAACGCGCTGGACAAGACCTACTGGGCCAACCTGGACTACAACAACTTCGGCGAGCCGCGCTTCGTGTCGGCCAGCCTGCGCTGGAAGTTCTGAGCCACCTGCGAACCGGTGGGTGCCGACCGTTGGTCGGCACACCCCACACCCTGAATGGGCCCGCCTCCGTGCGGGCCCTTCTCTTTGCTGCACTGCAGGTTGTACCCGCTTCGTAATTATGCCGTAATTATCCCAACACCCGTCGGAAGCCGGTCAATGAACCCGAGCTGGGATACGTTGGAACGCAGTCGCCAGGCCCGCCTGGAACGTGCCGCGCCGTGGGCCCGGGGACGCGAGGTCGCCAGCAGCGACGTCGGCGAGTTGCTGCACGCAGTGCTGGAGCCAGGCGACAAGGTCTGCCTGGAGGGCAACAACCAGAAGCAGGCAGATTTCCTCGCCCAGGCGCTGGCCGACCTCGACCCCGCCCGCGTGCATGACCTGCACATGGTGCAGTCGGTCCTCTCACTGCCCTCGCACCTGGACGTATTCGAGCGTGGCATCGCCTCGAAACTGGATTTCTCGTTCTCCGGCCCGCAATCGGTGCGACTGGCCAACCTGGTGGCCGAAGGGCGCATCCAGATCGGTGCCATCCACACCTACCTGGAACTGTTCGGCCGCTACTTCATCGACCTTACGCCGCGCGTAGCGCTGGTCGCCGCGCAGGCCGCCGACCGCCACGGCAACCTCTATACCGGGCCGAATACCGAAGACACTCCGGTGATCGTCGAAGCCACCGCCTTCGGTGGCGGCATCGTCATCGCCCAGGTCAACGAGATCGTCGACAGCCTCCCCCGCGTCGATATTCCTGCGGACTGGGTCAACTTCGTGGTGCAGGCGCCGAAGCCGAACCATATCGAGCCGTTGTTCACCCGCGACCCTGCGCAGATCTCCGAGATCCAGGTGCTGATGGCAATGATGGCCATCAAGGGCATCTACGCCGAGTACGGCGTGAATCGTTTGAATCACGGCATCGGCTTCGATACCGCCGCCATCGAACTGCTGCTCCCCACCTACGCCGAATCGCTCGGTCTGAAGGGAAAGATCTGCCAGCACTGGGCGTTGAACCCACACCCGGCACTGATTCCGGCGATCGAATCGGGCTTCGTCAGATCGGTGCATTCGTTCGGTTCGGAACTGGGCATGGAGAAATACATTGCCGCGCGGGGCGATGTGTTTTTCACCGGCGCCGACGGCTCGATGCGTTCCAACCGCGCGTTCTCGCAGACCGCAGGCCTGTATGCCTGCGACATGTTCATCGGTTCCACCCTGCAGATCGACCTGCAGGGCAACAGTTCCACTGCCACCCGCGACCGCATCGCCGGCTTTGGCGGCGCACCGAACATGGGCTCGGACGCGCGCGGCCGCCGCCATGCCAGCGAGGCCTGGATCAAGGCCGGCCAGCAGGCCGCACGCCCGGGCGAGATGCCACGCGGGCGCAAGCTGGTGGTGCAGATGGTGGAAACCTTCCGCGAGCACATGGCCCCGGCATTCGTTGACCGCCTCGACGCCTGGGAACTGGCCGAACGCGCGAACATGCCGCTGCCGCCAGTGATGATCTACGGCGACGACGTCAGCCATGTGCTGACCGAGGAAGGCATCGCCAACCTGCTGCTGTGCCGCAATCCCGAGGAGCGCGAACAGGCGATCCGTGGCGTGGCCGGCTATACCGCCGTGGGCATCGGGCGCGACCGCGCGATGGTGGAGAACCTGCGCGACCGCGGCGTGATCCGCCGTCCCGGTGACCTCGGCATCTCCGTGCGCGATGCCAGCCGTGACTTGCTGGCGGCGCGTTCGGTGAAGGACCTGGTGCGCTGGTCCGGCGGTCTGTACGACCCGCCCAAGCGCTTCCGCAACTGGTAAGGGGCTGAGCATGGAAACCCTCGACTATCGATTCGAAGGCCGCACCGACGTGCCGTTCGCGCGCAATGCGGTGCTGGTGGGCGTGCTGGCGTCGGGCAACCTGGAAATCCTGCTGGAACCGGCGGCGCAGCAGGGCGCGATGACGGTGCGCGTCATCACCGCCGCGCAGGGCTTCGGCAGCATCTGGCAGGCGGTGATCAACGACTTCGCACAGCGTCATCCGCTGCGCGATGTGCGCGTCTCGATCAACGACGCCGGTGCGACCCCGGCCGTGGTCAGCCTGCGCCTGGACCAGGCCGTGGAAACCCTGCTGGCCGGAGGCGCGCCATGAACCACGTACAGCGCCACAGCTATTACGAAGCCAATGCGCGCGAGCGCATCGCCGGGCTGGTCGACGCCGGCTCGTTCCACGAGTTCCTCGGCCCGGCGCGACGGATGATGAGTCCGCACCTGGCCCAGCTCGACCAGCCGGCCGCGTTCGACGATGGCATCGTCGTCGGCGAGGCCAGGCTGCAGGGCAAACACGTGCTGCTGGCCGCACAACAGGGTGAATTCATGGGCGGAGGCGTGGGCGAAGTACATGGCGCCAAGCTGACTGGGCTGCTGCGCCGTGCGGCGCACACCCGCCCTGACGGCGTGCTGCTGCTGCTCGATACCGGCGGCGTGCGGCTGCACGAAGCCAATGCGGGTCTGATTGCGATCTCCGAGATCATGCGCGCCACCCTGGACGCGCGTGCAGCGGGCGTGCCGGTGATCGCGCTGATCGGCAGCGGCAACGGCGCATTCGGTGGCATGGGCATCGTTGCTCGTTGCTGCACCACGGTCATCATGTCCGAGGAAGGCCGGATGTCGCTGTCCGGGCCAGAGGTGATCGAAACCGTACGCGGCGTGGAAGAGTTCGATTCCCGCGACCGCGCACTGGTCTGGCGTGTGACCGGTGGCAAGCACCGGTACCTGATCGACCAGGCGCAGGTGCTGGTGCCCGATGCCCTTGAAGCATTCGCGCTGGCCGCACGCGACGCGCTGCACCCCGATGCGGGCAGCACTGACCCGGATGCTGCACTGGCCGCATTGCAGGAACGCCATGCGGCCTTGAAGGCGCGCGTGCGGGCCTGGGGCGATTGCCGCGATGGCCTGGAGATCTGGACGCGGCTGGGCATTGCCCACCCCGAACGCCTGCCACTGCTCGACACCGATGAATTCCTCACCGCCACCGGCGACCGGAGCCTGCCATGAGCATGCCGTTGCAGACACTGCTCGATGCCCTGTTTCCGCATGGGCATGCCATTGCGGTGAGCGATTCGGTGCTGACCGGCAGCGCCACCACCGACAACGGCGATGTGACTGTGATCGGCACCGCCGACAAGCTCGAGGTGGGCGTGGACCACGCACTGGCACTGGCCGAAACGGTGCTGGCCAGCACCGCCGCGCATCCGCAGCAACCGATCGTGATGCTGGTCGACACCGCCGGCCAGCGCCTGGCACGCCGCGACGAACTGCTCGGCATCAACGGCTGTTTCGCGCACCTGGCGCAGACGCTGGATCTCGCGCGTCGACGTGGCGCGCGACTGGTCACGCTGGTCTACGGTGAATCCGTCAGTGGTGGCTTCCTCTCGTTCGGGCTGATGGCCGACCACATCCATGCCCTGCCGGATGCGCAGGTGCGGGTGATGGACCTGCGCGCGATGGCCCGGGTGACCAAGCAGCCGCTGGATAAACTGCAGGCGCTGAGCCAGACCTCACCGGTGTTCGCACCGGGCGTGGAGAACTACGTGGCGATGGGTGCGGTGGAATCGCTGTGGGAGGGCGATCTTGCCCAGCACCTTCTGCAGGCCCTGCGCACGCCCGCCGATGGCGACCGCCGCGCCCTGCGCGGAGCCGAACGTGGCGGGCGCATGCTGGCCGCACGCGTGGCTGAAGCGGTGAGCCAGGGCGATGCCTGAGCGGCTGCCCCGCCATACGCTGGTCTGGCTGTCAGCGCACGCCGGCTGGCAGGCGGACATCGCCGCGCATGAGTCGCGCCTGACCGACTGGTTTGCGCAGGGCCGCCCGGCCATCGTCGCGCGGCGTACCGCCGACGATGCCGATCCACGCCTGCGTCTCGGCGTGCCGCTGCCGCCCGCCGAGGGCAAACTGCGCCTGGCCCTGCGCGTGCCAGCATGCGATGTGCTGCGCACCACGCCGCCGCCGGCACTTCAGACGGTGCTGAAAGGCGACGTTCCGCAGGACTGGCGGCGGCCCCTTGAAGTGCTGCAGAACATCGCTGAGGCGCGCGTATTCGGTGCCTTCGCGTGGCAGCACCTTACTGGCCTGCGCTATGTGCACGCGCGCTCGGACGTCGATCTGCTGTGGCCGATCGACACCACCGCGCAGGCCGATGCCCTGGCTGCACGGCTACAGGCATGGGAAGCCGAACACGACCGGCGGGTCGATGGCGAGCTGTGCCTGGGCGGCGACGCCGCCGTGAACTGGCGCGAGTACGCCGGACGCAGCCGCGAGGTACTGGTCAAGCGCCTCGATGGTGCCGCACTGGAACTACGCGATGCGATGTTCGCCTCCGCCGGGGTGAGCGCATGACCGCCGTCGTGCAATCGGCAGTCAGGCCGGCAGCTGCCGTGGACAGCGCGCGCCTGGGGCGCCTCGCCGTCGCCAGCCTGCATGCGGAGCTGGCGCTGGCGCCCAAGCCCGGACTGGTCACGCCATTCGACAGCGGCAGCCATCACGACATGGACGCCGGCACATTCCTGCGCAGCCTGTTCGCGCTGCGCCACTATTTCACCGCCGTGGCCTGCCTCGGTGCAGCCGGGGCGGACTTCGACGCCTTGCGCCGATGTGGCATCGCCGCTGAAATCGCGATGCTGCGCGCGACCGCCGGCGTCAATACCCATCGTGGCGCGGTCTTCAGTCTCGGCCTGCTGGTGGCGGCCGCCGCGGCCTGTCGCTCCCGCCTGGACCGTGCCGCCACGGGTGAGCAGGTCTGCCAGGAAGTGCGCCGCTGGTCTGCCGAGCTCGCCGACGCACCTCTGGATGCGAATAGCCCTGGCCAGCGCGCGCGCGCACGGCACGGCGTGCAGGGCGTGCGCGAACAAGCGGCCGCCGGCTATCCGCTGCTGCGCGGCGTGGCATTGCCTACCATGCGTCACGCGCTGGCCAGCGGCCTGCCACGCGAGGCCGCGATGTGCCAGACCCTGATGCAGCTGATCGCGTGCGTGGATGACCTCAACCTGCTGCACCGTGGCGGCGCCGACGGCCTGCGCTGGGCCCAGCGGCAGGCCCGCACCTTCCTGGAAGCGGGCGGCACCTTCGCGCCGGACTGGCGGACACATCTGCGTCGCATCGGTGATGGCTTCGTCGCGCGCCGGCTGAGCCCGGGCGGCAGCGCAGACCTGTTGGCCTGCAGCGGGTTCCTGCTGCTGCAGGAGCGCGCATGAGCCTGGCCCTGCTCTGCCCCGGCCAAGGCGCGCAGCACGCAGCGATGTTCGACCGCGTGCGCGATCTTCCGGCCGCGCGCCACACCCTTGATCGGGCCAGCACGGTGCTCGGCCGCGATGTGTTTTCCGCCGCGGCGGCCGACGACCGTTTCGACAATGCGCAGGCGCAACCGCTGCTGTGCGCGGCCACTCTGGCTCAGTGGCAGGGGCTGCGCGACAACGTGCCAACGCCGACGCTGGCCGCCGGCTACAGCATCGGCGAGTTGGCTGCGCATGCCATCGCCGGCAGCTTCGATGCGGCCACCTGCCTTGCCCTGGCGGCGCAGCGCGCGCAGTTGATGGACGGCGCCAGCCCCGCCGATGCAGGCCTGCAGGCCGTGCTCGGCCTGGAACGACATGTACTGCAGCCGCTGTGCGATCTGCACGGTGCGCACATGGCCATCGCCAACGGGCAGGACCATTTCATCGTGGGCGGCACGCACGCCGCATTGCAGCGGCTGGCCGGTGCCGCACGGGCGCAGGGTGCCGGAATCCGTCCGCTGCCGGTGCACGTGCCTGCACACACACCGTTGCTGGCGGCGGCGGTAGCACCGTTTGCTGCCGCACTCGATGCCTCGCCACTGCAGGCCCCACGCCTGCCGCTGCTGGCCGGCATCGATGCGCGACCGGTGCGGGATCGCGCAATGGCGGTCCACACGCTGTCGGCGCAGCTGGCGCAGACCATCGAATGGGCGCAGGTGATGCGCCAGGCCTTCGAGCGCGGCGCGCGGGTGTTCCTGCAGCTGGGCCCGGGCAACGCACTGGCGCGCATGGTCGCGCCGTCCTATCCGTGCTGCGAAGTGCGCGCAGTGGAAGAGTTCCAGAGCCTGGAAGGCGCCGCGGCGTGGGTCCGCAGTGCGCTGGAGCGGCTGCAGTAACGGGTTCCAGCAGTACGTATCACGCATCACGCAGTACGTCGCCTTACCCCGGGATGGCGGGTCTCCATCCGCGCTGTACGTGAGCCACGTGTCTGGGAGGGCGCATGAGTCCACAAATCGCAACGATCATCGGCCTGGTGATCATGTTCATCGTCGCCACGGCGATGCCGATCAACATGGGCGCGGTCGCCTTTGCGCTGGCCTTCATCATCGGCGGGCTGTGGGTCGACATGGGCGGCAAGGAGGTTTTGGCCGGCTTTCCCGGCGATCTGTTCCTGACCCTGGTCGGCATCACCTACCTGTTCGCCATCGCGCAGAAGAACGGCACCATCGACCTGCTGGTGCACTGGGCGGTGAAAGTGGTGCGTGGCCATATCGTGGCCATTCCGTGGGTGATGTTCGTGATCACTGCGGTGCTCACCGCGTTCGGTGCGCTGGGCCCGGCGGCGGTCGCGATCATCGGCCCGGTCGCGCTGCGCTTTGCCAAGCAGTACAACATCAACCCGCTGATGATGGGCCTGCTGGTCATCCATGGTGCGCAGGCCGGCGGCTTCTCGCCCATCAGCGTGTACGGCAGCATCACCAACGGCGTGGTGCAGAAGGCTGGGCTGGAAGTGACCGAGATGGCAGTGTTCCTGACCAGCCTGGGCTTCAACTTCATGATGGCGACGATCTGCTTCTTCGCCTTCGGTGGCATCGCCCTGCTGCGTCGCGGCTCGATCACCGCGGCAGGAACGATCGGCAATGCCGAACTGGCGATGGCCGGTGGCCCGCAGGCGTCGTCGCGCCAGTTCGCGATCGAAGGCCATGGCGCGCTGGTCGCAGCAGGCGGCGGCACGCTCAGCAATGATCCGGCGGCACTGGATGCGGTGGGCCTGACTCGCGAACGGTTGTTCACTCTGATCGGCCTGCTCGGCCTGGGCGTGGCCGCGCTGATCTATAACCTCAACGTCGGCCTGGTCTCGATCACCGTCTCGGTGGCGCTGGCGCTGCTGTCGCCACAAAGCCAGAAGGGCGCGGTCGATGGCATCAGCTGGTCCACCGTGCTGCTGATCTGTGGCGTGGTGACCTACATCGGCGTGCTGGAACATGCCGGCGCGGTGGACTTCATCGGCAATGGCGTGTCCGACATCGGCATTCCGCTGCTCGGCGCGCTGCTGGTCTGCTACGTCGGCGGCATCGTCTCCGCATTCGCTTCGTCGGCAGCGGTACTCGGCGCGACGATCCCATTGGCGGTGCCGTTCCTCATGCAGGGCCACCTCAGCGCCGCTGGCGTGATCTGCGCGCTGGCGGTGTCATCCACCATCGTCGATGTCAGCCCGTTCTCGACCAATGGCGCACTGGTGGTGGCCTCGGCCGCGAAGGAAGAACGCGAGACCCTGTTCCGCCGCTTCCTGGTCTACAGCGGCCTGGTGGTGGCGCTTGGACCGCTGCTGGCCTGGCTGGTGTTCGTGGTGCCGGGCTGGATGTAACCACCCAACGGTCGTGCCGGCCGCTGGCCGGCAATCTCATGAAGCCATCCAGTGATCATGGGTTGCCGGCCAGCGGCCGGCACTACCTGGCGGTACACTTCCTCCATGGCCATTGCCCCTGCCCCGCGGTCACCGAAGAAGCGCGCACCTCTGTATGAAGAGGTGGCCGACCACGTGCGCGAGCGCATCTACGACTACCGGCTGCCGCCGGGCGAGTGGATCGACGAGCCCGCGCTGTGCGAAGAGCTGGGCATCAGCCGCACGCCGCTGCGCGAGGCGTTGAAGCTGCTGGCCGCCGAAGGCCTGGTACAGATCGACGCAGGTCGTGGCAGCCGGGTCACCCGGTTGACGCTGGAAGACCTCAACCAGCTGTTCCCGGTAATGGCCATGCTGGAAGGCCGTTGCGCGCACGAGGCGGTGAAGCACATCGACGATGCCGGCGTGCAACAACTGGAGGCCCTGCATGCGGCGATGGAAGCGGCGGCGGCCGAGGGCAACATTGCCGAGTACTACCGCAACAACTACCTGATCCATGAAACCGTGCAGCACTATGCCGGCAATCCGTGGCTGATCCGCATCACCCACGACCTGCACCGCATCCTGAAGATGCACCGTGGACGCCAATTGCTGACCCCGGGCCGTACCGCGCAGTCGCTGGCTGAGCACCGCGAACTGATGGAGTGTTTCCGCAAGCGTGATGCCGCTGCCGCCGAACGCACCATGGAGCGCCACCTGCTCAGCCAGGGCCAGGCGCTGGCCGCCTATGTCGCGGCAGGCGGGCTGTTGAACGTGCCAGCGCCCTTGCCGACCGAAGGCGGCGTTTGAGCGGATGAGGTTGCCGGCCAGCGGCCGGCACTACCGGCCGCAGCCAACCGCTGTTCTGTAGAGTCGAGCCATGCTCGACTGCTTTTCGATCAGACACCGCGGCGTTGGAGCGAAGTGCAGTCGAGCATGGCTCGACGCTACAGGGACCTCAATCGCTGCAGCTGCCACCGTCGCTGCTGCAGTCGGAGCTGCTGTGACTGTGATGGCTGTAGCTGTCGCCGGATTGGCCGCCCGGATGATCGTAGCCACCGCCGAAACTGTTGTCGCCCCGGATCCCGGAGCCATCGGCCGTAGCCACCGCCATGCACAGGATGGCGCCGACCAGCGGCAGCAGCCAGACCATCAGCAGCTGCACCGTCTGGCCACCCGCCGACAGTCCATCACGCCTGACGATCAGCACGGTAGCCACCACGTTCAAGCCCAGCACCAGCAGGACCAGCAGAAGGGCAACGATCAGCATTCGGCGACACCATGCCTGGACTGGGGGCATTATGGCCTGCCACCCCGGCAATGGCCCTGCCTGTCATGAAGATGGGACAATGTGGGGGCGTGCCGGCCTGCCCCTGGCCGCCGGCGCCCCTCGCACCACACGGAAGAAGAAGAACAACAACATGCTGAAAGTCATTTTCGATACCGACCCGGGCGTCGACGACGCCCTGGCCCTGCTGTACCTGCACAAGCACGCCCAGATCGACCTGATCGGTGTCACCACCACCTTCGGCAATGCCTCGGTGGAGTCGACCACGCACAACGCGCTGTACCTGAAGCAGGCCTGGGGCTTCGCCGCCCCGGTCGCGCGCGGTGCCGATGGCCCGCTGCAGCCGGAAGCCACCCCGGAAGCCTGGCCGGTGCACATCCACGGCCACAACGGCCTGGGCAACCACCCGGTGCCGGCCAGCCTGGACGTGACCGCCGATGCCCGCCCGGCCCATCAGCTGATCATCGATCTGGTCCGCGCCCATCCGGGCGAAGTGACCCTGGTCGCGGTCGGCCGCATGACCAACCTGGCCCTGGCCCTGCAGCAGGCCCCGGACATCGCCGGCCTGGTACGCGGCGTGGTGATCATGGGCGGCGCCTTCCACGTCAACGGCAACATCACCCCGGCCGCCGAGGCCAACATCTGGGGCGATGCCGAAGCGGCCGACGTGGTGTTCACCGCCAGCTGGCCGGTCACCGCGATCGGCCTGGACGTGACCACCCGCGTGGAAATGGACCGTGACGGCCTGGATAAGCTGGCCGCCATCGGCGGTGCCGACGCCGAGCTGGTCCGTGCGCTGTCGCAGGATTACGTCGACTTCTACCTGCAGGCCGGCCACAAGGGCATGGTCGTGCACGACTGCTGCGCATGCATCGCGCTGACCCGCCCGGAACTGTTCCAGTTCGAGCGCGCCAGCGTGCGTGTGGCCACCGACGGCGTTGCCCGCGGCATGACCATTCCCAAGCCGGAAGGCCTGGCATTCGGCCCCAGCGTGTGGGACGGCCACGTGGTGCAGTCGATTGCCATCGGTGTGGATGCGGCCGCGGTACTGGCCGACATCGAGCAGACCCTGAAGGTCTGACCGTCTAGCGCTTGGCCCTGCCCGGGACCGTCTCGGGCAGGGTCCACAGCACCGGCAGCACCAGCACCGCCACCAGTGCGATCATCGCGCCCGGCGCCGCCGCCCAGCCGCTGCGCTCCACCCACCATTGCGCCAGCCACGGCGTTGCGCCGCCGAAGAAGGCAGTGGCCATGGTTACCCCCAGTGCGAGACCGCTGACCCGGCCTTCGCCTGGGAACTGCTCAGCCGTGGCCGGGGCGGCCACCGCGCTTACACCGCCGGCCACGCAGGCCAGCAGCACCGCAGCCAGCACGATGCCCAGCGCCGTCGCCTGTGCCATCCACGCAAACAGGGACAGCGGCAGCAGCGCTGCCAGCACGGTCAGGCCCAACAACACCGGCCGTCGTCCGACCCGGTCCGACAATGCGCCACACAGGGGCGTGATCGCAATCACTGCCACCGCCGCGATCGTCGACAGCCACAGTGCGTCACCCTCATCGTGGCCCTGCGCGTGCAGGAATGCAGGCACATAGGTGATGCCCACGTAGTAGGTGATCGATCCCAGCGCCGAAAACGCGAACGTGCGCGCCACCGCCAACGGATGATGCTGCAGCACATGCCGCAGCGGTGTGGCGGGAATGCTGCCTTCGCGGCGCTGGCGCTCGAACTCCGGCGACTCGTGCATGCCCGAACGCGCAATCAGGATCACCAGCGCAAGCGCAGCGCCGACGAGGAACGGAATCCGCCAGCCCCAGCTGTCCAGCTGCGGTGTGGGCAGCAGCGCGACGGTAAGTGCAGAGATCGCCACCGCCAGCAGTGCGCCCACTTCGCTGGCCGCCGAAGCCAACGACGTAACCAGGCCGCGTCGGCGCGCCGGTGCGCTTTCCAGCAGGTACGCCACCACGCCGGTATATTCGCCGCCCACCGAGAACGCCATCACGCAGCGCAGCACCAGCAGCAGCACGCCGGCCATGGCGCCTGCGGTGGCCGCGGTCGGCAGCAGCGCGGTGGCCAGCATTGCCGCTGCCATCAACGCCATCGACGCAAGCAACATCCATCGCCGGCCGAGCCGGTCACCCAGGTGACCAAAGCACAGCGCGCCCAGCGGACGCATAAGGTAGGACACGGCGAATCCGGCCAAGGTGACCAGCAGCGCCTGTTCGCCACCGCCGAAGAACACCCGCGACAGCACCGTGGCGAAGTACAGGTACAGGGTGAAGTCGTACCACTCCACCACCGTGGACAGGCCGGCCACCCACATCGAGCGCTGTCGCGCCACAGTCATTGCGTATTCGCCTTCAACAGCCTCGATCCCGGTTGGGCAGGTTCGGCGCAGCGTGGCATGGACGGGGTGAAATACCGGTCATCGGCTATCGGCTGCCTGCATGTACTGGGCTTCATGGCCGCTGAAGCGCTCACCGTCAAAGCCGAAGCAGAAGCGTCCTTGCTCGAACGCGCGGTAGACCAGCAGCGCACCGTCGAGGCAGAACTGCTGCTGATCCACGCCTGTTTCCAGCGTCCCGTAGCCAGCGCGACATCCAGCGTATCGGGATCGTGTTCGGCAAGTTGCTTCAGCGCGTTGGCGTAGCCACCTGGAAACGCGAGCCGTTCGTAGTGCTGGTGGAACGCCGCGCAGGCCTGGGTGTGCAGCAGCTTGCGTTCCGGGTCACGCCAGCGCAACGCAGCACTCTCCCGGATGGCCCGCGGCAACCGGTTGATCTCATCCGCATTGGCTCGGATCAGGCGTTCCATCAGGGCACGGGGATGGGCCTTCGTTCCTTCCATGTGGTTTGTCAGGGGTCAGTTCCCTTTCCCTGCGGGAACGGGATCTGCCCCACTTCAGGTCACGGCGCGCGGCGCAATGTCACCAGGGTGATCTCCGACGGCACGCCGATGCGTGCCGGGAAACCGGCCCAGAGACCCGCACCATTGCTCACGTAAAGGGTCATCCCTTCCACGTCGTAGCGGCCGGAGACGAAGCCACCATTGGCCCGCCTCACCAGTTGGTCCATGCCGATGATCTGCCCACCGTGAGTGTGCCCGGACAATTGCAGCTTCACGCCGCGCGCCGCCGCCTCTCGCGCGTTGCGCGGGCGGTGGTCAAGCAGGATCACCGGCGCAGAGGGATCGGCGCCGGCCAAGGCGGCGTCCAGATCCGGCAGCGGCAGGCCGTAGCGTGCGGCCACCGGATCGGTGACCCCGGCAATGGTCAGCGCTGCATCACCGCGTCGTACCTGCAGGTGGCTGTTCTCCAGCACCTGCATGTGCAGCGCGCGGAACGCCTGCATCCATGCCTGGTACTGCGCGTAATACTCGTGGTTGCCGGTAATGGCGACGACACCGTCCGGCGCCCGCAGATCGGCCAGAGGACGCGCGTCGTCACGACGGGCCTCCACACTGCCGTCGATCAGATCGCCGGTGATCACGATCAGATCCGGCGCCAATGCGTTGCTCTCATCCACCACCCTGCGCACCCAGTCGCCGGTCAGCAGGCGGCTGGCATGGATGTCGGTCAGCTGCAGCACGCGATAGCCGTCGAACGCCGCTGGCAGCCCGGCAACGCTCACCTCGATCTGCCGGGGCTGGGGCACTGCCATGCCCTGGCTGACACCATAACCACTGACCAGCAGGGCCAGCACGCCGGCCGCCGGCCGCAAGCGCCGCGTGCGCAATGCGGCTACCGCACGTGGCCAGCGCAGCAGGCGGGACGCGAGCAGGCCCACATCCATCGCCAGCATCAGCAACGCCAACAGCAACACCGCCGTGGAGCCGGTGGCCAGCGTGGCGATGGCCAGCTTCGGGATTTCCGGCGACGCCATGGTGCCCCAGAAGGTGGCGACGATACGCAGCTGCACGGCTACGCCCACCAGCAGCAGCGACAGCACGACCTTCAGCCAAGTGGGCATGCGCAGTGGCCAGAACAGGCGCCAGGCCACATACAGGCCCATCAACAAACCGATCGTACTCAGCACTGCAACCATCCAGAAGGGGAAACGAGCCCGCCATGGTGAAGGTTGCGGGAGATGTTGTGTAGAGCCGAGCCTGCGCTCGGCTGCTCGGGACGCAGTCGAGCACGGCTCGACTCTACAGAAAGCCAGTCGAGCAGGCCCGACTCTACGGATGGCCCAGGCGCTGCACCCGCAGGCGGGCGATACGGCGTTTTTCCATCGCCAGCACGGTGATGCGCACGCCCGCCACCTCCACCGCATCGCCGATGTCCGGCAGCCGGCCCAGCTGCTCGAGCACCAGCCCGGAGATGGTCATGTAGTCGGCACTGCGTGGCAGCGATACGCCGGTCAGCCGCTGCAGGTCGTCCAGAGTCAGTGCACCGTCGGCCTCCCACTGCTCCTCGCCCTGCGCGACCACGCCATAGCGCTCGTCCTGGGTATCGACCAGATCGCCGGCAATCGCCGCCAGCAGATCGTTGGCGGTCACCAGGCCCTCCACGCTGCCGTACTCATCCACCGCCACTGCCAGCGGTACCGGATGCTGGCGGATCAGTTCCAGCGCCTGCAGCGCACTGGCGCTGGACAGCACGTACTGCGGCTCGCGCAGGTTGCCTTCCAGCTGCAGCGGCCTGCCCTGCAGCAGGTCGGCCAGCAGATCGCGGCTCTGCACCACGCCACGCAGGCTGTCCAGGTCACCCTCACCCACCAGCAGGCGGGTGTGCGGCGACGCCACCAGGCGCGCCACGACGTCCTCCTGCCCACGCGCCAGGTCGATCCACTGCACATCGGCGCGCACGGTCATTACGCTCGACACCGGCCGGTCGGCCAGGCCCAGCACGCTGCGGATCATTTCGTGTTCGGCCGGCTGCAGGCGCTCTTCGGCGTCCACCTGCGCGCCCAGGCCTTCATCGTCGTGGCCATTGGCCGGGCGCGCGCCGAGCATGCGCAGCACCGCATCAGCGGTGCGCTGCCGGAACGGCTGGCGACGCTCGTTGCGCTCACGGTTGAAACGCACCCACTGGTTGAAGGCTTCCACCAGGATCGAAAAGGCGATCGCCGCGTACAGGTAGCCCTTCGGGATCTTGTAGCCCAGGCCCTCGGCCACCAGACTGAAACCGATCATCAGCAGGAAGCCCAGGCACAGCACCACCACGGTGGGATGCTTGTTGACGAAGCGGGTCAACGGCTTGCTCGCCAGCAACATCAGCGCCATCGCGATGGTCACGGCGGCATACATCACGCCCAGGTTGTCGACCATGCCGACCGCGGTGATCACCGAATCCAGCGAGAACACCGCATCGAGCACCACGATCTGCGCCACCACCATGGCGAAGCTGGCGTAGACCTTCTTGCCATCTTCGTGGTGCGCGCGGCCTTCCAGCCGTTCGTGCAGCTCCATGGTGCCCTTGAACAGCAGGAACAGGCCACCGCCCAGCAGGATCAGGTCACGCCCGGAAAAGCTGTGCTCGAACAGCGTAAGCAGCGGCTCGGTCAGTTTCATGATCCAGGCCAGCGCCGCCAGCAGCACCAGCCGCATCAGCAGGGCCAGTGCCAGGCCGATCACCCGCGCGCGGTCGCGCTGGTGTGGCGGAAGCTTGTCGGCAAGGATCGCGATGAACACCAGGTTGTCGATGCCGAGCACGATCTCAAGCACGACCAGGGTTGCAAGGCCCATCCATATCGAGGGGTCAGCCAACCATTCCATTTCAGGTCCGTTTCGTCAGTAGGTAAGGGAGAAGAACAAACACTCAGTCTGCGTCCTGCGTGTGCGACGGGTCGTACCCGAGCAGGTCGCCAGGCGTGCATTGCAGCTCCCGGCAGATCGCATCCAGCGTGGAAAAGCGGATGGCGCGCGCCTTGCCGGTCTTCAGGATCGACAGGTTCGCCAGGGTGATGTCGATGCGCCCGGCCAGCTCGGACAGGGTCATGCCCCGTTCCTGCAGCACGCGGTCCAGGGTGATGACGATTGCCATCAGATGACACCGTCGAGGTCATCGCGCATCGCCGCGCCCACGGCGAAGACGCGTGCCAGCACGAACAGCATCATCACCGCCACCAGCCCGGTGATCGACATGCCGCCGCCCACCTCCATCCAGGTGAAGTCCGGGCCCATCCAGGCCGCGTAGGCGCCGATCAGGATCGACAGCAGCTCCATCGCCAGCATCAGCCACGCCATCCGTTGCAGTCGCTGCGCATTGGCGTGGGTGAACGGCCTTTCGCGCGCCGCCGATTTCAGCAGCCGCAGCAGATGGCGCAGGAACAGCAGGCACAGCACCAGCAGCGCGACGATCGCAGCCAGCCCCAGGCAAAAGTGCAGGAACAGAGCGTTGCCGTGTGCAGCAGCGGCAGCGGCATCGTGGACGCTGTCGAGCAGCCAGCGACGGTCGTGCGCGACCAGCGGCACGGCCAGCAGTGCGGCCAGGATGCCCAGCCAGCACATCGCCCGGACAGCTTGGACGGCGGCCTGGGCCAGGGTGAACAAGCCTCGCGCGGGTCTGGCGCGGGCGGGACGAGCGGTCAAGCGGCCTCCGGCATTGGGGCGGCCTCGCCGCCCCAGGGTGGATTTATCGATAAACGATATATCACAACCTGCATGAAAGGCTGAATCGCGGGCATGGGCAGCCTGCGCGGCGCGGGGCCAGCGTTATTGGCTGGGTGCAGCCTGCTCCAGCATCGCTTCGCCCGGCGTCACCGAGGCCATCGCCTGCACGCCGGCCTCGGCCGCCTGCCGCGTGACCAGCCGGAAACGCACCTGCAGCTTGGCCTGCCCGGGCGTGGCCCAGCCGTACTGGATCGCCACCTGGTCCGCCGACAACGGCCCACGGCCTGGCAGCGAGCGCGCCTGCAACGGCGTTGGCGCCGCCTGCACCAACCGGGCAAAGCCCTTCTGCACGACCGCCGCGTCGGCCTTTTCGGCGTAGACCGTGCACGTGCCATCGTCAGCCCAGCTGACCGCATAGCGGCCGCTGGCCAGCGGCACCATCCAGGCCACGCCCGACTGCCCCTGCAGCAACGTTGCCGCCTCGGCAGGCTGCAGCGGTGACAGCCCGTTGGATTCCATCAACGACTGCAACCGCGCCGGTGCGCCGATGTGCTGCATGCAGGCGGTATCGAACAACTCACTGAAAGGGTCCTGCGCCTGTGCGCTGGCCTTCGGTGCACGTGCAGGCTGCGCCGCCGCCAGGGCAGGCAGCAGGGCCAGGATCAGCCAGGAGGCAGGGCGCATTGGAACTCCACGGTACGGAAAACAGCAGGGAGGATGGCAAAGCCCTGGCGCGGCGCGCAATGGTCATGGCTTGACAGCAGGCTTGGGCGGGAAGATTATCAATTAACGAATTAGTTAATTAGCTCGCCATGGACCGTATCTTCGAAGCCCTCGCCTCCACCGCCCGCCGGCAGATCCTGGCCTATCTCAGCGCCGGTGAGCTCAGCGCGGGTGAATTGGCCGAGCGCTTCGATTTCAGCAAACCGGCGCTGTCCAGCCACCTGCGCATCCTTGAGGAAGCCGGCCTGATCGAACGGGAGAAGCGCGGCCAGTTCGTGTACTTCCGGCAGGTGCCCGACCGCCTGGCCAACACGTTGTTCTCGTGGGCGGCCGAAGTCTGTCCGGTCGGTGGCCCGCTGAAGCGCGAAGCACGCGCCCGCCGCAAGTCCCCTGCCCGCTAAGCCACTCCGCCGAGGAGCATGACCATGCCTGGTTCGACCCGCGACCGCCGTTCGTTTCCAGGAGTACAGCTTCCGGCACTGGAGGGTGGCAGCCCGACCGAAGTCACCCTGATCGCGCAGCTCGGCATCGGTGCCGGTGACGCGCTGGTGAGTGACGCCGGCCAGCGTCAGCGCCACCACCCGGCGTTCATCGATGCGTTGGATGAACCTTCGGCGCGACTGGGTGGCATGCACCTGCAGCACGGGGATGCCTCCTCGCTGTACAGCTTCACCGTCGGTGCCGGTGGCCACCCGTTTCATCGCCATGCAGGCCCGCGCATGTTCACCGCCATCGCCGGCAGCGCGGGAGCCGAGCTGCGTTTCGCCACCGTCTCCGACACGCAGCTGGCAGCAGATCCCGGTGCCTTCGCGCGCACGCTTCGGCGCATCCGCATCCCACCGGACTGCCTTTTTACCGTGCGCTTCGGCGGCGGCACCTGGCACCAGTTCGCGTCGAACCATCCTGCACATCCGGCGCTGTTCGCGCTGTCCTGCCACAGCAATGAACTGGCCGGCTCGATGAGCGAGCAGGCGCGTGCACAGGTGGAGCGCAATGCTGCCGATATCCCCAGCCTGACCGAGGTGCTTCCGGAATCGCACTGGCCTTCGGGCACCTCGCTTGCGGCGGCACCGCTGTTGCGACTGTCGCTGCAGGCGGCGCCTCCCAGCCTGTGCGCACACCTGTGCGCGCGTACCCGTGCCCTGCTCGGCCCGCTGCGCCGCATCCCCGTCCGGCCGCTGCGCGGGTTCGTCGAACGCGCCACACCGGCCTATCCCATCCATTCGCGGCCCGCCGCCACCGATGGCCTGCTGCCCACAGCGCTACCGCACAGCCACTACCAGGACCTGACCACCCTGTGCCTGGAACCCTCGCAGGTGATCCACCGTTCCGCATCGGCACTGCTGGCCGATGTACTGGACGGCTTCCTGCGCAATCCACCCAGCGGCGTAGGCTATCTGATGGCGCTGCGAAACCGACTGGTGGCACCGTTGCGGTTGCGCACGTCGCCGCTGGGATGCCCGGTGTCGTCACTGCTGTCTACCGATCACAGCCGGTTGTTCGCTGGTCGATTTCCGGTGCTGGATTCGCACATCGATACGCAGGACAACGACGCCGAAGTCCTGCTCGGCGCCGACGATCGGCACCTGCGTTTCCGCAGCAGCGTGCGCGTGCAGCGGCGTAGCAATGGACATGTCGAGGTCAGCCTGGGCTCACGCGTGCAGACCCTCAATGCGTTCGGCGGCATGTACATGGCACTGATCGACGTCGGGCACCGGCGCTATGTCGCGCCGGCACTGCTGCGTCGTGCGGTGGAGCACGCCTTGGCACCGGACCTGGCCAATCTTGGGGATTCGGCGGCACACCCTACGCACTGCTGACCCTGGAACGCGATGCGCCGGGCGCTGAGCGGTTCCGGTTAGATCACGATTTCGCCCTCGTCCTCGCCATCCCAGTAGTGGATACGGCTGGCGCACACATGGATCAGTACCAGTCCCGGTGTATCCACTCCCTGTTCGAACCACCGTTCCAGGTCCTTCACCCAGTGCTCGCGCATCGTGGCCCGATCGCGCACCAGCGCCGCCCTTCCCTGCACGTGCACGAACAGCGGCGGCTTGCCCAGCAGCGACTTGCTGCCGGAGAAACCCAGTGCGACGGTGGGGTCAGCCTCGATCTCGCGCACCATGTCGGTGTCTTCCATGGTGAAGAACCAGCTGTCACCGTCATAGTCCACGTCACCGTTGTTGCTCATGGGGCGACCGGCAATTTCTCCACTGGCGTGGGTCTGCAGCATCGTGAAATCGATGCCGGCCATTTTCTTGGCAAGTTCTGGGAGGGTGAGCTCGGTCACGGCGCGGTCCTTGATCGGAGGGACGCCCAGCGTCTGCGCAGAGCGGTGACCGGAAAGTGGATGAGCACTTGCGGCCTCTTCACGGGAAACGAGATACGGCGCATGGTCCGTGCGTGACGCACTCCACACCACCATGCTTACGTTAAAAGCAGATAGAGGAACGCCCCTGCGGAGCACCACACCCAGCTAACAGGGGCTTGCCCGAGAATCGCGCAACCCCGTGGCACGACCGGCATGGCAGCCGGCGTGCACGCGGCGACTCCTCCCCAACCGCATGGCCTCCACATGGATCTGTTCGCCTGGCTCGCGTTCGGCTGCTATCTGTTGGCGTTCTTCATTGTCTCGCTGTTTGCTGCGGCCTATCTGAAACGTTCCGACTTCATGCCCTACCACGCGCAGGCCGTGGGCATGTCGTGGGCGGAGATCGAACCGCGCATGCAGGTGCTGCTGATGGCACTCATCCGCGTGGTCGGCGCCGGGTGGATCGCACTGGCCGGTGCCGGCGTGATGCTGGCCTGGTTGATCTTCTTCGGGGGGCACCTGGCACTGCCGCAGCTGCTGGCGTTCCAGCTGTTCTGTCTGGTCGCCACCCTGCCGCCGGTCCTGGTTGCGTCCGGCGTGCGGCGACGCACCGGTGCGCGTACTCCGGTACCCGCCGGCGCCGCGGTGGTGCTGCTGTCGGTCATCGGATTCGTGCTGGCGCTGTTGTCGCTACCGCAGTGAGTTCCCTTTCTCTCCCCTCCCCCACGAGGCTCCACGATGAACCCCGAATCGATCTTCTACAGCGTGGTCAACGGTGATCTTCCACGTTCCCAGGCCGGCACCCTGCTCGGCTGGCGCTTCGTCGGTTACGACGATGCACTGCGCCGCATCCAGGTCGAGTTCGACGCCGGGACGGTGCTCACCAACCCGATGGGCAACGTGCAGGGCGGATTCCTGTCAGCGATGCTGGACGACTGCATGGGGCCGGCGATCTACGCCACCCTGCCAGCCAACCGCATCGCGGTCACGGTGGAATCCAAGACCAGTTTCGTCAACCCGGCACGGCCGGGGCGGATCATCGGCTGGGGCGAAGTCGAGCACAGCAAGGGCAGCATCGCCTTCACCCGTGGCTGGCTGACCGACCCGGCCGGCAAGGTACTGGCTACCGCCAGCGCCACCTTCCGGGTGGGTGCGCTGCGCTGGCGCGGGCTCTCGATGCCGCGTCCCATCGCGCGCCGGATGATCGCGCGCACGCTGCGGCGCGTGCATGCGCGCATCGGCTGATGCGTGTCCTCAACGTGCGTTGCGGCCGCCGCCGGCCACCCGCACGCGGTCGCGGCCCTGCGCCTTGGCCTGGTACATGGCCGCGTCGGCGGCGCGCAGCAGGGTGCGCCAGCCCAGCGCATCGGTGCCCCCCTCGGCTACGCCGAAGCTGGCAGTGACCCGCAGCACGTTGCCTGCGGCCAGTGCGATGTCCAGCTGCCGCATGGCCACGCGCAGCGACTCGGCCAACTGGCGGCCGCCGGCCAGATCGCCGTCGGCCAGCAGCACCAGGAATTCCTCGCCACCGTAGCGGGCGATGCTGTCGCTGCGGCGCAGGTGGCGCTGCAGCAGCTGTGCCACCTGCACCAGCACCTGGTCCCCAGCAGCATGCCCATGGCCGTCGTTGATGGCCTTGAAGCGATCGATGTCCAGCAGGATCACCACCGCGCTGTTGCCACCGTCGGCATGGCGCTGCTGCACCCTCTGGTCCAGCGCGCGCCGGTTCAACAACCCGGTCAGTTCATCGGTGCCGGCCAGCTGGCGCAGCTCGCTGGTCAACGCCGAGCGCTCGCGCGACTTCTCGCGCAGCACTTCGATGGCATCGAACAGGCGCTGCATCTCGGCCAGCGGGTGGGTCACGTGCTGTTCCGGGCCGGGCGCTTCCGAGGCGATCTGGATCACCTGCTTCTGTGCCTGCAGCAGCGGCCGCAGGATCTGCAGATGGGCAATGCGCAGCGCCACGCCCAGCACCACCAGCGTGCCAAGCACCGTCGCCACCAGCACCACCAGGCGCGTCGCTTCGCGGTTGCGGGTGCGCTCGAAACGGGCGATGGACACGCTCAGGTAACCGTCACGCAGCGCTTCCAGCGACCGCAGGGTCGGTACGTAGCGCGTGGTGAACTCGGCGGCGGTCCACGGCGGCGACACGCCACGCCGTCCATCTTCGATCAGCCGTTCGATCATCGGCAGCGATTCGCCGAAGAACTGCCGGCGTGCCATGTCCCAATGCCAGGACAGCGTCGGATCGCTGCGGAACACGGCTTCATGGCTGCCTGCCAGCCGCCACAGTTCCAGCAGGCGGCCTTCGGTCTGCAATGCCGCCCGCACCTGTTCGTCACGCCAGGCCCCCGGTACCGCCACCGGCGCCATCACGTTCGAGGCCAGGCGGCCGCCATGCTCGCGCAAGTCGATCAGCACCTGGCCCTGCATCGCCGGGATCGCCGCTTCGCGGTCGGCACTGACCAGCACGCTGATCTGCGTCGAGGTCAACACGTGCAGGCGATCGACCACGGCGAACATGCTGCTGATCGCGCGCTCCACGTCTTCCACCCGGCGCGCGTCGTGCGGCTGTGCCGCCACCTGGTCCACCGCGGCCCGCGCCGACTGCAGGCGACGTTGCGCGTCGGCCAGCAGCCCATGTTCGTCGACCACGCCCGGATCGGCCTTGAACACGGTGTCCAGTTGCAGCAGGGCGGTGTCGACCCGCTTGCGCGCAACCGCCAGCTGCGCGGCCAGCCGCGCCTGTTCGGCCGCATCGGCCGTATTGGCTCCCAGCAGGCTGTTGGCGGGGCCGCGCTCGGCCGACACCCGGTTGGCCAGGTCGAAGGTCTGCTGCAGCCGGCGCAGGCTGACCAGGTTGTCCTCGGCGGCGGTGAAGCGCAGCGTGCCCTGCACCAGTGCGATGGCCATCAGCGGCAGCGTACAGACTACGAACAGCCCGGCCAGGATCCAGACCCAGGTCCGCAATCCGATGGGCGACGCCTTGCGGGCCATGCACATTTCCCCTGTCGTGCGGAACACTGTAGCGGCCGTCTGCACAGGCGCCAAGCCGCTAGCGGGCCAACCGTGGCCGTCGGTACACCGTGCCCGCCGCGAACGCACCGACAAGGCCGCGCGGACACTCGAATCGGGACAAATACGTCATGCCCCGCCGCGTCAGATCCAGCGCTGGTCGACCAGTTCGCGCTTCACGTAGGCATAGAACACCGGCGCGGCGACCAGGCCCGGCAGGCCGAAGGCCGCCTCCATCACCAGCATGGCCAGCAGCAGCTCCCAGGCACGCGCCTGGATTTCGCCACCGACAATGCGCGCGTTGAGGAAGTACTCCAGCTTGTGGATCACGATCAGGTACAGCAGCGCCGCCACCGCCACGTAGAACGAGACCGACAGTGCGACGATGGTGATGATCGTGTTGGAGATGATGTTGCCCACCACCGGCAGCAGGCCGGCCAGGAAGGTGATCAGCACCAGGGTCTTGGACAGCGGCAGGTGCACGCCGAACAACGGCAGCACGCCCAGCAGGAAGATCGCGGTGAACACGGTGTTCAGCAGCGAGATCTTCACCTGCGCGAACACCACCTGGCGGAACGCGGTGGCCAGGCGGCTGGTGCGCCCGACCAGCTCCTGCGCCAGCGGACCCATCTTCGGCAGCGGCAGTTCGTCATACAGTGCGATCATCGCACCCAGCACCATGCCGATCAGCACGCGCACACCCACCTGGACCACCGAGGTACCGGCCACGCCCAGCTGGCGCTGATGCTCGGCGGCCCAGTCGTTCAGCGCCGCGCGCAGCGCTGGCATGTCTTCGGGAATGTAGGGTTGCAGCAGCGCCGGCACCTGGTGCCGCGAGGTGTTGAGAATCTCCATCAGGCGCGCCAGCAAAGCATCCGGGCCACCGGTCTCGTTGCGGAAGAACGAGGCCACGCCGATCCCGGCCAGCACCAGCGCGCTGATGATGATCGCCGACAGCACGATCACGGCGATTGCCCGTGCACGTCCCGGCGGCAGCCTGCCTTCCACGGTGGAAGCCAGCAGGTGGGTCAGCTGGAACACCAGCAGGCCGGACAGTAGGGTGACCACCAGGCCCAGTTTCAGCGCCAGCCACATGCCCAGCAGCATCATCAGCCACGCCGCGATCCTTGGAATGGGGGGCTTGGGCTGGGCAACGAGAGCGTCTTGCATGGGAGCGCGTCCGGGCGGGGTGGCCCATGGTAGAGGATTGGCGTGCCGATTCCGCGTGCAGGCTGAATGGGTATTTCATCCTCGTTCGGCGGCAGCCGTGCCGTCCCCACGCGCGCTCACTCGCCGTAGCTGGCGGTGTTCTTGCCCTGGCGCTTGGCGTGGTACAGCGCGCGGTCGGCCAGTGCCAACCAGTCCTCGACACTGCCGCCACGCGGCGTGGCCGCAATGCCGATACTGACGCTGAATTCCACACCCGGCGTGGCCTGCCGCGCGGCCTCGAGCAGGTGCAGGCGCACCCGCTCGGCCACGTGCATCGCATCGACGGGCGCGCAGTCGCGCAGCAGCACGACGAACTCATCGCCCCCCAGCCGCGCGGGCGTATCACCCGGCCGGGCAACGGTGCGCAATGTCGCCGCGATATGCCGCAGCACCTCGTCACCGGCGCGGTGGCCATGCGAGTCATTGATGCGCTTGAAGTCGTCCACATCGAGCATCAGCAGGCAGGCAAACCCGCCCTGGCCCTGTGCCCGGTCCAGCGCCTGCTGCGCACGCAGGATCAGGAAGCCACGGTTGGCCAGCTCGACCAGCGGGTCCATCCGGCTGAGACGCTGCAGCTGGCGGTTCTGCGATTTGACCCGGCGCGCCAGCTGCCAGCTGAGAATGCTCAGGCCGATGCCATACACGAACAGGAACGGGACACTCAGCACGATCGTGCGCTGCGAGGTGACCGGCTGGTAAGGGAAGCCGAGCACCCACCAGGTGAGAGCGAAGCCCAGCATCAGGGCCAGCGTGGCGCGCATCGCCAGGCGAACGCCACCGGCAGCGATCTTGTCGGCCACCAGCAGTGCGGCGAACAGTGCACTGGGCACCGCGCTCAACGCCATGAAGGCGATCCAGCCACCACCGAAAAAGGAGTCGGCCACCATGCAGCGGAACTGGACGAGCGCGGGCTGGCCGGAGCGCTGGGTCAGCATCAATGCCAGCGCAGGCCACGCCAGCGCGTTGAGCAGCAGCAGGACCCACGCCAGCGGCCCATCGTGGCGCTCGAGGATGATCGAAGCGATGGGGATTGCCCCCAGTGCATTGCCGACGAAACGCATCCAGCCGATGCGACGTGCCGCGCCAATGCCTTCGACCGCGCCTTCCGCCGAATCGGTGAAGAATGGCATTGCCCCCCCCCTTGCGCGATCGCACCTGCTGCCACGGCCCTTGCCGGGCTGCCTGCGATGAGTCTGACAGCTTTGCGTCAATTCGGGATCAAGGTCGCGGCACCACGCGCGGGCCGGCCGCCCTGCTCCGGCTGCCCTGCCTCGCCTGCGCTACCGCCCAGGCGCCGCTGTCGAACCGCGCAGCATGAAGCTGAACTCCAGCGTCTGCTGAAGCGGTACATCGACCTGTTCGATGATGGCGAGCAGCAGGTTGACCGCGCGCTCACCGATTTCACGCATCGGCTGCCGGATGGTCGTCAGCGGCGGGGTGAGATAACGCGAAGAGGCCAGGTCGTCGAAGCCGACGATGGAGAGCGCTTCCGGAACGCGGATGCCCCGGTCGCGACAGGCCGCCAGTGCCCCCAGTGCCATCTGGTCGCTGAAGCAGAACACCGCGGTCGGCACGGGCGTGCCGTCCAGCAGCGCCATCACCGCCGCATGCCCGGACTCAACGGAAAAGTCCCCGGGCACGATGCTCAGCTGGCGCAGGCGACCCCGCGCCTTGCCGGCGGCCCGGACCCCTTCCAGCCGCTGCTGGTGCAGGGGGTTGTCAGGTGGCCCGCCGACCACGGCGATCCGTTCGTGCCCCAGGCCGTACAGGTGCTCCATCACCGCGCGTGCGGCGGCCGCGTTGTCGATATGGACGCTGGGGATGCCCAGTGCGGGGTCGAACTCGCATCCATTGACCACCGGCGCAGCTGCGCCGCGCTGCTCGACGATTTCGCGCGCGGTCGGTGGCAGGCGATGGCCCAGCACGATCATGCCGTCGGCCTCGTTGCGCCGGAGCATCTGTGCGTAGCGCTCCTCACGATCGGGTTGATGCTGGGTATCGCCCAGCAAAACCGCGTAGCCGACCGCCTGCGCGGCCTCCTCCGCACCCTGCAGGATCTGTGCGAAGAACGGATTGGCGATGTCCGGGACGGTGACCAGGATCTTGCCGCTGCGCTGGGTCTTGAGCGTGCGGGCCACCGTGTTGGGCACATAGCCCAATGCGGCGGCGGCCTGCTCGATGCGCGCACGGGTGGCCGGCAGCACCTTGTCTGGCCGGGAAAGCGCCCGTGACACCGTGCCTGCGGAGACGCCGACGTGCCTGGCGATGTCGTAGATGGTGGCCATGGCGTTAGTTCTCCTGTCCGCTGTGCAGTGCACAACAGGTCCTGCGTGCGCCCCTGCTAGGATAATGCAATCGATTGCATCGAGGGCGAATCACGTTGAAGACGCTCAAGGGTCCAGCGCTGTTCCTGGCGCAGTTCATCGGCGACACAGCTCCTTTTGATCGGCTGGATACGCTGGCCGGGTGGGCCGCGGGTCTGGGCTATTCTGGCGTACAAGTTCCCACCTCCGCGCCCCACCTGTTCGATCTGGCCGAGGCGGCACGCAGCCAGGCGTACTGCGACGATGTTGCCGGCATGCTGGCCGGGCACGGCCTGCAGATCACCGAACTGTCGACTCATCTGCAGGGGCAGCTGGTCGCGGTCCATCCCGCCTACGACAGCCTGTTCGACGGATTCGCACCCGTAGACGTGCGCGGCAACCCGCCCGCGCGCCAGGCCTGGGCCGTGGAACAGCTGCGGCTCGCCGCGCAGGCGAGCCAGCGCCTCGGGCTGAGCGCGCACGCCACGTTCTCCGGTGCGCTGGCCTGGCCCTACTTCTATCCGTGGCCGCAGCGCCCGCCGGGCCTGGTGGAAGAAGCCTTCGCCGAACTCGGCCGCCGCTGGCGCCCGATCCTGGATGTGTTCGATGCCTGCGGCGTGGACCTGTGCTTCGAGATCCACCCGGGCGAGGACCTGCATGACGGTGCGACCTTCGAGCGCTTCCTCGATGAGGTCGACCATCATCCTCGCGCGAAGATCCTGTACGACCCCAGCCACCTGCTGCTGCAGCAGATGGATTACCTCGGTTTCATCGACCGTTACCACGCCCGCATCGGCATCTTCCACGTCAAGGACGCGGAGTATCGCCCCAGCGCGCGCAGCGGCGTGTATGGGGGTTATCAGGACTGGATCGATCGTCCGGGCCGGTTCCGCTCACCCGGTGACGGCCAGATCGACTTCAAGGCGATCTTCTCGAAGTTCGCCCAGTACGACTTCCCCGGCTGGGCGGTGCTGGAGTGGGAGTGCTGCCTGAAACACCCGGAGGACGGCGCGCGCGAGGGTGCCGCCTTCATCCGCGATCACATCATCCATGTAACCGAACGCGCCTTCGACGACTTTGCCGGGAGCGCCACGGACGCTGGATCACTGCGCCGCATGCTGGGAATCTGAGCCAAGACCGCCCCGGGAGGGCAAGCCATGACGCACGCCATGTCGCGCCTGGGCGCGATGATGTTTCTGCAGTTCTTCATCTGGGGGGCGTGGTTCGTCACCCTGGGCACCTACCTGGTACAGGGCCCGCTGCAGGCCAGCGCAAGCCAGGTGGCAACGGCGTTTCTCAGCCAGTCCATCGGTGCCATCGTGGCACCGTTCCTGGTCGGCCTGATCGCAGACCGCTGTTTCGCGGCGCAGCGCATCCTGGCGGTACTGCACCTGGCCGGCGCGGTGCTGATGTGGCTGGCGTCCACCGCCACCAGCTTCAGCGTGTTTTCCGCGTGCGTCATGGGCTATATGCTGCTGTTCATGCCGACGCTGGCACTGGCCAACAGCGTGGCGATGCGGCACATGCAATCGCCGGAGAAGCAGTTCCCGCTGGTACGCGTGGCCGGCAGCGTCGGCTGGATCGTCGCAGGGGTGCTGATCGGCTGGCTGGGCTGGGAACAGGCGCATCGGCTTGAACTGACCTTCCGGATGGCGGCGGCGGCATCGCTGGTGCTGGGCCTGTATGCGTTCACCCTGCCGCACACGCCGCCACTGGCACAGCAGCGCGATGCCGGGCTGGGGCAGATCCTGGGACTGGATTCGTTGCGGCTGCTGAAGTCGCGCGCCTACCTGGTGTTCTTCCTGGCCTCCATCGCCATCTGCATCCCGTTGTCGTTCTACTACAACTTCACCAATCCGTATCTCAACGACCTGGGCGTGCAGGGCGCGGCCGGCCTGCAGTCGCTGGGCCAGGTGTCCGAAGTGCTGCTGATGCTGGCCATGCCGTTCCTGTTCGTGCGGCTGGGGGTGAAGACCATGCTGGCGGTCGGCATGGCGGCCTGGGTCGTGCGCTACGCGCTGTTCGCCTTCGGCGATGCGGGCAGTGGCTTCTCCCTGCTTGTGATCGGCATCGTACTGCATGGCATCTGCTACGACTTCTTCTTCGTCACCGGCCAGATCTACACCGATGCCCACGCCGGCCCCGCCGCGCGCAGCAGCGCGCAGGGCTTCATCACCCTGGCCACCTATGGCGTGGGCATGCTGATCGGCACCTTCCTGTCCGGCGCGGTAGTGGAGCACTTCACCACTGCAGCGGGCCCGGACTGGCAGCAGATCTGGTTGTTCCCGGCCGGCGTCGCACTGGTGGTGCTGATCGCCTTCCTGCTGCTGTTCCGCGACCGCCCGGTAGCGGCGGCCGCGTCGTCCACACCCTGAGGAGACCGGCCGATGCCCCCGCTTGGAATCGCCATCGTTGGTACCGGCATGATCGGCGCGGTGCATCGCCGCGCGGCACTGCTGGCGGGCGCCGAGGTGCGCGGCATGGCCGCCTCGTCGCCGCAGCGCGCGCGCGAGGTGGCGCACGCGTGGAATGTCCCGCGCGCCTATCGCGATATCGAGGACGTCGTCGCTGATCCCCAGGTACAGGTCGTGCACATCTGCACGCCCAACCACCTGCACCGCGCGATGGCGCAGGCCGCACTGGACGCCGGCAAGCACGTGATCTGCGAGAAACCGTTGGCGACGACGCTGGACGATGCGCAGGCGCTGGCGGCGCTGGCCGCCTCGACCGGATTGGTCGCCACCGTCCCCTTCGTCTACCGCTACCACCCGGTGGTCCGCGAGGCACGTGCACGCATCGCGCAGGGCGACTTGGGGCCACTGCACCTGATCCATGGCAGCTACCTGCAGGACTGGCTGCTGGACCCGGCCAGCAACAACTGGCGGGTCGACCCGGCACTGGGTGGCACATCGCGCGTGTTCGCTGACATCGGGTCGCACTGGTGCGACCTGGTTGAATGGGTCAGCGGCGAGTGCTTCGCCGAAGTGAACGCGGCGTTTGCCACGGTGATCCCCGAGCGCAGCGCAACCACTTCCCAGAGTTTCAGCACGCCGGCGACAGACGGCGCAAAGCAAGCGGTCGAGAGCGAGGACGTGGCCGCAGCGATGTTCAGGACCGGCGCGGGCACGCTGGCGTCATTGACGGTCAGCCAGGTCTCGGCCGGACGCCACAACCGGCTCTGGTTCGAGATCGACGGCGCCAACGCCAGCGTGGCGTTCAACCAGGAGGATGCCGAGCGGCTGTGGATCGGCCTGCCCGAGCAGCGCGAGGAAATCTTCGTGCGCGGCCCGGGCGCCGGCAGTGCCGAACAACGCCGGTTGTCGCCGCTGCCAGCGGGGCACGCGCAGGGCTACGGGCAGTGCTTCGAAGCGTTCGTGGCCGACACCTATCGCGCCATTGAAGGCGAGCGGCTGCAGGGCCTGCCCACCTTCGAAGACGGCCTGCGCTCGGCGCGGATCGTCGATCGTGTCATTGCATCGGCCAGGTCACGCACCTGGACCGCCATCGGTTGAATCCCGGGAGGACCTGTTGATGAACATCCCTGTCCGTAGAACTGCAATCCTCGTCCTGCTGCTCGCCGCCCTGCCCGCCTTCGCAGGAAACACAGCCGGTGCGCAGAAGCCCATCGCCGTGCAGATGTACACGCTGCGCAACGCCGGCCCGCTCGACCAGCAGCTGAAGATCGTCCACGACGCGGGCGTGCGTGCGGTGGAGACCGTCGGTACGCAGAATGCAAGCGCTGCGGAACTGAAACAGTTGCTGGACCGTTACTCGATCAAAGCGGTTTCGTCGCACGTTCAGCTGGCCGAGCTGCGCGACAACCTGGATGCCGTGGTGGCCTTCAACCGCTCGATTGGCAACAGCACGCTGGTGGTGCCCTACCTGGACCAGAAGGACCGTCCGCGCGATGCCGCCGGCTGGACCGCATTGGGACGGGAGCTGGGCCGGATTGCCAGGCAGGTGCGCGGCAAGGGGATGCAGCTGGCCTACCACAACCACGACTTCGAGCTGGTCGACTTCAATGGCAGGACCGGACTGGAGCTGCTGTTCGACGCCGCCGGCCCCGAGCTGCAGACCGAACTGGACCTGGCCTGGGTCGCGCGCGCGGGCCTGGACCCGGCCGTGATGCTTGGCAAGTTCCGCGGCCACATATTTGCGGTACACGCCAAGGACAATGCGCCCAAGGGCCAGGCCGAAGACGAAGGTGGATTCGCTGCGGTCGGCCAGGGCGTGCTGGACTGGGACGCGATCCTGCCGGCCGCCGCCACCGCTGGCGTGCAGTGGTACATCGTCGAACACGACCAGCCACGCGACCCGGCCAAGGTCATCCAGGCCGGCGCGGACTACCTGCGTGAACACCTGACCACCAACCCGCCCACCCGTGCCCACCGCTGACGCATCAAGGAGCCCCACATGAAAATGATCCTGGCAGTGGCCGTGGCCCTGGGCGGCATGAACGTTGCGACGGCAGCGTGGGCCAAGGACGACCCGGCCGCCGGCGCGAAACTCTACGCCCAGCACTGCACCGCCTGCCACGGTGCTGAACGCACCGGTGTACCGCCGACGTTCCCGGCGCTCACCGATGTCGGCAAGCGGCTGCAGCCCGCCCAGGTCAAGGACAGGATCAGGAAGGGCGGCGGTCTGATGCCCCCCTTCCCGCAGCTGTCACAGCAGGAGATCGATGACATCGCCAGCTACCTGGCGAAGTAGCGGGCGGGCGCTACAGCTCGCGCACCCAGATGTTGCGGTAGCTGACCCTGGAGTCATGTTCCTGCAGATACAGCGGCGCGCACCCATGCGGTGCGTACGAAGGCGCACCGATGTATTCGGTCCTGCCCGCCAGCACGGTGTCGTCCTGTACCAGCACGCCGTTGTGCAGCACGGTGATCCGTGCGGGCGACGTCAGGCCGCCGCCCGGCGAGAAGCGCGGGGCCTTCCAGATGATGTCGTAGGCCTGCCACTGGCCCGGTGCGCGCGAGGCGTTCACCCGTGGCATGGCCTGCTTGTAGATCGAACCCGCCTGGCCATTGGCGTAGGTCGGGTTGTTGTAGCTGTCGAGTACCTGCAACTCATAGAGTCCCTGCAGGAAGATCCCGCTGTTGCCCCGGTTCTGGCCGTCGAAGCCCTTCGTTTCGGTGGGCGTACGCCATTCGACATGCAGCTGGACATCGCAGAAGGGTTGCCGGGTACGGATGCCCTTGCTGCCAGGAACAACCGTCATGGCGCCTCCGGCAATCTTCCAGGGCACGCGGCCACCCTGCTCCGATTCCCACGCGGAGAGATCCTTGCCATCGAACAGCACGATCGCATCGGACGGTGCCTTGCCGGGTGGCGTTGCCACGGTCGCGGGCACAGGGGTCCACACTTCCGTCTTCTTCGGGTCACGCACAGCGTCGGCACTGTCCTGTGCGAACGCAGATGCAGCGGCCAGCAGGCCGGCGGTGATCAACGCAGGGCGGATCATCAGGTTGGTGTCCATCAGCTGGTCCCCCAGGCAGGTGTGCCGGGGACATAGGCGAGGTCACCGTCGTAGCGCCCCGGCACGGCGACGTACTGCAGCACCCCGGTCGCACCGACCTTGGAGGTGAAGAAGCCGAAGATGGCCAGCTGCTTGATCATCGTGAAGTAATGCGGCATGGCTTCGCCCTCTTCGGGCGTTCCGGTCTCGGTCACGTCTGCATTGCGCGCCTTGGCTTCGGCATCCAGTGTACGCAGCAATCCGGTGCGCGCCTCCGGCGTGAGCGACACGAAGCGGCCACCGGCGCGCTTGTCGATGTCCGCCAGCCCGGCGCGGAACACCGCCTGCTGCCTGGCGGTGTAGCAGTCGCTGACGAACGTCGCCATGAACGCACCGGCGCCCGCGTCTTTCGCCCCGGGTGTCCGGGTCCGCGGCAGGATGGTCTCGGCAATCTCGTCCAGCGTGCCGATATCGGCATCGGAGAACGGGACCATCGCCCCGGCCGCTGGCGCTTTGCCTTGCACCAGCGCAGGCAGGCCGACCATGGCCGCACCGGTGGCGGCGACGATCATCTTCAGCAGTTCGCGGCGATCCATCACAGGTTCCCCGCTTTCAGTTCGCGCACGGCGTGGTCGGCCGCGCGCGCGGTCAGCGCCATGTAGGTCAGCGACGGATTCACGCAGGCGCTGGAGGTCATGCAGGCACCGTCGGTGACGTACACATTGGGGGCATCCCAGACCTGGTTGTGCGCGTTCAATACCGAGCTCTTCCGGTCCCGTCCCATACGCGCAGTCCCCATCTCATGGATGCCCTTGCCCGGGGCGTAGTCGTTGTCGTGCATCTTCACGTCCTTGACCCCGGCCGCCTCCAGCATCTCGGCAGCGTCCGCGGCCATGTCCTTGCGCATCGCCAGTTCGTTGGCGCGCATGGACACGTCCATCGCCAGCACCGGCAGCCCCCACTTGTCCTTGTGGTCGTGGTCCAGGCGGATCGTGTTGTCGTGGTGCGGCAGCATTTCACCGAATCCGGTCATGCCGATGCGCCAGTCACCTGGCACGGTCAGCGCCTCCTTCAGGTCGGCACCGATGTTCAGCTCGGCAATCTCGCGCGACCAGCCGGTGCGGCTGGCACCGCCCTGGTAGCCGAAGCCGCGCAGATAGCCACGCTTGTCGGCGGCGACGTTGCGGAACCGCGGAATGTAGAAGCCGCAGGGACGGCGGCCGAAGTAGTACTTGTCTTCGTAGCCCTCGACCCGGCCCGAGGCGCCCGCACCGAAATGATGGTCCATCACGTTGTGCCCCAACTCGCCGGACGAGGAGCCCAGCCCGCCGTCCCAGACGTCGGTAGCCGAGTTCATCAGCAGCCAGGTCGAGTTGAAGGACGATGCGTTGAGGAAGATGACCTTGGCCGTGTACTGGTAGGTCTGCCCGGTCTCGGCGTCGATCACCTCCACGCCACGCGCGCGCTTGCGATCCTTGTCGTAGAGCACTTCCTTGACGATCGAGAACGGCCGCAGGGTCAGGTTGCCGGTCTTCATCGCCGCCGGCAACGTTGCCGCCTGAGTCGAGAAGTAGGCACCGAAGGGGCAGCCAAGGATGCACTTGTTGCGGTACTGGCAGTTGACGCGCCCCTGCTCGGGCATCGGCTGGGTGATGTTGGCGGTGCGCGAGTGGATCATATGGCGCGTTCCGCCGAAGGCCTTCTTGATACGCGCGGCCACATCCTTTTCGACGATGTTCAACGGGATCGGCGGCAGGAACTCACCATCCGGCAGCACGTCCAGTCCCTCGCGCGTGCCGGCGATGCCGGCGAACTTTTCCACATGGTCGTACCACGGCGCGATGTCGGCATAGCGGATCGGCCAATCGGTGGCGATGCCCTCCTTGAGGTTCGCCTCGAAATCCAGGTCGGAGAAGCGGTAGCTCTGACGGCCCCACAACAGCGAACGGCCACCGACGTGGTAGCCGCGGAACCAGTCGAAACGCTTGGTTTCGATGTAGGGTGAGTCCTGCTCGTTGGCCCACATTCCTTCCAGGTTCTCGGCGAGGCCGTAGTCGCGCATCAGCACCGGAAAAGCGGCCTTCATCGCCTGCGTCGGCCGGTTGCGATGCGGGAAGTCCCACGCTTCCTTCATCGCATTGACGTAGTCCTTGACGTGCTCGATGTTGCGCCCGCGTTCCAGCATCAGGACCTTCAGGCCCTTCTCGGTCAGCTCCTTCGCTGCCCAGCCGCCACTGATTCCCGAGCCAACAACAATGGCGTCGTAGTGATTATCTGCCATGGGTCTCTCACCTGGGTGGATATCGTTTCAGACGTCGCAGAGGCGGATCGCCTCGCGCAATGAAGCAACGGGATCGGGCGCGGCAGGCATGAACTCCTGCGCCAGATACCCCTTGAAACCGGTGTCGCGGATCGCGCGGCAGATGGCCGGATAGTTGAGCTCCTGCTGGTCTCCGATCTCGTTCCGGCCGGGCACGCCTGCGGTGTGGTAATGCTTGAAGCAGGCGTGGTGTTTTCCGATGGTGGCGATGATGTCGCCCTCCATGATCTGCATGTGGTAGATGTCGTAGAGCAGGCCGAAATTGTCCGAGCCGAGCCGCTGGCACAGCTCCACGCCCCATGCGGAGTGGTCGCACAGGTAGTCGCGATGGTCGACCCTGGAGTTCAGCAGTTCCATCACCAGCACGACGCCGCGCTTCTCGGCATGCCCGAGGATGCGCTTGAGGCCGGCTTCGGCATTGGCCAAGCCGTCGTGGGGGTCCATGCCATTGCGGTTGCCGGAGAAGCAGATGAGATTTCGGTAACCGGCATCGGCCACCAGATCGATGTGCCGCGTGTAGCGCTCTACCAGCTGGTCATGGAACTCGCGGCCGGCGAAACCCTTGGTCAGGCCCAGCTCCGCGCCGTTGCACATCGAGCTGTACACGCCATGGGCCTTCAGCGTGGGCCAGTCTTCGGGACCGGCCAGGTCGATCGCGGCGAAACCGATGTCCTTCACCGTCGCGCAGAGCTGGGCAACCGACAGCTGCGGGAAGGTCCAACGGGCGACGGAGTGCTTCAAGGTGCCTTTGAGGGGGGCATCGGCCGCGAATGCAGGGAGCACACCTGCAGCCCCCAGGCCAATGCCGCCGGCAACCGCAAGGCGTAGCGCGTCGCGTCGCGTGATGCCCATCGCCGGGGCCGGTCTGATCGAATGGATGGACATCCATCTGCCGGCCTCCCAACCGACATCAAACACTGAGGATTCACTGCAATGCAATCGATTGCACCATAGGGGAGGAATTTGTGTGTTTGCAAGTCGCAGTGCACGAAAATCAATGCTGCGAGGCACAACTCCGCAGCCGACCTGGAAAACAAAAGCCCCGCGTGAGCGGGGCTTTCCTTCTGGCGGTGGGAGCAGGACGACGCCTGTTGGCTACAGCGTCGAAATCGTGCCGCCGTCGATCCGATACTCCGTTCCGGCAATCGACGCCGACCGGGGAGACGCCAGGAACACAATCAGATCGGCCACCTCCTGCGGTGCCGCGGGCCGTCCCACCGGGATCCCGCCGAGCCAGTCCATGACCAGCCTCTTGCCACCTTCATAATCGGTTCCCGCTTCTGCCGCGATCCGCTCTGCAAATTCCCGGGATGCTTCTGTCTCGATCCAGCCCGGCGCTACGCTCAACACCCGCACGCCCTTGGGGGTGACCTCTCGTGAAAGCGACTTGCTGTAGGTCGTGAGTGCCGCTTTGGCGGCGGCATACGCGGTGGTGGACTCCGGCAGAGGCAGCATGCGCTGGATCGAACTGACGTGGATGATCACGCCAGCGCGCTGCGCGAGCATGGATGGCAGCAAGGCACGATCCAGACGCACCGCCGGCATCAGATTCAGGTTCAGCTCGGCAAGCCAGTGCGCATCACTGATCGCTGCGAAGCCGCCGCCAGGTGTCTTTGATCCCCCCAGCACATTGACCAGGATGTCTGCGCCGCCCCATGCCTGCAGCACGGCGTGGGCGAAAATGCCGGTGCCCTCGGCCGTCGACAGATCGGCGGCTACGTAGGCGACTCCTTCCACCGGGCGTGCCGGCAGGCTGCGCGCCGACGTCATCACCCTGGCCCCGGCCTCGGCGAGGGTCCTGACCACGGCCGCCCCCACACCGGCCGTGCCGCCAGTCACCACGGCCCGCAGGCCACCGAGTTGAAGATCGAAGCTCATGCGGTGATCTCCAGCGATGCGATCAGGCCCCGTTCCAGTTCGAAACGGTAGCTCAGCAGAATCGGACTGCTGGGGAAGTTGCCGCTCACGATGGCACGGACAACGTGGTGTTTCCCCTGCCGTTCGATGGCGCTCGGCACGCTGGTGGCGCTGTATTTGGCCGATGCCTCGGCCAGGAAGGCTTTGATGGCGTCGACGCCGACGAGGGTGTGCCCGTCGTCCTTCAGCACAGCCTGGGCGGCAAAACAACGCGCCAGCACTTCGGGGTCATGTTCGGCCGCGAAGTACGCGGCGATGGGTTCTGGGAGAGTCAACGCATTCATTCCTGGCTCCTGCAGTGGTGAGGCGCTCAGGATGTGCACGCAGGTCGGTTAAGTGAATGCCCTATAATCCGAATGGGTTATGTCAAGAATCTTACATAATGCGCGGATCCGAGTTCGCTGAACTGAAGGCCTTCGTGGCGGTAGTGGAACGTCAGAGCTTCGCGCGGGCGGCGGAACATCTGGGGGTATCGCCCTCGGCCCTGAGCCAGACCATCCGTCAACTGGAAGGCCGTCTCGGCACCCGCCTTCTGAATCGCACAACACGAAGCGTGGCACCCTCGGCAAGTGGCGGACGACTGTACGCGCGCATCGCGCCGCTGTTCCAGGAGTTGGCGGTAGCGGTCGCTGAAACCAGCGAAGCGAGCGGACGGATCAACGGGACCCTGCGAATCAATACGCTGGGCATCGCCGCGAGAACACTGATTGCCCCGCGGCTTGCCCGCTTCCACCAGGCCTACCCTGATGTCGTTGTCGACATCGTGGTCGACGACGCGCTCAGCGACATCGTCAGTGGCCGGTTTGATGCGGGCATCCGCGTGGGTGGTCAGCTCGAGAAGGACATGGTGGCCATCCGCCTCACCCCGGACCTGAACATGGTGGCCGTGGCGTCACCAGATTACCTGGCACGCCGTGGAACACCGCGATCTCCGGCGGAACTACAGGACCATGCCTGCATCAACTGGCGGCTGCAGAGTGACGGCAGGCAGTACCGATGGGAGTTCAAGAAGCGAGGCCGCCACCTGGAGGTCGCCGTGGACGGGCCTGTCGTCACCAATCACGCTGACGTCGGGATTGCAGCGGCACTGGCCGGCCTTGGAATCGCCTATCACTTCGAGCAGGATCGCGTGGGGGAACTGCTGGCCCAGGGATTGCTGGTGCGGGTACTGGCGGATTGGTCGGTCTCGCGCCCCGGGCTTTTTCTTTACTACCCGAACAGGCGGCACCGCCCCGCCCTGCTGGGTGCGTTCATTGATTGCCTGCTGGACCAGGGCGTGTTCGGTAATCGGTGACAACATCGAGGAACGTCCGCATCGGCCGCCGCCGGACAACAGGATCCCGGCAGTGCCTCAAGAACGACAAGGGCCCCAGGCAGGCATGCCAGGAGCCCTTGTCGGGATGCACCGAAGATGCGCTTAGAACGGAATATCGTCGTCAGCGAAGTCGTCCATCGGCGGCGCCTGCTGCGGCTGCGGACGCTGGTTGCCTCCCTGGTTGCCGTAACCGCCGCCCTGGTTGCCGCCCTGGTTGCCATAGCCACCGCCCTGGCCACCACGCTGGCCGCCGCCACCGCCGCCGTACTCCTGGCGCGGCGCCTGCTGGCGCTGCGGACGATCGCCGCCGTAGTTGCCGCCACCGCCGCCGCCGCCTTCACCGCGGCCGCCCAGCATCTGCATTTCATCGGCGATGATATCGGTGGAGTACTTCTCCACGCCGTCCTGGCCGGTGTACTTGTCGTAACGCAGGCTGCCTTCGACGTAGACCGAGCTGCCCTTGCGCAGGTACTCGCCGGCGATCTCGCCGAGCTTGCCGAAGAACACCACGCGGTGCCATTCGGTGCGCTCCTGCTGGTTGCCATCCTTGTCCTTGCGGACGCTGGTGGTGGCCAGGCTGATGCGGGTGATCGCCATGCCGCCCTGGGTGTACTTCACGTCCGGGTCGTTGCCGAGATTGCCGACCAGGATGACTTTGTTGATGCCGCGCGCCATAGGTACCTTCGTCCGTTGTCCAGGGGCAGACCGCCAGTGATAGCACAGCCCCGGGCGGGGTGCAGTACGCTGGGCCGCCCCTGGTGAAATTTGGGGGAATGCGAGAACGACGCATCTTACCATTGCCGCCGCCGTCCGCCCGGTCAGGAGACCCCGACCGCCCCGAAGGATCAGGCTGATTTCCTTGTCCGGCAATGACTTACCTGCGCCCCGACCGACGTTCAGAGGGGCATTCGCGTCGGCGCATGGCATCATGCCCGGGCACCTTCCATCTGCCCGCTCCGCCCGCCCATGACGATCAAAGGCAAAGCCACCTCCCTCGACATCGCCCACCTGGCCGGGGTCTCCCAGCCGACCGTGTCGCGGGCCCTGCGCGGCAGCCCGATGGTCAACGCCGAGACCCGCGAGCGCATCCTGCGCATCGCCCGCGAGCTGAACTACAAGGTCGACAAGAACGCCTCCAGCCTGCGCCTGCGCAATGCCGGCACGCTGGCCCTGCTGTTCTTCGAGGACCCGACCAACGACGACTCGCTGATCAACCCGTTCTTCCATTCGATGCTGGGCTCGATCACCCGCGCCTGCGCCCTGCATGGGCAGGACCTGCTGGTGTCGTTCCAGCAGCTGTCCACCGACTGGCAGGCCGATTACGAAGACAGCAACAAGGCCGACGGCATCATCCTGCTCGGCTACGGCGACTACCACGAATCGCGCGACCGCCTGCAGCGGCTGGTCGAACAGGGCACGCACTTCGTGCGCTGGGGCGCCGCCCTGCCTGGCCAGCCCGGTGTCTCGATCGGCAGCGACAACTTCCAGGGCGGGCATGACATCACCACCCATCTGCTGCTGCAGGGCTGCCGCCGCATCGCCTTCCTCGGCCATGCCTCCAGCCACTACCCCGAATTCCAGGAGCGCTACCGCGGCCACGTCGCGGCCCTGCAGGAACATGGCCTGGCCGCCGAACCGGCGCTGCAGCACGACGCCATCACCACCGAAGCCTCCGGCCAGGAGGCCTGCCAGGCCCTGCTGGCGCGCGGCGAGCCGATCGATGCGATCTGCGCCGCCAGCGACCTGATCGCCATCGGTGCGATGCGCGCCCTGCGCGAGGCCGGGCTGCGGGTCCCGCAGGACGTGGCGGTGACCGGCTTCGACGATATCCCGCTGGCCGCTTCGGTATCCCCGGCGCTGACCACGGTGCAGCAGGACACCAAACAGGCCGGCCAGCTGCTGGTGGAGCGCCTGCTGACGCTGATCGGCCGGCAGCCGGTGGAGAGCCAGAGCATCCCGGTGAAGCTGGTGGTGCGGGAATCGTCCCTGCGCGGCTAAGCGCCGCAGGGTGCGGTCGCCCTTTGCCTCGCCCTTGTTGGGTGGCCTGATCTTGCCGTAGTGCCGAGCCATGCTCGGCCAACAGCCCACGCCAGCCGCGCAGGTTCAGCGCACCCCGGCCTTCGGCCCCAGCAACGCCAACAGCACATAGACCACGATCGAAGCGACGGTACCGAGCACCGCCGGCAATCCGAATGCCCACGCCGAACGACCCTGCTCGCGTGCCCACTGGGCCAGATACCAGGTCGAACCCAGGTTGATCAGCCAGGCAATGGCGAAGGCCGGCCACTGCACCATGCCCACCGCGCGCAGCAGGGGCACGGACACCAGCGCGGCAACGATGGCTGCGATCAGGAAGATCAGTGCGGAGCGGGAATGGCGTGATCGTGCCGGTGAGCCGACAGGTAATTCCTTCAATTCCACAGCAGAGCCTCGATCCTGGTGTTATCCAAAAGGAACCACGTACTGCACCCGAAGGGAAGCCTTCTGTAGAGTCGCGCCGTGCTCGACTGATCCGGCATTGCGCGAACGGCAGCCGAGCATGGGCTCGGCTCTACATGACAATCAACCCTGGGCGAAGTCCTTCAGGATCTCGCCGACGCCGCTGGGCGAGATCTCAAAGCCCAGCGGGGTGCCGGGGTTGATCACCACGCCGTAGCCACCGGGCACGCGGCGCAGCACGTCCAGCATCAGCCAGCGGATCTGGTGTTCGGCCTGCTGGCTGTAGATGCCCACCCGCGATGGATCGGTGAACACGGCCACGTGCAGCGTGCCCTGCTTGTCGAACAGCAGCGGGTCGAAACCGCTGCCATCGGGGGTCACCAGGCTGCCGGTCTGCAGCACCACCTCGGAGGCGACGAAGGCTTCCATGAAGGCGCGGATCGGCACCGCCCCGTCCATCGCCGCCTTCAGCAGGGTTTCGATCGGGGTCTGCGGGGCGAGGTCGGTCATGGCGATACGGCGGGGAGATAGGGGCTCCTATTGTAGAGCCGAGCCCACGCTCGGCTGCCCCTATCTGCGCGCCTCAGAGGCGCAGCCGAGCATTGGCTCGGCTCTACAGCCGCCTGGCCCAGGCCGATCAACGCCCCAGACGCACGTCCCGCGCCTTCTGGTCGGCCATCGCCTTGTCCAGTTCGGCCTGCAGTGCCGGCTGCTGCACGGGCGCATCCAGCACGTAAACCTTCACCCCATGCGCCGGCACGTCGGTCTTCAGCTGCCGCTCGACCTTCACCGTGCCGCCATCCAGCGCGTCACGCCACGTGCCGGCCTGCAGGTAGCGATCCACCTCGAAGGTGCGCGCCACATCGCCCTTGTTCAGCAGCACCAGCGCCGTCTGCGCCACGTCACCGTGCTGCAGCACGCGGAAGAACACGGCCTCATCGCCCTGCAGCCGCTCGTTCACCTGCAAGCCACGCTGCAGTGCCGGGGTCGCTTCACGCAGTTTGGCGATACGCTGCAGCGGCGCGAAGATCGGGCTCTGCGGCGCAGCGTCCACACGCGGCTGGCCGAAGTAGGCACGGTTGCCTGCGTGCTCGGCGCGGCCACGCATGAAGCCGGTCTCCGAGCCGTAATAGACCACCGGAATGCCGCGTGCGGTGAACAGCCAGTTGTGCGCGTCGATGAAGCCGTTGTCGCTGGCCTGCAGGCGCGGCATGTCGTGGTTGTCGTAGAAGCTCATCAGCTCGTACGGATTGGCATACGGGCCGCCGCTCAGGTGCAGCGGCTCGGCCAGGGTCTCGAAGCCCTTGCCGGCAGTGCCGAAGGTCTGCTCCAGAGCACCGCGCAACGGGAAGTCGAGCACGCTGACATTGGCGTTGGCCGGCCAGGTGTGCTCGGCAATGGTCGCCGCGTTGTAGTCGAAGGCTTCGCCGAACATGAACATGCCCGGGTGCTCGGCGCGGATGCGCTTGACGAATTCATGCCACCACGGGTGCGGCAGCCAGCCGATGGTGTCGATGCGCAATGCGTCCACGCCCTGCGCGGTCCACTGCAGGTAAGCGCCGACCAGGTAATCCATCACCGCCGGATTGTCCTGGTTGAAGTCGGACAGCTCGGCCAGGTTGCCGTCGAAGATCGAGCCGTCCTTGCTGTCGACCGGACCGATGTTGTTGTAGAACGCGTGCAGCGGGTTGTGCTTCGGGTCCAGCTTCTGCGGCGGCAGGTTCTGGTGGTCGGCGATCAACTTTCCATCCTTGTCGAAGATCTGACCGAACTGCGGTTGCCGTGTCGGCATGGTCCAGGCCGGCGAACCGTGGTTGCCGACGATGTCCAGCACCACCTTCAGGCCGGCACCGTGCAGGCCCTTGGTCAGTCCGGCGAAGTCCAGGTCCCTGCTGGGCAGGTGCTCATCGAGTCTGTAGAAGTTGATGCCCCAGTAGCCGTGGTAGCCGGTCTTGCCGCGGTCGGTCAGCGTGCTGGTGCAGCTGATCGGCTTGCTGCCGGTGAAAGCTTGGTCGGGGTTGTCGATGATCGGCGTGATCCACACCGCGCCGAACCCCAGGTTGCGGATGTACTGCGCATTGTCGAGCACGCCACGGAAGTCGCCGCCGAGGTAGCCGATGTTGCCGTCCACCTTGTCCGGGCATGGCACCGGGATGTCGAAGGTGCGGTGCGCGCCACCCTGGCCGCGATGATCGTTGGATGGATCACCGTTGACGAAGCGGTCAGTGACCACGAAGTACACCGCATCGCTGGCGAACGGTTCGGTGGTGCCGACGTAGTCCGGGCGCGGCGTGGCCACGGCCTGGCCGGCGAACAGGGCAAGGGAAACGGCAACAGCCAGTACACCACGCATCACACCACCTCCGGACGGGACGGAACCCGCAGCACGCACAAGCCGGCGACGAACAGGCTGCAGCCGCCCAGCACCAGCACATGCATCGGCTGGCCACCCAGCCATGCGCGCAGGGCAAAGCCGAGCGCACTGGCCGCCACCAGCTGCGGGATCACGATGAAGAAATTGAAGATGCCCATGTACACACCCATCTTCGACGCAGGCACGCTGTCGGACAGCAGTGCATACGGCAACGACAGGATCGAGGCCCAGGCAAAGCCCACACCCACCATCGACAGCAGCAGCCAGTGCGGGTCGCGGATGAACATCAGCGAGACCAGGCCGGCAGCGCCCAGCCACAGGTTGACCAGGTGGCTCCAGCGCAGGCCGATCGCACGCACCATCGGCGGAATCAGCACCGCCGCCAGCGCAGCGAAGCCGTTGTAGGCGCCAAACAGCACGCCCACCCAGTTGGCACCTTCGTTGTAGGCCGCCGACTGTGGATCGGTCGAACCGAAGTGGGTACCGGCCACCGCAGCAGTGGTGTAGATCCACATGGCGAAAAGCGCGAACCATGAGAAGAACTGCACCCACGCCAGGCGGCGCATGGTCACCGGCATCGCGCGCAGGTCGCCGACGATGGCGGCCAGCATATGCGTGGCCGGCAACGCACGCGCGGCCGCCAGCAGCAGGCCGTAGCCGGCGCACAGGCCTGCCAGCACGTACAGCATCCTGTCGCCTTGTCGCCAGGTGATCAGCAGCGCCAACAGCACACCCAGCCCTAGCCACAGGGCCACCCGCGTCCATGGCGCCGGGCCGTTGATCACCGCTCCCGCATGATGCGCCGGCGGCTCGGCATCATCGAAGGCAGCCAGCTCTGCTGGTGAATATTCGCGGGTGCTGACCACCGTCCACGTGATCGCCGCCAGCAGCACCGCCGCGCCGAAGTAGAACGCATAGCGCACGGTGTCCGGCACCTCACCGGCGGCGGCCGTATTGGCAACGCCGAAGTGGGCCAGGATGAACGGCAGGAAGCTGGCGACGATGGCGCCCACACCGATGAAGAAGCTCTGCATCGCATAGCCGGCCGGACGCTGGCGTGGCGCCAGCTGGTCGCCGACGAAGGCTCGGAACGGCTCCATCGATACGTTGATCGAGGCATCGAGCACCCACAGCGTGCCGGCCGCGATCCACAGCGTCGGTGAATTCGGCATCACCAGCAGGGCCAGCGTGGTCAGCACCGCACCGATCATGAAGAACGGACGGCGCCGCCCCCAGCGCGTCCAGGTGCGATCGGACAGGTAACCGATCACCGGCTGCACCAGCAGGCCGGTCAGCGGCGCGGCGATCCACAGCCCCGGTACCGCGTCGATGTCCGCGCCCAGCGTCTCGAAAATTCGGCTGGCGTTGGCATTCTGCAGGGCGAAGCCGAACTGGATGCCGAGAAAACCGAAACACATGTTCCAGATCTGCCAGAACGACAGCTGGGGTTTGGCGGGGCGATTCATCGCGCGCCCTCTACGGCCACGGGCGCCACCGTCAGCGCCTGCACCTGCGCCTGGTTGAGCACGCCGTCGCGCCCGCCCTTGCCCCCGGTGTAGTGCGCGAAGTGCTGCAGTGTGCTCATGTTGAAGCCCTCTTCAAGCGTGACCGCGCATCGGCCCTTCGGCACCGGGAACGTCGCCGAGGTCGAGTCCTGCACGGCCACGCTGTGCGGCAGGGTGACGGTGTGCCGCTGCAACGGCTGGCCCGGGCACTGCAGCACCAGCTGCTTCACCGCGGCGGTCACGCCCGTGTTGATCGGCCCATTCGCGTTGCTGTACTGCAGGCGCAGGCGCACCTGCCCCGCCTTGGCCGAGGTGAACTGCCAGCGCTCGGCACCCTTCAATCGCTGCTGCGGACCGACGCAGACCATCGGACTGTGCAGCGATTCCAATGCGCCGTCGCGCCGGGTCAGGCTCAGGCAATGCTGCAGGCCATCGTCACCGATGCGTGCCAGGCCATTGCTGGCGGTGAGCGCGCGGCCGTCCTGCCACAGCACCTGGCCGGCAGCGACCTCGACATTCCAGCCCCTGCCCTCGCGTCGCGCCTGCGGTGCGGCCGGCGTGGCCGGTGCGCGCGCATTGGCGTCGGCCGTCGTCGCCACGCTGCGCGGTGCCGCTGCGGTGGCCACCAGCTGCACGGTGGTGGTGGCACCACGCGTCTTTACCTCGCCCGCCACCAGCAGGCCATCACCCACCTGCTTCGGCCGCTCCAGCACATAGCGCTTGCCATCGGCCTCCAGGGAGATGCGGCGCTGCTTGCCGAACAGTTCGGGGACCAGCGCGGCTGGCAGCTTGGGCTGCACGCGGCCATCGTCCTGCACGCCGAACACGCCCTCGACCACCATCGACAGATATCCAGCCACCGACCACAGCTGGCGCTCCGAATTGACGACCGGCCCGCTGAGCGCACCTTCATCGACATGCACGGCCTGGCTGACCAGCTCGTAGTTCTCCATGTTGGAGCCGGCCAGCGCGGCACCCTGCATCAGCGAGCGGATCTCGGCGGCAATGCGCGGCGCATCGTCCAGCTGCCGCGCCGCACGCAGCGAGTAGGCACTGACGAACGGCCAGATTGCCCGGTTGTGATAGATCGGCTGTTGTGCTTCCTGCGGCCAGACCACCGGGCTGCCGGCCGGGCCCATCGGATACGCCGCCAGCGCACGCCGCGCGCGCTCGGGCGGCAGCACCTCGGCGAGGATGCCCAGCGAGAGGCCGAGCAGATCGACCTTGGCGTACGGCACCGGGTGCGCGGCTTCGCCGATGTAGCTCATGTACTGGCCGATATCCTCGCGCCAGAAGCGCGCATCGATCTGCTGGGCCAATGCATCGGCCCAAGCCTTGTAGTCGGCCGCGCGGGCATCGCCGTGCTGCCCGGCCAGGCGTTCGGCCAGGCGCAGTGCCTGGTAGTGCAGCACGTTGGTGGACAGTGCGTAGGAATCACCGATGAAACGCACATCCTCGCGGGTCCAGTCTGGATAGGTCTGCTCGCGCCAGTCCAGGAAGGAGGTCTCGCCGCGGTACAGGCCCATCCGCGCGTCGAACACCATCGCGCGGTCCTGCGCCAGCGTGGCCTGCAGCGCCTGCCAGACCTGATCTGCAAACGCGCGATCCTCCAGCAGGTGACGCGCGGCCAGGAACCACACCACGCGGTCGCTGCTGATCGGCCAGCTGCCGCCGGAGCCGGTGTCCTGCGCAACGAACAGGCCGGGCGTATGGCCATCGCGCGCCGCCGACAGCTTGAACTGCAGCGACTGCCGGGTGCGCTTCGGGTCCAGGCGTGCGAGCGCCAGATCGGCGGCAAAGCTGACATCGCGCGTCCACACATAGGGCCAGCGCGCGCCGGTCTGGAAGCACTCGCAGGGCACCGGCCGGCCTTCGTCGAAGGCGGGATCACGGATCGCATCCACGCGGTCCTGGTCCATCTCCTGCTGGGCCAGTGCGAACAGGGCATCGAACATCACGCTGCCGGTCTGGCTGCGCATCGGCATCGGCGCGATGCGCACCTCGCCGCGCCCTTCCGGTGTGCGCGCATGCAGCACGAAGCTGCCCTTGGCAACGGCTTCGGCGCGCGCATGGCGGCCGTCGAATTGCAGGTCGGCCGCCTGCGCGGTCGTCCCCAGCGCTGCCCCCAGGGCAGCGGTCAGGCAAATGATCTTCAGCATCGAAGCGGCGGACCGGCTCGCGCCCGTCGGCCTCCCTCCCTCTCTGCACGCGTTGTAGGTCCGCACCGTCGTTGCCGGCGGGCGGGCGCGGCCCCTCCCTCAAGGTGCCCTGGCGCCATGGTAGACGCGGGGCTGTCGGCTGCGTCCAGTTGCATACGTATTCATGGCGTCGCGCGGTAGCGCACCCGCCGCGCTGGCTTATGGTCCGGGTCTGCCAACGGCGCCTTGGGAGGGGAATTGCCGATGTCACCCACTGCTGTACGCGCGGTATTCGCGCACATGCTGGGCCTGGCCCTGATCGGATGGGCCACGCTGGTACAGGCCGCGCCCCAGGTGGCCAGCGTCGAATCGCCGGGCAAGGTGTTGAAGGTCAGCCTGGTGCTGGACGGCGGCACGGCCCGCTACCGGGTCGAGCGCCTGGGCGACACTGTGGTGGAGGATTCGAAGCTCGGCTTCGCCCTGCGCGACGGTCGCCTGGACCGCGATTTCACCCTGCTGGGCCAGCAGCGGCACAGCGTCGATGACACCTGGGAGCAGCCGTGGGGCGAACGCCGGCTCACCCGCAACCATTTCAACGAACTGACCGTGCAGCTGGCCGAAACCACCGGCAGCAAGCGCCGGCTGGATGTAGTGTTCCGCGTCTACGACGATGGCCTCGGCTTCCGCTACGTATTCCCCGAGCAGCCGAATCTGCGCGAGGCCATCATCGATGACGAGCTGACCGAGTTCGCCATCGCACAGGACTCCACCGCCTGGTGGATCCCCGCCGGCGAGCCGATCCACTACGAGTACCTGTACCAGCGCACCCCGCTGCGCGAAGTACCGCTGGTGCATACGCCGATGACCCTGCGCAGCCGCGATGGCCTGCATGTGGCCATTCACGAGGCCGCGCTGGTGGACTACGCCGGCATGTGGCTGCGCCGCAGCGAGGGGCAGCGCCTGCGCGCGCAGCTCTCGCCCTCGGCCGAAGGCTGGAAGGTGCGCCGCACCCTGCCCTTCGCCACGCCGTGGCGCACGCTGCAGATCGCCGACCGCGCCGGTGGCCTGGTCGAATCGGACCTGATCCTCAATCTCAACGAACCCAATGCGCTGGGTGATGTGAGCTGGGTGAAGCCGGCCAAGTACCTGGGCGTGTGGTGGTCGATGCACCTGGACAACGAGAGCTGGGCGACCGGGCGGAAGCATGCAGCTACCACCGCCAAGACGAAAAAAGTCATCGACTTCGCCGCGGCGCACGGCTTCCGCGGCGTGCTGGTGGAAGGCTGGAATCCGGGCTGGGACGGCATGTGGGTGGGCAATGGCTACGACTTTGATTTCACCCGCGCCACGCCCGATTTCGATATCGAATCGCTGTCGGCGTATGGCCTGAACAAGGGCGTGCACCTGATCGGTCACCACGAAACCGGCTGCGCCATCGAACATTACGAGGCCCAGCTGGGCGCCGCGCTGGACCTGTACGCACGGCTGGGCGTGGACCAGTTCAAGACCGGCTACGTCTGCGACGACGGCCAGGTCGACCGCCGCAATCCCACGGGGGGCCCACTGTGGCGCGAGTGGCATGACGGGCAGTTCATGGCCCGCCACCATCTGAAGGTGGTGCAGGAAGCCGCGCGCCGGCACCTGTCGGTGAACCCGCATGAGCCGATCAAGGACACCGGCCTGCGCCGCACCTATCCCAACTGGATCTCGCGCGAAGGCGCTCGCGGCATGGAGTACAACGCCTGGGGCCAACCACCGAACCCGCCGGAGCACGAGGTCAACCTGGTGTTCACCCGCATGCTGGCCGGGCCGATGGACTACACCCCCGGCATCCTCAGCCTGAAGGGCCGCCACGGCCAGGCCATCCCCAGTACGTTGGCCCGCCAACTGGCGCTGTACGTGGTGCTGTACAGCCCGATCCAGATGGCCGCCGACCTGCCCGAACACTACCTGCAGCATCGCGAGGCGTTCCGTTTCATCGAGGACGTGGCGGTGGACTGGGAGCAGAGCCGCGTGCTCGATGGCGAAGTGGGTGACTACGTGACGATCGTGCGCCGCGACCGCAACAGCCGCGACTGGTTCCTCGGCAGCATCACCGATGAACACGGCCGCGTGCTGCCGGTGTCACTGGGCTTCCTGGAACCTGGCGTGCGCTACCGCGCCGAGATCTACCGCGATGGCGAGGGCGCGGATTTCCGCAGCAATCCATTCGCGTTCGTTCGCGAAACCCGCGAAGTGACCAGCGCCGATGCAGTGACGCTGGTGCTGGCACCCGGCGGTGGCCAGGCCATTCGCTTCACGCCGATCCGCTGAACGTTTTCCTGCATGCGCCCCCGTAGCGCCCGAGCCCACGCTCGGGCGGCGGTGCGTAGCACCGAAATGCAGCCGAGCATGGGCTCGGCTCTACAGAACGAGACACATGAAAGCGATTACATCCCTGCAGACGCCATTGAATACGTATGCAGGGTGATTCCCGCGAAGAACGCGCTGCCTACCATAGCGGCGACGACAGCGGCCACCGCGTCGCACGTTCACGGCCCCGCCGGAACGCTCACAAATCGATCTGCAACATTGCCTGGGAGGGGAAAATGTTGAACCACAAGCGCAGCGCGCTGAGCATCGCGCTGGCCGTTGTCCTGGCGCCGACGCTGGCGTCGGCACAGTCCACGCAGAGCACCACCACACCGGCCGGCACCGCCGCCACCAACCTCGATACGGTGCAGGTCACCGGCATCCGCCGCGGCATCGAGAGCGCGATCGCGGTCAAGCAGGACGCCACCTCGGTGGTCGAAGCGATCTCCGCCGAAGACATCGGCAAGCTGCCCGACGTCAGCATCGCCGAATCGATCTCGCGCCTGCCCGGCCTGGCCGCCCAGCGCGTGGCGGGCCGCGCGCAGGTAATCAGCGTCCGCGGCCTGTCGCCGGACTTCGCCACCACCCTGCTCAATGGCCGCGAAGTGGTCAGCACCGGCGACAACCGTGGCGTCGAGTTCGACCAGTATCCGTCCGAGCTGGTCAACGGCGTGACCGTGTACAAGACCCCGGACGCGGCGCTGGTCGGCCAGGGCCTGTCGGGCACCATCGACATGCAGACCGCGCGCCCGCTCAGCTTCGGCGAGCGCGTGATCGCGGTCAGTGGCCGCTACCAGAAGAGCTCGCTGGGCCGCGCCGCCAACACCGATCCGTACGGCAACCGCTTCAGCGCCAGCTACATCGACCAGTTCCTGGACAAGACCCTGGGCATCGCCATCGGCTATGCGCACAGCGACATGCCGATCCAGGAGAACCAGGTCGGCCTGTACGAACCGTGGACCACCGAGCACACCGACAAGGGCGACCGTCCGGGCGTGGGTGCCGGCACCTACTTCTCCGATGGCATCAAGGCGCTGCGCCGCACCGGCAACAACAAGCGCGACGGCGTGATGGCCACGATCCAGTTCCGGCCGAACAACAGCTGGACCAGCACCTTCGATGCATTCCACACCGAAGCCGAGCAGATCGACACCGCCAACCAGTTCGAGCTCAACCTGAGCAACTACAACGGCAACTACACCCCGGGCCTGCTGGTCAGCAACCCGCAGGTCAACGCCAATGGTTCGTTCACTGGCGGCACCGCCAGCGGCGTGTACCCGCTGGTACGCGGCATGTACAACAAGCGCAAGGACAAGATCGACGCGTTCGGCTGGAACAACGAGTTCAATTTCAGTGGCGTCAAGCTGGTCGCCGACCTGAACTACTCCAAGGCCACGCGCGACGAGCTGAACCTGGAAAACAACCTGCAGCTGACGCCGATGCCGCAGCTGGATACGGTCGGCGTGTCGATCCGCCAGGACGGCTTCTCGCAGATCAGCCCGGGGCTGAACTACTCCAACCCCGACGCGTTGTTCCTGACCAACACCATCTACGGCTCCGGCTACGGCAAGGTGCCGCAGGTGGAAGACCGCCTGAAGGGTGGCAAGCTGGCCGCAACGATCGCCTTGCCCGAAGCGATCGCCTCGTGGGCGCCGGACATCGACATCGGCGTGAACTACGCCGACCGCCGCAAGGTGAAGACCCAGTCCGAAGGCAACATCCTGCTGGGTGCGCAGGGCGATGCCAACATCGCCTCGGACCTGCAGTATCGCCCGGTCAACCTCGGCTTCGCCGGCCTCGGCACCATCCCGGCCTGGAACGTGCCCGCCGCGGTGGGCCGCTACATGACCTTCAACCCGGTCGACAACCTGGACTACCTGATTCCCAAGTCGTGGACGGTGCAGGAGAAGATCACCACCGCCTGGGCGCGCCTGAACATCAACACCGACATCGGCGTGGTTGGCGTGCGCGGCAACATCGGCGTGCAGATGCAGCACACCGACCAGAGCTCGGATTCGCGCTACTGGGACAGCTCGCAAACGGCCGGCAACAACATCCAGCCCTACTCCGCGGGCCGCACGTACAACGACTGGCTGCCGAGCCTGAACCTGGCCTTCCTGTTCCCGCACCAGCAGACGCTGCGCTTCGCCGTCGCCAAGCAGGTCGCGCGCCCGCGCGTGGACCAGATGCGCGCCGGCCTGGAGTTCGGCGTGGACACCGGCACCGGCCGCCCCGGCGGCAGCGGCGGCAATCCGCTGCTGGACCCGTGGCGTGCCACCGCGCTGGACCTGTCCTACGAGAAGTACTTCGGCGAGAAGGCCTACGTGGCCGCCGCGATCTTCTACAAGGACCTGAAGAGCTACGTCTACACCCAATCGGTCGACAACTACGACTTCACCGCGCTGCTGGGCAGCTACGTGCCGCCGCCGGGCATGACGGCACCGGTGCTGACCACCGGCACCTTCTCCGCCCCGCAGAACGGCAAGGGCGGCACGCTGAAGGGCCTGGAACTGACCGCATCGTTCCCGCTGGAGATGCTGACCGACAGCCTGCGTGGCTTCGGCGTGCAGGCCAGCGCGACCTTCAACAAGAGCGACATCACCATCCTGGACCCGGAGAGCGCCTCCAGCGTGGGCAGTGATCCGATCAGCCTGCCGGGCCTGTCCAAGCGCGTGTACAACTTCACCGCGTATTACGAGCGCAGCGGCTTCGAGGCACGGGTGAGCCAGCGCCGCCGTTCGGACTTCATCGGTGAGATCGGCAACTTCAACGGCAACCGCAGCCTGCGCTACGTGGTCGGCGAGAACGTGACCGATGCGCAGATCAGCTACACCTTCAGCGACAGCAGTGCCCTGCGTGGCCTGACCCTGCTTCTGCAGGGCAGCAACCTGACCAACGAGCCGTACCGCACCTACGCCGGCAGCAAGGACCGCCCGCTGGAGTACATCGAGTGGGGCCGCACCTACATGCTGGGCGTGAACTACAAGTTCTGACCACAGCCGGGTAGTGCCGGCCGCTGGCCGGCAACCACCCCATCGGTAGCGCCGGGCCATGCCCGGCGACGGAAGCCAGGAGCAGGACCGGAAACCCGCTGCGCAGGCAGCGGGTTTTCTTTTGCGCGGATGCCGGCCGTTGGTCGGCAAGGCCCACCCACAAAAAAGGGACGGGGCGCTTCGGCCCCGTCCCCGCAAGTACCGCCACCGGAGAAAACGGTCAGCTGCGTCGGGCGCAATACACCGCGCGCGGCGGCAGCTGGAGTTCATTGCCCTGCACCGTGCCCACATCCGGGCCCGGTACCGCCACCTGCTGCCAGTTGCCCGGCGGCAGCGGATGGGTCACTGCCTCGGCCGACAGGTTGAAGGCCAGCAGGAGGGTTTCATCTGCAAGCATACGCTCGAACAGCAGCACTGGCTCGGCGCTTTCAAGGAATCTGATGCTGCCATGCAGAAGCGCCGGCTGGGTATGCCGCCAGGCCAGGAACGCCCGGAACGCCGCCAGCACCGAATGCGGGTCGCGTTCCTGCACGGCCACCGCCGCCGCCCGGTGCTCGGCCGGAATCGGCAGCCAGGGCTGGCCGCTGGTGAAACCTGCTAACGGCGCATCGGTCCATGGCAGCGGGGTGCGGCAGCCATCACGGCCCTTGAAATTCGGCCAGAAGGTGATGCCGTAGGGGTCCTGCAGTGCCTCGAACGGTACCTCGGCCTCGGCCAGGCCCAGTTCCTCGCCCTGGTACAGGCAGACCGAGCCGCGCAGCGAGCACAGCATCGCCACCAGCATCCGCGCCAGGCGCGGATCGGCCGGGTGACCGCCCCAGCGGCTGACCGCCCGCTCCACGTCGTGATTGGACACCGCCCAGCACGGCCAGCCTTCGGTCATCGCCGCTTCCAGCCGCGAGACCGTGTCGCGGATGTAGGCCGCGCTGTAGTCATCCACCAGCAGCTCGAAGCTGTAGCCCATGTGCAGGCGGCCTTCGCGGGTGTACTCGGCGGTGGTCGCCAGCGAGTCCTCCGAGGAGATCTCGCCCAGGCTGACCGCGCCCGGGTACTGATCCAACAGCGCGCGCAGGCGCTCCAGAAACGGCAGGTTCTCTGGCTGGGTGTTGTTGTAGTAGTGGTACTGGTAAGCGTACGGGTTGTCCGGGCTGAAGCCGCGCCCCACCCGCTTCTCCGCCGGCTTGGGCGGGTTGTCACGCAGCTGCGCGTCGTGGAAGCAGAAGTTGATCGCATCCAGGCGGAAGCCATCCACGCCGCGATCGAGCCAGAAACGGACATTGTCCAGGGTGGCCTGCTGCACGTCCGGGTGATGGAAGTTCAGGTCCGGCTGGTCGACCAGGAAGTTGTGCAGGTAGTACTGCTCGCGGCGCGGCTCCCACTGCCAGGCACAGCCGCCGAACAGCGACAGCCAGTTGTTCGGCGGGGTGCCGTCCTCGCGCGGGTCGGCCCACACGTACCAGTCGGCCTTCGGATTGCTGCGGTCCTGGCGGCTCTCACGGAACCAGGCATGCTCGATCGAGGTATGGCTCAGCACCTGGTCGATCATCACCTTCAGGCCCAGGCCATGGGCCTTGGCCAGCAGGCGGTCGAAGTCGTCCAGGCTGCCGAACAGCGGGTCGACGTCGCGGTAGTCGGCGATGTCGTAGCCGAAGTCGGCCATGGGGGACTTGAAGAACGGCGAGATCCAGATCGCATCCACGCCCAGCGCGGCAATGTGGTCCAGGCGCTCGATGATGCCCGGCAGGTCGCCCACCCCATCGCCGTTGGCATCGAGGAAACTGCGCGGGTAGATCTGGTAGATGACGGCTCCGCGCCACCATGGATAGTGCGACATCGACAGCCCCCCTCCGGGCATGCGGGACCCGCCGGCAGCGGGCCGAAATCCTGATCCGGCAAGCTTAGCGGTGGCCTCGCGGGCATGGCGCAACCTGCATACGTATTCACGCGAAGGGCCGCGCAGGCCGGGTTGGAATTGCCGCCCGGGCCGGTTTGCGCCCGAATTCACGGCCAGCGCCTATAATCGATGGTGAGCCTGAAAGCCTGATCGCATGACCATCACCGAAGACACCCGTCCCGCCCTGGGCCTGCCCCAGATCCAGTCGCTTGCCGCGGCCGACATGGCCGCCGTCGACGCCCTGATCCGGCGCCGGCTGTCCTCGGACGTCGTGCTGATCAACCAGATCGCCGACCACATCATTTCCGCCGGCGGCAAGCGCCTGCGCCCGATGCTGGTGATGCTGGCCGGCCACGCGGTCGGCCAGGCCGGCCCGGAGCACCACCAGCTGGCGGCGATCATCGAGTTCATCCACACCTCTACCCTGCTGCACGACGACGTGGTGGACGAGTCCAGCCTGCGGCGTGGCCGCAGCACCGCCAACGCGCTGTGGGGCAACGCGCCCAGCGTGCTGGTGGGCGACTTCCTGTACTCGCGCAGCTTCCAGCTGATGGTCGAGCTGGAGCGCATGCCGGTGATGCAGATCCTGGCCGATGCCACCAACCGCATCGCCGAGGGTGAAGTGCTGCAGCTGCTGCACGTGCACAACCCGGATACCGACGAAGCCGCCTACCTGCGCGTGATCGAGCGCAAGACCGCGGTGCTGTTCGCCGCCGGTACCCGCCTGGGCGCGCTGGCCAGCGGCGTGGATGAAGCGACCCAGCAGGCCCTGTTCGACTACGGCATGCACCTGGGCTACGCATTCCAGATCGCCGACGACGTGCTGGACTACTCGGCCAACGCCGAGGAGCTGGGCAAGAACCTGGGCGACGACCTCGCCGAGGGCAAGGCCACGCTGCCGCTGATCCACGCGATGGCCCACTCTGATGACGCTACCCGCGAGCGCCTGCGCACCATCGTGCAGGACGGCGACGCCTCGGCGATGCCGGAAGTGCTGGCCGCGATCCGCGCCACCGGCGGCCTGGAGTACAGCCGCCGCCGTGCCGAAGAGTACGCCGAAGCCGCCGAGCGTGCGCTCGACGGCCTGGGCGACAATGACGCCGTGGCTGCCCTGCGCGGCCTGGCCCGCTACGCGGTGCAGCGCTCGCATTGATGGGTTGAGGTGTGCCGACCAACGGTCGGCACCCACCAAACCGGCATTCCGGTGGGTGCCGACCGTTGGTCGGCACGCCGTTTATTACCGGAAGCGTTCCTCGAAGAACTCATCCAGCGCCTTCCACGCGCGCTTGGCCGCCCGCTCGTTGTACTGGCAGCCCGGCGGGCTGTTGGCGTCGCGCTCGGCGAAGCAGTGCACGGCACCGCTGTAGTTGGTGAACTCCCAATCGACCTTGGCCACGTCCATTTCCTTCTGGAAAGCGGCGATGTCCTCGGCGGTCACGCTCTTGTCGTCGGCCCCGTTGAGCACCAGCACGGACGGATGGGTGCCACCGGCCTGCGCCGGCAACGGCGAACCCAACCCACCGTGCAGGCTGACCACAGCAGCCAGCGGCGCACCGGCGCGGGCCAGCTCCAGCACCGTGGTGCCACCGAAACAGAAACCGACCGCACCGATCCGGCCGGCATCCAGCGGCACCTTGCCGGCCTGCGCCTTGAGCACGTTCACCGCCTCCAGCGCGCGGGCACGCAGCAACGGCCGGTCGTTGCGCAGCTTGGTCGCCACCGGCCCGGCCTCGGCATCGGTCTTCGGCCGCACACCCTTGCCGTAGACATCGGCCACCAGCACCACGTAGTCGTCACCGGCCAGTTGCTTGGCCTTCTCGATGGCCGATTCGTTCACGCCCTTCCAGTTCGGCACCATCACCAGGCCAGGGCGCTTGTCATGCTCGCCGTCGTCATAGACCAGCACGCCACTGAAGGTCGTGCCCTGGTGTTTCCATTCCACCGGCTGCGTCTTCATCGCCGCCCAGGCCGGCATCGCCGCCAGCCCCAGCATCATCGCCACACCGCAACGCCAACGATTCATGCGCCTGCTCCGCAAGAAAAAGGGGACGGAGGGGATTAAGCCGTAATCGCCCCTCCCGCGCCGCATTCTGCATTGGCGGCGTGACGCAGGTGTGGTTGGATACGACTTAGTCCCCTCCGTCCCCTTTTTTCGCATGAATCCTGTTGATCGCTTTCTGTCTGTCCTGATCCCGCGTTTGCCTGCCGAGGATGCCCCGCAGTGGGCACATGTCCAGGGCGCCAGCGCCGAGGACCTGCAGCGCCTGCGTGCGCAGTGGCCGCAGGTGCCGGACAGCCTGGTGGAACTCCTATCGCGCGTGGATGGCACCCACTACCGGGAGTACCCCGGCGGCAAGGTCTGCGTACTGATGCTGGGCTCGGACGTGGAGGACGGTGGCTACCCGTACTACCTGCGCTCGGTCGCGCAGATCTTCGAGGACCAGCAGCAGTGGGACGACAGCATCCGTTCCATCTACGAAGAGTGGCTGGATGAGGAACCGGAGATTCTCGGCGAGGGCATCGACGCGGATCTGCCGATGAACCGCCGGCTGTGTTTCTCGCACTGCATGAACAACGGTGGCACGTCGATGCTGTACCTGGATTTCGATCCCGCGCCAGGCGGCACCGTCGGCCAGGTGGTGCGCTACCTGCACGATCCGGACAGCTATGCGGTCATTGCGCGGAGCTTCGATGTGTATCTGCAGCAGCTGATCGATGGCGATTACGCGTTCATCGATGAAGACGGATGAAGGCAGCCGAGCGTGGGCTCGGCTCTACAGTAGATCCACGCCATGCGTGGATGACGGCCTCACCCACGCTCGATCCAGTGCAACGTGCCCGGCTCGAATGCCAGCAGATCCGACGCCGCCAGATGCGCGCGCGGCCAGTGGCGTTCCGGCGGCTTCGGCTGCCGGGCACCCACCGAACCCTCGTAATCGCGCACCAGCAGGCCGATGCGCGCGGCCCCAGCCTGCAACAGCGCGTCGATACGCTGCAACCACTGGCCGGCATCGTCCAGCGCTTCATCGCGGCGTGCCTGCTGATCCTGTTCATGCCGCGCCAACTGCGCCGCCAACGCGCGCGCGATCTTCGCTTCGCTCCAGCCCTTCCTGCGCCAGCGTTCGGCATCGCCGTTCCACGCACGAACCGCCTGCGCCGAGGCCAGCGACGTGCCGCAATCGCAGTGCACGGCACTCAACCACGGCTGCCAACCGGGCCCGACCGCTGACTGCAGGCTGGGCGAATCCTGCGCGAACAGGCGCCGGCCACTGCGCTGCATGATCGCGGCGGCTTCAATGTGCGATAAGGATGCGGGCAGGAACAGGGTAATGAAGGTGCACACGCGGCTATCCGGGTCCGTCCGGGGATGCGCCCATGGTAACTCGCCGGGGTCAGAGCCCTTTCCTGAGGAAAGGGATCCGACCCCGATCCGGCGGATCAGGCGATACCCAACCCCGGAATCGCGCTGATGCTGTCCGGATCGAATCCGGCCAGTACGGCGAAATGGCGGCCACGCGCCACGTAGTCGCGGTAAGCACCAAAGCTTGGCGCGCCCGGCGACAGCAGAACCACACCGCCCTGCGCCCCCAGCGCGGCGCGCGCCAAGGCCATCGCCTCGGGCAGATCCGACGCCGCGTGCAGACCAAAGCGACCGGCATCGGCCAGCGGCTGCAGCATGGCATGGATGCGCGGGCCGTTGCTGCCCATGGTCACGATCTCCACCGGCGGCACATCGTGCGCCATGTGCTGCATGAAGTCGGTCCAGTCCAGGCCACGGTCGTGCCCGCCCACCAGCAGCGCGATGCGCTGCCCGGCGAAGCACTCCAGTGCGGCCAGGCTGGCGTGCGGCGTGGTGCTGATCGAATCGTTGACGTAGGTCAGGCCATCGGCCACGCCGATGCGCTGCAGGCGGTTCGGCAGCGGGCGGAAATCCTGCACCGCCGGTGCCAGCGCCACCGCGTCCAGCCCCAGTGCCTCCAGCGCGGCCAGCACCGCGCACAGGTTGCCGCGGTTGTGGCGGCCCGGCAGCGGCGTGTTGCGGGTATCGAACACCGCCTGTTCGCCGCGATGCACGATGTCGCCCCGCATATGCCAGCCCTGCGGCTGGTTGAACCAGACCACCTCACTATCGGGCAGCGACAGTGCCGCCAGGTGCGGATCGGCGGCATTGAGCACGGCAATGCGCGGCGCGGCTTCCGTCACCAGCCGCAGCTTGTCCTCGATGTAACGCTGTTCGCTGCCGTGCCAGTCCAGGTGTTCCGGGAACAGGTTCAGCACCACTGCCACCTGCGGGTGGGTGCCACTGCGCGCCACTTCACCGGTCTGGTAGCTGGACAGCTCGACGGCCCAGTACTCGGGCGCCGGCTGCGGGTCCAGCACTTCCAGCAGCGGCAGGCCGATGTTGCCGACCAGTCCGGTGCGATGCCCGGCCGCGCGCAAAAGGTGCGCGACCAGCGCGGTGGTGGTGCTCTTGCCCTTGGTGCCGGTCACGCACACGGTGTCGTGCACGATGCCATCGTCGGCCGCGTGTTCGGCGAACCACAGCGCGGTGCCGCCGATGAAGGTGGTGCCCTGCGCTGCCGCCGCCAGCGCGATCGGCTGATAGGGGCTGATCCCGGGCGATTTGATCACCACGTCGAACGCGGCCAGTGCTTCAGCAGAAGGCTCGCCACGGACGTCCAGCGCGCCCTGTGTTTCCACGCGTGCGGCCCCGACTTCGGCCGCCGGACAGAACAGGCTCAGCGGCAGCGCGGGCAGGCGCTCACGCAGCACCGCAAACGCGGCGCGGCCCTCGCGGCCCCAGCCCCACAGCACGACGCGCTTTCCTTCAAGCTTCGAAATCTTCACGCACCCGTTCCCACAGCGCAGCCGGAACGCGGTGCTCGCCCTGCAGTTGCAGCAGCGGTGCCAGTTCCAGTTCGGCGGCATCCAGCTGCGGCTGGATCTCGTTGCAGAAGCGCTTCACCAGCACGTCTTCCTTCCACTCCGGGCGCTGCGCCAGCGTCGCCATCGCCGCACGCGATTCGCGGCCTTCACCCACGCACTCGAACGGCTTGTGGTCCTGGAATTCCAGCAGCGCATCGAAGCCACCGGCCTGCTCGGCATCGTCCAGCAGGTTGCGGCCGAAGATGCGCACCAGGCGCGTCTTGGGCATGAACGGGGCCAGCGCCAGGAACACGAAATGGCACTTCGGGCAGACGCCACACCAGCGGTTCACCGGGCGCTCGCCGAGGATGTGGAAATTGCGGTTGCAGCTGGAGAAGTGCGCGTCGTAGAAATCAGTCTTGGCGAACTGGCGGGCCACCGCCAGCTCGGACATCGGTCGCAGCAGCGAGTAGTACTGCAGATCCGCCGCCACGTACTTCCGCACATGGCTGCCGAACGCCTGCTCGCAGGCCCAGCCCTTGGACCACTGGTGGTTCACTTCGCCGGTGCCCGGAATCTGGCTGCCGTAGCTGGCCGAACGCTCGTTGGAGAACACGACCTGGTCCACGCCGTGCAGCAACGCGGCCAGCACCATGATTGCCGAGTTCACCACCGTCACCGGGATATGGCCGTTCCAGGCACCCTGGCGGTTGAGCTCGAACAGTTCCGGTGCCAGCGTGCGGCCCAGGTTCAATGTCGGCAGGCCGGTGCGCTCGGCGCACGCACGGATCAGCTGCGAGCCACCGATCCAGGTCACCGTCTCGTCCACGCCGGCACGGCGCAGCGCTTCGATGCTGACCAGCGAATCCTTGCCGCCGCCGATGGCCACCAGCGCGTGCGGCCGCAGGCCCAGCGCCGGCGCCTGCACGGCCTCGCCCTGCACCGGCAACCGGAAGCGGCCGCGCAGGTTCAGGCCGTTGCGGTAGGCGAATTCGCCCAGGCCATTGAGGTAAATGGTCTCCACCAGTGCGGCGGTATCGGCATCGATGCTGTAACTGTCGATGCTGACCGTATCCGGTACGCCGGCCTTGTAGTAGCTGACGCCGGCGATCAGGTGCAGCAGCTGCAGCGCACGCTGCACGGCGGCGGCGCGCGCCTCGTCCAGCACGAACGGGGCGCCGGGCACGGTGATGGTTTCCACCATCTCCGGGCCGTCGTCGAAGGCGTAGACCAGCCGGGCCACGCCGGTATCCGCCGCGAAGTCGCAGCGGACGAAGCGGAAGCGGGAAACCTGGTGTTTGTCGAAAGCAGTCATGGTGTATCCGGTCAGGCACGGGTCCGCGCGAGGGCGCGGGGCGTGTCGGTGGGCGGGTGCAGGGCGCGGGCGGTGTTCATTCGATCACGTCTTCGCGCGGCAGCATCCGCTGGTTGTAGGTGTTGGCCATCACATAGCCGTAGGCACCGGCATCGGCGATCAGCATCACGTCGTCCGGCGCGGTCGACACCGGCAGCTTGCGGCGCTTGCCAAACACATCGCTGGATTCGCAGATCGGGCCGACCACGTCGAACGCCGCTTCGGCATAACCGCCCTGGCGGCTGAGGTTCTCGATGTCATGCCAGGCGTCGTACAGCGCCGGGCGCATCAGTGCGTTCATGCCGGCGTCCAGGCCGACACGGCGCACGCCGTCCTTTTCCACCACCTGGGTGGCATGGGTCAGCAGCACGCCCGATTCGGCCACCAGGTAGCGGCCCGGCTCGATCGCCAGGCGGAATGCCGGGTGCAGTGCCTTTACCTCGGCCAGGCCCTCGGCCCAGGCGTCCAGGTCGAAGGGTTCGTCTTCATCGCTGTACGGAATCGGCAGGCCGCCACCGATATCGATGGTCTGCACGCTGCCGATGCGGCGGGCGAAACCGGCCAGCTCATCGCACATCAGGCGCCAGTGCTGCGCGGTTTCCACGCCGCTGCCCAGGTGCGCATGCAGGCCCACCACGCGGCTGCCCAGTTCGGTGGCCGCGCGCACGAACTCGTCGACGCGGGCGATCGGCAGGCCGAACTTGGACTCCTTGCCACCGGTGCGGACCTTGGCGTGGTGGCCCTCGCCCCGGCCCAGATCGACGCGCAGCCACAGCTCGCGATTGCGGAACAGGTCCGGCCAGCGCTGCAGCGCTTCCACGTTGTCGACGGTCACGGTCACGCCCAGCGCAAACGCCGCCTCGTACTCGCTGCGCGGGCAGAAGCTGGGGGTGAACAGCACGCGCTTGGGCGACAGTTCCGGCAGGTGCTGGAACACATGCTTCAGCTCGCCGTGCGACACGCACTCCAGGCCGAAGCCTTCGGCTTCCAGCAGCTGCAGGATGGCCGGGTGGCTGTTGGCCTTGATCGCGTAGTAGCGCTGGTCGATCGGCTTGATTGCGGCCAGTGCACGGGCGCGGGCGCGCACCGTCGGCAGGTGATAGACGTAGCGCGGCGTACCGGCATCGGCCAGCTGCAGCAGGTGCGCACGCTGGCCGCGCCACCACGGCGTGCCGCGCGGGCGCACGGTGCCGGCAATCTCGCGCCAGCGCGGGCCGAACACTTCGGTCTCCTCCACCGGCATCGCGCCGCTGTCGATCAGCTCTGCGTGCAGGATTGGCAGCAGGCCATCGGCATCGGCCTCGTCGATGACGAAGGTCAGGTTCAGGTCGTTGGACGACTGCGAGATCATGTGCACGCGCTCGCGGCCGAAGGTGGCCCACACGTCCGACAGCTTGTGCAGCAGCGACCGCATGCCGCGGCCCACCAGGGTGATCGCCGCGCACGGCACGATCACCTTCACCTTGCAGATCTGCGACAGGTCGGCCGACAGCGCGGCCAGCACATCGGTGTTGACCAGGTTCTCGGACGGGTCCAGCGACACGGTGACGTTGGTCTCGGCCGAACCGATCAGGTCCACCGACAGGCCGTGCTTCTTGAACAGGTTGAACACATCGGCCAGGAAGCCGACCTGCTGCCACATGCCGATGCCTTCCATCGACACCAGCACGATGCCATTGCGGCGGCTGATCGCCTTCACCCCCGGCACCGGTGCGGCGCTGCCATCGATGCTGGTGCCCGGCAGTTCCGGGCGCTCGGTATCGAGGATGGCCATCGGCACGCCGGCATCGCGGCACGGCTTGATCGAGCGCGGGTGCAGCACCTTGGCGCCGGTGGTGGCGATTTCCTGCGCTTCGTAATAGTCCAGGCGGGTCAGCAGGCGTGCGTCCGGCACGTCCTTCGGATTGGCGCTGAACATGCCCGGCACATCGGTCCAGATCTCCACCCGGCTGGCGCCGAGCAGCGCACCGAAGTACGCCGCCGAGGTATCCGAGCCACCACGGCCGAGGATGGCGGTACCGCCATCGGCATGCCGCGAAATGAAGCCCTGGGTGATCAGCAGGCGGGTCGGCTGCGCGCGGAAGCGCTGCATCCACTCCGCGTCGGCGCGCCACTGGCAGTTCACCGACAGCCGCTGCGACCAGTCGCTCTGGTTCGGCTGCGGCGGCATCGCGTCCAGCCACTGGCGGGCATCCATCCAGCCCATGTCCAGGCCCGAGGCGCGCAGATAGGCCGCGCCCAGGGTGGAGGACAGCAGCTCGCCCTGGCCCAGCACTTCGGCCTGCCAATCCAGCGGACGGGTGGCCGCCCGCGCATCGTCGAGCAGGCCCTGCAGCGCCGCCAGCCGTTCGGCCAGCACCTCGCGGCCCAGGCCGAGTTCGGCCAGGAAGCCCTCATGGCGCTCGACAAGCGCTGCCACGCGATCACCGCTGTCCGGCGCGCCGTCGGCAATCGCGGTCAGTTCGTTGGTGACCCCGGACAGCGCCGATACCACCACCAGCACGCGCGATCCGGTCTCTTCCGCGCGTTTTTTCGCCAGCTTCCCGATCGTGTCCCAGCGGTGACGACGCGACACCGAAGTGCCGCCGAACTTCAGTACGATCCAACGATCGACAAGGGGGGAAGCTGACATGGATTGGCTATGTAGAATGTGGGGAAGCCGCCCTCGGGGGCGGAACCTTTGATTCTAAGCGCAATATCCCCGTAGATGGCCGTCCTCCGTTACCTGCAGCTCGATGTCTTCGGCCCCCGCCCCGGAACCGGCAATCCACTGGGCGTCATCCTGGACGCCGACGCGCTCTCCAGCAGCCAGATGCAGGCCCTGGCCGCCTGGCTGAACCTGTCCGAGACGGTGTTCTTCCTGCGCCCCACCGCGCCCGGCGCCGACTACCACATCCGCATCTTCACCCCGACCCGTGAGCTGGCCTTCGCCGGCCACCCCAGCGTCGGCGCCGCCTGGGCGGCGGTGACCTGCGGCCTGGCCCAACCGCGCGCCGGCGCCCTGCTGCAGCAATGCGCGGCAGGGTTGCTGCCGGTATGGGTGAGCGGCCCGGCCGAGGCACTGGAGATCCAGCTGGCCAGCCCGCCGGCACGGCAACTGGACACGGAGGCAGGCGGAGCGCCCGCCGCGCTGTTGGCGCTCGCTGCCGACGGGCAGGTGCCGGAACTCTGGGACAACGGCGCACGCTGGTGGCTGCTGCCACTGCGCGATGCCGACGCCGTGCGCAGCCTGCTGCCGGACATGGCCGCGCTGGCCGACTGGAGCCTCGCCACCGACGCTACAGGCCTGGCCGTCTTCGCCGATGAAGCCGGCACCGGCCACACCCGCGTGGTGCGTGCCTTCTGCCCCGCTGATGCGCCCGCCGTGCCCGAGGATCCCGTGACCGGCAGTGCCAATGCACTGATAGGCGCCTGGCTGCGGCAGCACAATGCCCTGCCCGGCCGCGAGGGCCGCTACGTGGCCAGCCAGGGCCGCGAAGTCGGTCGCGATGGTCGCGTGCAGGTACAGGTCGATGCGCAGGGCACGGTATGGATCGGCGGCCAGGTGCAGCCGGTCATCGACGGCCAGATCCGTTGGCTGTAGCAACTGTCTTGTCAGGCGGAGGCCATCTGGGCCTCCGCGTCACGCTTGCGGGCGTTGAGGATCACCAGCATCTTGCGCATCACCGCGACCAG